>NZ_JBIAMJ010000004.1:240692-419618 GCF_042874035.1 Streptomyces sp. NPDC004284 | reverse complement strand
GCCCCGCCCGGCGCGGCCCCCCCCCCCCCCCCCCCGCCGCCCGCCCCCGCCCCCCGCCCCCCCCCCCCCCGCGGCCCCCCCCCCCCGGGGGGCCCCCCCCCCCGCGGGGGGCCCCCCCCCCCGCCGGCGCGTCATCGCTCCGGCCGGCCGAACCTAGGATGCGAGCATGTCCCTCCCGCACGCGATCCTCACCGCGCTGCTCGAAAAGCCGTCCTCCGGCCTCGAACTGACGCGCCGCTTCGACAAGTCGATCGGCTACTTCTGGTCGGCCACGCACCAGCAGATCTACCGCGAGCTCGGGAAGCTGGAGCAGGCCGGGCACATCCGCGCCCTGCCCGCTCCGGTGCCCGCCCGGGGACAGAAGAAGGAGTACGAGGTGCTGCCCGCCGGCCGGGCGGAGCTGAGCGACTGGGTCGGCCGGGTCGAGGACCCGAAACCGCTCCGGTCCGCCCTGCTGCTGCGGATGCGGGCCGCGGCGATGGTCGGCTCGGCGGGACTGCGGGCCGAGCTCTCGCGCCATCTCGCCCTCCACCAGGCCCAGTTGGACGAGTACCTGGTCATCGAGGCCCGCGACTTCCCGACCGCGCGCCGCCACACCGAGCCGGACCGGCTGCGGCATCTCGTCCTGCGGGGCGGGGTCGACCTGGAGCGGTTCTGGGTGGAATGGCTGACGGGCGCCCTGGCCGAGCTCGGACCGGAGGAGTAGGGCCTCCCCTGCCCGAGCGGAGCCGAGGGCTTGAGGGAGGGCGGGCACACGGGGCTGCTCCTCGACGGGGCCGTCTGCCGCATCGAGCACCCGCGGCTCGGGGTACGCGACGGGGCCCGCACCGGCGTGGATACTGGTCAGTTGTAGTTCCACGACACGAAGGGGCGGGTATGGCCGACGACTTGGGGCACCGCGCGACACGCCACGCGGTGGTCATCGGGGGAAGTCTCGCTGGACTGCTTGCCGCTCGGGTACTCGCCGAGCACGCCGAGAAGGTGACGGTCGTCGAGCGCGACCGCTTCCCGGAGGGGCCCGAGGCACGGCCGGGCGTCCCGCAGGGCCGGCACCTCCACGTCCTCATCGCGGGCGGGCAGCAGGCGTACGACGAGCTGCTCCCGGGGTTCGTGGACGAACTGCGGGAGCTCGGCGCGCCCAAGGTGGGCGTGCCCGAGGACATGGTGCAGTGGCAGAACGGCAAGTGGATGCAGCGGCTGCCCGCCACCGTGCACTTCTACTCGGGTTCGCGCCCGCAGCTGGAGTGGCTGGTGCGGCAGCGGGTGTCCGCCGACCCGCGGATCGAGCTGGTCGAGGGCCACGAGATGCTGGGCCTGGTCGGCGACTCCTCACGCGTCCGGGGCGTGCGGCTGCGGGAGCGCGGCGCGGGCGCCGGGAAGGAGACCCGCGTCCTGGAGGCCGACCTCGTCGTCGACGCCTCCGGGAGGTCCACGAAGGCCGCGGACTGGCTGGCGGCGATCGGCGCCGAGGCGCCGCACGAGGAGACCATCGACACCGGCCTCGCCTACGCCACCCGGGTCTACCGCGCCCCGGCGGGCGTGCTGGACAGCGACGCCATGGGCTACTTCATCGTGCCCAACCCCGAGCAGGAGTACGGGGCCGTCGTGCTGCCCGTCGGCGACGGCACGCACCTCGTGACCCTCTCGGGGCTGCGCGGCAACGAACCGCCCACGGAGGAGGGGGCGTTCGAGGACTACGCGAAGCGGATGCCGCACCCGCTGGTCAGCGAGTGGCTGACGGGGGCGGAGCCGGTGTCCCCCGTCTACGGCTTCCGCAAGACCGCCAACATCCGGCGCCGGTACGACCGTCCGGGCCGCCGCCCGGCCGGTTTCCTCGCCACCGGCGACGCGCTCTGCGCCTTCAACCCGGTCTACGGGCAGGGCATGGCGGTGGCGGCGATCACCGCCGTCGCCCTGCGCCGGGCGCTCGCCGACCCGAAGCACACCCCGACCACCCGGCGGGTGCAGCGCGCCCTCCTCGACGCCTCCCGGCAGGCGTGGGACGTCTCGACGGGCGCCGACAAGAAGATGCCCGGTGCCGTCGGCGCCGAGGACGCCCCCGGCGCGTTGGACAAGGCGGTCGGCTGGTACATGGGCCGGGTGCAGGAGCGGGCGGCGGGCGACCCGGTCGTCGGCGCGGCCTTCCGCAAGGCGATCACCCTCACCCACCCGATGACCGTGCTGTTCGCCCCCGCCGTGGTGCGTGCGGTGCTCTTCGGGTCCGTGGCCGAGACGCCGGCCGAGCCGCCGCTGCGGCGCGGGGCGTAGCACCGTAGAGCCGTACGGGTGACGGCGGTCCCGGGGGCCGGGTTCAGGCGTCCGGGGTCGCCGTCACCGTGCCGGCGGCGATGGCCGCGTTGAGGGCCGCGTAGTCGTCGGCGTTCTGCCCGGCGTAGACGAGCGCGAAGTCGGCGACGGCGCGGTCGAAGACGTCCGAGGAGCCCAGGTAGGAGGCGATGGCGATCCGGTCGCCGGAGCGGGCGTGGGCGCGGGCCAGGGCCCGGCCGCAGAGCCGGGCGTAGTCCCGGAGGGTGGCCGGGGACATGGTCTCGACCTCGGCGGAGCCCTTCATGTCGCGCAGCTGCCGCCAGTAGAAGTGGCGCTGTTCGGGTCCGGTCATCCAGCCGAGGAAGATGTCGCTCGCGGCCTGGGTGAGCCGCTGCCCGTAGACGACGCGGCGGCCCTGGTGGGGGTAGGCGGTCGGCGCGAGGTACGGCTCCAGGACGGAGCGGCCCGCCTCCTTGATCTGGAGCATGAGCGGGTCGCTGTCGTCCCGTCCTTCGAGCAGGAGGATGAAGCAGCGGGTGCCGACGCTGCCGACTCCGACGACCTTCCGGGCCGCGTCGATGAAGTGGTAGCGGTCGAGGAGGATGCGGCGTTCCTCGGCGAGGGAGCTGCGGTAGTCGCTGAAGATCTTGCCGATGGTGACCCGGTCGATGTCCGTGACGCGTTCGAGGAGCGGCGGGTCGTCGACGATGTGCCGGTTCCCGGCCTCGTCCGTGTCGGTGAGCTTGGCGAAGGCCTGGAGGCTGGTGCGGCGGCGGGCCTTGTCGAGCCGGTTGGCGAAGCGGGACCGGTCGGCGCCGCGGACCAGGGGGAGGAGGTCGTCGGCGGCGATCCGCTCGTACCAGACGTCGAGTTCGCCGAGTCCGGCGAGGCGGCGCATGGCCGTGCGGTACGCCTCGACGGCGACGAGCGCGGCGCGGTGGGCCTTGGGTTTGGCGCTGCCGTTCTGGAGGGCGGCGACGGTGACGCTGGCGGCGAGCCTCTTGACGTCCCATTCGAAGGGGCCGGGGAGGGTCTCGTCGAAGTCGTTGACGTCGAAGAGGAGCGTCCGTTCGGGTGAGGCGTACACCCCGAAGTTGAGCAGGTGGGCGTCGCCGCAGAGCTGGACGGTGAGTCCGGTGTGGCGCTGGGCGCCGAGGTCGGCGGCCATGACGGCGGCGGCGCCGCGCAGGAAGGCGAAGGGCGACACCGCCATCCGGGCGTAGCGGAGGGGGACGAGGTCGGGGAGCCGGTCGACGGACTGGCGCTCCAGGACGTCCAGCGGGTGGGGGCGCTGCGAGCTGGGTATCCAGCGGCCGTGGGAGGCGCGGGGGACACGCTTGCGGGCCTCTTTGCCCCGCTCGGCACGTTCCGACGGTGTCGTCATCCGGCCTCACCCACCTCTTTCCACGGCCGTACTACCGGGCCGTCACCTGGAACCTCATTACAAGACGCGACGCTCGTTTCGGCCACTCTTCCGGACCGACCTAGCTAAATGGTTTAGACCAATGATAGAGATGGATCACCCACACGACCCGTGCTGTCACACTGAGCGAAGAGAGGGTTGATCATGGCCGAGCCCGATTCCGAGGCGGTGGCGGGAGTGCCGCTCTATCTCCGGGTCACCGCCGCCCTGCGCGAGGAACTCGTCCAGCGGCGCATCTCCCCCGGCAGCCGGCTCCCCTCGGAGCGCACGCTCTCCCAGCGCTACCGCGTCAACCGGCAGACCGTGCGCAGCGCGCTCCGGCTCCTCAGGGAGGAACGGCTCGTGGTCACCGACCGGCGCGGCACGTTCGCCGCCGCCGAGGAGACCGAACCCGTGCCGGACGCACCGGCGTTCACGGCCCGCCGGCCGACGTTCCCCGGCGGGCCGCAGGCGGCCGAGGCGCTCGTACGGGCCTCGCTGGCCTGGGAGCCGCCGCCCACTCCCCTGGCGGCACGGCTCCTGCTCACCCCCGGCGAGCCGACGCTCGTCCACCGGCACACGGTCCTCGGACCGCACGGGACGGCGCTCCAGCGGGCGGTGTCGTGGTTCTCCCGGCCGGCCCTCGCCGAGATCCCCCAGCTCTCCCGGTACCGGCGCGGCAGGGACTGGCGTCAGCAGCCCGACCTGCGGCTCCTGTACCACTGGATGCACCAGGCGGGGCTGCGCGTCACCCACCGCGAGTCGGTCGGCGTCCCGCCCGGCCCGGCCGGCACGGCGGCCGGCGGCGCGGCCCGGCTGGTCGTCCACCGGGTCGTCAGCGATCAGCACGGGCACGCCCTGGAGATCACGGACATCGACTTCTCGGCCCAGTCGGCCGCCTGGACCTACGAGTTCAGCGCCTGACGGCGCTCCGGCTCCTGTCCGGTACGGGAAGCAGGAGCCGGGCGCGGACGCCGGAGGGCGTCAGACGATGCCCTCGGCGATCTCCGCCTCCTCGCGGGCGTTCCCGTACGCGGTCGGCGTGCCGTACGAGCGGCGGGCGACGTACCACCAGACGCTGGCGAGGACGAGCACGACGACGAGCGCGACGGCCGCGTAGTTCATCGTGTCCACGTTCACCGGGGACTTCTGCGGCAGGCAGAAGAGGACGGTCACGAACGCCACCCAGACGACGGCGATCCAGCCGATCGGCCTGCTCCAGCGGCCGAGGCTCCACGGGCCGGGGACGAAGCGGTTCCCGGCGCGCAGCCGCAGGTAGACCGGGATGGCGTACGCGGGCGTGATGCCGATGACGTTGATCGCGGTGACGGCGCCGTAGGCGGTGGCCGAGTACAGCGAGGGGAGGGCGAGCACCGCGGCCACGACGACCGAGAGCCAGACGGCGGGGACGGGCGTCTGGGTGCTGCCGCTGACCTTGCGCCAGAGCGCCGAGCCGGGCAGGGCGTTGTCGCGGCTGAAGGCGAAGACCATGCGGCTCGCGGCGGCCACCTCGGCGTTGCCGCAGAAGAGCTGGGCGACGATCACCACGAGGAGCAGGACGGCGGCGCCGCGGGAGCCGAGCGCGTCCAGGAAGATCTGGGCGGGCGGGACGCCGGTGGCGCTGTTCTGCGTGCCGGCGTAGTCCTGGATGGCGAAGGTGAGTCCGGCGAGGAGGGCGAAGCCGGCGAGCCAGGAGACCCAGATGGCCCGGACGATGCCCTTGGCGGCGGTGACGGAGGCGTTCGAGGTCTCCTCGGAGAGGTGGGCCGAGGCGTCGTAGCCGGAGAAGGTGTACTGGGCGAGGAGCAGGCCGATCGCGGCGACGTAGAACGGGTTGGCCCAGCCGGTGTCGTTGACGAACGTGGTGAAGACGAAGTCGACGGACTGGTGGTGGTCGGGGACGAACGCGAGCGCGCCGACGATGACCGCGACACCGACCAGGTGCCACCAGACGCTGACCGAGTTGAGGACGCTGACCAGACGGACGCCGAAGAGGTTGAGCCCGGCGTGGAGCAGCAGGATCGCGAGGAAGATGAGGAAGGTGGAGCCCGGGGTGGGGACGAAACCCCACTGGAGGTTGAGGAAGGCTCCGGTGAAGAGGGCCGCGCCGTAGTCGATGCCGGCGATGGCGCCGAGCAGACCGAGCAGATTCAGCCAGCCGGTGTACCAGCCCCAGCGGCGTCCGCCGAGCCGGTCGGCCATGTAGTAGAGGGCGCCGGAGGTCGGGTAGGCGCTGGTGACCTCGGCGAGGGCGAGGCCGACGCACAGGACGAAGAGGCCGACGCCGACCCAGCCCCACAGCATGACGGAGGGGCCGCCGGTGCCCAGGCCGAAGCCGTAGAGGGTCATGCATCCGGAGAGGACGGAGATGACCGAGAAGCTGATCGCGAAGTTGCCGAAGCCGTCCATGCGGCGGGCGAGGACGGGCTGGTAGCCGAGCTCTCTGAGCCTCGCCTCCTCGTCCTGGGACGGTGGTGGCTTGCGTATCGCGTCGGTCGGGGCTTCGGTGCGGGACATGGGTCCTCCGGGGACGGGGTGAGCGGGGGTGGGGGGTGGCAGCTCGGGGGGGTGCCGGGGTGCGGCGGCGCGTCAGCCGCTGAGGCAGCGGGAGCGGGCGCGCAGGAAGACCTCCTCGGCGAGGGCGCGGTCCTCCGGGTGAGCGGTGCGGTAGGCCCAGGGGAGGGTGGTGTAGTACGGGCCGAGCGCCTCGAAGACCCGGGCCGCGTCGGCGAAGCGGAGGGCTCCGAAGAGGGCGTGGGCCAGGTGGTTGAGGTCGAGCAGCGAGGCCTCGTCGGTGGCGCAGAAGAGGAACCAGGTGTCCAGGGCGCGCTGGGCGTCGCGTACGGCGTCCTCGGCGACCCAGTGGAGGTCGAGGGCGCGCTCGTGGCCGCGCTCGCGCCGGTAGCGCTCGACGCGGACGTAGAGCGGCAGGGCGTGCAGGGCGGAGCCGACGGGCGCCGAACCGGCGGCCCAGTGGGAGTAGTTGACGGCCTCGGAGAGGGGCCCGGACCGGCGGGCGTAGACGAACTGGAGCATGCGGTGGTGGGCTTCGCGGTTGTGCGGATCGCGCTTCTCCACCTCGGCGAGCAGTCCCCAGGGGCCGGGCGGCAGCATGGGCGCCGGCGGGGTGAGGCGGTGCTCGGGCATGCGCTGGCGGCCGTCGAGGGCGGCGAGGGCGATCAGCCCGACCCAGGGCACGGGGTCGGCGGGCGACCGGTCGCCGGCGTCGCGGCAGGCGGTCCAGGCCTCCTGCCAGAGTTCCCGGGTCCGGGCGTGGCCGGCGCGGTGGGCGCGTACGGCACGCTCCACGGCGACGCGGCTGTGCATCACGGCCGCGGCGAGGCTGTCGGGCTGCTCGGCGCGCCAGATGGCGACGACGTCGGTGCCCGCGGCGACGGTGGCGAGGACCTGGGTGCGCCGGGTCCAGGCGTCCCATTCGAAGGTCTCGTCGAGCAGCCGGGCCATGGCGACCCAGCGGCCGGTGCGTAAGTCCTGGACGGCGTTGCGCAGTGCGTGGTCGTGGCCGGCGGGGTGGTAGACGGGCCGGAAGCCGTGTCCGGCCATCAGGGGGTGGGGGGTGGTGTGGATGACATGGGTCCTCGGTGGATGGAGGGGGTGGTCAGTCCCCCGGCGGGCGTCCCGGCCGTTGATCGGCGATCACTATAGAGGGCGATGGATGCGACCGGTCCACTTTCTTTTGCGACAGTAACTATTAAGCCAACGACTGAATTTGACTTACTGTCAGGTAGATCCGGCGACCTGACGTGCTCGGCCGCCGAGGCTTGACGAAGATCCCCCGCGACGGCACCCTGACCCTTTTCGGTGATCGGATGATCACGGAGCGGTCGAACGACAGGAGCAGCGGGATGACGGGCGGAGCGGTACTCGCCGTCGACCAGGGCACGTCCGGCACGAAGGCCCTCGTCCTCTGCCCCGAGCGCGGTGTCATCGGCACGGGGACGGCCCCGGTCCGGCCCCGCCACCTCCCCGGCGGCCTGGTCGAGGTCGACCCGCGTGAGCTGTACGACTCCGTGGTCGCCGCCGGGCGGGCGGCGCTCGCCGAGGCGGACACGGCCGTCGTCGCCGTGGGCCTCGCCAACCAGGGCGAGACCGTGCTCGCCTGGGACCCCGCCACCGGGGAACCGCTCACCGACGCCCTCGTCTGGCAGGACCGCAGGGCGGCCTCCGTCTGCGCCGGGCTCGACGCCCACGCCGAGGAGCTGCGCCACATCAGCGGGCTTCCGGTGGACCCCTACTTCGCCGCGCCGAAGATGGCCTGGATCCGCCGCCACGCCACCGGCGCCGGCGTCGTCACCACCAGCGACGCCTGGCTCGTCCACCGGCTCACCGGCGCGTTCGTCACGGACGCGGCGACCGCCGGACGGACCGGACTCCTCGACCTCGACACGGTCGCCTGGTCGCAGACCGCCCTCGACCTGTACGGACTCGGCGGCGAGGCGCTCCCCCGGGTCGTGGACTGCGACACCCCGGTCGGCACCACGACCGCGTTCGGCCCCGCGCTGCCGCTCACCGGCCTCCTCGTGGACCAGCAGGCGGCGCTGCTCACCCAGAGCGCCGACGACCCGGCCGCCGCCAAGTGCACGTACGGCACAGGCGCCTTCCTCCTCGCCCAGACCGGCCCCGAGCCCCGGCGCACCGCCTCCGGCCTGGTCGGCTGCGTGGCCTGGCGGCTCGGCGGGCGCGTCACCCACTGCCTGGACGGTCAGGTGTACACGGTCGCCTCGGCCGTGCGCTGGCTCACCGACCTGGGCGTGATCGCCGGGGCCGGCGAGCTCGACGCGGTCGGCGGCGGCGTCCCGGACACCGGCGGCGTCACCTTCGTCCCGGCGTTCGCCGGGCTCGCCGCGCCCTGGTGGCGCGGGGACGTACGCGGCTCGCTCACCGGCCTCGGCCTGGACACCGGCCCCGGCCATCTCGTGCGCGCCCTCTGCGAGGGCATCGCCGCCCAGGTCGTGGAACTCGCCGCGGCCGCCGCCTCCGACCGGGGCGCGCCCCTGACCGCGCTGCGCGCCGACGGCGGCCTCACCCGGTCCTCCCTGCTCATGCAGACCCAGGCCGATCTGCTTCAACTCCCCGTCGAGGTCGCCTCGCTGCCCGACGCCACGGCGCTCGGGGTCGGCGCGGTCGCCCGCATGGGCCACCACCCGGGGCTCACCCTCCGCGAGGCCGTACCCGAGTGGAAGCCCTCGGCGGTCTACGAGCCCCGGATCTCGGCCGAGGAGGCGGCGGAGCGCCTCGGGCGCTTCCGCGCGGAGGTGACGGCGCTGGTGGAGCGGTCGGGTGCCGGGGCGGGCTCGGGCACGGCGAGCGGGCCGGCGTCGGGGTCCGGCGCGGGCGGCGGGGCCGTATGAGCGTCACGCGGACCGGGCCGCTTCCCGCCGGCGAGGGCACGGAGTACGACGTCGTGGTCGTCGGCGCGGGGGTCGTCGGCTCCGCGATCGCCCGCGCGCTGGCCCGCCACCCGTTGCGGATCGCGCTCGTGGAGGCCTCGAACGACGTCGGCGACGGCACCTCGAAGGCCAACACGGCCATCCTGCACACCGGTTTCGACGCCGCGCCCGGCACGCTGGAGGCCCGGCTCGTCCGCGAGGGACACCGGCTGCTCACCGCGTACGCGCGGGAGGCCGGCATCCCCGTGGAGCCGCTGGGCGCGCTGCTCGTCGCCTGGGACGAGGAACAGCGGGCGACGCTCCCCCGCCTCGCGGAGAAGGCGGAGCGCAACGGCCACCGCACCACCCGCCTCCTCTCCGCGCCCGAACTCGCCGCGCGGGAACCGCACCTGGGTCCGGGTGCGCTCGGCGCGCTCGAAGTGCCGGGCGAGTCGGTGATCTGCCCGTGGACGACCACCCTCGCGTACGCCACGCAGGCCGTCCGCTCCGGGGTGGACCTGCATCTGAACTGCCGGGTGGAGAAGGTGCGTCCGGGCGATCCGTACCACCGGCTCGTCACCCGGCGCGGGGTGCTGCGCACCCGTCTGCTCGTCAACGCCTGCGGCCTCCACGCCGACGCCTTCGACGCGCTGGTCGGCCGCGAGGACTTCACCGTCACCCCGCGCCGGGGCCAGTTGCTCGTCTTCGACAAGTTCGCCCGCGACCTGGTCCGGCACATCCTGCTGCCCGTGCCCGGACCGCTCGGCAAGGGCGTGCTCATCTCGCCGACGGTGTACGGGAACGTCATGCTCGGCCCCACCGCCGAGGACCTGGACGACAAGACCGCCACGGGCACGACGGCGGAGGGGCTCGCCGGACTGCGCGAGCAGGGCGGCCGGATCCTCCCCGCCCTGCTCGACGAGGAGGTCACGGCCGTCTACGCGGGGCTGCGGGCCGCCACCGGACAGGAGGACTACCGGATCGCCGCCCATCCCGGGCTGCGGTACGTGACGGTGGGCGGGATCCGCTCCACCGGGCTCACCGCCTCCCTGGCCATCGCCGAGCACGTGCTCGGCCTCCTCGCGGACTGCGGCCTCGACCCCGGACCGGCCCGCCCGCTCGCCCCGGTGCGGATGCCCAACCTCGGCGAGGCCTTCCCCCGCCCGTACAGGGACGCCGAACTCATCGCCCGGAAGCCGGAGTTCGGGGAGATCGTCTGCCACTGCGAGCGGGTCACCCGGGGCGAGATCCGGGCCGCCCTCACCTCGACCATCCCACCCGGCGGCCTCGACGGGCTGCGCCGCAGGACGCGCGCCCGGGGCGGCCGCTGCCAGGGGAACTACTGCGGCGCGGAGGTACGGGCCCTGTTCGAGGAGCGACGGTACGAGGAGGGAGCCCGGTGATCCGCACGGTCGACGTCCTCGTGGTGGGCGCGGGCCCCGCCGGGCTCGCCGCGGCCGCCCGGCTCGCGGCGGCGGGCGCGGGCCGCGTCGAGGTCCTGGAGCGGGAGCCCGCGGCGGGCGGCGTACCGCGCCACTGCACCCGTCCGGGCTTCGGCGCGGACCCCCTGGGGCGCCCCCTGAACGGCCCCGCGTACGCACGGCGCGCGGTCCGCGAGGCCCTGCGCGCCGGCGCCACCCTCCGTACCGGCGTCTCGGCCACCGGCTGGGCCGGCCCCCTCACCCTCGACGTCACCGCCCCGACCGGCCTCGAACGGATCCAGGCACGCGCGGTGATCCTCGCCACCGGCGCCCGCGAACGCCCCCGCAGCGCCCGCCTCGTCCCGGGGACGCGCCCGGCCGGGGTGCTGACCACGGGAGAACTCCAGCGGGTGGTCGAGCGGTTCGGAGCGGGCGGGGTGCGGGCCGAGTCGGCCGGGCCGCGCCAGGAGGCCGTCGGACGGCGGGCGGTGGTCGTCGGTGGCGATCCCGTCGCCCGGGGCGCGGTGCGCACGCTGCGGGCGGCCGGGGTGGAGGTGGTGGCCGTCGTCACCGAACTCCCCTCCACGGCTGTGGGGTTCGGACGGGTACCGGTCCTCACCGGCACGATCGTGGCGGAGCTGCTCGGGCGCGGCCGGCTGAGCGGGGTCGCGGTGCGGGGCGGGGACGGGCGGACGGCCGTGCTGCGGTGCGACACGGTGGTCTTCACCGGCGACTGGATCCCCGACCACGAGCTCGCCCGCGCCCGCGGTCTGGCGCTCGCGCCGGGCACGCGGGGTCCCGTGACGGACAGCGCCTTCCGCACCCCGGAGCCGGGGGTCTTCGCCGTCGGGAACCTCCTGCGCGGAGGGGAACCGGCGCTCGTCGCCTCGGCCGAAGGACGGGCGGTGGCCGGACCGGTGCTGGACCGGCTCGACGGCCGTCCCTGGCCGTCGACGGGCGTACCGGTGACGGCGGTGGGCCCGCTGCGGTGGGTGACACCCGGTCTGGTCGGCCCGGAGACGGCGCCCCTGCTGGTCCGGCCGGAGCGGCGGCTGACGCGCCCGGTCCTGACGATCGCCCAGAACGGCGTGCGACTGCGGCGGGAGCGTCTGAACGGAACCCTCGCCCCCTGGCGTTCGATCCGGCTCGGAGCCCGGTGGACGGGCGGCGTGGATCCCACGGGCGGTCCGGTGACGGTCGGCGCCGAGGAGGAATAGGCCGGGACCGCGCACGCGGGGCTGCGTCTCCCGGTCCCTTCGGCCAGACTGGGGCGCATGCCGGACAAGCGCAGCGCGGGTCTCCTCGTCTTCCGCCGCACGACGGGCGGCGGCGTCGAGGTCCTCATCGGTCACATGGGCGGGCCCTTCTGGGCCTCTCGCGAGGAGTCCGCCTGGTCGATCCCCAAGGGCGAGTACGAACCCGACGAGACCCCCGAGGCCGCGGCCCGCCGCGAGTTCCAGGAGGAACTGGGCCTCCCCGCCCCCGAAGGCGACTGGTTCGCCCTCGGCGAGTCCCGCCAGCGCAACGGAAAGCTCGTCACCGCCTGGGCCGTCGAGGGCGACCTCGACCCCTCCGGGATCGTCCCCGGCACCTTCACCATGGAATGGCCCCCCGGGTCCGGCCTCCAGGAGGAGTTCCCGGAGATCGACCGGGTGGACTGGTTCACCCCGGACGCCGCCGCCCCGCTCCTCGTCTCCGGCCAGCGGATCTTCCTGGAGCGGCTGGCGGAACACCTCGGCGGGCGGGCCTGAGACCCTCGCCACCGCTCTGTCGCCCGTCGTGGTCCGTGGGCGAGAATGCGCGGACGAGACGGGGGGCTCGGCGTGGCTCGCACCAAGAGGCGGTGGACAGGGCTCGGCAGCTGCTCGGGGATCGCCGCGCTGTCGTCCGTCGTCCTTTCGCTCCTGTTCTCGATCCTCCTCCTCGGCCTGCCGGACGCGGGGGAGACAGCGCTGTCCTGGCCCGACAACCTGCTGCGCCTGTCATGGATCGCCAGGATCCTTCTCCCCGTCGCCCTTGCCGTGCACGTGGTGATCCGTCTCCTCCGCCCCGGCCCGAGCCGACCGCGGGACCACCGCCGGTCCCCGCTCTCCGAGAGGCACGGCAGGCGGCACTGATCCCGCCGGAGCGGCTACAGACGTGGATGTCAGACCCATACGAGAGAGTGGTGAGCGCCGAACTGTCGAGAGGGAGACCGACATGACCACGATCACCGCCGACGAGCGCGCGGCCGCCCAGGCGTACCTGCGGCTGCTCGAATCCACTCAGGCTGTGCTGACCGACCCGCTGCTCGCCCCGTACGCGGGGGTGATGCTGACCCATCCGATGGCCGAGGCCGATGAGGCGCTGCGGGCGGCGGGGCTCGCGGGGAACGAGGACCGGCTGTTGCGTCTCGTCTCCTCGCTGCGGGCATCGCCCGCGACCGCCGGGGGGCGTAGCGGTTGAGGCGGCGGGCGCCGTCGTGGCCGGGGCTGGTCAGGGGTGCCCCGGCCGGGCGGGTGGGGGGCGTCAGGCGCCGGGGCGGACGGGGAGGGTCCTGACGCTGTTGCCGACGAAGCCGGAGTGGCGGGTGAGCTCGGACTCGGGGGTGGCGAGGTCCAGGTCGGGGAAGCGGGTGAAGAGGGCTTCCAGGGCGATCGCGGCCTCCATGCGGGCGAGCGGGGCGCCCAGGCAGTAGTGGGGGCCGTGGCCGAGGGAGAGGTGCTTCGCCGTGGCGGTGCGGGTGATGTCGAAGCGGTCGGCGTCCGGGCCGTGGGCCTTCTTGTCGCGGCCCGCCGCCGAGTATCCGGCGAGGACGGGGGTGCCCCGGGGGATGAGGGTGCCGTCGACGGTGAGGTCACGGGTGGGGTAGCGGAACGGGAAGTAGCTGACCGGACTGTCCCAGCGGAGGGTCTCCTCCACCACGTCGGCCCAGTCGGCACGGCCCTCGGTGACGAGGGCGAGCTGGTCGCGGTGGGCGCAGAGCGCCCGGACGGCGTTGGTGACGAGGTTCAGGGTGGTCTCGTGGCCCGCGACGATCATCAGGAGCAGCGTGCCGATCAGCTCGGGCTGGCTGAGCCGGTCCCCGCCCTCGTCCCGGGCGGCGAGCAGGGCGCTGGTGAGGTCGTCGCCGGGGGCGGCGGCCTTGGCGGCGGCGATGGAGGCGAGCAGCTCGACGAGTTCGCGGTTGGCGGCGACGGCCCGCGCGGGCTCGGTGTCGGTGGCGACGACCACGCTGGAGAGGTGGTGCAGCCGGTCCTGGTGGGCCGGGTCGACGCCGAGGAGTTCGCAGATGACGCCGAGCGGCAGCGGAAGCGCGTAGTGGCGGCGCAGATCGGCGACGCCGCCCCCGGCGCGGGCGGCCTCCGCGAGTCCGTCGAGGAGTCCGGCGGTGACCGTCTCGACGCGCGGGCGGAGCTCCTCCACCCGGCGGGCGGTGAAGGCGCTGCTGACCAGGGTGCGGAGCCGGCGGTGGTCGGCCCCGTCGGCGGTGATCATGCCGGGGACGGTGGCGAAGGTCAGCAGCGGCCAGCCCTCGGGTATGCGGCCCTCGGCGAGCGCGGTGAAGTGCTGGGGCCCCTTGGCGACGTCGGGGTGGGAGAGGAAGTCGCGCAGCGCGTCGTGGCCGAGCACCGCCATGCCCTCGATCTCGCCGGGCAGGATCACCGGGGCCACGGCGCCCTCGGCGAGCAGCCGGGCGTTGTCCGCGTGGGGGCAGCCGCCCGCCGGGTCCATGCGGTGCGGCGGCCGGCCGGCGGCCGGGGTGGTGTGCGGGGTGTTCAAGGAAGGGACTCCTGACTGCGGATGCGAGCCGTCGTGGGCCGGTGCGGACGATGCGGGCTGGTGCCGGGGGCGGGCGGTGCAGGCGGTGCGAGGTGCGGGCGGTGCGGGTCGGTGCGGGGTGCGGGCGGTGCGGGATGCGGGCGGTGCGGGTCGGTGCGGGTCGGTGCGGGGTGCGGGCTCATTACGGGCGGTGCGGGCCGTTGCGGGTTGTCGCGGGCCCGTTGCGGGCTTGCGGGCCGTCGCGGGCTTGCGGGCCCGTCTCGGCACCCGGGCGGTCAGATCCTACGGTCAACCGCGGTCCGTTCGTACGGAGTTGTCCGGGGCGCTGTGAGCGTCCCGTCCGCCCCGGCCGAGGAGTTCGGCCAGGCCGCGACGGGTGGCGGCGACCACCACCCGGTCCTCCGTGCCGAGGAGCCGCTCGGGCTGGAGGCGCCAGCCCTGGCCGGGGCCGCCGCCGCGTCCGTCGAGGGCGATGACCCGCCAGGCGCCGGGGCGGAAGGCCTCGGCGACCGTCCGGCCGTCCAGGAGGGGGTGGTCCGCGACGTCCACGGCGGCGAAGAGGAGGACGCGGCGCTCGACCGGTACGGCTCCGAGGACCTGGCGGCCCATCATGGCGCCCGCGAAGGCGGGTGCGGCGAGGTGGGAGACGCTGCGGCTCCGGGTGAGGGCCCCGGGGTGGGCGGTGCGCAGGGTGCGGAACACGGCGGTGGCGAAGTCGTCGTCGTACAGGCGGAGCACGACGCGCAGATCGGGCGTGACGGCGCGGGCGGAGAGCGCGGCCTCCAGGTTGGTGATGTCGACGCTGGTCAGGGCGAGGAGGGCGTGGGCGCGGTGGATGCGGGCGGCCTCCAGGACGCCTTCCTCGGTGACGTCGCCGATGACGGTGGGGACGCGCAGCCGGCGGGCGACGGCGACGCCCCGGGCCTCCGGGTCGGATTCGACGCACACCACCGGGATGTTCAGTTTCCGGAGCCGGGCGAGGACGCGGGTGCCGACCTTGCCGAGTCCGAGGAGGACGACGTGGCCGGAGAGCCCGCGCGGCGGGCGGCGCAGGGTCGTCGCGGTGCGGAAGGTGCCGAGTCCTTCGAGGAGGGCGGCGACGATCACCGGGAGCAGGAGGAGGCCGACGAACCCGGCGAGGATCTGGAGGACCTGACGGCTGGTCGGCTCGCCGACGGCCGGGTCGCCGATGGCGAAGATGTCGAGGAGCGTCAGATAGGCGGCGTGCAGGGGGTGGTCGCCGGTGGTGAGGGTGGAGGCGAGGGCGAGCGCGAGGACGGCGCCGGCGGCGCCCGCGAGGGACCAGCGCAGGCGGCGGGAGAAGAGCGAGGCGACGGGCAGCGCGGAGGCGGCGAGGCGGGCCGGCGGAAGGGCCGGGCCCGCCGGGGTGACCGCTTCGAGGGTGACGGCGGCCCGGCCGGTGGCGGCGGCCACCGTCCGGTCGTCCGGCAGGAGGCGGGGGCCCGCGTCGCCGCTGTGTTCCGAGCCCTCGCAGCCCGCCGGGTCGCCGGCGGTGGCGGAGAGCAGGGCGAGCGTGCAGAGGCCGGGGTCGGGGGCCTGGCCGGCGACGGGCGGCCGGTCGACGGCGTGCAGCAGCAGTCCCCCGGCCTGCACCACCTTGCTGGTGCCCGCGACGGCGGCCGCGGCGAGACCGGGGGCGGCGGTGTCGACGTCGGAGAGGACGGTGGTGGCGGCGTCGAGCTTCTCGGGGTCGAGGCCGGGTTCGGCGACGGCGGCGGCCTGGTCGAGGAGGGTTTCGAGGTGCTGGCCCAGCTTGCGGTTGTAGAGCCGGATCACCAGGCGCAGGCGGGGGTTGAGGCGGCGGGCGGTGAGCGCGGCCCGGATGTTGGTCTCGTCGTCCTCGTGGACGAGGGCGAGGGCGGCGGCGCGCTCGGCCCCGGCGTCCGTCAGGGCCCGGTCGTCCGCCTCCGCGGACTCGACGATCCGCAGCGTGCCCGTGGGATCGGCGCCGTCCGCGGGGGTGCCGGCCGCGGTTCCGGTCCCGGTGGTGCGGGTGACGGCGGCGGTCACCCGGCCGAACAGGGCGAGCGCCCGTCCGGTGCGGCCGGCGGGTGTGCGGGGCGCGTCGGGCCGCGTCGGCACCAGGAGCGTGACCTGCTCTCCGTACACCTCGTGGAGTTCGCGCGCGAGCCGGTGGGCGAGGGCGTCGTCGCCGCACACGATCATGTGCCCGGCGGGGGTGGTGCGGGACGGCCGCTCGGGCCGGAGGGCGGGCGCGCCGAAGGGGCCGGCGGGTGTTCCGGCCGCCCGGGCGGGGCCGGGGACGGACCGGACGCCCGGTTCGGCGGGGGCCGCTCCGGTGGCGTGGTCCGGAACGGCGTTGCTCTGGTACGGGTGTGAGGGCACGTCACAAGGATGCCCTGCGCCACCGACAGGGTTCCGGGGCCCTCTCGCGTCCGCCGGAACCACCCGGGCGGGCGCACGACGCGCCGCCGTACGCCGCATCCGCTACGCCGGTCGGCGCACTCCGATCTGCGGGGTCCGCACCCGCTTCCTACGGTGGCTGAATGATCGTCATGTCAGCTGTCCGTCATGCCGCCGCGGGTTCCGCGGCGCTGCTGTTCGCGCTGCCCGTTCCGGTGGCCGCCGCCTCTCCCGCCCGTCCCGTGCCGCGGGTCGTGGCCTCGGTCGGGGAGCCCACGCCGCCCGCGCGGCAGTACGTCGACCGGACGCGGCTCGACCGGCAGGGAACCCAGGTGCAGCGGCTGCCGGGTGCGCCCGCCCTGCCCTCGGTGTCCGCGCTGTCGTGGCTGGTGGCGGACGCCTCCTCGGGCGAGGTGCTCGCCGCGCGGAACGCGCACCGGAAGCTGCCCCCGGCGAGCACCCTCAAGTCGCTGTTCGCGCTGACCGCGCTCCCCCACCACCGGCCCTCCGAGCAGCACACCGTGGCCGATTCCGAGCTGACCGGGATCGGGGCGGGGAGCAGTCTGGTCGGCGTGAAGGAGGGGTACACGTACAAGGTGTCGGACCTGTGGAACGGCGTCTTCCTCAGCTCGGGGAACGACGCGGTGCACGTCCTGGCGGAGATGAACGGCGGCTGGGAGTCGATGACCCGGCAGATGCAGGAGAAGGCCCGCTCGCTGGGCGCCGAGGACACCCATGTGGTCTCCCCGGACGGCTACGACGCCCCGGGCCAGGTGTCCTCCGCGTACGACCTGGCGGTGTTCGGCCGGACCGGGCTCCAGGATCCGGCGTTCGCCCGGTACTGCTCGACGGCGTACGCGGAGTTCCCGGCGGGCTCCTCGTCGTACGGCATCGCCAACACGAACCGGCTCCTGACCGGCGAGAACGGGGTGGAGCGCTACCCGGGCCTGCTCGGGATCAAGAACGGCTACACGAGCAACGCGGGCAACACCCTGATCTCGGCGGCCCGGCGCGGCGACCGGACGCTCGTCGTCTCGGTGATGAACCCCCAGGAGGGCGGCGGGCTGGCCGTGTACGAGGAGGCGCGGCAGCTGCTCGACTGGGGCTTCGAGGCGGCGGGGCGGGTGCAGCCGGTCGGCTCGCTCGCTCCGGTACGGGCGAAGGCGGCGGCCGACTCGGGCACGCGGGCGGTGTCGGTGACCCGTGAGAAGCCCGGCACGGCGACGGTGGCGGCCCGTGCGGGGGCGGAGGCGGTGGCCGCGCCCGCACCCGCGAGGAAGACCCCGGAGCCGGAGGCCTCGGGCCCCTCGGCCGGGCTTCCGCTGGCCCTGGTGGGCTCGGCCTGCGGCGCCGCGCTCGCCCTGTGGGGGTGGCGGCGCAGGACGGCGCACCGGGCGTCGGGGTCTGTCCGCCCCTGATCCGTCGGACAGGCCCCGACGACCGGCGCCGCGCGGTCCGGCTTCCGGCCCGCGCGGTACGCCGTGTCAGGCGCCGACGTACTGGGCGAGGTGCTCGCCGGTGAGGGTGGAGCGGGCCGCGACGAGGGCGGCGGGCGTGCCCTCGAAGACGATCTTTCCGCCGTCGTGGCCCGCGCCGGGACCGAGGTCGATGATCCAGTCGGCGTGCGCCATGACGGCCTGGTGGTGCTCGACGACGATGACCGACTTGCCGGAGTCCACGAGCCGGTCGAGGAGGCCGAGGAGCTGCTCGACGTCGGCGAGGTGCAGACCGGTGGTCGGCTCGTCGAGGATGTAGACGCCGCCCTTGTCGGCCATGTGCGTGGCCAGCTTGAGCCGTTGCCGCTCGCCGCCGGAGAGCGTGGTGAGCGGCTGGCCGAGGCTCAGGTAGCCGAGGCCGACGTCGGCGAGCCGGGCGAGGACGCGCTGCGCGGCCGGGGTGTGGGCGTCGCCGGAGCCGAAGAACTCCTCGGCCTCGGTCACGGACATCGCGAGCACCTCGCTGATGTCCCGCCCGCCGAGGAGGTGTTCGAGCACCGAGGGCTGGAACCGCTTGCCCTCGCAGTCCTCGCAGGTGGAGGAGACGCCGGCCATCATCCCGAGGTCGGTGTAGATGACGCCCGCGCCGTTGCAGGTGGGGCAGGCGCCCTCGGAGTTGGCGCTGAACAGCGCCGGCTTCACGCCGTTGGCCTTGGCGAAGGCCTTGCGGATCGGGTCGAGGAGGCCGGTGTACGTGGCGGGGTTGCTGCGCCGGGAGCCGCGGATCGCTCCCTGGTCGACGGAGACGACCTCCTCGCCGGCGGGGATCGAGCCGTGCACGAGCGAGCTCTTGCCGGAGCCCGCGACGCCGGTGATGACGGTGAGCACGCCGAGCGGGATGTCGACGTCGACGTCCCGCAGGTTGTGCGTGGACGCGCCCCGGATCTCCAGGGCCCCGGTGGGCGTGCGGACGGACTCCTTGACGGCGGCCCGGTCGTCGAGGTGGCGGCCGGTGACGGTGCCGGAGGCCCGCAGCCCGTCGACGGTGCCCTCGAAGCAGACGGTGCCGCCTCCCGTACCGGCGCCCGGGCCGAGGTCGACGACGTGGTCGGCGATCGCGATGGCCTCCGGCTTGTGCTCCACGACGAGCACCGTGTTGCCCTTGTCGCGCAGCTGGAGCAGGAGGTCGTTCGTCCGCTGGATGTCGTGCGGGTGCAGGCCGATGGTGGGCTCGTCGAAGACGTACGTGACGTCGGTGAGCGAGGAGCCGAGGTGGCGGATCATCTTGACGCGCTGCGCCTCGCCGCCCGACAGCGTGCCCGAGGGCCGGTCCAGGGAGAGGTAGCCGAGGCCGATCTCCACGAACGAGTCGAGGGTCAGCTGGAGGGCGGTGAGCAGCGGCGCCACCGAGGGCTCGTCGAGGCCGCGGACCCAGTCGGCGAGGTCGCTGATCTGCATCGCGCAGGCGTCGGCGATGCCGACCTTCCCGATCTTCGACGCGCGGGCGCCCTCGCTGAGCCGGGTGCCGTCGCACTCGGGGCAGGTGGTGAAGGTGACGGCCCGCTCGACGAAGGCCCGGATGTGGGGCTGCATGCCCTCCTTGTCCTTGGCGAGGAAGGACTTCTGGATGCGCGGGACCAGACCTTCGTAGGTCATGTTGATCCCGGCGATCTTCATCCGGACCGGCTCGTGGTGGAGGAAGTCCGCGAGTTCCTTCTCGGTGTACTCGCGGATCGGCTTGTCCTGGTCGACGAAGCCGGACTCGCTGTAGAGCCGGTGGTTCCAGCCGCCGGCGGTGTAGCCGGGGACGGTGAGCGCGCCCTCGGCGAGCGACTTGGTGTCGTCGTAGAGCTGGGTGAGGTCGATGTCGGAGACGGTGCCCCGTCCCTCGCAGCCCGGGCACATGCCGCCGGTGCGCTCGAAGGTCGCCTTCTCGGTCTTCCTGGTGCCGCGCTCGACGGTGATCGCGCCGCTGGCCCGGACCGAGGGGACGTTGAAGGCGTAGGCGCTGGGCGGGCCGATGTGCGGTTCGCCGAGCCGGCTGAAGAGGATCCGCAGCATCGCGTTGGCGTCGGTGGCGGTGCCGACGGTGGAGCGGGGGTCGGCGCCGAGACGCTGCTGGTCGACGATGATCGCGGTCGTCAGGCCTTCGAGGACGTCGACCTCGGGCCGGGCGAGCGTCGGCATGAAGCCCTGGACGAAGGCGCTGTACGTCTCGTTGATCAGCCGCTGCGACTCGGCGGCGATCGTGTCGAAGACGAGCGAGCTCTTGCCGGAGCCGGAGACCCCGGTGAAGACCGTGAGCCGGCGCTTCGGGATCTCGATGCTCACGTCCTTGAGGTTGTTCTCGCGCGCGCCGTGCACGCGGATCAGGTCGTGCCGGTCGGCGGCGTGGGGTACGGACGCCTGCTCGTCCGCCCTCGGGGCCTTGCTCATCGTGTCTCCCGCGTTCGCGCAGTACCTGACGTCGGTCCTTCGCGTCCGTGGCCGGACGTCCCGGGCACGCCAAGCCTGCCGAGCACGTGGGCGAAGGTCGTGGCAGTCACGCTAGTGGCGGCAGGGCGGCCACGCTTCTCGATTCCTGATCTCCTCCGCCGGTCACGAAGCGCTCCGCGGCGCGGACGGCCTCGCGGGCGGTGCGTTCTCCCATCAGGACGCACAGGGTGTACGCCGTGTCCTCGAAGCGCCGGCGGGCCGGCAGGTCGTGCGGCCTGTCCAGCACGGTCCGCTCCTGGGCGCGGAAATGCCGGAGCAGCCGGTCGACGGTGTTCCGGTCGGGCAGCAGCATGGCCGTTCTCCTGTCTCCTGCGATCGCTCCATCCTCCCGGCCGTCGGCCGCACCCGCGACCCGCGCGGGAACTCTGCGTGACCGGCCCGGCACGGACGGCCGCCGGAATGCGCTTCCGCCGCCGATGGCGGAGGGTCGGAGACATGAACCCGAGCACGCTTGCGCGCGTCGTCGTCACGGGCGCCACCGGCAACGTGGGGACGAGCCTGGTCCGGCTCCTGGCGGACGATCCGGACGTCGGCTCGGTCCTCGGCCTCGCCCGGCGCCGGCCCGGACTCGACCTCCCGGGGGTGGAGTGGGACGAGCTGGACATCTCCCGGGAGGGGGACGCACCGCGGCTCGCGCAGCACGTGGCGGACGCGGACGCGGTGGTGCACCTGGCCTGGCGGTTCGGGCCCACCCACGACCCGGTGGAGACCTGGCGGACCAACGTCCTCGGCTCGGTGCGCCTCTTCGACGCGGTGGCGGCGGCACGGGTGCCGGTCCTGGTGCACGCCTCCTCGGTGGGCGCGTACTCCCCCGGGCCCGAGGGCGGCGCCCCGGTGTCCGAGGCGTGGCCGACGCACGGCTGGCCGGGCGCCGCGTACACCCGGGAGAAGGCCTATCTGGAGCGGGTCCTCGACACCTTCGAGCGGGACCATCCGCTGACCCGGGTGGTCCGGATGCGTCCGGCGTTCCTCTTCAAGGAGGAGTCGGCGAGCGGGCAGCGGCGGATCTTCGCGGGACGGTTCTTCCCGGGGCAGCTGGTACGGCCCGATCTGCTGCCGCTGCTCCCGGAGTTCGAGGGGCTCCGCTTCCAGGTGCTGCACACGGAGGACGCGGCGGAGGCCTACCGCCGGGCGCTGCTGCGGGACGTCCGGGGCCCGTTCAACCTCGCGGCGGAGCCGGTGATCGACGGTGCCACGCTGGGCGGACTGCTGCACGCCCGGCCGGTAAAGGTGCCCGCCGGCGCGGTACGGGGTGCCCTGTCGGCGGCCTGGCGGCTGCGGCTCGCCCCGGCTTCCCCCGGGCTCTTCGACGCCCTGCGGCACCTGCCCCTGCTCGCCACCGAGCGGGCCCGGCGGGAGCTGGAGTGGGAGCCGGCCGCGACCTCGCTGGAGGCCCTGGAGGCGTTCCTGCGCGGGGTCCGCGCGGGCGCGGGCGACGACACGGCGCCCCTGGCGGGGCACCGCATCGGCTGACGGGCACGGCGCCGGGCCTCCGACACCACGCCGGCCGACGGGCCGCGCCGCTCGACCGCCGCGCCGACGGCCGCTCGCCGGTGCCGGCGCCCGGCCGTCCCGCCGCCCGTCGGCACGGTGCGGCAGCCGGCCGTCCCGCGGGCGTCGGCACGGCGGTCGACGCGGTGCCCGGCCGTCCCGCGCCCGGCGGCGCGGTGCGCTGCCCGGCCGTTCCCGCGCGTCAGCGCGGCACGGCGGCGGTCCAGTCGACGAGGCGTATTCCGGCGCCCGCGGCCTCGCGGCCCCGGCAGTCGGCGCGGTGGCGGCGCAGGAGGGCGTCGATGTCGAGGTGGCGGGCGAACTCGGGGCGGGCGGCGAGGCGCTGGGCGTAGGCCCACAGCGCGGGGTGCCCGGCGACCCGGTCCATGGCGGCGGCGTCGAGGTGCCAGCGGTGCACGGTGTCGAGCTGGACGAGGGTGACCCAGACGTGCACGTCGGCGGCGGTCGGCGCGTCCCCGAGGACGTACGGCCCGTCGGCGAGGCGGCGTTCCAGGGAGCCGAGCGCGGCGAAGAGGGCGGTGAGCGGGTCGCGGTGGGCGGCCTCGCCGTCGAGTCCGAGCTCGCCGGCGCGCTGCGCGGCCCGGTTGACGCTCCGCTCGCAGAGGTCGGCGATCGCGTCGATGGCGTCGCGGTGCGCCTCGGGCAGCAGGTCGGGGCCTTCGCCCCGGAAGCGCAGGGCGAGGTCCCGCAGGATGTCGGGGACGTGGGTGCTGACGATCCGTCCGGTCCATCCGTCGCTGAGCACGGGCGCGGCGGCCGGCCCGGCGTAGAGGTGGGCGCTCGCCTCGTACAGCGGGCGGAGCACGGCGTACCCGCCGTCGGGCGTGTCGGGGGTGCCGGGGAGCACGGTGAGCGGCAGCGTGTCGTCGAGTCCGAGCAGGCCGTGGGTGAGGGCGATGCCCAGACACCGGGGGTCGGCCGGGTCGACGTGGAGGCGGTAGCGGTGCGGGACGGCGTAGTGGCCGCTGCTCGCTTCGCGGCCGATCCTGCCCCGGAAGGCGGGCACGGCGGAGGCGGGCAGGAGCGAGGCGGGGACGACGACGGACATGCTTCTCCCTCGGAGGGCTCGGTGCGGGGCCGGGCGGCGTGCGGCGGCTCCGGTCGCCGGGGCCTGTCCGGCGGTTCGCGTCGGACCGCGCGTGCCGGGCGGGCCGGACGCGCGGCGGACATCGCCGGACAGGCTCCGGGTCGCGGAGCGGCGACGGGACGGGGCCCGGGGCGGCAGAGGTGCGGGAAGGGGAGGCGGGCGGACCGCGGCGGGCGCCGGGGACCGGTCCCGGGGATCGGACCTCGGCGGTCGAGACCCGTCCTGGAGATCGGACTTCGGCGGTCGGGACCGGTCCTACGGATCAAGCCCCGGCTGTCGAGCCCGTCCTGCGGATCGGTCCTCGGCCGTCGGGCCCGTCCCGCGGATCAGGCCTCGGCGGGCCGCGGAGCGCCCCGGCGTGCGCGGCGACTCGCCGCGCTGCAGACCCGCAGCAGATCGATGTGCCGGCGGGACGTGAGGGGCAGCGAGCGCGGGAGGGGCGCGGCGGGTGAGGTGTTCCTCCGGCCGGTGCGTCCCATGGTTTCCTACCTGTTCGCTCGGTTTCCCGTCCTGAGTGTCCGGCGGGTCACGGGCGGCGTCAAGGGGGCGGGGCGGGGCGCCGCCCGGCCGCGGACCGGGCACCCGGATCCCGGCACGTCCGTGCGGAATAATGCGCGCATGCGCATTTCAGCCAGGGCCGACTACGCGGTGCGGGCCGCCCTCCAGCTCGCCGCGGCCCAGGACTCGGGGCCGCTGAAGGCCGAGGCCATCGCGGCGGACCAGGGCATCTCGCACAAGTTCCTGGAGGGCATCCTCGGCGACATGCGCAAGGGCGGTCTGGTGCAGAGCCAGCGCGGCGGCAACGGCGGGTACTGGCTGGCCCGGCCGGCCGAGACGATCTCGGTCGCGGACGTCATCCGCTGCGTGGACGGCCCGCTGGTCTCCGTACGCGGGGAGCGGCCGCCGGAGCTGTCGTACACGGGGCCCGCCGAGTCGCTGCTCACGCTGTGGATCGCGCTGCGGGCGAGCGTCCGCGGCGTCCTCGGCGTGTCCCTCGCGGAGCTCGCGGCGGCGAAACTGCCGGCCGGGATCGTCGCGCTCGCGGACGACCCGGAGGCCTGGACCAACCCCTGACCGCCGAGGGCAACCCTCCGTCACCTGCGCGAATCCGACACCGTCTCGCCCATCGATACGAGCTCGTCCAGCCTGCGGACGCCCCTTGGGGCCGGGAGGTCGTCTCTGTCAGTATCCCTACTATTCCAGTGGGGATACTAGGGATCAGGTGAGGTGACGTGAGTACGCCGAGGAGATCGCCGAAGAGAGCAGCGATACGCATCGCCTCCGCACCGCCCGGACGGCCCGCCGACCGGCCCGCGGACGACGAGATCTGGCCCCGCGTCACCCGCGAGCTGGCCGACGACCTCGCCGTCGACGCCCTCGCCCGGGACCGGGCCGGAAAGGCCCCCTTCGACGAGGTCGGGCGCCTCCAGGAGGCCGGGCTGCCCGCCCTCCTCACGGCCCCGGGACCGACCCGGCGGGGCGCGGACTGGCGGGCCGCCTGTGCGGTCGTACGGGAGATCTCCGCCGCCGACAGCTCCGTGGGCGAACTCCTCGCCCACCACTACGCGCTGTCCTGGAGCAGCCGCTTCTTCGGCCCCGCGCCGCACGAGGAGGGCGACGCGCTCTCCCTCGACGTGTGCACGGCCGAGGAGCGCTGGCTGCTCGCCGGCGGCGTCGAACCGCCGCGCGCCGAGTCCGAGCCGGGCCTCACGCTCACTCCCGCCGGAGGCCCCGGCGGCGGCTGGTTCCTCGACGGGCGCCGCGACTTCGCCTCCGGCGTGACGGTCGCCGACCGGCTCGTCGTCGGCGCGCGGCCCGGCGGCACCGGCGACCTGCTGGTCGTCCTGGTGGACCCGGCCCACCCGGGGGTGCTCACGGACGCCGGCGCGGAACGGGTCGGCCAGCGCCTGGCCGGCGCGGGCACCGTCACCTTCGAGCACGTGCCCGTGGAGCCGGGGCACGTCCTCGGGTCCCTGCCCCGCGACGAGCACGCCGTCGCCCCCTTCACCACCCTCGCCCCGCTCGCCCTGCGGCTGCTCCTCGTCCAGGTGGGGCTCGGCATCGCCGAGGGGGCGCTCGCCGAGGCCCGGGACATCAGCCGCGCCGGCCAGGCGGGCTCCGACCGCGCGGGCGACCGCTCGGCCCCGGACGGCGCCGCCCCGGTCGGGGCCGGGGACGACCCGTACCTCCTCCTCGCCTACGGGGAGCTGGCGACGGCCGCGCACGCCGCCGCCGCGGTGGTGGAGCGGGCGACGGACGCCTTCGCGCGGGGACTGCTCGCCGAGCGGACCCTCGGTCTGGAGGAACGCGCCGACATCGCCGTCCTCGTGGCGGCGGCCGAGACCGTCACCGGCCGGGCGGCCGTCCACATCACGACCCGCATCCTCGAACTCGTCGACGGCGCGGCGGGAGCCGACGCCCGGGGCGGCGGGCCGGGTTTCGACCGCTTCTGGCGCAACGCCCGTGCGCTCACCGCCCCCACGCAGGCGGCCCACCGGCTCCGCGACATCGGGGACCACTACCTGCACGGCACCCACGCCCGGCTCACCCTGCTGGCCTGATCCGCCGGACGGGCCCGTGGCCGAAAGGCCGGACGGACCGGCATGTCGGGACGTCCGGCCCTCTCGCCGGGCCGCCGAATGGCCCAAGCTGGAGGCAGGAGGGCCGGCCGTCCGGCGGGCCCGTCACCTCACCCACGGAGGCAGCCTGATGAGTCGTGAGATCGTCGCAGGAGTGGACGGTTCCCCCGAGAGCCTCGCCGCGGCCGACTGGGCCGCCCGCGAGGCCCTGCACCGGGGCCTCCCGCTACGGCTCGCGCACGCGTGGCGCTGGGAGCCGCTCGACCTGCCGCTGGTCCAGGACCCGGAGGAGCAGCAGCGCGCGGCGTACGCCCTGCTGCGCGAGGCCGAGGCCACGATCGCCGCGCGCCACCCGGGGCTCGCGCTCACGGCCACGGTGCTCCCCGACACCCCGGTCGCCGCGCTGCTCGGCACCCAGGAGCAGGCCGAGATGCTCGTCATCGGCTCGCGCGGCCACGGCGCCGTCACCGGCTTCCTGCTCGGCTCGTACGGGCAGCAGATCATCGCCGCCGCCACCCGCCCGGTCGTCGCCGTCCGGTCCCGCGACGGCGAGGGGGCCGAACAGCCCTCGGGACACGTGCTCGTCGGCCAGCTCGGCAGCCCCGAGGACAGCGCGGCCGCGCTCGGTTTCGCCTTCGCGACCGCCGCCGCGCGCGGGGCGGCGGTGCGGGCCGTGCGCGCCTGGAGCCTGCCGCCGCTCTACGCGTACAGCCCGGCCTCGATGCGGCTCGCGGACGAGGCCGGCGGGCTCGTCCCGTACGAGGAGAAGGCGCTGGGCGAGGCGCTCGCCCCCTGGCGCGAGCGGTACCCCGACGTGCCGGTCACCGAGCACGTCGAACTGGGCAGCGCGGGGCAGGTGCTGCTCTCCGCCTCGGGCGGCGCCCAGCTCCTGGTCGTCGGCCGGCGGGCCAGGCGCGGGGCCGTCGGGCCGCGGATCGGTTCGGTGGCGCACGCGGCGCTCCACCTCGCGCCCTGTCCGGTGGCGATCACCCCGCAGGGCTGACAGGCTCGGACACGGGTTGACGCGGTGCGTTGACGAGGGGTGTCGGGGCGGCCGGGGCCGGAAAGTCTTACCGCCGTCGCCCCGGTGGCTCTCCCAGCGCCGGACCGTCCGGCGACCTCGGCGAGAGAGCGGAGCTCCATGCGGCACCACGAACGTCCCGGCCACCCCGAAGTCCCCGAAGGCCGCGACCCGCTCGGAGGCCTCCGGTCCCCCGCCCCGGCGGGGCGCGCCGCCGGGCGGCACCGCAGACGCGGTGGGATCGTCCGGCGGCACGCCCGGCGGCGGCCGTCCTTCCGCACGGCCGTCACCCTCGCCGGAGGCGCCGCCGCCGTGCTCACGGTGGTGACCGGGATGTACGTGGCCGCTCCCGCGACCGGCACCACGGTCGCCGCCGCCTCCGTCCCGTACCGGGAGACGGCGGCGGCCGGGAAGGCCGCCCGGTACGTGCAGGACGTCGTCGCCCTCGCCAACGCCGAGCGCGAGAAGGCCGGTTGCGAACCGCTCCGCTCCGAGGACCGTCTGCGGGCGGCCGCGCAGGGGCACGCCGACGACATGGCCGAGCGCGACTACTACGAGCACCACAGCCCGGAGGGCCGGGACGCGGGCGACCGGATGAGCGGCGCCGGGTACGCGTGGTCGGCCTGGGGGGAGAACATCCACCGCGGGCCGAAGACCCCGGCCCGGGCCATGGAGGACTGGATGGACAGTCCCGGGCACCGGGCGAACATCCTCAACTGCTCGTTCAAGGACATCGGCGTCGGGGTGACCCTCGCCGCCAACGGCCCCTGGTGGGTGCAGGACTTCGGCGTCAGACGCTGAGCGTTCAGGAGGCGGGCTCGGCCAGATTCTGCACCCAGATCGTGCCGCCGGGACCGGGCACCGACGCCACGCCGGTGTCCCGGTACCGGCAGTCGAGCATGTTCCGCTCGTGCATCGCCCCGTCCCGCCAGTCGTCGACGACCGTCCCCGGGTCGGCCGCGCCGCGTGCCAGGTTCTCGGCCCAGGCGCTCCAGTCGTATCCGGCGGCGGTGATCCGCGCGTCCGCGAACTCGCCCTCGGGACTGCTGTGCCCGAAGTAGCCGCGCGCGGCCATGTCCCGGGCGTAGGCGCGGGCCGCCCGGACCAGCCGGGCGTCGGTCCGCAGCGGGGCGCAACCGGCCGCCGCCCGGAGCCGGTTGACGAGCGCGGTGACCCGCTCCCCCGGGTCCGCGGCCGGCGCGGGACGCGGGGTGCGCCGGGGTGCGGGGGCGGTGGTCGTCGGCGCGGGGGCGGCGGCGGTGACCGGCGGACTCGGGGACGCGGTGGCCGGGACGGTCGTCGCCGGCGGCGCGGCGACGGGCCGGACGGGTCGGACCCGTACGTCCTGATCCGGCGGTACGAGGAGGGCGACCGCCCCGAGGACGGCGACGGCCGCGACCCCGGCGACGGCGGCGCGCCGCAGCGGGGCCCGGCGTCCGGCCGGACCGGACGCACCGGCGTGCGAGGCGTCTCCGGATCCCGAGGAGTCGCCGGGCCAGGAGGACCCCCCGGCCCCCGGGGCTTCGCCGGGCCGGGTGAAGCCGTCCGGCCGCGGCGACGCGTGGGCGGCGTACTCCATCGCCGGTCCCTCCGTGCGCGAGGCCGCGAGGGTCAGGGGTGGGACGAGGCCGATGCCGACGAGGAGGCCCTCGACGGGGGCGAGGCCGCGGCGGCCGTCGGCGCGGGAGGTGCAGGCGGCGCAGGCGCGCAGGTGGCGGGCGATCCGCTTGCGCCAGAGCGGGGAGGGCCGGCCGTCCCAGGCCGTGAGGGTCTCCGCGAGTTCCGGGCACGGCGGCAGCGCGTCCAGGGCGCGGACCACGGCGCGGCCGGTGTCCAGGCGCTCCTTCATCCGCTGGACGCGGACGGCGGCGTGGCGCGGGGCGACGCCGAGGCCTTCGGCGAGCTCGGCACGGGTGAGTTCGCCGGCGGCTTCCAGCCACCACAGGGCGAGGAGTTCCGTGTCGTCCTCGTCGAGCCAGCGGGTCGCGCGGGCCACGTCGCGGCGCTGCCCGGAGAGGCCGAGGCGGAGGATGGTGAGTTCGGTGAAGTCGCCGGCCGGGTCGGCGAGGTCCGTGGCCCGGTCGAGGCCGGGCACGGGCGCCTGCCGGCGCTCGTGCCAGCGGCGCCGTATCCCGTTCATGGCGATGGCGACGAGCCAGGACCGGAAGCGGGACGGGTCCCGGAGGCCGGTGAGGCCGTCGAGGGCGCGGACCATCGTCTCCTGGACGATGTCGTCCGTGTCGGCGTGGCCGTCCAGGGCCCGGCCGACGATGTTGTGGACGAGCGGGAGGTGATCGCGGACCAGCGTGTCCCTGGCGTCCGCGTCACCCGCCCTGGCCGCCTCCACGAGCGCGGTGGTGCGCCGCTCGTCGCTGTGCATGGTTCTGCTCCCTCATCCCTGGTCCGAGTCCTCCGTCATGGGGAGACCCGTGCGCACGGGAGGGATAACACTTTTCCGCCGAGCGCCGAACGTCGAGCGGTCGGACGTCGGCTACACCGGCGGCACCGCGGGCAGGGTCGGGACCGTGGCCCCGTTCCCCTCCCGGACGGCCGCCACGACGGCGTCGTGCAGGTCTCGGCTCTCCTCCTCCGATGCGCACGGAACGGGACTGCCCGACATGGTGAACCAGTCGGATGCGCCGCTGTACTGCACGGCCACGCGTGCCTCGCGCTCGGCGAACGTCGTGTGCACGGTCAGATCGCCCGTGACGATGCCCGCCTCGACGGTCAGCACCCCACCTCGCCCGGTGTAGACACCGGCGGTCGTCCAAGATGCCCAGCTCATGCCCTCCAGGGTCACACCAGGGGGTGAGATGCGCCACCGACGGGACCGCCCCGGCCGGAAGGACTCCGGCCGGGGCGGTACGGGTCGCGCGCCGGGGCGGACGACGGGTCTCGCGCCGGATCAGGCGAGGGACGCGACGGCCTCGTTGAACGTGGCGGACGGGCGCATCACGGCCGCGGCCTTGGCCGGGTCGGGCTGGTAGTAGCCGCCGATCTCGGCCGGGGAGCCCTGGACGGCGACGAGCTCGTCGACGATCTTCTGCTCGTTCGCGGAGAGGGTCTCGGCGAGCGGGGCGAAGACCTTGGCCAGCTCCGCGTCCTCGGTCTGGGCGGCCAGCTCCTGGGCCCAGTAGAGGGCCAGGTAGAAGTGGCTGCCGCGGTTGTCGATACCACCGAGGCGACGGGTCGGCGACTTGTCCTCGTTGAGGAAGGTGCCGGTGGCGCGGTCGAGGGTGTCGGCGAGGACCTGGGCGCGGGCGTTGCCCGTGGAGGTCGCGAGGTGCTCGAAGGAGGCGGCCAGGGCGAAGAACTCGCCGAGGCTGTCCCAGCGGAGGTAGTTCTCCTTGACGAGCTGCTGGACGTGCTTCGGGGCGGAGCCGCCGGCGCCGGTCTCGAAGAGGCCGCCGCCCGCCATCAGCGGGACGACCGACAGCATCTTGGCGCTGGTGCCCAGCTCCAGGATCGGGAAGAGGTCGGTCAGGTAGTCGCGCAGGACGTTGCCGGTGACCGAGATGGTGTCCTCGCCGCGGCGGATGCGCTCCAGGGAGAACTTCGTGGCCTCGACCGGGGAGAGGATCTTGATGTCCAGGCCCTCGGTGTCGTGCTCCGGCAGGTACTGCTCGACCTTGGCGATGAGCTGCGCGTCGTGGGCGCGGTTCTCGTCCAGCCAGAAGACGGCCGGGGCGCCGGTGGCGCGGGCGCGGGTGACGGCGAGCTTGACCCAGTCCTGGATGGGCAGGTCCTTGGTCTGGCAGGCGCGGAAGATGTCGCCCTCGGCGACCTCCTGCTCCAGGACGACGTTGCCCTCGGAGTCGATCAGGCGGACGGTGCCGGCCTGGGCGATCTCGAAGGTCTTGTCGTGGGAGCCGTACTCCTCGGCCTTCTGCGCCATGAGGCCGACGTTCGGGACGGAGCCCATCGTCGACGGGTCGAAGGCGCCGTGGGCGCGGCAGTCCTCGATGACGGCCTGGTAGACGCCGGAGTAGCTGTGGTCCGGGAGGACCGCGAGGGTGTCGGCCTCCTGGCCGTCCGGGCCCCACATGTGGCCGGAGGTGCGGATCATGGCCGGCATCGAGGCGTCCACGATGACGTCGGACGGCACGTGCAGGTTGGTGATGCCCTTGTCGGAGTCGACCATCGCCAGGGCGGGGCCCTCGGCGAGCTCGGCCTCGAAGGAGGCCTTGATCTCGTCGCCGAGGCCGTGCGGGATGGCGCCGAGGCCGGCCAGGACGGTGCCGAGGCCGTCGTTCGGGGACAGGCCGGCGGCGATGAGCACCTCGCCGTACTTGGCGAAGGTGTTCGGGAAGAAGGCGCGCACGACGTGACCGAAGACGATCGGGTCGGAGACCTTCATCATCGTGGCCTTGAGGTGCACGGAGAAGAGCACGCCCTCGGCCTTGGCACGGGCGACCTGCTCGGAGAGGAAGGTGCGCAGGGCGGCGGCGCGCATGACGGCGGCGTCGACGACCTCGCCGGCGATGACCTTCAGCGGCTCGCGGAGCTCGCTGACGGTGCCGTCGGCGGCGGTGAACTCGAAGCGGAGGGTGTCGTCCTTCGCGATGACGGCGGACTTCTCCGTGGCGGCGAAGTCGTTCTCGCTCATCGTGGCGACGTTCGTCTTGGACTCGGGGGTCCAGGCGCCCATGCGGTGCGGGTGGGTCTTGGCGTAGTTCTTGACCGAGCCCGGGGCGCGGCGGTCGGAGTTGCCCTCGCGCAGGACCGGGTTGACGGCCGAGCCCTTGATCTTGTCGTAGCGGGCGCGGACGTCCTTGTCCTGGTCCGTCTGCGGGTCGTCCGGGTAGTCCGGGAGGGCGTAGCCCTGCGCCTGGAGCTCGGCGATCGCGGCCTTGAGCTGCGGGATGGACGCCGAGACGTTCGGCAGCTTGATGATGTTGGCGCCGGGCGTCTTGGCCAGGTCGCCCAGCTCGGAGAGGGCGTCGGCGATGCGCTGGCCCTCCTCCAGGAACTCGGGGAAGACGGCGATGATGCGGCCCGCGAGGGAGATGTCACGCGTCTCGACCGTGACGCCGGCCTGCGAGGCATACGCCTGGACCACGGGCAGGAACGAGTACGTCGCCAGGGCGGGCGCCTCGTCAGTGTGGGTGTAGATGATGGTCGAGTCAGTCACCGGGTGCTCCGCTCCACGTCTGCGTATGCGAGATTGCTCGACATCAAGATATCTCGTGATCGCGGTCCTCGGTAAAGGGCCCCACGAGCTCGGTGTCGCGCGGGACGCCGGCGGCCTCGACGAAGGGGCCGCCGAGCCGGTACGGGAGGGGGGCGCCGTCCACGTCGACGCGCCGGAGCACGGCGAGCAGGATCAGCCCGGTGGCGGCGACCGCTCCGGCGGCGAGGGCCTGGCCGCAGCGGTGGGCGAGCCGGAGCTCGGCCGGGTCGTACGGGGCGGTGGCCGGCAGCCCGAGGGTGTCGCCGAGCAGCCAGATCCCGGCGCCGAGGCCGGCCAGGGCGAGGAGGGCGAGCGGGACGGTCACCGGGAGGCCCGGCAGGGCGGGCCCGCGGCGCGGCCCGGGGCGGACCTTGCCCTTGCGGGCGAGGAGGGCGAGGAGGCCGGAGGTCACGGCGAGGGCGACGAGGGCGGCGGCGATGACGTCGCCGGGCCGGTGCTGTCCCGCCGCGATGGTGTACGCGCCGACGCCGGCGGCCCAGAGCGTGGCGGCGCCGACGGCGAGGGCGCGCAGCCGGTAGGGGGCGACGAGGACCAGGCCGAGGGCGATGCCGACGGCGAGGGTGGTCTGGGCGCTGGGGAAGCCGCTCGGGACGAGGGCGCCGGCGGTGTCGACGAGGCGGGGGCGGGGCGCGTACCGCTGGAGGAGTCCGGTGACGGCGAGGGCGGTGACGACCGCACCGGCGGCGGCGCCGGTGAGGACGTACCGCTTGCGTATGAGGCCGATGCCGAGGAGGAGGACGCCGCCGAGGACCAGGGAGAAGGTGGTGATCCCGGCGAGGGAGGGGTGCTCGCGGAGCACCGTGGCGGCGGCCGGGTCGGCGCGCCGGCCGGTCACGGCGGCGTCGCCCCAGCGGCGTCCGGTCGCGGTGAGCACGAGTCCCGCGTAGACGACCGTGAGGAGGAGGACGGCCCCGAGGCAGGCACGCCGGGTCCGGGTGCGGACCCGTGTGCTGAACGAGCCGGCGGCCTCGCCGGCCACGGCGGCGTACCACCAGGTGTCACCGGTCTCCAGCGGCCTCGGGGAGCCGCCGGCGCGGAGCCTGTCGTAGGAAGCCATGCCCCGATTCGAACCCACGCGCGCCCGTGGCGCCCGCTGGACTCACCCGAACGACACGCCGAGGGGCGGGGCCCGTGTTCAGCGGTCCCGGCGCGGGATCTGCGACACGAGCAGGAGGACGAGCCCGCCGGACAGGCCGAGGAAGGTCGCCACGCCCAGGCCGAAGCGCAGGACGGGGTCGTCCGCGAGCTGCCCGCACGCCTGGATCGCGAACGCCGCGGCCATCGCCAGTTGCCCCCGGCCGTGCAGCGCCGGCCGGGAGACGCGCCGCCTCTGCCAGGACGGAATCCAGCCGGTGCGGAGCGCGGCCGCGCCGGAGAGCGCGAGCAGGAGCGCCAGCGCGCCCGGTATGACGACGTACCCGTCCATGCCCGCCCCCCTGTCCCCCGGCTCCCCGCCGGAGTTCGGCCAGATCATGCCACAGCGAGGTGGCGGGAGCGGTCGCGGTCGTGGCGGCGCGTGCCGTACAGGGTGAACGCCGTGTTCACCAGGGCGACATGGCTGAGCGCCTGGGGTGTGTTGCCGAGCTGCCGGCCGGCCACCGGGTCCCATTCCTCGGCGAGGAGCCCGACGTCGTTGCGGACGTCGAGGACCCGCTCGAAGACGGTCCGGGCCTCGTCGGCGCGGCCGGTCACGGCGAGGGCGTCGGCGTACCAGAGCGTGCAGGCGAGGAAGGTTCCCTCGGTGCCGCCGAGATCGTCGAGCTCGTGCGTGCCGCCGTCCCGGACGTCGCCGTAGCGGCGCAGGAATCCGTGGTCGTCGAGCCGTTCCATCGCCCGGAGCGTGTCGAGGACGCGGGGGTCGTCGGCGGGGAGGAAGCCGAGCCGGGGGATCAGCAGCGCGGTCGCGTCCACCTGGTGGCTTCCGTAGTACTGGGTGAAGGAGCGCTGTTCCTCGCTCCAGCCGCGGGCGCAGATCTCCGTGTGCAGTTCGGCGCGGAGGGCCTGCCAGCGCCCGAGGGAGCCGCGCAGTCCGGCGACGCGGGCGAGGCGGACGGCGCGGTCGGCGGCGACCCAGGACATGACCTTGGAGTGGACGAAGTGGCGGCGCGGGCCGCGTACTTCCCAGATGCCCTCGTCGGGTTCCCGCCAGCGTTTGCCGAGGTACTCCAGGAGGGAGGCGACCAGGGCCCAGGCCGCCGGATCGAGGGCGATCCCGGCGCGGACGGCGGAGTAGACGGTGCTGAGCACCTCGCCGTAGATGTCGAGCTGGAACTGGTCGACGGCCGCGTTGCCGAATCTGACGGGCTGCGAGTTCTCGTAGCCGGGAAGCCAGTCGGCGTGCGTCTCGGGGAGCCGGCGCTGCCCCTCGACGCCGTACAGCGGCTGGAGGTCGGCGGGATCGCCCGCGACGGCGCGCAGCAGCCAGTCCGTCCAGGCCAGCGCCTCCCGGCGGTATCCGCCGCGGAGCAGGCAGGAGAGGGTGAAGGTGGAGTCGCGCAGCCAGCAGAAGCGGTAGTCCCAGTTGCGGCCCCCGCCGATGGACTCGGGGAGGGAGGCGGTGGGGGCGGCGACGATGCCGCCGGTGGGGGCGTAGGTGAGGGCCTTGAGGGTGAGCAGGGAGCGGATCACCGCCTCGCGCGCGGGGCCTTCGTAGCGCAGGGCGGCGGCCCAGTCGTCCCAGAAGGCGAGGGTGCGGGTGAGGGCGGCGTCGACGTCGGCGGGCGACGCGGGCGGTGGCGCGGGGGCGTGCGAGGGGTGCCAGCCGAGGACGAAGGCGACCCGCAGGCCGGCCGTGACGGTGAACTCGCAGGTCGTACGGTTCGGGGTGACGGTGAGTTCGACGCCGGGCCCGCAGCTGAGGTGGGCGGAGTCCGGTCCGGCGACGGAGACGGCGGTGCGCCGGTCCGTCGAGCGGGTCCAGGGCACGATGCTGCCGTGGTGGAAGCGGACCCTCAACTCACCCCGCACGGCGACGCGTCCGGCGATCCCCTCGACGATCCGGACGATCCTCGGGGCGGGTTCGCCCGCGCGGCGCGGCGGCATGAAGTCGGTGACCCGGACGGTTCCGGAGAGGGTCTCCCAGACGGTGTCGAGGACGAGCGTGTCGCCGCGGTAACTCCTGCGCGTGCAGCGCCCGTTGCCCGTCGGGGCGAGGATCCAGCGGCCGTGGTCCGGGTTCCCCAGGAGGGCGGCGAGGCAGGCGGGCGAGTCGAAGCGGGGCGCGCACCACCAGTCGACGGACCCGTCGGTCCCGACGAGCGCGGCGGTCTCCAGGTCACCGACGAGGGCGTAGTCCTCAATTCGCCCTGCCATGACGGGATTGTATTCCTCCTGGACGGCGAGTGCACAAAGCACAGATGATGCGACGGTCCGCGAGGAAGGGAAATGCGGGGGTCCTGGCGGGTCATTCCTTCGCGGCCGCCCGCATATTCATCCGCTTTTCTTGACGGCGTCGCCCCGGACGCAGGATTCTGAAAGACGCGGGCCGGCCGCGCGCGAGGCCGTACCGACGAGTAAGGCCGTACCCCATGAGTAGCGATTCGCATCCCCTGCGCAGGTCGACCGACCGGGTGGCCGGCTCCGGCACCCCGACGGTGAGTCTCGTCCTCACGGCCCGCCCCGGCGGCGGGGACCCGGGAGCGGCGTTCGACCGGCTCCTCGACCAGGTGCCTCCGGCCGTGCGGGAGGTGGTCCTGATCGGCGGTTCCGCCGGGCGGGGCCGCGAGCGCGCCGGGCTCACGGTGCGCCGGCTCGGGGCCTGGGACTCCACCCGGGGCGACATCCCGCACGCGGGACTGCTCGCGGCGACCGGGGACCTGATCGTCCTGATGAACGCCGACGGAAGCATGTCGCCGCACGAGATCCCGCACTATCTGCACTATCTGGAAAGCGGTTACGACTTCGTCAAGGGATCGCGTTTCATCGCGGGCGGGGATTACGCCCGCTATCCGCTGTCGCGGCGCCTCGGGCACCGCGCGCTGCTGCGTGTCGCCCGCCGGCTGTACGGACAGCACCTCACGGATCTCTGGTACGGATTCTGCGCGTTCCGGCGCCCCTTCGTCGATCTCCTCGACCTGCGCGAGGGCGGCGTGGAACTCGGGGCCGAACTGGTCGCGCACGCGCTGCACTACGGACTGCGCGTCGCCGAGGTGCCCAGCCTCGAACTGCCGTGCCGTCACGGCCCCTCGCACCCCCGCACGGTCCGGGACGGCGCCCGCATCCTCGGCACGCTCCTCGACGAACGGCCGCACAACGCCCTGTCGCGGCTGGCGCGCGGCCCCCTCCGGGGCTCCCGCGGTTGACGAATCCCACCTAAGGGTGCTAACGCTAAAGAAGGCACCATTTCAGGGCAAAGAAGACCTTGATCGCATTCCCCCCGGCGGGGCCGGTTGTCGGAAGAGGCGCGACGTGACCTCGATCCAGATCAGCCGAGTGCCGGTGGCACCCGTTCCGCACCCCCTGCGGCGAGTGACCGACTGGCCTTTCGGCGATGCCCGGCGCCGCTCGCCCTGCCGGCCGCCGCGCCGCCCGACCGCCCATCCGGCGCGCCGGGCCTCCGACCGGATCGGCCGCGCCGTTCCCGCGCCCCGGAGCGGGGCCTGCCGGGCACGCGGCGCGGCACGGCGACGGCGGGCCCGTACGACCCACACCGGCACGGCACGCCGCAGCCGCGGCTCGTCCGGGTCGTCCGGTCCAGCGGGTCCAGCCGGAGAACCGGGGTCCGCCAGGTCCCGTGCGGCCTGCGGACCTCCTCCCCGTGACCGTGCCTCCGCGCATGCCCCGATCCCCCGCTCGACCGCGCGCCCGGCTCCGCGCGCCCCGTCCCGGGGAGGCGAGGCGCGATGACCGGTCCCCTGCTCGTCGCCGTGTCCGGGCCGGACGGCGCGGACGGATCCTCGCTGGTGCGCAGGCTCGCCGTGCTGCTCGGCGAGCACGGTGTCACCGTCGTCACCGTCCACGGCCACGGCTGCTTCCTGTGCCGCAGGTTCCCGGTTCCGCCCCGTGCGAGGGATGCGGGCGAACCGGGTGGGGGCGGGTGGGCACGGCGCGCCACGGATCCCGAGCGCCGGGGATCCCGGCTGCGCCGTGCCCACGCGCTCCTCCACGCGGGCGAGCTCACGGCCCGGCTCACGGCCGCCACGCTCCTCGCGCGCACGCGGGCGCGAGCACGGCCCCGGACGCGCGGCGGACAGGCCGTGGTCGTGACGGACCGCGGCCCGCTGGACGGCCTGGTGGCCTTCGACCCGCCGGCCTCCTCGGGCACCGCGTCCGCCTTCCGGCGGATCGACCGCGGCTACGGCCTGACGCTCCTCCTCGGGGCCGGCACCGACGTGCCGCGGGGCCGCGGCCGGGAGGAGACCCCCGGCCGGGCCCGCTACCGCAGCTGGTCGCGGCGTCTCTCGGGGATCGCGCGGCTCGACGACGAGCGGGCTCCGTCCCTGGTCGCGGGCGGGGCGCTGGAGCGGATCCTCGACGAGATACGGCAGCGGGAGCGGGCGGCCGCCGTGCCGGAGCGCGGCACGGCGGCCGGGGAGCGGCGGCACGTGGTGGTGTCGGTCTACGAGGACGCCGGCGATCCCGCCTGCCGGGACGGCGGGGCGCCCGCGGCCGACATGGTGGCCCGGCGGCTCGCCGAGGACTTCCGGGTCACCGTCGTGACGGCCGGCCGGCACGGCGGCACCGAGGACCGGGACGGCATCCGCTACGTGCGGCTCCCGGTGGGCCGGGCGGGGCCGCACGCCGGGCCGCTGCTGTTCCTCGCGCTCCTGCCGTTCGTGGCCCGCCGCATCCGGCACGACCTGTGGCTGGAGAGCTTCACCCCGCCGTTCTCCACGAGCTTCCTGCCCCTGATGACGACCGCACCCGTCGTCGGCGTCCTCCAGGGGCGCGGCACCGAGGCCCTGTGGCGGCGCTACCACCTCCCGTTCTTCCTGGTGGAACGGCTGGGCCTGCGCTGCTACCGGCACATCGTGGTGAGGAACGCGGCGGACGGTTCGGCGATCCGCAGGCTCAGCCCCCGGGCCGACGTCCAGGTCGTCCCCCACGGGGTCGAGCAGCACCAGCTCGACGAGGCCCGGCTCGGAGCCGGCCGGTTCATCCTCTTCCTCGGGCGGATCGACACCTGGGCCAAGGGCCTGGACCTGCTCCTCGAGGCCTACGACCGGGCCCGCCCCCCGCTCGACCTGCTGCTCGCGGGCAGCGGCACCCCCGCCGAGGAACGCCGGCTCGCCGTGCTCGTCGCCGCGCACACCCGCGACCCCGAGCCCCGGATCCACTGGGTGAGGTGCACCGGTGAGGACCGCAGGCGCCAACTGCTGTGCGACAGCGCCTTCCTGGTGCTGCCGTCCCGGCACGAGGCCTTCGGTCTGGTGGCCCTGGAAGGCATGTCGTACGGCAAGCCCGTCCTCCACTTCGACCTGCCGGCGCTGCGCTGGATGCGCGACGGAGGAGACGTGGCCGTGACGCCGTTCGACGTGGCGGCGTTCGGCGCGCGGATGACGGAGCTGGCCACGGACGCGGGGCTCCGCCGCCGGCTGGGCCACCGCTCGGGGATCGCGGCACAGCACTACACGTGGGACGAGACGACGGGCCGGTATCTGGCCCTGGCCCACCGGCTCGTGGACTCACCCGCCGCTCCGCGGCGGCCGAGGAGGAGGGGCGCGTCATGGCAGACGACCCGCTGACCAGCTTCGTCCGGACGGTCCTCGGCTCCGGTGTCCCGATGATCGTGCTCTCGCCGCACCTGGACGACGCCGTCCTGTCCTGCGGGGCGCTGCTCGGCTGGGCGGGGCGGCGGGCGCCGGTGACGGTCGCCACGCTGTTCACGGAGGCCGCGCCGCCGCCGTACACCCTCTCCGCCCGGCAGTACCTGCGGCAGACCCGGGCCCGGGACGCGGAGGAGCTCTTCGCCGACCGGCGCGAGGAGGACCGGCGGGTCCTCGAACTGCTCGACGTCGACTGCCGCCATGTGGGCCTGGTCGACGGGCTGTTCCGGCGGCTGCCGCGGGCCCGTCGGGGCGGGGGACGGCTGTCCCGGGTGCTGCCCGAACTGGACCACGTGTACCCGACGTACCGGATGCACCTGTCGCGGGGCCGGGTGTCCGCGTACGACGCCGAGACGCTGCGCGCCGTCGGGGAGACCGTCGACGCGCTGCTGCCCGGCCGCTCCGGCGGCCTGGTGCTCGCGCCCCTGGGGGTGGGCGGGCACGCCGACCACGTCCTGGTCCGCACCGCCGCCGAGCGGAGCGGCCGCCGGATCGTGTACTACAGCGACTTCCCGTACAACCAGACCGCCGACGACGACGGGTTCACCGACAGCCACCGGCTCGTGGCCCGCGCCTGGGAGCGGGGCCTCGACCGGAAGGCCGAGCTGATCCGGGGCTACCGGACGCAGACCGACGCCCTGTTCCCCGGGGGCCGCATCCCGCGCGTGCCCGAGGTGTACCTGCTGCCCGGGGCCGGAGCCGCGAGCGTGCCGCCGGCCGCCGGCCCCGGCCGCAGGGCGGGCGCGCGGGTCCGGACCGCCGAAGGTGTGTCGTGACCGTCCCGGGCGGCCCCGCCGTGGCCGGACCCCTGGTCCCCCCGCCGGGGCCGCGGGCCGCGGAGGTGCCCGATGGTCCGGGATGAGCGGCGGCCGCGCGTCCTGCTCCTGACCGGCGGTCCACTGGACGGGGCGGAGGGCCGTGCCGTCCGGCTCGCGTCGGACCTCCTCGACGTCCTGCCCGATGTGGACTTCGTCTGGTTCTCCCGGCTGCCCGGGCGGCGGCAGCCCCCGCCGGAGCGCGGGCGGCCCGTCCACGTCCTCTCCGGGGACGGGGGGCCGCACGTCTCCACACGGGTGCAGTCCGTGCTCGCCGGGGCCGTGTTCGCCCGCCGGGTCGCCCTGGTGCACGCCTTCCTCACCATCGGCCGCGGCTTCCCGGTCTTCTCGTGGCTGCGCCCGCTGCTGCTCGGCGGGCGGCCGGTCGTGCACACCGTGGCCGGGGTGGCGGACCCCCGCCACCTGGCGCACGCCCGGCCGCTGGGGGTGACGGTCGCCCTGACGGAGTCGATGGCCCGCCGGCTGAGGGCCGCCGACTTCGGGGACGTACGGGTCGTCCCGCCCATGATCGGCCCGGACGAGTGGCCGTACCTGCCGCGTCCGCAGGGACTCCCCACGGTCCTCTTCACGGGGCACCACGATCCGGACGGCGGGGCGGAGACCGCGATCGACGCGGCGGCGGAGGCCCATCGGGAGGGGGCCCGGTTCCGGCTGGTGCTCGCCGTGCGCGCGCGGCCGGGGCAGGACGCCACGGGGCTGGCCGAGGCGCTGCGGGAGCGGGCCGGCGCGGCGGGACTCACCGACTTCGAGGTGCGCGGCCACGTCGGGGACATGCACGCCCTGCTGGCCTCCGTGCAGGTGCTGCTGTTCCCGCCGGCCGCGCTCGACAACGCGGACGTCCCGCTCACCGTCCTCCAGGCGCTGGCCTCGGGGCGGCCCGCGATCCTCAGCGACCTCCCCCAGTTCGCCGACTTCGGCCACGCCGTGCTGCGGGCCCCTGCGGGCGACGCGCGCCGCACCGGGCAGCAGCTGGCGTGGCTGCTCGACCAGCCGCGGTCCTGGGACATGCTCGCCGAGCGGGGGCGGGTCCTGGTCGAGGACCACTTCGGCCCCGAACGCTTCGCGGCCCGGTACGCGGCGCTCTACCAGGAGCTGCTGTCATGACGGCCCCGGGACGTGCCCGGGTCCGGGGGTGCGCGGCCGTTCGGCGGTGAGCAGCAGGACGCCGGTGTCCCCGTACTCGGGCAGGGTGCGGTCCTTCGCCAGCCGGAGGATCCGCAGGCCGGTGGTGCGGGGCGCGAAGACGGACCGCAGCGCGGCCTCGTCGACCGGGCAGGCGGGCCAGACGGGTCCGGTGCCGATGCGGTAGCTCGGCATGCGCTCCATGAAGGCGGCGAGGAGCCGGCCGCCGGGGACGACCGCGCGGACGAAGACGTCGCAGACCGCGGTGAACTCCTCGAAGTCCTCGGTGACGCTCTCGGCGACGAAGTTCATGGAGGCGAGGTCGTAGGTGCCGGGGGGCAGGTCGTCGGCGGTGCCCCGGACGACGCGGACCCGGCGGAGGGCCTCGGCGCAGCTCGCCGGGAGGGCGGGGTCGTGGGAGCGGCAGAGGCGGTAGAAGCGCTGCCAGCTGTCGTCGACGCCGTGGGCGAGCTGCCCGCGCAGATAGCGGACGCTGGCGGCGCTGGGTTCGAGGGCGTCGACGCGGCGGGCGGCGGCGCCCGCGAGCATCAGCGGGTAGAGGTTGGGGCCCGCGCCCAGTTCGAGGGTGCGGGCGAGGCTGCCGGGGGCGAAGCGCCGGTAGACGCCCGCGTGGTGGCGGATGACGCCGATGTCGTACGGGTGGAGGCTGCGGTAGTTCTCGGTGAGGTAGGCGTCGACCGGCCAGGCGTCCCAGTCGGCGTCCCTGTTGCGGCGCGGCCGGTCCGTCTCCGGCGGGCCCGGCGGGATCCGGTCCATCACTTCTCCGTGGGCCGGCCGGCCGGGACGGGGCGGACGGCCTCGGCGGGCTGGAGGGGGAAGCGCGCGACGAGCTCCGTCAGGGCGGCGCACAGCTGGCCGATCTCCTCGTCGGTGTTGGCGGCGGTGATCTGGATGCGGAAGCCCACCCGGTCACGCGGCACGAGCGGGTAGGACGCGAGCGTCACGTAGATGCCGTGCTCCCACAGGAAGGCCGCCACGGCGTCGAGGTCGTCGGCGTCGCCGAGCGGGATCTCGACGATCGGCAGGCCGTCCGTGTTGGGGGTGGCGATGCCCAGGCCCCGTACGTGGTCGAGGACGCGGGCCGTCATGCGGTACAGGCGGGCCCTGATCTCGTCCCCGCGTTCCTCGTTGACGTCGAGTCCGGCGAGGGCGGTGGCGAGCGAGGCGGTCGGCGAGGGCCCCGAGTACAGGTACGGGGCCGCCGCCACCTTGAGGTGGTCCTTGAGCCAGCGCGGCACCGCGAGGAAGGCGAGGAGCGAGGAGAAGGCCTTGGAGAAGCCACCGACCAGGACCAGGTTCTCGTAGCTCTCGCCGAGGTGGCGGACGATGCTGTTGCCGCGCGCGCCGTACGGGCTGGTCTCGTCGGCGCGGCGCTCCCCGATGACGCCGAAGCCGTGGGCGTCGTCGACGTACAGCAGGGCGCCGTTCTCCCGGCAGATCCGGGCGAGCACGGGCAGGTCGGGGAAGTTGCCGGTCATGCTGTTGACGCCGTCCATGCAGACGAGCCGGCCGGCGTCGGCGGGCGAGCCGCGCAGCAGCACCGACAGTTCGTCCGGCCGGTCTGCGTGGAAGCGGTGGATCTCGGCGCCCTGTCCCCGGGCGCCGATGCAGCCGTCGTACACGGTGCGGTGGGCCTGCGCCTCGACGAAGACCTGGCCGCTGCCGGCGAGGAGGGGGATCACCGACTGGTGGATGAGGGTGATGGTGGGCAGCAGCAGGGTGTCGGGGGCGCCGAGGAGTTCGGTGAGCCGCTCCTCGATGCGGGGGTAGAGCCGGGGGCTGCCGAGGAGCCGGGACCAGCTGGGGTGGGTGCCCCAGCGCCGTACCTCGGGCTCGATGGCCTCGATGACCTCGGGTTCGAGGTCGAGGCCGAGGTAGTTGCAGGAGGCGAAGTCGACGAGCCAGTCGTCGCCGACCCGGATGCGGCGGCCGTCGATCTCGTCGATGACGGCGTCGCACATGAGGCTGGTCCGCTGGAGGTGCTCCAGGTCGCGCCAGCGGGCCTCGCGCGGAGGCCGGGTGGTGGCGGCGGCCTGGGCGGGGCCGGTGGGCCGGACGGCGGGACGGGGGGCGGGACGGGCGCCGGCGGGCGAGGAGCGGTACAGATAGGACTCGGTCTGGTGGGCGGTCATGGGGCGGGCGAAGAGGTAGCCCTGCCCGTACCGGCAGCCCATGTCGGCGAGCAGCGCCCGCTGCTCCTCGTGCTCGATGCCCTCGGCGACGACCTGGAGGCCGAGGACGTCGGCGATGCGGACGATGCCCTCCACCAGCGCCACCTGCTGCGGGTCGGTGGTGATGTCGTCGATGAACGACTTGTCGACCTTGAGGACGTCGATGGGGAACTCGCGGAGGTAGCTGAGCGAGGAGAATCCGGTGCCGAAGTCGTCGATGGCGATGTCGACGCCCAGGTCCTTGAGGGCGGCCATCGTGTTCCGGATCTGGGCGTCCTTGCGCATGAGGACGGTCTCGGTGAGCTCCAGGACGAGCGAGCCGGGCGAGAGTCCGGAGGAGTGGAGGGCGCGCCGTACCTCGTCGACGAATCCGAGGTCGCGGAACTGCCGTGCCGAGACGTTCACATTGGCGTGCAGGGGGCTGCTGCGGGGGTGGGCGCGCTGCCAGCGGGCGATGTCGAGCGCCGCGTGTTCGAGGACCCAGGCGCCCAGCGGCATGATGTGGCCGCTCTCCTCGGCGAGGGTGATGAACTGGTCGGGCGGCACCATGCCGCGCCGGGCGTGCGGCCAGCGGATGAGCGCTTCGAGACCGGCCGGGGCGCCGCCGTCGACCTCGACGATCGGCTGGTAGCGCAGGGCGAAGGCGTGGTCGGCGATGGCCGTGTCCATGCCCGCCTGGAGTTCGTGGCGGGCGACCAGCCGGGAGTGCAGCTCGGGGTGGAAGAGCCGCCAGCGCTTCTTGCCGGCGGCCTTGGCCGCGTACAGGGCGAGGTCGGCGTGGCCGAGGAGCTCCTCGGCGTGGGCGCTGTCGAGGACGGTGGCGATGCCGACGCTGGTCGACACGGAGACGGCGCCGTCGGTGAGGTGGAAGGGCTGGCTGAGGGTGTGCACGATCTCGGCCGCGAGGGCCTCGGCGTCGCGGGGTTCGCGGGCGCCCTCGATGAGGACGGCGAACTCGTCTCCGCCGAGCCGGGCGGCGGTGTCGGTGAGCCGCAGGACCGAGGTGAGGCGGCGGGCGACGGCGACGAGGAGTTCGTCGCCGACCGAGTGCCCCATGGTGTCGTTGACGACCTTGAAGTCGTCGAGGTCGACGAAGAGCATGCAGGTCAGGGTGGACTCGCGGCGGCCGCGGAGCAGCGCCCGCTCGATGCGTTCGAGGAGCAGGACGCGGTTGGGGAGCCCGGTGAGGGAGTCGTGGAACGCCCGGTGGGTCAGCTCCCGTTCCAGTTTCCGCTGCTCGGTGACGTCGCGGAGGGTGAGGACGAGGCCGTGGACGGTCCGCTCGTTGCGCAGGTTGCTGCACCGGACCTCGACCTCCAGTTCGCCGGAGCCCCCGTGGAGCAGCTTCCAGTCCTCCCGGGCGTCGGCGGAGCCGCGGGCGCGCGCGTCGGCGAGGACGCGCAGGGCGCCGGCCGTGTCGGCGGGGGCGAGGATCTCGGTGAGCGGGGTGCCGGGGAGCAGGGAGCGGCCGAACATGGACTCGGCGGAGGGGCTGGCGTACCGGACGGTGTCGTCGTCGTCGACGATCAGGATGACGTCCGAGGTGTTGTGCACGAGGGTGCGGAAGTAGGCCTCGCTGGTACGGCGGTTGACCTCCTCGCTCAGCCCGAAGCGTTCGAGGGCCAGGGCCGCCTGGGAGGCCAGGGACTGGGCGGATCCCATGATCTCCGCGAGCTTCTTCTCGGGGCCCGCGAGGAGCAGCACGCCGAGGAGCGGTTCGGGCCCTGCCGGGGCCTGGAGCTTCAGGGGGCAGAGCAGGACGTGGGTCGCGGGCGCGATCTCGGCGGCGAGGGCGGGGTCGAGCCGGGTCACGGGGAGCAGCCGGGTGCCGTCGGCGACGTGCTCGGGCCAGGCCGTGCCGGGCGGTCTGACCAGCTCGTCGGTGCGGATGCTCCAGGGGCGCCCCGGGGTGGCCACGGCGTTGAGGCCGCCCCGGCGGTCCCGGGTGAGGAGGAGGACCTGGTGGGCGGTGCCCGCGCCGAAGAGGGTGGCCGCGGCCGTCTCGACCGCGCCGGCGACCTCGCGGGGGCTGAGGGCGGCGACGAGGGAGGCGGCGGCGACCCTGAGGCTGCGCTCGCGCGCCTCGGCCTTGCCGTGGTCGTTCATCATGCCCCAGAGCCGGGCGAGGACCAGGAGGAACATCAGCGCCGAGAAGATCGCGATGACGGCGATGTCCTTGTTCTGGTTGTGGCGCATCGACTGGAGGAGCAGCAGGGCGGGGGCGACGAGCGAGGCGCCGGCGAGCAGCGCGAGCCGGCGCTCGGCGACGCCGGAGGCCGGTTCGGGGGCCGGTTCGGTGAGGCCGGTCATGGAGGGGTGGAGGGCGGCGAGGCCCCAGGCGGTGAAGAAGACGACCCAGCCCAGGTCCCAGGGGGTGCCGACCATCCAGGTGCCCTTGAGCTGGAGGATGCCGTAGATGACGTCGGAGGCCAGGATGCCGCAGGTGCCCAGGGTGAGGAGCTGGACGGACCGGGAGCGCAGGCCGCCGGGCACGAGCAGCCGGGCGAGCATCGCGAGCATCAGGACGTCGCCGAGGGGATAGGCGATGGAGATGGCCTTCTCGGTCCAGCTCATGCCCTCGCTCCTGGCGAGCGGGGTGATGAGGTTGACCCAGCCGAGCAGGGCGAGGCCTGCGGTGAGGATCAGCGCGTCGAGGACGACGCCGAGGTCGCGGCCGACCTCCCGGTAGCGGATGAACCCGAAGAGGCCGACGGCGAACAGCGGGTAGGTGGCCAGGTACAGGGCGTCGGCGACGGACGGGAAGGGTCTGGTCTCGCCGAAGAAGGCCTCCAGGACGTTGTAGGCGGTGTCGCCGCTCACGAAGGTGAGGTTGGCCGCGGCGAGCACCAGCCAGGGCCAGCGCTTGGCGGGCCGGTGCAGCCGGACGCCGACGAGGATGGCGGCGACGCCGCCGAGTCCGATGAGTGCCCACAGGACGGTGTGACGGGAGGGGAACTGCAGGTAGGCGACCGTCAGGAGAACCACGGTCAGGAGGTACAGGAGGGTCCAGCGGCGCAGTGTCCCGGGCGCGACGTGCGGCCGGTCGAGCTGGCGCAGCGGCATCGTCGACCGCCCCCTTGCCGGGTCGGACGCCGTCGGAAGCGCCCTGGTCTCGGGTACGGACCCCGTACGGTGTCCATTCTCCGGGGCGCCCGGGACGGCTGCATCTCGGCCGGGCGGGGCTGCGACGGCGCAGGTCGGGGCTGTGGGGCGCGGACCTCCGGGGCCGTGACGGCGGACCGTCAGAACGTGACAGCGGACCGTCGGTACGGGGCGGCGGACCGTCAGAACGTGACGGAAGACCGTCGGTACGTGGCGGCAGACCGTCAAAACGTGACAGCGGACCATCAGTACGCGGCGGCAGACTGTCAGAACGTGACAGCGGACCGTCAGGACATGGCGGCAGACCGTCCGTACGCGGCAGCGAACCGTCAGAACGCGACAGCGGACCGTCAGGACAGGGCGGCAGACCGTCCGTACGCGGCAGCGGCCGGTCGGGGCCGAGGCGGCGGTCCGTCAGGAGGAGGCGCGGACCACGAGCTCGGTGGGCAGGATCCGGCGGGGCTGCTGCCCGTCCGGGTCACCGGGCGAGGCGATCTCCTGGAGGAGCAGGCGGGCCATGGTGCGGCCCATCTCCTCGATGGGCTGGCGCACGCTCGTCAGCGGCGGGTCCATGTGCCGGGCGACGGCGGAGTCGTCGACGCCGACGAGGGCCACGTCCTGCGGGACCCGGCGGCCCGCCTCCCGCAGGACGCTCCGCGCGCCGGCCGCCATCACGTCCGAGGCGGCGAAGACGGCGTCCAGATCGGGCCTGCGGTCCAGGAGCTCCCGCATGGCGCGCCGGCCGCCCTCCTCGGTGAAGTCGCCGTGGGCGACGAGCGCCTCGTCGGAGGCGAGACCGGCCTCCGCGAGGCCCTGACGGTAGCCGTCGAGGCGGCAGCGGGCCACGTACATGTCGAGGGGGCCGGTGACGGTGGCGATCGCCCGCCGGCCACGGGCGGCGAGGTGGGCGACGGCGGTCCGGCCCGCGCCGGTGTTGTCGGAGTCGACGAAGGCGACGCGCTCGGCCTCGGTGCGGCGGCCGTTGAGGACGGCGGGCAGGCCGAGGGCGCGGACCTGGTCGGGCAGCGGGTCGGCGCCGTGCACGGAGACGAGGAGGACGCCGTCGACGCGCTGGGCGGCGAGGTACTGCTCGAAGCGCTGCCGCTCCTGTTCGCTGCGGATGAGGGTGAGCAGCAACTGCTTGTCGGCGTCGGCGAGTTCGGCGCTGACGCCGCGGATGATGTCGAGGAAGTACGGCTCCGCGAAGAGGCGCGCCTCGGTCTCGGGGATCACCAGGGCGACGGCGTCGGTGCGGCTGCCGGCGAGGGCGCGGGCGGCCCGGTTGGGGACGTAGCCGAGCTCCGCGACGGCCCGCTCGACGGCGGCCTTGGCCTGCTCGCTCACCTTCGGGGAACCGTTGATGACCCGGGAGACCGTGCCGCGCCCGACTCCCGCGCGGGCCGCGACCTCCTCAAGGGTGGGCCTGCCGCTCTGCCGCCCGCTCACCGCCATGTGCCGCATCTCCCCTCGGGCGCGCCGCCCCGCCTGCGTGTGCACGCGAACCTATCAGTCGGGGCGGGGCGGCCCCGGGGGTCGTGGCGGAGCCTCTCAGGCGTCGGTCGGGGCGAGCTCGGCCATGGCGCCCCAGCCCTGCTGCGGGACCTCGACGTTGATGATCTCGGGGGTGGCGGCGATGGCGCCGGCCATGGCGGAGAGCCCTGCGGCGAAGTGCGGGGAGGCGACGTGGACGGCGCCCGCCTCCGCGTCGGCGAAGGCCTCCAGGAGCACGAAGACGTTCGGGTCGTCGACGCTGCGGGACCAGTCGAAGAAGAGGTTCCCGGGCTCCGCGCGGGTGGCGCGGGTGAACTCGTCGACCAGGTCGAGCCAGCGGTCGGCGTGGTCGGGACGGACGGTGAACCGGACGGCGATGAAGATCATGCACCCACCTTGCGGCGGCGGGGAGGGACGGGGCGAGCGGAACGGCCCGGGATTCCGACAGGGCCGGAAAGGCGGGTGGGGCGGCCGGGGGTTCCGGTGGAACGCGGGCCGGGAAGTCCGGGAAGCCCGGTGACGGCACGGGCGGGGCCGCCGGAGAGTCCCCGTACGGCGGGAGCAGAGGCCCCGCGTACGGCGCGAGCAGGGAAGCTCCGCCACGGCGCCGCCGAGGCGGCTCGCGGGCCCCCTGCGGCGCGAGCCGCGAAGCGGCGTTACCGCACCGCAGGGAAATCCGGGGCCGCGCGGGTCAGTGCGGCGCGGATCTCGCCCTGGCGGTGGGCGAAATCGGCGGTGGGGAGGGAGACGGAGAGGGCGTGCACGATGCCGTCGCCGCGGTCGGGCAGGGCGACGGCGAGGCAGGTGTACGCGAGGTCGGCCTCCCCCACCGAGACGGCGAAGCCCTGGCCGCGCACCCGGTCCACCTCGGCCTCGAAGCGTTCGGCGCTGGTGATGGTCCGCTCGGTGAAGCGGGCCATGCCGTGCTCCGCCAGATAGCGGCGGCGCAGCGGGCGTGGCAGGGCGGCGAGCAGCGCCTTGCCGTGGGCGGTCGCGTGGGCGCGGGCCTCGGGGCCGGGGGTGAAGGGGTGGCCGGTGTCGGTGACGGGGGCGGTGGTGTCGACGACGGTGATCAGGCCGTCGCGGTACGCGGTGTGGTACGCCTCCGCGCCGGTGGCCCGGCGCAGCCGGCCGAGGAGCTCGCCGGTTCCGGCGCCGAGCCCGTGGTGCCGCTGGTGGGAGCGGTGCAGGGCGGGGACGCGGGGCCCGGGCGCGTACCCCTCGGCGGTACGGACGAGGTAGCCGCGGGCGAGCAGGGGCCCGGTCACGTGGTAGACGGTCGAGAGGGCGCAGCCGAGCCGCCGCGCCAGCGCCTTCGCCCCGACGGGCCGGTCCGCGTCGGCGACGGCGTCGAGGACGGCGAGGGCCCGGTCGACGGACTGGGGCCCGGGGTGCCCGGGGCCGGGGGTGTCAGGCATCGCTCCAGCTTAGGGCCGGCGACGGCCGCGGCTTCGCGGACGGTGCGGACGGTGCGGCGCGGGCGCCCGACCGGGCGGTGCGGAGCTCACGGGTCCGGGTCCGTTTCGCGGTCCGTGCGGGCGGGTGGGCGGGCTCTCCGTCACCCGTACGGCGGTACGGTCCGTGGTCGCGATGACCCGCTCCGTATCCCCGCAGGTCAAACCGCCCTTATGTGCATAAGACACTCTTTCGGCGTACCGTCGTGTGGTTCCCCCATTCCTCGACGCCCCGGGAGAGCGTGTGCCCCGCTCCACGACCGACCATGCCCCGACGCCCCGCGAGGGGCGCCGTCCGCGTCTTCGGACGGCGGCGATCGCGACGGGTGTGGTCGCGGTCGCCGCGGGCGGCCTGTACGTGGCGGGGCTGCTCGCGACGGGGGACGACATATCCGCCGGGACCCGGGTCGACGGCGTGGACATCGGCGGCATGAGCCGTGCCGAGGCCGAGGCGAAGCTGACGGCCGAGGCCCCGGCCTCCTGGAAGGCGCCGATACCCGTCAAGGTCGGCGACCGCTCCGCCGCCGTGGACCCGGCGTCGGCCGGGCTCACCGTGGACGTGGCGAAGACCGCCGACATGGCGGCCGACCCGTCCCGTGACCCCGTCACCGTCATCGGGCGGCTGTTCTCCCCCGGTGAGCGCGAGATCCAGCCGGTCCTCGCCCACGACGAGGCGAAGACCCGGGCCGCCGTGGCCGAGCTGGCCAGGCAGAACGACCGGACGGTCCGCGAGGGATCCGTCGCCTTCCGCGACGGCCGGGCCGTCGCGACCCAGCCGGTGACCGGCAGCAGGCTGGACACCGCGCAGGCCGCCGAGACCCTGCGCGCGGCCTACCCGGCGACCACGGGCGCCGCCGCGGTGACGCTCCCGGTCTCCGTGACCGAGCCGAAGCTGCCCGCCGCCGAGGTGAACCGGTTCCTCGACACGTACGCCGAGCCCGCCGTCTCCGGACCCGTGACGCTCACCGCCGGTGACCAGCGGCTGCGGATCTCCGCCGCCACGCTCTCCGACCACCTCACCGTGAAGAACGACGGCGGCCGCCTCACCACCTCCCTCGACGAGGAGGCCCTGCTGCGCGACCCGGACGTGGCGCGCCCCCTCGCCTCGCTGACGGGCACGCCGAAGGAGGCGTCCCTCGGGGTGCGGGACGGCAAGGTCGTCGTGGAGTCGGAGGGCCGGCCGGGCCAGGAGGTCACCGCGAAGGCCCTCGGCGACGCCGTCCGCCCGCTGCTCACCCGGTCCGGCGACGCGGCCCGTACGGCTCCGGTGGCCACCAAGGTCACCGAGCCCGAGCTGTCCTCGGGCTCGCTGGCCCGCCTCGGCATCACCGAGCAGATGTCGACGTTCACGGTGAACTTCCCCACCGCCCCGTACCGGACGACGAACATCGGCCGGGCCGCCGAGCTCATCAACGGCTCGCTCGTGCAGCCGGGCGAGGTGTGGAGCTTCAACAAGACGGTCGGCGAGCGGACCCCGGAGAACGGCTTCGTCGACGGCACGATGATCCTCGACGGCTCGTACCGCTCCGCGCCCGGCGGCGGCGTGTCCGCGATGGCCACCACCGTCTACAACGCCATGTTCTTCGCCGGCGTGCAGCCCGTCGAGCACGGCGCCCACTCCTTCTACATCGAGCGCTACCCCGCCGGCCGGGAGGCGACCGTCGCCTGGGGCCAGCTCGACCTGAAGTTCCGCAACGACACGGGCAAGCCGATCTACATCAAGGCGAGCGCCACCGACCACTCGGTCACGGTGAGCTTCCTCGGCACGAAGAAGTACGACTCCGTGGAGGCGGTCGCCGGACCGCGCACCGACATCACGCAGCCCGTCAAGCGCGAGGGCACCGGTGAGGCCTGTGTGCCGCAGCCGCCCCTCGAAGGCTTCGACATCTCGGTGGACCGCGTCTTCAAGAACGGCGGCGTCGAGGTCAAGCGGGAGACGTACAAGACCCACTACACCCCGCGCGACGAGGTGACCTGCAAGCCGGTCACCGAAGGGACCGCCGGTCACTGACGGAAGGGTGTCTTCCGGTACGGCCGGGGCATGACTTCGGAGCGCGGCCCGTCGCCCGTCGACCGGCCCGCCCCGAACTCCCCCGGACCGCCGGAGGCACGCCTTGACACAGCGCAGCGACCCCTTCGAGCGGCTCCTCGGCGAGGCCGCCCGCGCCGGTACGTACCCGGGCGCCGCATGGGCCGTCGGCGACGCCCGTACGACCCTCTCGGCCGGGGCGGTCGGGCTGCTCGACCCGGCGCGACCGGAGGAGCCGACGCTCCCCGACACGCTCTTCGACGTCGCGAGCCTCACCAAGATCCTCACCGTCTGGGCGGTCGTCGGCACCCTCGTCGACGCCGGGAAGCTCGACCTGGGCGCCCCCCTCGGCTCGTACTGGCCGGAGGCCGCGGGCCGGCCGCTCGCCGGGGCCACCGCGCACCACCTCCTCACCCACACGGCGGGCCTGCCGCTCCGCGCCAACCTCCGGCACCTGTACGGCTCCGATCCGCAGGACGTCCGTGACGGCGTCCTCGCCGAGCCGCTCCGGCACCGGCCCGGGGAGGCCGTCGCGTACACCGACCGGGCGGCGCTGATCCTCGGCTACCTCGCCGAGCACCTCACCCGGCAGCCGCTCCCCCGGCTCGCCGCGGACCGGGTCTGGACGCCCCTCGGCATGGCGGAGACCCGGTACGGTCCGCTGCCCGCCGGGGCGAGGGAGCGGTGCGCGCCCACCGAGTACGACGAGGAGAGCGGCGCCCCGCTCCGGGGCACCGTCCACGACTTCTCGGCCCGGCTCCTCGGCGGCGCCTGCGGCATCGCGGGGGTCTTCACCACGACCGCCGACATCGGCCGGTTCCTGCGGCACCTGCTCGACCCGGTGCCCGGCACCTTCTCCGCCGGCTGGACCGCCGCCTCGCTGCGCGTCCACACCGGCGGACTCGCCCCGCCGCGCGGCCTGTTCTGGCATCCGGCACCGGGCACGGGAGCGACGGAGGACGTCTGGGCGCACTTCGGCTTCACCGGCACGGCCCTGTGGGTCTCGCCCGCGCGCGGCCGCTGGGCGGTCCTGCTCACCAACCGGCTCCGCCTCACCCGCGACCCCGGCCCGCTGGCCCGGGTCAGGGACGGCTTCCGTGCCCTCGCCTTCCCCGACGGGTAAACGGGGTGCCGTCCGGCGCCGCGTCTGCGACCCTTCGTCCGCTCGGTCGATCACCGACGCTCGACGCCTACGTACGGAGTGCGGACTGATGGGTTTCACACTGGAAGGACCGGTTCTGGAGGGCGAGTTCGTGCGCCTGGAGCCGCTGGGGCACCACCACGTCGCGGGTCTGGCGGAGGCGGCGGAGGAGGACCGGGACTCGTACCGCTACACCTGGGTGCCGGGGCGGGGGGAGGCCGGGGCGTACGTCGACGCGCAGCTCGGCCGGGCCGCCGAGGGCAGGCTCGCCCCGTACGCGCAGATCGACCTGGCGAGCGGCCGGATCGTCGGCCACACCTCCTTCTGGGACCCGCGCCCCTGGCCCTCCGGGGAGGGGCTGTGCGCGATCGAGATCGGCTTCACCTGGCTCGCGGCCTCCGCGCAGGGCACCGGGGTGAACGCCGAGGCCAAGTACCTGCTCTTCCGGCACGCCTTCGAGAACTGGGGCGTGGCCCGCGTCGACCTGAAGACCGACGCCCGCAACGCCCGCTCACGGGCCGCGATCGCGGGCGTCGGCGCGAGCTTCGAGGGCGTCCTGCGGAACTCGGCCGGGTCCTGGGTGCCGGGCGAGGACGGCCGCCTCCGTGACACGGCCGTCTTCTCGGTCGTCGTCGAGGAGTGGCCCGAGCGCCGGGCGGCACTCGAGGAGCGTCTGGCCGGGATCCGGGAACGACGCGCGTCGGGACGGTGACGCGGGTGTCCGTGTGGGACCCGTCTCACAGTGCGGCACCCCTTGATCGATCAAGTGGGCCGGGGGTTACCATATGAGCGCCGCCTAGCTCGAAAGATACTTCTGTGACTGTCAATGACGACTCGTTCACCAGCTGGAAGAACCGCGAGGAGATCGCGGAGTCGATGATCCCGATCATCGGGAAGCTGCACCGGGAGCAGGACGTCACCGTCCTGGTCCACAGCCGCTCCCTGGTGAACAAGTCGGTGGTCAGCATCCTGAAGACCCACCGCTTCGCCCGGCAGATCGACGGCGAGGAGCTCTCGGTCACCGAGACCCTGCCGTTCCTCGAGACGCTCACCACTCTCGACCTGGGCCCGTGCCAGATCGACATCGGCGTGCTGGCCGCGGACTACAAGACCGACAGCCGCGGTCTCTCCGTGGCCGAGTTCACCGCCGAGGCCGTCGCCGGCGCCATCGGCGAGAACAAGGTCGAGCGCCGTGACGGCCGCGACGTCGTCCTCTACGGCTTCGGCCGCATCGGCCGCCTCGTCGCCCGCCTCCTCATCGAGAAGGCCGGCTCCGGCAACGGTCTGCGCCTGCGCGCGATCGTCGTCCGCGGCGGTGGTGAGCAGGACCTCGTGAAGCGCGCCTCGCTGCTGCGCCGCGACTCCATCCACGGCCAGTTCCAGGGCACGATCACGGTCGACGAGGCGAACGGCACCATCGTCGCCAACGGCAACACGATCAAGGTGATCTACGCCAACGACCCCTCCGAGGTCGACTACACGGCGTACGGCATCGAGAACGCCATCCTGATCGACAACACCGGCAAGTGGCGGGACCGCGAGGGCCTCTCCAAGCACCTGCGCCCCGGCATCGACAAGGTCGTCCTGACCGCGCCCGGCAAGGGTGACGTGCCGAACATCGTGCACGGCGTCAACCACGACACGATCAAGCCGGACGAGCAGGTCATCTCCTGCGCCTCCTGCACCACCAACGCGATCGTCCCGCCGCTGAAGGCCATGGACGACGAGTACGGCGTGCTGCGCGGCCACGTGGAGACGGTCCACTCGTTCACGAACGACCAGAACCTCCTGGACAACTACCACAAGGCCGACCGCCGCGGCCGTTCCGCGCCGCTCAACATGGTGATCACCGAGACCGGTGCCGCCTCGGCCGTCGCCAAGGCGCTGCCGGACCTCAAGGCCCCGATCACCGGCAGCTCGATCCGCGTCCCCGTCCCGGACGTCTCGATCGCGATCCTGAGCCTGCGCCTGGGCCGCGAGACCACCCGCGAAGAGGTCCTCGAGTACCTCCGCGACGTCTCGCTGCACTCGCCGCTGAAGCGCCAGATCGACTTCACCACGGCCCCCGACGCCGTCTCGATGGACTTCGTCGGCTCGCGCCACGCGTCCATCGTCGACGCCGGCGCGACCAAGGTCGACGGCGACAACGCGATCCTGTACCTGTGGTACGACAACGAGTTCGGCTACTCGTGCCAGGTCATCCGGGTCGTCCAGCACGTCTCCGGCGTGGAGTACCCGACCTTCCCGTCCCCGGCGGTCTGATCTCCGCGAGCACGACCGCACGTCCGCGCGCCGCACTTCCCGTCCGGGGGGTGCGGCGCGCCGCCGTCTCCGCCGCGGCCTGACCCGGCGAACCGCTCACGGCCCGCCGGCGTCCCTCCCGCCATGAACACGCTCACGCACGGGACACGTCAGCTGCTGCGCTTCACGGTCCTGGAGGCGCGCTGCTGCGCCTTCGCCGTGGCGCTCGTCGGCGGCATAGCCGTCTCGACCCTGCTGCCCGAGCTGCCCGTCGCCCGCTACGACCTGCTGCTCCTGTACGGCGCCGGGCTCACCGTCCTGGCGTGGCGGCTCGGCTGGGACACCGGTCGCGACGTCGCCGTGATCGCCGGCTGCCACGCCATCGGCCTGCTCTTCGAGCTGGTCAAGGTACGGATGGGCTCCTGGAGCTATCCGGAGGAGGCCCTGACCAAGTTCGGCGGCGTGCCGCTGTACGGCGGGTTCCTGTACGCGGCGCTCGGCAGCTACGTCTGCCGGGCCTGGCGCCTGTTCGACCTGCGGCTCACGGGCTACCGGCCCCGGATCACGGCGGTCCTCGCGGGAGCCGTGTACGTGAACTTCTTCAGCCACCACTGGCTGCCCGACGCCCGCTGGGTCCTCGCCGCGCTGCTCCTGGCGGCGACGGCGGGGACCTGGGTCCGCTTCCGGGTCGGCGAGAGCGACCACCGGATGCCCCTGGCCCTGTCCTTCGTCCTGATCGGCTTCTTCCTCTGGGTCGCCGAGAACGCGGCCACGTACGTCGGCGCCTGGAGCTATCCGGACCAGCTGGACGGCTGGCAGCCGGTCCCCCTCGCGAAGTTCGGCGCCTGGGCGCTGCTCGTCACGGTCACGTTCACCCTGGCCGCGCGAATGAATCGGACATTTTTCGCGCATGATCGCCCGCGCCGTGCTACAGTCGATCTCAGTTGCAGTCGTGGTTCCCAATGAACTGACAAGTGCCTTCGACGATTCGACATCGTCAGGCACTTCATGTGTTTTCGGTGCAGTTTTCCGGACGGGGCAATCATCACGGCGACACCGGGACCCGCACAGTGCGGTTCCCAGGGGTACGCCCCGTTAAGGAGATCTGACATGGCCAACGGCACCGTCAAGTGGTTCAACTCGGAAAAGGGCTTCGGCTTCATCGAGCAGGAGGGTGGCGGCCCGGACGTGTTCGCCCACTACTCCAACATCGCCACCTCCGGCTTCCGTGAGCTCCAGGAAGGCCAGAAGGTGACCTTCGACGTCACGCAGGGCCAGAAGGGCCCGCAGGCGGAGAACATCCTCCCCGCCTGACGTTGACACGTCCGACGCGGCCGGAGTCCCCACCCATGCGGTGGGGACCCCGGCCCGTCGCTTTTTCCCGCCCTTTCCACGGACTTCTCCGCCCTTTCCACGGACCAGGTGCCGCATGACCACCACGCCCCGCAAGGACGCCCCCGAGGCCTCCGTGACCTTCGCCGCGTTCGGCCTGCCGGCCGCCCTGCTCGCGGAACTCACCCGCCGCGGTGTCGAGGCGCCCTTCCCGATCCAGGCCGCCACGCTGCCGGACGCCCTCGCGGGCCGCGACGTCCTCGGCCGCGGGCAGACCGGATCCGGCAAGACCCTCGCCTTCGGTCTGCCGCTGCTCGCCCGCACCGCCGGGCGCCGGGCCGAGGCCCGCAAGCCGCTCGCCCTGGTCCTGGTCCCCACCCGCGAGCTGGCCCAGCAGGTCGCCGACGACCTCGCCCCCTACGCCGACGCGCTGGGGCTGCGCCTGGCCACCGTGGTCGGCGGCCTGTCGATCGGGCGGCAGGCCACCGCGCTGCGCGACGGCGCCGAGGTCCTGATCGCCACGCCCGGCCGGCTCATGGACCTCGTCGAGCGCAAGGACTGCCGTCTCGACCGGGTGGCCGTCGCCGTCCTCGACGAGGCCGACCGGATGGCCGACATGGGCTTCCTTCCGCAGGTCACCGAGCTGCTCGACCTGGTGCCGGGCGACGGCCAGCGGCTGCTGTTCTCGGCCACGCTCGACCGTGACGTCGACGAGCTGGTCGAGCGCTACCTCCAGGATCCGGCCGGGCACTCCGTCGACCCGTCGGCCGCGGCCGTCTCCACGATGGAGCACCACGTGCTGCACGTGCACGGCCCCGACAAGTTCGCCACCGCCACGGAGATCGCCGCCCGCGACGGGCGCGTGATCATGTTCCTGCGCACCAAGGCCTCCGTCGACCGCTTCACCAAGCACCTGCTGGGCAGCGGGGTGCGGGCCGCGGCGCTGCACGGCGGCAAGTCACAGCCGCTGCGGGCCAGGACCCTGGAGCGCTTCAGGACCGGCGAGGTCCCCGTCCTGGTCGTCACGGACGTGGCGGCGCGCGGCATCCACGTCGACGAGCTCGACCTCGTCGTCAACGTCGACCCGCCCGCCGACGGCAAGGACTACCTGCACCGCGGCGGGCGCACGGCGCGTGCCGGGGAGTCGGGCGTCGTCGTCACCCTCGTCACCCCCGAGGAGCGCCAGGACGTGGCCAAGGTCATGACCGACGCCGGCATCCGGCCCGTCGTCACCCGGGTCCGCTCCGGCGAGGCCGAGCTGACCCGTATCACCGGCGCCCGGAAGCCCTCGGGCATACCGGTCGACGGCAGCGCACCGAGCCAGGAGGGCGTCAAGCGCGGCGGCGCGGCCTTCCGGGGCATCGGCACCGTCCCGGGCCGCCCGGGTCGCGCGAAGAACGAGTCCCGCCGCGCCGCCGAGGCCCGCAAGACCGCCGAGGCCCGCCGGGCGGCGAAGGTCCGGCGGGGCGGCTGAGCGGACGGCTTCCCTTCGTCGGGCCGGCAGGCCGACAGGCCGTCTGACCACCTGCCGGCCCGACGGCCGGGAGCCCCGGCTCCCGGCCGGTCCGGCGGACGCCGTCAGACGCTCCAGATCTCCTTCATCGTGTCCACTTCGCCCTTGGCGTTCAGCGTGACCTCGTAGACGTTGCCGTAGCAGCCGTAAGGGGCCTCCACCTTGGGGTAGTCCTCGGTGGGAGCGCCGATCTCCTGGGCCAGGCAGCGGTCGATGTGCAGCGCCAGCTGCTCGTGGTCGACCTGCTTCGACTGGCCGGAGCCGAGGGCCAGATACGCCTTGACGTTCTCGGGAAGGACGTAGTGCTTGGTCGGGTCCCCCGGCTCGGCGCCGTAGATCCAGTCGTTCGGCGTGCAGTGCGGCTTGGCCTCGGAGGCCTCGAAGCCGCCGGCGTCCCGCATGAGCTGGACCTTCAGCTTCATGATCCCGGCGGGCAGGGTCGGCGGAGTGCCGCAGTCGCCGCCCTTTCCGTCACCGTCGACGTCGTCGGCCGGGGCTCCGTCCCCGGTCTCGCCGGGATCCGACGTCTTGGACGCCGCGTCCGACGGCGAGGCCCCTGCGCTGGAACCGCCGGTCACGCCCTGGGCGTCGGGGTCCTCCGGACCGCAGGCGGCGACGCCGCCCAGTGCGGCGAGAAGCGCGATCGTGCCGAGAACACGGCGAGTTGAGGTCATTCTTCCATTCCCCCGAATGAGAGAGCTCTATGTCGTGATCATGATTGATCGACGGGGCTTTCTACACCACGGAGTCGCCGAAGGGCCAATCGGCGCGGCCCGTCAGTCCCGCGCGGGAGCCGTCCTCGTGACCAGCAGGCCCACCAGGAGGCTCGCGAGGAGCAGGAGGCCGGACGTGGACCAGAGGGCGACGGAGTACGAACTCAGGACGGTCGCGTTCGCCTGCGCGACGGCCTCGGACGCCGCTGCCGGGAGGTAGTGCGGGTCGATGAGGACACCACGCCGGACCGCGTCCTTCAGGGGTTCCGGAAGGCCCTCGACCTCGCCGAGGCGGCCGGAGATCCCCGAGGCGACGATGCTGCCGAACAGCGGGACGGCGAGCCTGCCGCCGAGGCTCTGGGCCGCCAGGACGGCTCCCGCCGTGCCGCCGGAGCCCTGCGGGCCGGTCGCTCCGGTCGCGGCGTCGAGCAGCGGCCCGAGGGCCAGGCCGAGGCCCAGGCCGAGAAGGAGGATGCCGGGCAGGACGAGTGCGGCGTACGAGCTGTCGACCTCGAGCCGGGCCAGGAGTCCCACGCCGACGGCCGCGACGGCCAGGCCCGGGACGACGAGAAGGCGGGGCGCGAGCCGGGCCTGGAGGCGGCCGGAGACCTGGGCGGTCACGAGGACGGTGCCAGCCAGGGGCAGCAGGGCGAGTCCGGTCCGGGACGGCGCGTAGCCCAGACCGGCCTGCAGATAGAGGAACAGGACCAGGAACACGATGGATGTGCTCAGCCCGGCGAGGGCGAGGGCGAGGAACGCGCCGACGCGGTCACGGTCCCCGAACAGCCCCGGCGGGACGAGCGGGCTGCTCGTGCGGGTCTGCCACCAGACGAAGGCCCCCAGGAGGACCACTCCGACCAGCAGGAGGAGCATGGTCATGGGCGTGATCCAGCCGCGGCCGTACACGACCTCCGCCTGGTGGAAGCCGTACAGGAGCGCGGCGAGCGCGCCGGTGCCCATCAGCAGGCCCGGTACGTCGAGGCGGGCCGGGGTGCGGGCCGACCGGTCGTCCACCAGCCCGACGGCGGGGATCACGGCGACGAGGGCGAGCGGGACCGCGGCGTACAGGCACCAGCGCCAGCTCAGGGCCTCGACCAGCCAGCCGCCCGCGAACGCGCCGACGGCCAGGCCGCCGCCGGCGAACACGGCGTAGACCCCGAAGGCCGTGCCGCGCTCCTTCGGGTCGGTGAAGCCGCCTGCCACCAGGGCGAGCGCGGCCGAGGAGAGCAGCGCGGCGAACGCGCCCTGGAGGGCGAATGCCGTGATGAGCACGGCGGCGGTGGGGGCCGCCCCGCCGACCGCGGAGGCGGCGGCGAAACCGGCCAGACCGACGATCGCCGCCCTTTTGCGGCCCAGGAGATCGGTGAGGTGTCCGCCGAGCAGGAGCAGTATGCCGAAGGCGATCCCGTAGGAGAAGGGCAGCAGGGGGAGGTCTCCGACGGGCATGCCGAGGTCGGCCTGGATGAACGGCAGCGCCACGTTCGTGCTCGTCGAACCGACGAGCACGAGGAACTGCGCCAGCGCGGCCACGGCGAGCCCGACCCACCGCCGGGGTGACGGGCCCGCCCGGCCGGCCGGGGTGGTGGGCGGGCCCCACGCTCCGGGCCCGGCGTCCACGGCCGGTCCGAAGCCCGGCGGCGGCGTGCCGGCGGCCGGCGCCGGCGGGGTGTACGCGGGGTGCGGCGGGAGCGGCTGGGGCGGTGCGGGGTTCTGGGCCGGAATGCGCGGGTCCTGGGCCGGCACCCGCGTCTCCGGCGCGAAGTCGAGCAACTGTGCTGCGTGACGGCCCAGTTGGGCGAGTACGGCGCCGGGCAGCCACTCTCCCGCCCCGTCCGCCGCCGTGCGCGCCGCCACCTCGGCGGGAGTCGGCCGGTGCGCCGGGTCCTTGTGCAGGCACTCCCGTACGAGATCGAGCAGCGAGTCCGGCACGCCCGTGAGGTCCGGCTCGTCCTCCGCGATCCGGAAGAGGTGCGCGCCGAGTCCGGTGTCGGTGGCGCCGAAGAGGAGCCGGCCGGTGGCGGCGTACACGAGGACGGCGCCGAGGCAGAACACGTCGCTGGCCGGGGTGAGTTCGAGCCCGCGCACCTGCTCGGGCGACATGAAGCCGGGCGAGCCGATCAGCATGCCCGTGCGGGTGTGCAGGCTGTCGCCGCCGAGGCCGTCCATGGCCCGGGCGATGCCGAAGTCGATCACGCGCGGCCCGTCCACGGTCACGAGGACGTTGGAGGGCTTCAGGTCGCGGTGGATCAGCCCCGCCGCGTGCACGGACCCCAGTGCCGCGGCGAGCCGGTGGGCGAGGGTGCGGACCGAGTGCTCGGGCAGCGGACCGAAGTCCTTCGCCACCACGGCCGCCAGGTCGGGTCCGGGGATGTACCGGGTCGCCACCCACGGCACCGGCGCCTCGGTGTCGGCGTCGAGCACAGCCGCCGTCCACTCCCCGCCCACCCGCCGGGCGGCCTCCACCTCGCGCGCGAAGCGCCGCCGGAACTCGGGGTGCTGGGCGTACTCGGCCTGCACGACCTTGACGGCGACCGTCCGTCCGGCCTCGGAGCGGCCGAGGTACACCAGCCCCATCCCGCCCGCACCGAGCCGGGCGATGAGGCGGTACGGGCCGATGCGCGTCGGATCTTCGGTGATCAACTGGTCCACGAAATCAACATAGTTGAGGCGCGCACGGTCCGGGGCGGGATCCGCAGGGCCGGGCGATGGAACCGGACCGCGCCGCACGGGGACATAATGCGCAGGCGGGCAGCAACCGCAAGGACCTACCATCCCCTCCATGATCAACTGGATAGCCGTCGCGGACGCCGACTGCGCCGTGCCCGCCGCCCCGCCCATGAACGACCTCGTCCGCGAGCTGTCCCGCGCCCTGGCGGATCCCGATCCCCTGGTCCGGGACGGCGCGCCCTACACCGTCCTCGCCACCTGGATCGCCCGCGGGGCGATCGAGGAGTCCCGGCGGCTCGAACTGGGGGACGAGATGGCCGCCCGGTTCGACGACCCGCGGACCGAGGCCCGCACCTTCGCGCCCCTCGTGCTCGACATGCTGGTGAGAGCGGGGGACTTCAAGGCCGACTGGGTGGACGCCTTCGAGCGGTGGTACCCGGCGGAGCGCGACCTCCGCGGCCACGACGCGACGCTCGGCTGGCTCCACGCGGTCGCGCACGGCGCGGACCTGCTCGCCTCCTTCGGCCGGCACCCCGAAGTGGCTCCGGTACGCATGCTGGACCTCGCGGCGGCGCGCCTGACGGCACCCACCGACCACGTCTACGACCAGCTGGAGGACGACCGGCTGGCCCGGGCCGTCGCCCTCGTCCTCACCCGCACCGACCTGAGCGAGAGCGAAGCCGTCGGCTGGCTGGCTCCGATCGCCGACCGCTTCGGCGCCGACCGCATCAGCACCCCCGTGCCCGCCCACATCAGCAACTGCCTGCGCACCCTGCGCCTGCTCCACCTGCTCGCCGACCGGGGCGTACGCCCCACCTCCGAACAGCCCGCGCAACCCCTCGCCCACCGCGAGGCGGTCAAGTCCGGCGTCGCCGCCGTCCTCGACCGGATCGTCAAGCGCTGACCGGCGACGGTCCCCGCCTCACAGGTCGTGGGGCCGGCTGCCGCCCCCACGGCGGCAGCCGACCCGACGGCGCCCACACTGGCGCGGCGCGCTGGAAGGCCGGTGAAGTCCCGCTGGAGCGAAGGCCTCGGAGCGGTCATGAGGGGCAAGGGCGCGGGGAGGGAGCCGCCGGACCGCCCGCGGGAAAAGCCCGTGCCCGTCACCGGTGGAAGGTCCTATGATCATCGCGATGACGACTCACCTCCTTCACAGATCGGGGGTCCCGTCCGCGCAAGGTGAGTGCTGATGGCCACTCCCTCCGCGTACGAGGACTCCTACCTCTCCCGCTGGCTGCGCGTGCGCGAGTTCGCCGTGCCGCCCTCCATGATCGAGACCGCGACCGCCCGCCGTCGGGCCGGGGACTGGGCGGGGGCCTGTGCCGCCGCCCGTGTCGACGTCGATCTCGACCTCCGCGCACTGGCACGGAGCCACGGCTCGGAACTCGTCTCCCGCGTGCGGGGCGATCTGCGCCGCCTGGCCCCGGACCTGCTGCGCTGGCACATGCCGAGGATCGCCCCGGACGGGCTGCTGCGCCCGGGCCTCACCGTCGCCCTCGCCCGGTACGACACCGGGAACCGCGACGGTACGGGCCCCGTGCATCTGGTGGCCCGGACCGCGCCCGCCTGGGCGGACTCCGGGCAGCGGATCAGCCTCGCGCTCTGGGACCGGTCCGCCTCCGGCGCCGGCCCCGGGCCCGCGCATCCCCATCCGCATCCCCATCCCCGGTTCCGGCTCGACCTGCACCGCCACCTCTGGGACGCGAGCCGCGCCGGTGAACTGCGCACGCGCTCCGGAGCCGACGGCCCGCCCGGCGGGCCTCCCTCCCCGGGGCCGCCGCGGGACGGGCCCCACCACGCCGTGGACCGGTGGACGGCCGAGGCCGCGATCCTGCTGCGCGCCGAGGGCCGGCCGGCGGGTCCGGTGGCCGTACGCCTGGGCAGGGCGCACCGGTTGCTCCTGGACGCCGATCCGGCGCAGGGCCCGGCCGGGGACCCGCCCCGCGCGCCGGCCCCGACCGCCCTCCGCGTCGCCCCCGCCCGGCGCGACTCCGTCACGGTGCCCGTCCTGCCGGACGCCGCCACCTGGCTGCCGCCCGATCTGGAGCTGCTGCGTGCCGGTCTCGTCGAGGCCGGGCAGCTGCACCCGCTCGTCGCCGCCGCGCTCGTACCGGGCCACGTACCGACCGGTCCGCCGCGGCCGCCCGACGGGGCGGGCGCGCCGCGCCTCGTGGAGTGCCGGGGCGCGCGGCACCGGATCGGCCTGGTCGACGGGGTGCTGACACCGCTCGACCACGACCCGGCCGAACTCCGGCGCGAGGAGCTGCTCGTCGCGCTGACCGGCACCGCGCTCCCCTGCGTGCGAGCCGTCGACGAGGCGCACCGGTGCCCGGACCGCCTCAGCGGTGTCCGCGAGCGGCTCGACCACGGTGACGTGGCCGGGGCGCTGGCCGTCGTCGAGGGCCTGCTCGGCCCCGCCGCGCTGCTGCGCGACGGGGCTCTCCGGGACGCGCTGGAGACGGCGGCGCGGCAGCGCGTCACGTACGGGCTCTACCGGGCCGGGCTCTTCGGCCCCGCGCCCGGCCGGAAGCTCGTACCCCCCGTACCCCTCCGCGGAACACGTCCGGACGGCCGCCGCACGCGTGGCGCGCGCCCGCGTCACGCCACGACCGCGTCCTCTTCCGCGTCCCGCTGACGGAAACCCCGTTCCCCTCCTCCTTCCTCAGGTGATCTCCCATGCCCGCACGTGTGTCCTCCGCCGCGACCCCGTCCACCGAACTCGACGTCGCCGGAGCCCTGTTGTCCCTTCTGCGCGACACCACCACCGAGCCCCGGCCCGACCCCCAGCTGGAGGCGCTGACCCTGGCCGTCGCCGCCGACCTGCCGGTCCTGCTGTGGGGTGAGCCGGGCATCGGCAAGACCGCGGCCCTGACGCAGCTCGCCGCCTCGCTCGGCCTGCCGCTGACCACGGTCATCGCGAGCGTGCACGAACCCACCGACTTCTCCGGCCTGCCGGTCGTCGGGGACGACCCCGCGGAACAGGGCGTGCCGATGGCCCCGCCGGAATGGGCCGTGCGTCTGGTGCGGGCCGGCCGGGGCCTGCTGTTCCTGGACGAGCTCTCCACCGCTCCCCCGGCCGTCCAGGCGGCCCTGCTCCGTCTCGTCCTGGAACGCCGGATCGGAACCCTCGTCCTCCCGCCCGACGTACGGATCGTCGCGGCCGCCAATCCGCGGTCCTCGGCCGCCGACGGCTGGGAGCTCAGCCCGCCGCTCGCCAACCGCTTCGTCCATCTGCGGTGGACCCACGACACCGAGGTCGTGGTCCGCGGCCTCGGGGGCGTCTGGCCGCGTGCCACGCTCCCCCGGCTCGCCCCGGAGAGGCTGACGGAGGCCGTGGGCATCGCCCGGCGTGCGGTCTGCGGTCTGCTGACGGCCCGCCCGGCGCTCGTCCACCGGCTGCCGAGCGGCGAGGCCATGCGCGGCGGCCCCTGGCCCTCGCCCCGGAGCTGGGACATGGCGCTGCGGCTCGTCGCCTTCGCGACCGCCGCCGAGGTCACGCGGGACGTGCTCTCGCAACTGGTCAGGGGGGTCGTCGGGGACGGTCCGGGACTCGAACTCCTGGCCTGGCTCGACCGGATGGACCTTCCTGATCCCGAACTGCTCCTCGCCGACCCCGAGGGGGCCGAGCTGCCCGAGCGCGGGGACCGCCGCCAGGCGGCCTTGGAGGGGGTCGTGGAGGCGGTCGCCCGGCGCCCGGAGAAGCCCCGCTGGGACGCGGCATGGGCGCTGCTCGCCCGTGCGCTGGAGTCGGGTCCCCCGGACCTGGTGGTCGTGCCGGCGACGACGCTGGCCGGGCTGCGCCGGGAGGACTGGGACGTACCGGCGTCGATCGAACGGCTCGCCGGGGTCGTGGCCCTGTCGCGGCGCGCGGACCGGGCGGGCGGGCGCGTGACGGCGGCCGCGACGGCGGGGGCGGGGCGATGAGGGCGGGCTCCGTCGTGCCGAAGGGTGCGCTGGACGTGGAGAAGCTGTACGCCGCCCGTCTGCACGCCGTACGCGTCCGGCCGTATCTGGCGACCGCGCTGTTCGCGCTGCACACCGTGGAGTCGCGGGAGGTGCCGACCATGGCGGTGGACCGGTACTGGCGGTGCTACGTCTCACCGGGGTTCGTCGACCGGACCCCGGTGGAGGAGCTCGCCGGGGTGTGGGTGCACGAGGTGACGCATCTGCTCCGCGACCACCACGGGCGCAGCGACCGGGTGGCGCGGGAGCGCGGTCTGGCGGGTTCGGGCGAGCGGCTGCGGATGAACATCGCCGCGGACTGCGAGATCAACGACGACGTGTTCGGCGACGGGCTCCCCAGGCCCGAAGGGGCGGTTCATCCGGAGCTGTTGGGACTTCCCGAAGGGGAGCTGATGGAGGACTACCTGCGGCAGTTCCAGCTCGGCCCGCGCACGCGGGACGCGGGCTGGCTGGACTGCGGCAGCGGTGCCGACGGGCTCGACCGGGCCTGGGACCTCGGAGCGGACGGCGCCGAGGGGTTGAGCGTCCAGGAGCAGGACGCCGTGCGGTTCCGGGTGGCCCAGGCGATCACCGGGCGGCCGGGCAGCACGCCGAAGGGCTGGCGGCGGTGGGCAGAGGAGGCGTTCCACCCGCCGCAGGCGTGGCGGGAGTTGCTGGGAGCGGCCGTCAGATCGGCGGCGTACGGCTCCGGCGCCGGGGACGACTACTCGTACGGGCGGCCGTCGCGGCGCTCGGCCTCCGTGCCCGGCGCCGTGCTGCCGAGCCTGCGGCGCAGCCCGCCGCGGGTCTCCGTCGTCATCGACACCTCGGGGTCGGTCAGCGACGCCGAACTGGGCAGCGCGCTCCTGGAGGTCGCGGCGATCGCGAGGGCGGTGGGCGGTCGGCGCGACCTGGTCGGCGTGCTGCCGTGCGACGCGGCGGCGCGGCTCGTCCATCCGTTGTGCCGCGCCGAGGGCATCCCGCTCGTGGGCGGTGGCGGTACGGATCTGCGCACCGGTTTCGCCGCGGCCCTGCGGGCGCGCCCGCGCCCCGACGTGCTCGTGGTCCTGACCGACGGTCAGACGCCGTGGCCGGCCGAGCGGCCGCCCTGCCGGACGGTGGTGGGCCTGTTCCCCCGCGCGCGGTCGTCCCGTTCGTGGCGCGAGCACGATCCCGACCACGTACCGGACGGGCCGCCGGAGTGGGCCCGGGTGGTCGACATCGGGTAGTCGGCGCGCGGTCGGACGTGAGCCGGATCACAGGGAACCTTCGTGTGGTGCGGGTCCTCCTCCAGGTGTCGGCACCCCTCGGCGCCGGCCCGATCTCGACCCCGATACGGAGGGGACCCCATGGCGGTCATCGACATCGAGCGGCCTCGCGCGGCGGGCGGCGGGCGTGCCGTCGCCGTGCTGCTCGCCGTCCTCGCGCTGGCGCACGTCTACTGGGCGACCGGCCTGACCTGGCCCGCCGCCGACGAGCGGAGCCTGTCGCTCGCCGTCCTGGGCGGTGTCGTGTCCTTCGGGCCGGCGGTGGTGCTGCCGCTCGCCGTGCTCGAAGCGTGCGCGGCGGTCGCGGTGGCCGCCCATGTGCGCGGTGTCGGCGGTGGTCGGGTCCCGCGCCTCGTCACGTACGCCGTGGCGGGCGGGATGCTGCTGCGCGGGGCGGCCGGTCTGGTGTGGATCGTCCTCGGCCGGGACGGTTCCGGGGCGGTCTTCCCGTGGCTGAACGCCCTGCTCTACACGCCCCTGAGCCTGGTCTTCGGCTGGACGGCCCTGCGTGCCGCCCGCTGAGGCCGCCGATCCGGTCGGCCGGGGCGTCGCGCTCGTGCGGGCCGCCCGGCGCGGCGACACCCTGGCCCTGCACGATCTGCTCGACCACCTCACTCCGTACATCGCGCGGATCTGCCGGCCCATCGCCCTCGACGACGGGCCGGACGCCACCCAGGAGGCCCTGGTCGCCGTCTTCACCTCGCTGCGGTCGCTGCGGGAGCCCGAGGCGCTGTACGGGTGGGTGCGGGCGATCTCCGTGCGGGAGGCGGTACGGGTCGCCAGGCGGGCGGCACGGGCGCGGCCGGCGGAGCTCCCCGACGTGCCGGAGCGGGGCGATCCGCTGTTGGCCGCCGACATCGGTGACGTCCTTGCCCGGTTGTCGCCGGCACACCGGGCGGTGCTGGTGCTGCGGGACGTCGAGGGGATGGACGAGGAGTCAGCGGCGGCGCTGCTCGGGGTGCCGGCGGGAACGGCGAAGTCCCGGTTGCACCGGGCACGGCAGAGCTTCCGAAAGGCGTGGTCCGGTTGAGCGGGGAAGAGGCGATGTTCGACGACGTGCGGCGGCTGCGGGTCATGGGCGCCGGTGTCCGGGGCGCGCGGATCGTGGAGCGGGTGCTGCCCGCGCCGCTGGACGTGGTGTGGGGTGTCATGGGCGATCTGGAGGGCGGCTTCGGGGAGTTCCAGCCGGACATGCGGTCGGTGCGGGTGCTGCGCCGGGACGGCGACCGGGTGGAGGCCCTGGCCCGCAGCCGGTACGGCCTCCGGGCCCGCCTCCACGGGGTGCTGCGGCCGGGCTGGTGCTGGCTGCAGAGCCGTTTCCTGGTCATCGGGATGGCGGCGGCGGACGAGGGCGGCTCGACCCGGGTGGCGCTCACCGGAGGCGTCCGGATCCCGGGGCGGGCCGCGCTGGTCCCGTTCGGGGCGCGCCGTGAACTGGAACGGGCCATGGCGCGCCTCGCCGAACGGGTCACGCGTCCTGGATCCGGCGGAACGGGTGGTCCGCCTCCAGGGTGAACGCGACGTCCAGGAGGGTGCGTTCGGATCCGGGGCGGCCGGAGAACATGACGCCGACGGGGAGGCCGTCGTCCGTCGCGCGGGTGCTGGGCAGGGAGATCGACGGGGTGCCGACGACGTTGTCGACGGGGGTGAACGCGACGTACGCGAGGATCCGTTCGACGAGTTCCGGGTAGGGGACGGTCGGCGCGAGGCGGCCGATCGGCGGCGCGGGGTGGGCGAGGACCGGGGTGAGGAGGAGGTCCAGGCCGCGGAAGGCAGCCGCGTAGGCCTCCTTCGTGCGCTTCAGTCTCCGCAGGACGCCGGGGGTGCGCCGCCAGTTCTCCAGGTACGTGGCGCGCAGCCCGCGGCTGAGGGCGTCCATGCGGTGCCGGTCGAAGTCCGTGCCGAGGGTCCGGCCGGTGGCGCCGAGGAGGAACGACAGCATTCCCCAGTAGGTGAGGAAGTCCTCGGTGAAGTGCGGGTCGATGGTCATCTCGACCGGTTCCACGGTGTGGCCGAGCCGTTCGAGCCTCGTCGCCGTCTCCGTGACGGCCTCGCGGGTGGCGGTGTCGGAGGTGACGCCGTTGGGCGAGTCGAGGAGGAATCCGATGCGAAGGCGTCGTCCGGAGGGGCCTTCGACGAGGCCCACGGGCGGCAGCTTCGGGTTGCGCCAGTGCGTCTCGGCGGCGGCGAGGAACGCGGCGGTGTCCCGCACGGAACGGGTCACGACGCCGTCGACGACGAGGTCCAGGGGCAGTTGGCGGCTCTGGGCGTTCGGCACGACCCTGCCCCGGGTCGGCTTGAGGCCGACGAGGCCGCAGCAGGCGGCGGGGATCCGGATGGAGCCGCCGCCGTCGTTGGCATGGGCGATCGGCACGGCTCCGGCGGCGACGAGCGCCGCGCTCCCGCCCGAGGAGCCGCCCGCGGAGTGGCCGGTGTGCCACGGGTTGCGGACGGGTTCGGCGGTCTCGTACTCCGTGGTCGGGCTGAAGCCGAACTCGGGCAGCCGGGTCTTGCCGAGCACCGTGACGCCGCTGCTCAGGAACTGCCGGGTGAAGGGCGCGTGCCGGCGGGCCGGCCGGGCCGTGAAGGCGGCGCTGCCGTGCCCGGTGGGCAGCCCCTGGTGGTCGGTGTTGTCCTTGACGAAGGTCGGGACGCCCGCGAAGACGCCACCGGCACCGGGCGCCGGGGCGCCGGCGTACACCTGGACCGCGTGGAGCCGCTCCTCGACGGCCCGCACCCGCTCGGCCGCGTCCCGGGCGGCCTCGGCCGCGCCGACCTCGCCGCGCCGGATCGCCTCGGCGAGCCCGACGGCGTCGTGCTCCCCCAGGGCGTCGTCCCGGAAGGCGTGCATCCTGGTCCCTGCGTCGAAAGTCGTCACCGCTGCCTCAGCCCCCGGCCTCGTGGATGGTCGTCCCCCATCATTGCCTACCAGTGGGTAACAGGCGAGGGGTCGACGGCCCGTACCGCGCTCGCGGCTCGTAGGATCGATGTCCGAGGGCTGCCCACCGGTGCCGCGAGGGGGACGAAGTGACGCTTTCCTTGAACGAGTTGATGGAGCTCACGGTGCCGGACCGGGTTCGGGGTCCTCTCGCCGCCGCGCGCCGCGCACGGCCGGACCACGGCGGTCCGGGTCGTCCCGTCGTCCGGCGGCGCAGGTCGCCCCTTCGCCTCGCGTCCTGCCCGCAGGGGGCGCCGACGGACCCCGGCCCGTGACTCCTCCGGCGCCTGACACCCCCGGCCCCTGACACCTCCGGCCACGACGACCCACGAGCCCGGCATGTCCTGAAGGACAGGCCCCGGCCCAGACCCATGAGTGAGGCCCTGATCATGACAACGACCGACACCACGACCGACAGCCCCGCCCTCGGCGTGGACGTCGACGCGCTCGTCGCGCGGCTCGCCGAGGGGGAGCGCGCATGGGCCGGGACCCCGCTGTCCGAGCGGCGTGACCTGCTGCTCGACGTGGGGGCCGCCACCGCCGCCGTGGCCGGGGAGTGGGTGCGGACCGCGGCCGGGATCAAGGGCCTCGACGCGGGTTCGCCGCTGGTGGGCGAGGAGTGGCTGAGCGGGCCGTACGCGGTGCTCGGCTACGTACAGGCACTGCAGGACACCCTGCGGCGCCTGGCCGAGGGGTCCGACGTGCTGGCCGACTGCCGTGTCCGGCCCGCCCCTGGCGGCCGGCTGGCCGTCCAGGTGGTCCCGTACGACACCTTCGACAAGCTGCTCCTGAACGGATTCCACGCCGAGGTCTGGACGAAGCCGGGCACCACCGAGCGGGCGCTGCGGGCCGGGGCCGGTCTCGGGCAGCTGACGCCGGAGGACACCCGGGGCGTGGCCCTGGTCCTCGGCGCCGGGAACATCTTCTCCATCACGCCGCTCGACGTGCTGTACCAGCTGTTCGCCGAGAACCGCACCGTCGTGCTCAAGCTGAACCCGGTCACCGATCCCCTGGCCGACGTCTTCCGGGCGGTCTTCCGGCCGTTGACCGACCGTCGTCTGGTCGAGATCGTCACGGGCGGCCCGGACGTCGGCGGGGCCCTCGCGCGGCACCCGGGCATCGCCGCCGTCCACATGACCGGCAGCGCGGCGACGCACGACGCGGTGGTCTGGGGCACGGGTGACGACGCGGCGGCCGCGAAGGCGGCCGGCAGGCCGAAGCTGGACAAGCCGATGACCAGCGAACTGGGCGGTGTCGGGCCGGTCATCGTCCTTCCCGGCGAGTGGTCCGCGGCCGATCTGCGGTTCCAGGCCGAGCACGTGGCCACCCAGCGCCTGCACAACAGCGGCTCCAACTGCATCGCGGCCCAGGTCGTCATCCTCAGCGCGGACTGGCCGCAGAAGGACGCCTTCCTCCACGCCCTGCGCCGGGCGCTCGCCGCGGCGCCCGCCCGCCCCGCCTGGTACCCCGGCTCCGAGGACCGGGTCCGGTCCGCCCGCGCGCTCCACCCGGCCGCCGAGGAGGTCGGCGGCACGCCGGAGCGGACCCTGATCACGGGCCTGGACCTCACGGACCCGGACGAGACCGCGTTCTCGACCGAGTACTTCGGCCCGGTGCTCGGCGTGGCCGAACTCCCGGGCACCGGAGCCGCGTTCCTCGACGCCGCCGTGGCGGCGGCCAACGACCGGCTGCACGGAACCCTGGGCGCCAACCTCATCGCCCACCCGGAGACGGTCAAGGCGCTCGGCCTCCGGTTCCGCGCGGCGATCGCGGAACTCCGCTACGGCACCGTCGGCGTCAACGCCTGGACGGGCATCGGCTATCTCACCCCCCGCGCCACCTGGGGCGCCTTCCCCGGGCACACCCTCGCGGACGTACGGAGCGGGATCGGCGTCGTCCACAACGCCCTGCTCCTGGACGACACCGAACGGACCGTCGTCACGGGCCCCTTCCGTCCCGCACCGCGCTCGGTGCTGCACGGCGAGCTCGCCCTCTCCCCCAAGCCCCCGTGGTTCACCACCCACACGGCGGCCGCCCGCACCGGCGAGCTCCTCACGGACTTCGCCGCCCGCCCGAGCTGGCGGAAGCTGCCGGGCGTCATCGCCGCCGCGATGCGCGGCTGAGGCGCGTCGCCGCGTGCGGCCCTCGCCGCACGCGGAGCCGCGTGAACGCCCCTCAGGTGACGGCCAGTTCGTTGACGGCGACATTGCCCCACTGACGGTTGGCCGCCTTGACGACGAGCCGCAGCTGCGAGGTGTCGACGGGCGCGGGCAGGGTGAGCGTGCGCCGTTCCACGGTGGAGGTGTTGCTGCTCCAGGTGAGGGCGGCGTCGGCGAGCCGGGTGGTCCAGGCCGAACCGTCCCAGGTCTGGACGTCGACCCGGGTGAATCCCTGCCCCTGGCCGAAGTGGGTGGCCAGGGTCAGCGCACCGACCCGGCGGACGGTCCTCAGGTCGAGCGTGATGCTGCCCGGGAGGGTCACGTTCACCGGGCTCGCCCAGCTGGTCGCCTCGCTCCCGTCGGCCACGGCGGCGATGGTCCCCTGGCCGGTGCCCATCGTGGTCGAGGGAAGGGGCGCCCCGTAGCTGCCCGGCGCGCCCTGGACGGCGCCGACGGCGACGGTGGCGGGCAGCGCGGCGCCGAGGATGTCGTGGCCGCCGTCGCCCGCGACGGCCAGGCCCGCGTCGATGGCGGCGGAGCCGGAGAGCGGCCGGTAGCAGGCCAGGTCGGTGCGCGAGGTGGCGGTGCCGGGGGCGGTGAGCCTGGGGTCCCCGGTGATCGCGGCGGTGTCCGGCGGGACGGGGCCGCCGCGGTAGAGGTTGTTCCGGTAGGTGATGCCGGCGGTGTCGTAGGGCAGGTTCGCCTGGTTGACGAAGAGGTTGTTGCGGAAGGTGACGTTCTTCGGGTTGTGGTAGACCTGCGCGATCTTGTACAGCGGCCGGCTCGGCGAGGACGAGACGTGGACGGTGTTGTTGTAGATGTCGACGCCGTCGGTGTTCGTGGAGAAGGTGAAGATCTCGTTGCCGTCGTTCTGGCTGATGTTGTAGCGGACGACCGCACTGGCGGGGGCGGTGCCCAGGGAGACGGAGAGGAAGAAGCCGCCGCCGTTGTCGTGGCTGTAGTTGTACTGGACCAGGCTGTCGTGGCTGGAGGCGTCCGCGTCGAAGGCGGTGCAGTCGAGCCCCCGGCCGCCGAAGCGGGCGCCGTACACCTCGTTGTACTGCACGGTCGTGCGGTCCGCGCCCGACCACCAGATGCCGACGTTGGTGGTGGTGGAGGTGGGCCGGGCGACGGTGTTGTACTCGATGAGGGTGTCGGCGACCTGGTTGGGGTTGATGCCGCCGGAACCGACGTCGTGGACGTGGTTGCCGCGGATCACCAGACCGGTGCTGGGCCGGAACGGGCCGTACTCGGTGGAGGGGATGCCCAGTTCGGCCCAGAGCGAGGTCCAGCCCTCGCGCTGCATCCAGGTGGACCAGGTGGTGATGCCGTACGCCTTGGTGTCGGCGATCTCGTTGTTCTCGATGAGCATGCCGGTGTAGTACGTCGGGACGCTGTTGCCGCGGACGTTCACGAGGATGCCGGCCGAGCCGATGTTGCCCTTGCCGAGCTGGGCCACGCCGTCGATGCCGTGCACGTACAGATCGCGCAGGGTGATGCCGGGGACGGCGCCGATGTCCTTGGCCCGGACCTCGACGCCCACGCGCCAGGTGGTGGAGCCGGTCCCGTTGGTGATCTCCAGGCCGTCGAGGGTCCAGTGCGCCAGGTTCTCCAGGAGGACCGCCGACGGCACGGTGTTGGCGCCCGCGATGACCGGCTTGGCGCCGCTGCCGTACGAGGTCGCGGTGACCGGGGCGCCCTCGGCGCCCGAGCCCTTGGGGGCGAACTGGCCGGTCCAGGTGCGTCCGGCGAGGAAGCGGACGGTGTCGCCCGGCTGGAAGACCTGCTGGTTCACCCGGGCCAGCGTGCGCCAGGGGGTGCCGGTGGAGGTGCCGTCGGCGGTGTCGCTCCCGCCGGCGGAGTCCACGTAGTACGTGGTGCCGGCCGCCGCCCGGGCGGTGGCGGGCGGAACGGCGACGGCCAGGGCCGTGCCGAGCGCCGCGGAGAGAAGGGTGCGCCTGCTGTGCATGAAGCCTCCTGAATCCTGAAGGAACGCCTACATCACCAAGGGACTTTCATAAGTGCTCGCCCCGGCATACGTGGTCACCCGGACCACTCCGGGCCGCTCTGGGCCACTCCGGGCTACTCCGGGCTACTCCGGGCTACTTGCCGATTCCCGCCGTCATGCCCTCGACGATGCGGCGGCCGCACCACAGATAGAGGACGATCATCGGGAAGACGAGGATGGCGATCCCCGCGAACATGCCGCCCCAGTCGGACGAGTACTGCATCGTCCCGTAGAGGTGCAGCAGGGCGACGGGCAGGGTGCGTTCGTCCTCGCCGGGGGCGATCACCATGACGAGCAGGGTGGAGTTCCACAGGCCGATCACGTTGAGGACGAGCACCGTGACGATGCCGGGCCGGGCCAGCGGGACGATCACCTGGACGAAGGTCCGCAGCGGTCCCGCCCCGTCCAGCTCGGCGGCCTCCTCCACCTCCTGGGGGAGGGAGCGGAGGTAGCCGCTGAGCACGAAGACGGCGAAGGGCAGGGAGAGCGCGACCTCGAAGACCAGCAGGGTGATCCGGTCGTCCCACCAGCCGGTGACCCAGTCCACCATGAACGTGCCGAGCGACAGCTTGACGACCACGACGGGAATGACCAGGGTCTGCAGCGGGATGCTCATGCCCATGGCGAAGTAGCCCGTCAGCCGCCCCGCGGCGCGCCGCGTCGAACGGGCGAGGACGTAGGCCGCGGGCGCCGCGAGCCCGACGATCAGGAACGAGCCGACCGCCGTGAGCAGGACGCTGTTGAGGGCGGCCCGGGAGAACTGCGCGGCCTGCCACGCCCGCGAGTAGTTCTGCCACTCCGGCGCGGACGGCAGGGCGAAGGGGTGGAGCCACACGTCGCCCGGAGCCTTGAGCGACTGGAGACCGACCCAGGCCACCAGGGCCAGGTTGAAGGCCACCCAGAGCCAGAGCGCGATCGCGGTCAGCCTCGGGAGCAGGACGTCTCCGACCACCCGGGCCGTCGGGCGGTCGACGCGTACGGGATTCACGAGAGCTCCACTCGGTCGCGGCGCGTGATGCGGCGGATCAGCAGGATCAGGACCACGGTGACCAGGACGACGTACACGCCCATGGCCGCGCCCTGCCCCAGGTCGGGGACGGTGTTGCCGCCGGAGACGGTGATGTACTGCTGGACGGCCACCGTGCGGGCTTCGAGCGGCGGATTGCCGGGGGTGCCGCCCGTCGTGAACGCGAGCACGATCTCGAAGACCTTGAGGCTGTTGACGACCCACAGCACGGCGGCCACGGAGAAGACGTCCCAGGTCAGCGGGAGCGTGATGTACCGGAACTGCTCCCACTTGGTGGCCCCGGCGAGGTGGGCGTCCTCGTAGAGGTGCGGGGGGATCGAGTCCACGGCCGACATCATCAGGGCGATGTAGAAGCCGGTCGACGACCACACCAGGCCGCCGATGACGCACCGGAACACCAGGTCGGGGCCGAGCCAGGGCGGCCCCTCGATCCCGACCGCGCCCAGGAGGCCGTTGACCGCTCCGTCGGGGTTGAGCAGGAAGCCGACGGCCGCGCCGACGGCGATCGCCGAGATGATCATGGGCAGGAAGACGACGGACCTGATGAACGCGCGGCCCCTCGTCTGCCGCAGCACGGTCATCGCCAGGAACGTGACCGTGAAGACGGCCGCGCCGCCGCCCACGGCCAGGACGAGCGTGTTCCCGAACGAGGACAGGAACGCGTCGTTCCGGAGCAGGGACGTGTAGTTCCTCAGCCCCCGCCAGGACATCTCGGCGCCGGGGCCGGGCCAGCGGTGGAGGCTGACCCAGACCCCGTACAGCGAGGGCGCGACGAACAGGGCGGTGTAGAGCACGAGCGCGGGGAGCAGGAGGGGCCAGAAGGCCCGCTCCCGCGCCGGGCGCAGCCTGCGCCGCCCGCGCTCCCTCGCTGGTGTGCTCGGACGGGAGTCGTGCGGGATCCGGACCGCTGTCGCGCTCATGGTCACCTGCTTCGGACGTCGGGGAGGCGGGGGGACGGGTCAGCCGTTGGAGGCGATGAACGTCGCGCTCTTCTGCCTGCCCCGGGCCACGAACTCCTCGGCGGAGAGCTTTCCGCCGAGGAGCTTGTCGTCGAGCGGCAGGAAGACGTCGGTCCACCAGGCGTTCAGGCCGGGGGCGCCGTCGTACGGCTTGTGGACCGCGGTGGCCCCCGTGATGGCCTTCTGCAGACCGGTCAGGTTCTCGGGCGCGGGGACGTCGGAGCGGGAGGGGATGTTCAGCGCCTCGGTGCCGATGCGCGCGGTGTACTTCTTCTGCTGGAAGAACGCGAGGAACTTCTTCGCGGCCCCGGGGTGCCTGCCCTTGGCGTTGACGCCCCAGCCGAGCGCCCCCGCCTCGACGGAGTTCTTTCCGCCGGCCGGGTACTGGAAGGAGTCGATGCGTGCGCCGGCGGGCAGCTTGGGCTTGATCTCGCTGGTCAGCCAGGTGCCGTTGATGTTCAGGTCGTAGCCGCCGGTGGCGAACCGGTCCTGGGCGGCGGGGTACTTGGTGGCCATGAACGACTTCTGGAAGTAGCCGCCGGCGGCGAGCTTCTCCACCTGCCGGGCCGCGGCCAGCACTTCCGGCCGGTCCCAGGCCCCGGCGTCGGTGCCGAGCGCGTACAGGCTGCCGGCGCCCTGGGCGCGGACCAGGGCCGAGTAGAACCAGTACGCGTTGTAGAAGGGGACCGTGCCGTCCTGGCCGAGGGGGGTGCGGCCGGCCTTCTTGGCCTTGTCGAGGTACGCGAGGAACTCGTCCCAGGTGCGCGGGGGCCGGCCGGCCAGTTCGGGGTGCCTGGTCGCGTCGAACCACACGCCGGTCGAGATGACGGTGTGCGGGATGAGGGCGAGGCCCTTCTCGTCGGACGAGGCCTGCTTCGCGGCGGTCGACAGCACCTCGCCGACGGTCCTGTCCTCTCCCGGGATCTTCGCGGTGAGCACGTCGTCGACCGGGGCCAGCAGGTTCTGGGCGCGGAACTTGGCCATGTTGTCGGTGGCGGTGTCGAAGAGGTCGGGTCCCCGGCCGGCGGCCATCTCGGTGGCGAGGGTGTCCGTGCCGTTGCGGCCCATCCACTTCACGTCGGCCTTGATGCCGGTCTGCGCGGTGAAGTCGGCGAGGGCCGCCTGGAATATCTTGGCCTGCGGTTCGTCCTTGCCCCAGGTCGACGTGTAGGAGAAGGACTTCGCCTCCTCGCCCGGGGCGGCGTCGCCGCCGTTCCTCTTGCCGCAGGCGGTGGCGGTGAGGGCCAGTGCGCCGAGCAGGGCGAAGGCGGTCACCCGTGTGCTGAGCTGCTTCATCGCGTCTTCTTTTCTGGGAGGTCCTGCGGGGGAAGGCTGGTCACCGTGCGCGTGCGGCGGGCGGTCTCGGCGGCCCACACCACGCGGTGCGTGGCGAGGCTCTCGCGGCCGGTGGACCGGATCGGCGTCGGGTCTCCGCTGCCGACGGCCTCGACGAAGGCGTCGAGCAGCGCCTCGTCGCCGCCGCCGTGGCCCTCGGCCGCGGAGGCGTCGGTTCCCGTGTCGGTGGTGATCGTGGTGCGGCTGTCGGTGAGGAAGTCGTGGACGCGGAGCCGTACGCCGTCGCCCTCGATGGAGCCGTGGGTGCCGAAGATCCGGGTCTTGCGGTGTTCCAGGGCGGCGAACGCCGTCATGGTGAAGCTGGCGGTGGTTCCGTCGCCGAACTCCATGTCGACGACCTGGCTGTCGACGACGTCGTTGCCCGCGTCGTACACGCAGCGGCCGTACGGGCCGTCCCGCAGGGCCGTCAGCACGCCCTGTTCGGTGTGGTCGCCGGTGACGGCCGACAGCGGCCACCACTCCTTGGCCGGATCGCCGAGGCAGTCGAGGTAGATCCGGCGGGCGGAGTACGGGCAGTCGGCCTCCACCCCGCAGTCGAGGCAGTGGGCGGCGGCGCCCTCGGGCCGCTTCTCCGGTCGGAAGTGCACGAGGTTCCCGAAGGAGGAGACCCGTCGCGGGAGGGCGCCCTTGATGTGGACCATCCAGTCCAGGTCGTGGCAGGCCTTGGCGAGGAGCATCGGCGCCGACGCGGCCTCCTTGCTCCAGTTCCCCCGTACGAAGGAGTGGGCCTGGTGCCACCAGCCGACCTGTTCCAGGTGCTGGATGTTCATGATCTCGCCGATGCGGCCCTCGTCCAGGAGCCGCTTGAGCGCCTCGGTGTAGCGCGTGTACCGCATGACGTGGCAGACGGCGAGGAGGACGCCGTGGCGTTCGGCCGCCTCGGTGATGCGGACGGCCTCCGCCTCGGTCGGCGCCATCGGCTTCTCCAGGAGGAGGTGGTAGCCGCGTTCGGCCGCGAGGACCGCGGGTCCGACGTGCATGCGGTCCTGGGTCGAGATGATCGCCGCGTCGGCGAGCCGGTCCCGGTCGAGCAGTGCGCGCCAGTCCGCGAAGACGTTCTCGTCGGGGATGCCGTGCTCCGCGGCGAAGCGCGTGCGGCGCTCCGCGTCCGGTTCGGCCACCGCCACCACCCGGGCCCGTCCGGTGACCAGGGCGCGGCGGGCGTACCCGGTGCCTCGTAACCCCGCCCCGATGACGGCAAGTTGGACTGGGGAACCCCTCATCGACGCACCCTCCACGGCTTGCGGCTCACTAATGAAGGATGTTTTTATTTGTGGAGTGAGGTCCTGTCAACACTTGCGGAGGAGTCGGTAGTTGAAGATCCGGGGCAGCGACGGCTCGCGCTTGAGAAGGATCAACCTGGTCGCCACCCTGCGCGCGCTGCGGGGGGAGCCGCCGATCGGGCTCACCGGACTCGCGGCCCGCGCGGGCCTTTCCCGCCCGACCGTCGAAGGGCTCGTCGAGGATCTGCTCGGCCAGGGGTGGCTGAGCGAGATGCCCCGGGAGAGCGGGCAGATGGGCCGGCCGCGGCGGCTCTTCCGGTTCCGCGCGGAGGCCGGACACGTCCTCGGGATCGACGTGGGCTCGTCCAGCGTCCGTGCCACGGTCTGCGATCTCGACGGCGAGCCGGCCGGCCGGTTCACCGTCCGGGCCGACGCGTCGTCCGGCCGCGCCGAACGGCTGGCCGCCATGCGCGCCGCGGCCACGGGGGCGCTCTCCGCCGCCGGGATCTCCGCCGGGGCGGTGATGGCCGTCTGCGTGGGCACGACCGGGGTGGTGACCGCCACGGGAACGGTGAGGCTCTCCGTCAGCCTGCCCGAGTGGACCGGGCTCGACCTGGCGGCCGAGGTGGGCCGGGACTTCGACGCCCCCGTCCTCGTCGAGAACGACTGCAACCTGGCCGCCCTCGCGGAACGATGGGCCGGCGTGGCCCAGCAGGTCGACGACGTGGTCTTCGTGCTGTCCGGCATGCGCACCGGCTGCGGCATGCTCATCCGGGGCGAGTTGCACCGGGGCCGCCGGGGCGCGGCCGGGGAGATCGGCGCCCTTCCGCTCGTCGGCTGGCACCGGGCCCCCTCCCATCTGGCCGCCTTCCCCGGGCTGCCCCCGGGGACCCCGCCCGAGGAGACGGGCGGTCTGGTCTTCGCGGCGGCCAGGTCCGGCGATCCGGCGGCGCGCTGGGCGGTGGAGCAGTTCGCCCACGACCTGGCCGAGGGCATCGCGGCGCTCGTGCTCACCGTCGACCCCGACCTGGTCGTGCTCGGCGGCGGGGTCTCGCGCTCGGCCGACGTGCTGATGGAGCCGCTGCGGCGCCATCTGGACCCGCTGTGTCTGGAGCCGCCCGCGCTCGCGATCTCCGGCCTCGGCGACCAGGCCGTCGTGCTCGGAGCCGTACGCCACGCCCTCGACCACGTCGACGCGCGCCTGTACGACGTCGACGCCCCGCTGCCGGCGCCGCGATCGGCGCCGGGTCCCGCCTCTGGGCCGGCCTCGGTACCGGCGTCGCGGCCCGCGCCCCGGCCGGCCGGGGCCTGACGTGGAGCTGGTCCCCCGGCCGAGCTCGGTCCACCGCCGCCCCGGGTGCTTCCCCCTCACGCCCACGACCGCGCTGACGGCGGGCGAGGGCGCCCGGGAGGCGGCGGCGCTGCTGCGCGATCTGCTCCGCCCGGCGACCGGACTGCCGCTGGCCCCCGCCGGAGTCGCGCGCGGCGGCACGATCGCCCTGGCCGTCGACGGACGGGCGGCCGGGGAGCTGGGCGCCGAGGGCTACCTCCTGGACGTCGCCCCCGAGCGGGTGCTCCTGACGGCGGCCGCGCCGACCGGCCTCCTGCGCGGTGTCCAGACGCTGCGCCAGCTCCTGCCGGCCGAGGCGTGGGGCGACCGCCCGGCCCGCGGCGTCCGCTGGGAGCTGCCCTGCGCGTCCGTACGGGACGTGCCGCGCTTCCGCTGGCGAGGGGCGCATCTGGACGTGGCGCGCTGGTGGATGCCGACCTCCTTCCTCTTCCGTTACGTGGACCTCCTCGCCGCCCACAAGCTGAACGTGCTGCATCTCCACCTCACCGACGACCAGGGCTGGCGGATGGAGATCGACCGCTACCCCCTGCTCACGGAGGTGGGCGCCTGGCGGTCCCGCAGCATGGCCGGGGCCCTCGCCGAGGAGCGGTACGACGACGTCCCGCACGGCGGCCACTACACCCGGCGCGAGCTGCGCGAGCTCGTCGCGTACGCGGAGCGCCGGGGTGTCACCGTCGTCCCCGAGATCGACCTGCCGGGCCACACGCAGGCGGCGATCGCGGCCTATCCCGAACTGGGCGGTGACACCGGCGCGGGCGAGCGCGTCGAGGTGTCCTCCCGCTGGGGCGTGCACGACCGGATCCTGGCCCCCGGCGAAGCGTCCCTGGACTTCTGCCGGGGCGTGCTCGAGGAGGTGCTCGACGTCTTCCCCTCCCCCTTCGTCCACATCGGCGGCGACGAGGTGCCGACCACCCGCTGGCAGTCCTCCCCCGCCGCCCGGCGGACGGCGCGCGAGCTGGGGATCGGCGTCGACGGGCTGCACGGCTGGTTCACCGGGGAGCTGGACGCCTGGCTGCACGCGCGGGGCCGGCGGACGGTCGGCTGGGACGACGTGCTCGTCGCGGGCCGGGCGAGACCGCTGTCCGAGGGCGCGACGGTCATGTCGTGGCTGGGGACGGAGGGGGCGCTCGCCGCCGCGGCCGCCGGTCACGAGGTGATCATGACGCCGTACGACTGGACCTATCTGGACTACGGCCAGGCCGAGGGCCCGGGGGAACCGCTCTCCATGGGCCACGTCACCACCCTGGAGAAGGTCCACTCCTACGAGCCGGTCCCCGAGTCCCTGACGGAGGACCAGGTCCTCGGCACCCAGGGCCAGGTGTGGACGGAGTACCTCCCGACGCCGGAGCGGGTCGAGTACGCGGCCTTCCCCCGGCTCTGCGCGCTCGCCGAGGTGGCCTGGTCGTCACCGGACGGCCGGGACCACGGGGAGTTCCTGGGCCGGCTGCGCCCGCACCTGGCCAGGCTGGACCGGATGGGCGTCCGCTACCGGCCGCTCGACGGACCCTCCTGAAGCGGCCACCGCCGACGGGTCCTCCTGAGCGGCCGGGAGCAGGTCCGGGAAGAAACTTCGGCGGAAGGCGAATCCTCTCGGGCCCTCCCCGTCTCTTATGCGCGTACCGGCCGAACGGGGCCGGCGTGACCGGGAGGAAAGAACGAAATGACGACTGCCATCATCGTGATCGGCGTGGTGCTCGTGGGTGCGTGCAGCTGGCACCTGATGCGGCGCTTCAACAGGAGCCGTGGCTGACCGGCGCCTGCGCGCGGGACGCCTTCCGGTAGGAGTACCCCATGAACCAACGTTTCCGGTGGCCGGACGAGCGGCTGATCAGGGCCGCCCAGGACGGCGACGTCACGTCGCTCACCACCGTCGTCATGGAATCGCAGCCGCACGTGCGCAAGTTCGCCCTGTCGCTGTGCGCCTCGCCGCAGGACGCGGAGGACGCGGCACAGGAGGCGTTGATCATCCTCTACCGGAAGATCGGCACCTTGCGGGCCACCGGCGCGCTCGCCTCGTGGATGTTCCGGATCGTGCGCAACGAATGCCTCCGGCAGGTACGGCTGCTCGTCGCACGGCGCGACGAGCGGCCGGCCGAGCCGGAGGCGCGCCCGGAACCGTCCGCCGAGGAGGCGGTGCTGTACCGGCTGGAGGCGGAGCGGATCGCGGCGGCGGTCGGCTCCCTCCCCCGCGACCAGCGGCAGGTCCTGATCATGCGGGACGTCCAGGGCCTGCCCGGCAGGACCGTCGCCCATGCGCTCGGCCTGAGCTCCGCCGCGATGAAGTCGCGGCTGCACCGGGCGCGCACGGCCCTGCGTCACGCGCTGGAAGCGACCGACCAGGCATCGGATCGGACCGTCGACCGACCCGTCGAAGGAGACGCACGACCATGAACACCACGGTGAACATCGTGAAGCCCCGCCCGGGCGCGAAGGCCCCGGTCATCGCCCCCTCCTCGGTGTCCGCGCCGTCCGCGGCGCCGAACTTCGCCAGCAGCTCCGTCCCGCGCCACCTGGCGCGCGGTGTCATCGGCTTCGGGCTGGTCATCGGCTCGATCGCGCTGGTGCCCGTCGCCGGCCCGGCCACCCTGCTCGCGGCCCCGCTGGCCCTGATCGCCTTCCGGGGCTGCCCGACCTGCTGGATGGTCGGCCTGGCGCAGACCATCTCCCGGGGCCGCCTGGAGCGCCAGTGCGTCGACGGCGTCTGCACCCTCACCAAGGCGGACCCGACGGCGAAGGCGGCCCCGACGACGAAGGACTGACCCTCGCCATCGCCCATGTGCGCGCCGTTCACGGCGAGTTGACCGCCACCCCTTCCTGTTGGCACAGTGGACAACAAGATATTGTCCACCGTGCCAACAGGGAGGGGTCATGCCTGCCGCACGACGTCGACGCACCCCGGACCAGGCACGCGCCGAGATCCTCGACGCCGCCACCGAGCTCATCGCACGGCACGGCCCCGACGGGGTCGGACTGCGCCGGGTCGCGGAGGCGGTCGGGGTGACGCACGGGCTCGTCACCCACTACTTCGGGACCTACCGGGCACTGGTACGAGCCGTTCTCGAACGCGAGAACGAGCGCAAGCGGGAGCTCGTACGGGAACGCATGCGCGCCGACGGGAGCGTGCCGTACGCGGACGGCATGACGCGGGTCCTCTTCGAGATCCTCGCCGACGAGCGGTACGTCCGGCTGTGGACCTGGTCCCAGCTCCACGGCTGGGACGACGGGGCCGCCCCGGACTCCCCCACGAACCTCTCCCGTCTGGTCGACGTGATCGAGGAGGGCGTCCGCTCGGTGCTCCCTCCGCCCGAAGGCCCCGACCGGGCGCGGATCGAGAGGGTCGCCCTGCTCGCCATGTCCGGCGCGTACGGCTACGCCCTCGGCCGCCGCTACTGGCTCGCCGACCTCGGACACGATCCCGACGAGCCCGAGCACGACGCCGCCTATCGCACCGCCCTGTCCACCGTCCTCGCCGCCTATCTCGGAGGGCTGACCCTATGACCCGGAACGATCTGGACGTCCTCGCCTCGGATCGTGAGCGCTCCGACGCCGAGGAACGGCTGAGGGCCGCCGTCGAGAACGGCCGGCTGCCGCTGGCCGATCTCGCGGCCCGCCTCGACGAGGTGCACGCTTCCCGCACCCGGGGGGACCTGGAGGAGGCCTGCCGCGGCCTGCCGCACCCGGGACCCCGGGACGCGCTCGTGGTGGACCGGCCCCCGACCTCGCGCGGCTTCGTCGCGGGCGTCTTCGGCGGCTTCGAGCGCAAGGGCCCCTGGGTCGTGCCGCCCCGGATGACCGTCTGGTCGATGTGGGGCGGCGGCAAGATCGACCTCTCCGAGGCGCGCTTCAGCAGTCAGGACACCGAGATCCGCGCCGTCGCCCTGTGGGGCGGCACCAGGATCATCGTCCCGGAGGACATCGAGGTCGAGGTGCGGGGCTTCGGCATCTTCGGCGTCTTCGACAAGCGCGCCGCCCGGCGCATCGGCAAGCCGGGCACACCGCGCGTCGTGATCAAGGGCCTGGCCGCCTTCGGCGCCGTCGTCACCCGCGAGAAGAAGTAGCGCTCAGCGCACCCCCTCCCAGAGCAGCCGCTGCTCCGCACGGGGATCGTCGACGGCGGCGGACGCGCCGGTGAAGGTCATCGTCGTGCGGGTCGTCCGGTCGTACGCCTTCCAGCCCGGGCTGCCCGTCTTCGCGAAGGAGACCCACGCCCCGTGCACGGCGTCCGCCAGGCCCTGGGGCGGGTGGGCGCCGAGCATCGGGGCGTAGGAGGGGTCGTGGAGCCGGTCGAAGACGAAGGGCAGCTCCACGGCGTGGCAGGCGCCGAGGTCCCCGTCGAACTGCGGCGAGCGCCAGGCGAATTCGTAGAGGTACGAGCCCGGGACGGACTCGGCGAGGCGGATGGCGGGGATCCGGTAGAACCAGTCGGTCGCCACCGCGTCGAGGAGTTCGCCCGGCGTGGCGCCGGGGCCGGCGGCGGCCCGGTAGACGGGGAGGGCTTCGTCCGGGTCCAGGCCGTAGGCCGCGGTCATGGCGCGGAGCGCGGACTCGGGGAAGACGCGCAGGCGCTCCGTCGGCACGAGGAACAGCCGGTACTCCTCGCGGTTGCTGCCGATCAGGAGGTCGACGCCGCGGTCCGGGCCGGGGAGGGCGAGCCCCGGGTGGACCGGCTCGAACGGCATCATGTTGAGGACCGCCTCGCCCCACTTCGCCGGGTCCGGGTCGGCGCCCACCTCCGCGCGCAACTCGGCCTGGGCCGGGATGAGTTCCTTCAGAGGGACGGTCTCGAAGGCCTCCGCCGTCGGCTCGATCCCCAGCTTCTCCGCCAGCCGGGCCGCGATGAGCTCGGCCGACGGCGGGCGCAGGAAGTGGTGGCAGGCCCCGCTCTGCAGGATCGCCCGGTGGAAGAGACCCCGGGCCGCCTCGGTGCTCAGGAGCGCGCCGATGCTCATCGCGCCCGCCGACTCGCCGAAGACGGTGACCCGGTCCGGGTCGCCGCCGAAGGAGGCGATGTTGTCCCTGACCCAGGTCAGGGCGGCGATCTGGTCGAGCAGGCCCCGGTTGTCGGGGCGGCCGGGAAGCCGCAGGAAACCGTCCGCGCCCAGGCGGTAGTTGAGGGTGACGCAGACGACGCCGTCCCGGGCGAAGGCGCCTCCGTCGTACGCCGACGCCGAGCCCGAGCCGTTGCTGAACGCCCCTCCGTGCAGCCACACCATCACGGGGAGCCCCGCGCCCGGCTCCGGGGCCGGGGTCCAGACGTTCAGGTTCAGACAGTCCTCGCCCGGGATGCCGTCGTCCGGGATGAGGGCGTCGAAGGGCGGGGCGTAGGGGGCGTGCGGCGCCGTCGGGCCGTGGGCCGTGGCGTCGCGCACGCCCGTCCAGGGCTCCGGCGGGGCGGGCTCCCGGAAGCGTCCCGCGCCGAAGGGCGGGGCGGCGTACGGGATGCCGAGGAAGGAGCTCACTCCGTCGGGGGAGGTCCGGCCGCGGACCTCCCCCTGCCGGGTACGGCACACGGTCATGCCGACAGGACCTCCAGGAGCGCCTTGCCGAACTCCTCGGGGCGTTCGAGGTGGACGGCGTGCCCGGCGTCGGCCACGGCGACCTCCCGCACCGTGCCGCCGGCCGCCGCGTAGCGGTCCAGGACGTGCCGTGTCTGCGCCAGCATCGGCTGCGCCGGGGTGCCGTCCCAGCCGGGCACCGCGCCGATCGCGCCGAGGTGCGCCAGGTCGAACATCGAGGTGTCCGAGACGATGACGTCGTCCTCGCCCCGGATCCACAGCACGGGCGGCTTGGGGTCGATCAGGTGCAGGTCGTCGACGCGGAAGTGGGTCGGGGCCATGCAGTTGAGCACCCCGCGCGTGCCGGGCGCGATGCCGGGCCAGGCGGCGGACGTCGTGCTGTCGCCCGGGTAGTGGTCGTCGCCGAGGCGCGTGGCGAGCATGGACTCGACGTACGCGTCCTCGTGCTCGGTGCGGAACGGCGGCTTGACGTAGCAGGTCGTCAGGACGGTGCGCGGCGAGGTCGGGGAGTCCCCGCTCCGGTCGCCCTCGGCGAGCAGCCGGATGAACTCGGGGTTGGCGGTGCCGCCGCCCGATCCGGCCCCGTCCTCCGCGTTGAGGACGCCGTCCGCTCCGTGCGTGCCGCCGAAGCCGTACGGGGAGACCGGGTTGACCAGCGTCAGGGAGCGCACGGCGGCCGGGTGGTCGCGCAGGTACTGCAGGATCACGCCGCCGCCCATGGACCAGCCGACCAGGTGGGCCCGGTCGATGCCGAGGGCCGTGAGCAGCTCGGCGAGGTCGTCGGCGTAGTCGCGCAGGCCGCGCGTGGCGTCGACGGGCAGCGGGTCGGTGCCGCCGAAGCCGCGCAGGTCGACGGCGAGGGGACGGTAGTGCTCCGGCAGCGTGGTGAGGGTGGAGTGCCAGAAGGCGGAGGAGGAGACGTTGCCGTGGACGAAGACGACGGGCTCGCCCTCGGCCCTGGCCTCGGTGATCTGCTGGGTCAGTCGGCCGGTGGTGACGCGGCGGGTGTGAAGCGTGGTCATGTTCTTTCCGGTCCTTCAGGAGAGCCAGGTGGCGATCTGGGCGGCGGCGGAGCTGTCCCAGCCCAGTTCGAGGTGGTTGGCGGTCGCGATGGTGGCCTTGCCGCCGACGGTGGGGATGCCGGTGGTGTCGAGCGCGCTGGAGATGAAGACGACGCCGTCGCTGGGGCCGCGGTTCTCGTTGAAGATGCCGACGATGTCGGCGGATCCGCCGGCGAGGAGGTAGGTGGTGACGGAGGCGGGCACTCCGGCGCTGTGCAGCGGGGCGATGAGCGATCCGGCGTCGATGGCGGCCTGGATGCCGCTGCCGGCGGTGTAGAAGCCCTGGCCGCCGTAGTAGGTCGTGTACCAGTCCTGGGCGGCGCCGTCGACTCCGTACACCCCGTCCCAGCGGGCCAGCATCTGACGCTGGCCGGGGTAGTTGTCCTGGCCGCCGGAGGGGGTCATGGAGAACTCGGGGTGGGCGGTGTAGAGGCCGTAGCAGGTCATGTGGGAGTGCGGGGAGGGCGCGTTGACCTTGCCGCCGCACTCCGGCCAGATGGAGAAGTCGTGGGCCCAGCCGTGGGCGTACGGGTAGTCGTATCCGCCGTTCGGACCGCCGAGGGTGATGAGCTTCCGTACGTCTCCGCCGTACGCCCGTCCCCAGCTCGGCTTCAGGGACGACACGTACGCGCGGGTCGACATCTCGCCCTTGCTCCAGCCGACCAGATCGACCTTGTCGACGCCCAGCTTCGCCTTGACGAGGGCGATCGCGTCGCCGACGACCTGCGCCTGCATCAGGTTGTCGCCCTGCTTGTGCGCGAAGCCGACGGCGAAGACGCGGTGGCCGCGTGCGGAGAGGTACTGCATGAGCCCGGTGGACGGGCAGGAGGCCGCGCCGCAGCCGTAGCCACCCGATTCGCCGGGGTTGGCCCAGGCGCGGTCGGCGGTGTCGTTCGCGCCGTGCACCAGGAGGACGGGCGTGGTGCGGCTGCCGGTGTTCCAACCGGGGGCCGAGTAGAGCAGGAACCGGCCCGAGGAGGGCCGGGAGACACCGCCGAAGTACGTGACGCGCTTGCCGTCCTGGTCGCCGCGGCCGTCCGCCGGATAGCCCTCGGTGCGGAATCCGGTGGTCGTGTCGAGATAGCGCTCGACGCGCTCCCACCCGTTGGTGACGGTCCCCGCTCCGTAACTCGCCTCCAGGGTGAGGTACGACGGAGCCGCCGTCGTCGTCCCGCTCGCGGCGACCGGCGACACCACCACAGCCGCCGCGACGACCCCCACCACCGCCATGACCCGGGCAGCGCGCAGCCGCCACCGCCGCCCCGGACTCCGTCTCTCGGCCACGTCCGGCCTCCCCCACTCGTGCGCCTCCGGCGCGTCCGCCCGATGCCCGTCCCGGCACCGGATCCGCACACGGTAGGCGGCCGTTCCCACCCGGGGCATAGGGTCGAGCCACACAAAGGCAGCCGCACACATGGTGCCGGGGCCCCGGACGCCAGGGCGACACCCCCGCTGCCGACTCCGGCGGAGGTGCGCACGCCCGCACGGCCCTCCCCCGACGCCACGGCGCCACCGCGCATGCCGGGCAGCCGAACGGAACGCGTGATGCCCGCCGCCTTCCTGGCGTTGCACCGGAGCCGGTCGGCAAGGGAGTACATGAGGATGTCGGTGCCCCGATGTTGGAGAAGGGGCAACCCCCTCCAGCCGGTTGAGCCCCTCTCCACACGGAAAGTGCCGTGAAGCCGCACGTGCTCCTCCACCTTCGCCGAGATGGCGGGAGGCACGGGTATCGCTCTGCCCTCATCAAGACCGCGCCACTTGGGACGGCGGACGCAGTGGGCACGTCCCCGCCCCTTGGTGGCGGCTCTCTGGACTACGGTCCTCGGCTCCTCGTTCTCGCCGTCCCGCGTCTCGATCTCCCCCAAGGTGCGGGCCTTGCCCTGTTCAAGGGGCACGACCACGCGACGCGGCCAGGAGGCCTTCGACGGGATCGGACAGGTCCGCGGCGGCGGCCTGCCGGCGCTGCGGCAGTTCACCCGCGGACTGCTCCATGACCGGGACGCCGTCGTCGCCGACCTCTCGTCGACCTGGAGCTCAGGGTGAGTCGAAGGCCAGGTCGCCCGAGTCGGGCCGATCGAGCGAGCGGGATGCGGCCGGGCCGAAATCGGCCTCCGCCGAACCCGGATCCCGTTCAGAACCCGACCACTGCCCCCTCACAAGATCAGCGGCAGAGTCCGTTCATCCGTGCGTGCCTGAGCACGTCGAGGAGTACGCCGGCAGCCGTCCTTGAACACCTCCCCCGGGGCCGGGGCTGTATTCCTGACGGTCCCCTTCCGGCCGCCACAGGCTCACGGCTCCTGGAGCGGTTGCCCGCCCGGGTCGTCGGGCAGGTGGATGTCGAGGACGCAGATGTCGTCCCGCATGCCCGGTCCCAGTGCGGCGAGCGTGCGGGCGAACAGGTGGTGTCGGCCGCCCTCCACCAGCCGGGTCGCCTGGGCGGCGAGGCGGTCGAGCCCGATCCGGATGTCTTCGGCGGGCTTCTCCACGAGGCCGTCCGTGTACAGCAGCAGGTGGTCTCCGCGCTGCAGGGTGACCGTGGACTGGCCGTACCGTGCGTCGGGCATGGCACCGAGGAGAAGGCCCTCGGGCTGCTCCAGGAAGCTCGCCCTGCCGTCGCGGATCAGCAGGGGCGGCAGATGCCCGGCCCGGGCCCAGGCCAGACAGTGGTCCCAGGGCTGGTAGCGCGCCATGATCATCGTGGCGGTGGCGCCGTACTGGTTCGAGGCCGGGTGGAGAAGCAGGGTGTTGAGTCGGCCGAGGACGTCGGGGAGGGCGGATCCGGTGACGGTCATGCCCTTGGCCGTGAACCGGAGCTGGGCCATGGTGCCGACGGCGGCCAAGCCGTGGCCGGCGACGTCTCCGACGACGAACAGCGCGCTCTTGTCGGGAAGTTCGATCGCGGAGTACCAGTCGCCGCCGACGTTGAGACCGCGGTCGGCCGGGATGTAGGCGACATCGACGCGCAGGCCGGCGAGGTCCAGCGACTGCTCGGGGATGGGGAGCAACGTGTCCTGGAGGCGGGCGCCGAGAGCTCGTTCGGCCTTGAGCATGCCGCGCTGGACGAGGTTGTGGCGTTCGCTCTCGCGGAGGGCGAGTTCGGCGTCCTTCTGTGCGCTGAGGTCCTGGAAGAAGCCGTGCACCTCGATGGGGACGCCGTCCGCGTCGAGCTCGGCCTCGGCGACGATCCGCAGGTGCCGGACACCGTGCGCGGTGGTGATGCGGAAGTTCTGGTCGATGGGCACGCCGTCACCGAGGAGCCGCTCGACGGCCGCGCCGAGCCGCGGAAGGTCCTCGGCCACCAGGTGCTCGGGCAGTTCTTCCAGACGCATGGGGCCACGGGTGGGGTCGCGGTCGAAGATGACGTAGACCTGGTCGGACCACGTGATGATGTCGGTGATCAGGTTCCAGCTCGCCCAGCCGAGGTTGCCCAGGCGCTGCACCTCGGCAAGTCTGCGGGCTTCGCGCTCGCTGGTGTCGTGACGGATCCAGGACACCACGAGCCGTCCGCCGTGGCGTGAGGAGCGGACCGAGTACACGGACTGCCTGAGGACACCGGCGGTCACCTCTTCGTAGGTGAAGGGCTCGCTCACGTAGACCGTCCCCGTGACCAGGGTGTTCTGGTATCCGTCCCACAAGGCGGTTCCGGCCACGGTGGGGTAGGTCTCCAGGATCCGCCGGCCCACGAGTTCCTTGCCGCGGCGCCCGGCCACGTCGACCGCCTCCGGCGAAGCCGCGTCGATCCGGTAGTCCTCCACCTCGCCGCTGTCCGACCGCAGCGGCGTGAGCAGGATCGCCGGCCCGGACAAGGCGTCGAAGACCGTCTGGACGAGGGTGACGTCCGCGTCGAGCGCCCGGGCTCCGTGCGTCCCGTCATCTCCTACGAGGGGGCCGCCGCACAGCCGGACAGCTCGTCGCAAGAGGGTCCGGGTCCGCGCGTCGAACGGCCCTGCCACACCGCGGAAGAACCCGATGACCGTCGTCATCGGCGGGGTGGCGGGCACGGGGAGCCAGGCACGCGAGGGCCACCGGTCGGGTGAGCCCCCGATCAGCTGGTACCGAGCCGTGTCTCCTTCCAGGTCTTCGAGCCAGACCGGCTCCTGGGTGCCGACGACCTCATGCGCGGCAATGCCGCTCACGGGAGGAACGTGTCTCCACTGCGCGGCCAGCTCGCTGTCGACACCGGCGCTGCCGATGAGCTCCAGACTTCCGGCCGCCGCCACGGCGTAGATCATCACCGCGTCCACGCCTTCGGCGTCGATCAACGCCGACCTGAGCAGTTCCGCGACGTCGTCCGCGGTGCGGGCCCCCACCAGTTCCCGGGCCAGCCGAACCAGAAGGCCCCGTTGCGCGGCCTGCCAGTCGTCACCGATGACGTACCGGCGGGTGCTGAAGGCCGACCGGACCGCCTCCCTCGCCGGCACGGTCTCGGACGCCCCGGACTCCCCGGCCGCCGCTCCCCGCCCCGCTCCCAGCCGCCCCAGGGTGATCCAGCATTCCTCAAGAAGGCTCCTGCGGTGCTGTTCGGCCCGCTCGAACAGCAGCTGGTAAGCGGCCTCGGCGGACACGCCCGCCCGGGCCATGACCACGCCCTTGGCCCGTTCGAGGACGGCCGCCACCGAGGCCCCGTCCTCCAGGTCCATGACCTCCGCCCGTAGCCTGGCCACCACCTTGGACAGCGCCAGCACCCCGGGGGCCGCCTCGCTCGCACCGGAGGTCATGCCTTCGTCCTCCATACGTCTGAGCATGCCACGCCACGCGCGAAATGGGCCTCTGGCACCGCGCCCTCCCGTGAGGGAGACGGATCCCTGCCCGCGCGGTGTCCCACCCTCTCCCGCAGGCGGGGCGGAAGGGAGGACGCCGGTCCCCCTCGCCGTTCTGACGCTCCTCTCCTCCTGGAGGAGACGGTGCCGGAGGAGTGCCATCGACTCATGGCGCGGAGTCCAACGGGCCGGCGCCCGAGATCGAGTACCTCGTCCCAGGCCCCGAGGGCCACAGGGAGCGGAAGCCGCTGTACCGACCGCTTTCCCCTCGTACGCCTCCGGTCCTTCGACCGCCCCGTCCACGCCCGGCCCAGGGGATCGCCGCACGACCGGGGCCGGACCGGTTCCGAACGGTGCGTACGGGAAGACGCCGAGTGGGAGTTACGGGGGGGGGCGGAGGCGAGAACGTGGCCCCGGGCCGGTCGGGGACGGCAATCGATACCGGTTACTCCCGGGTTCGGGGACCAGCGGCGCGGGCGCGGACGTGATCGCGGACGTGATCGCGGCCGCGGCGGCGGTTTCGGAGGCCGCTCCCTCGCAGCCGCGGCGTCCTGCCGGGCCGCCGACGCTCCGTACCCGGCCGCTCCGGCACCGTACCCGGTCACTCCGAGCACCCCCGCGGTCGCCAGGAGCAGCCCGCGTCAGGAGCGTACGGATCTTCGGTGCCGTGATCGGGTCACTTCGAATCGGCGCTGGGAACGGCCAGCGGATCACGCGGTGCCTGCTTCTTCCCGGCCTCCATCTCACCGCCCAGTTCCGTGAGCCTGTTGCGGCCCATCGCTTTGCGGACCTCCGGAAACCAGTCCTGCTCCTCCTCCTCGACGTGGTGGCGGACCTGTTCCATCAGCACGCTCATCTTCGCCTTGAAGCGCTCGTCGCCCGGATCCATGCCCTTGATCTCCGACAGCATCCACACCACCGCGTGGTGCTCCTCGACGCTCTCCAGGATGTGGTCCGTCGTGTCCGGTGCGGCCTCGCGGGCGGCCGGATAGAAGAACTCCTCCTCGATCCAGGCGTGGACGGTGAGCTCCTCGATCACCTCATCGGCGATCCGCCGACGTTCGGCCACGTCGCCGTCGGAGGTCTTCTCGAACCTCTTGAACAGCTTCTCGACCGTCTTGTGGTCCTCGCGCAGCAACACGATCGCATCCATGCGGCCACCCCTCGTCAGGTGTGGACACGGCTGTTGGTGCCGTCATGTCCGTCAGCCTGGTCGTCGTCGAACCAGTGGCCTCCGGACGCCAGATAGCGGAAGGAATGGCCGCTGTGAGCGGGGAGGGCGACCGTGGCCGCACGCATGCCATCGCTGCGGACCTGCAGCGGGTGCGCGGCGGGGTTCCAATGGTTGAAGTCCCCCACGACACTGACCGGACCGTCCGGGCTGTCGGCGGGAAGAACGAAAGTGACCTGCGTACGGCCCTTGAGCTTTTTACGTTCGAGCACGGGACGACTCCTGACGAGCGGGGGCGACGACGGTCCACGCACCCTCGCACGGTGCTGCCCGCCCCGGCCCCGCACGCGCCGTCGGCAGCGGGATCGTCACTCACCTGGAGGTCCGGGCCGGGGGCCACCGCTCGCCAGGAGCTTCACGTGCTCGTCCGCCCTTCCCCGAACTCTCGGCTTCGCTCGAACAGGGAAGACCCCATTCGATCGATCTGTCCAGCGCACACCTGCGTCACCTCGCCCAGCGCCTGGCCACCCACCACCGTGAGATCCGCACCCGGTGGCACCGCATCACGCCGGGCCGCCAGGCTCCGCCGGCCCTGGCCCACCTGCGCCGCGGTGACGCCTACGCCCCACTCTCCGCCGGGTTCGGCGTCGGTATCGCGACGGTCTACCGCTACCTCCGCGAAGCGATACAGACCCTGGCCGCAACCACTCCCAGCCCGAACGAGCCGGTCCGGGCCACGAGCCGCCCGGCCTGCGTGATCCCCGACGGCACACTCCTACCGATCGACCGCATCGCCGCATCGCCGCATCGCCGCATCGCCGCATCGCCGCATCGCCGCATCGCCGCATCGCCGCATCGCCGCAGACACCCCGTACCGCTCCGGGAAACACAAACGCCACGGCATGAACGCCCAGGTACTGACCGCCCCGTTCGGGCGGGGCTGCCGTGGGCCCCACCCGCGCCGCCCGGCTCCACCCACGACCTCACCGCCGCCCCGAACCCACGGCATCGTCGACGCACTCGCCGAGGCCGGCCCCGAGTGCCGGGCCGGCGCCTCCAGCGGAAACGTCGCTGCAGCACCAATCGCATCACGGCGGTCGTCCAGGCCGTCCTCGTCCTTCACCACGCGCCGGCGTGAGGTGGGAAAAGGCTCGGTCCATCGCCTCGCCCTGCCCCGCGAGAACGTCCATGATCCGCTGGTAGTCCCGCGCCGGCATGCCGGCATTGAGCCCTTCCGGCCAGACCGGCACCATCGAGCCCGGCACTGCCACCCCACCTGGCGCGGGCCGCCTGTCGGACTGAGCGACCGGCGTCCGTTCGCGGTCGTGTGGCTCCGCCAGAACCTGCCCGACCGTTGCACGGGCGATCACGAACCGTTCCCAGGCAGTTCGCGCCCCCGCAGTTCAGCCTGCGAGACCTCCACCCGCTGTCGGGCGGCACGCTCCCGCTTCTCCAGCAGTCCCGTCACCGACGGCATCCGGCACCCCCACCAAAGAGACGACACGAGGCCGCACCTCTGCCGCCAGACGGCCGATCTCATTCCTGAACAGGGGAGACGCAGCGATCAGCTTCGACAGGACAACGACCTCTGAGCATGGGCCCCTCTGCGTGGGGCAGGAGCCCGGTAGGCAGGAGGTGTGCCGTGATGACCAGTAAAGAGCACACAGTTCCTCCGGCCGCCCTCTCGAACGCCGGCCACCATACGGTCCGTGTGAGCGGCGACATGGACTACAAACACGCCCAGCAGCTCCACGCCATGCTCATGGCCGCCGTCACTCGGGCTCCGGCCCACTGCGACGTGGTGGTGGACCTGCGGAACTCCTCCTTCTGTGACTCCGCCGGGCTCAGCGCTTTGCTGGCCGCGCGGCAGCAAGCCCGGGAACAGGGAACCCGCCTCGTGCTCGCTGCACCCAGTCACCAGATGATCAGGGTGTTGGAGCTCACCGGATCGTTGGAACTGTTCACTCTCTGCCCGACGGTGACGGGCTGATCCGCAGGCGCACGGCCTCCTCCTTCGGCAGAGGCAGAACCCAGCCCGGCACCAGAGGCAGGCGGCAGCACGGAGCGGAAGGAGAAAGACATGCCCCGTGGATCCTCCCCCAAGCGGGAACGGCAGTACGAACACATCAAGGAGTCCGCGAAAGACCGGGGTGAATCGGAGAAGCGGGCCAAGGAGATCGCCGCCCGCACCGTGAACAAGGAACGCGCCCGCTCCGGCGAGTCGAAGACCGCGAGCCGGTCCTCCCTCCAGGACACCTCCTCCTCGAAGCGCGGCGGACAGCGCTCGCACAGCGGCTCCCAGGGGCCGACGAAGGAGCAGCTGTACAACGAGGCGAAGAAGCGGAACATCAAGGGCCGCTCCGACATGGACAAGGCCGAACTCAAGCGAGCCTTGGGCCGCTGAACGCCCGGCGAGCGCCTAAGCCCTCGGTCCCGGACAGCGAGGTGGCGCGCCGCACGGCGCGGATCGGCCTGTGAGCGGACCGGCCGATCACGGCCTGGCCGCTCAAGCGGCTGCTGACGGACAAGAGCGGCGGGGCGTGAACCCTCATCCGTCGGGTCGGACGAAACCCGTCGGGTCGGACGAACCGGTCCGGGGGTCAGTCGCCCGGTGACCAGAGGGCCGCCAGGGCCCCGCTGCCCGGGGCCGACCGCGCCCAGTCACCGGGCAGATCGATCACCGCCACCCCCGAGGTCGCGAACCTCGCTTTCAGCCGCGCCAGCAGGTCTGGGGGGCCGCTGCCGCACAGGCCGGCGGCCAGCTCGTGGATGCCCGGGTTGTGGCCGACCAGCATCAGGCAGCCGAGTCGATGCCCTCGCTCCGCCAGTACGGCGACCAGCACGCTCGGGGCCGCGTCGTAGATCCGCTCGTCATACACGACCGGCGGGGGCTCCGTCAGTGCGGGCACCGCGAGCTGCCAGGTCTGCCGCGTCCTGGAGGCCGGGGAGCACAGCACGAGGTCGCATGTGACGCCGGCGTCCGCGAGCCAGCGGCCCGTGTGCGGCGCGTCGGCCCGTCCGCGCTTGCTCAGAGGACGGTCGAAGTCGTCGACCGGTCGGTCCTTCGACACGGCCTTCGCGTGCCGCACCAGCACAAGCCGGCGCTCGCCCGCCCTCTCCGGAACCGGGACCATCGTTGTCTCCTCACGTTCAGGCCTTCTCCCGCGGGACGCACGGCGACCGGGATGCCGGGTGGGTGCTCAGGCCGCCGCGGGCCGGTCGCCGGGGTGGAAAAGGACCTTCACCATGTTGTCCCGCTTCTTCTGGAAGTCTTCGTACGCCCGCGGGGCGTCGTCCAGGGGCAGGTGGTGGGTGGCGAAGCCCTCGACCCCGAGAGGGTCGCCGTCTGCCACCAGGGGCAGCAGGTCGTCGACCCACCGGCGGACGTTGGCCTGTCCCATGCGCAGCTGGATCTGCTTGTCGAACATCGTCAGCAGCGGCAGCGGATCAGCGGCACCGCCGTAGACGCCGGACAGGGATATGGTGCCGCCGCGGCGTACGAGTTCGATGGCCAGCTTGAGGGCGCCGAGGCTGTCCACGCCGGCCTTCTTCATCAGTGCGGCAGCCAGGGCGTCCGGGAGCAGGCCGGTCGCGGTCTGCGCGGCTCGGGCGCCGGCACTGCCGTGCGCCTCCATGCCGACGGCGTCGATCACGGCGTCAGGGCCGCGGCCGCCGGTCGCGCCACGGACGGCGTCGACGAGCCGATTCCCGTACTCGGACAGATCGAAGACCTGTACGCCGTGTCCGGCGGCACGGGCGAGACGCCCAGGCACCAGGTCGACGCCGATCACCCGGCCCGCCCCCTGATGGGCGGCGATACGGGTGCACATGTCGCCGATGGGCCCCAGCCCCAGGACGGCGACGCTGCCACCGGGCGGGACGTCGGCGTAGACGACAGCCTGCCAAGCCGTCGGCAGCACGTCCGACAAGTACACGAAGCGTTCGTCCGGCGGCCCCTCGGGGACACGGATCGGCAGGGTGTCGGCGAAGGGGACCCGCAGGTACTCGGCCTGTCCGCCGGGCACCTGCCCGTAGAGCTTGGTGTATCCGAAGAGACTCGCTCCGCTGCCGTGCTCGTGGACCTGGGTCGTCTCGCACTGCGAGTGCAGACCCCGCTCACACATGAAACACGTCCCGCAGGACACGTTGAACGGCACGACGACCCGGTCCCCGACCTTCAGTTCCCGGACCTCCGGCCCCACCTCGGCCACCACCCCCATCGGCTCGTGCCCCAGGACGTCCCCCGCATCGAGGAACGGCCCCAGCACCTCGTACAGATGCAGATCGGACCCGCACAGCCCGGTCGTCGTCACCTCGATCACGGCATCTGTGGGATCGACGAGCCGCGGATCCGGAACGGTTGCGACCTCGATCTTGCGGCGGCCCTGCCAGGTCACGGCTTTCATCGCGCCTCCTCCTGTCACGCGGCCTCGCGACGCGATGCCGCAGGTGGATGTCAGCTGGAAAGGGCTTCGAGGAGTTCGCCGACCTGCGGGTCGGGCAGGGCACGAGCGACGTCGGCCTGGGCGACGACGCCGACGAGGGTGTGGCCGTCGATCACCGGAAGGCGGCGGACCTTGTGCTCGGCCATGGTCCGCAGGATCTCCGAGGCATCGTCATCAGCACCGATGGTGACGGCCTCGCCCTGAGCGAGCTCGCCGGCCATGCAGGTGGCGGGGTCCTTACCGGCCCCGAGCACCTTCACGACGATGTCGCGATCGGTGAGCATCCCCTTCAGCAGCTGATCGCTACCGCAGATCGGCAGCGCGCCCACCCCGAGGTCGGTCATCTTCTTCGCCGCGTCCAGGACGCTGTCGTCTGCCCCGATGCAGGTGGCATCCGGTGTCATGATCTCGCGTGCGCTGGTCACGGTGCCTCCCGAGATTCGATCGGCCGCGCGATCGGGCCCGGCCTGGTATCCGAGCGCCTGCCCTGCCCCAGCCGCTCCAAGCAGGCCACACCCAGCTCGTTCGACAAAGAATCCGCACAGATGCGAGAGGCGTGGACGGAGGTGGCCTGCCGCCCACCGCCTGTTCGAGTACGCCGCTGCAACTGATCGTGAGCGCGTACTCCACGCGCGCCGCACACTCTCCGCCGTGGACGACAACCGCCTGGCCATCACCACGCCCGGGCCCCGGTCGAGCCGAGGCTGGATCGCCCCCTGGACTTCACTGGAGGTGTGACCATACGGCCGTCGGGGGGATCACGACGGCACGGCGGTTGCGCAGGCCGTCCACAGGCGCGGCGGCGATCGCAGCGGTACGCCTGCGCCGCCCCCGTCAACAGCGATGACGTGACCGGGTGCGCCACCTGCCGGGTGCCCAAGCACGCCTGGACCGGCCGCACCTTCACCACGTACCTGCGCACCACTGCATGGGTTTTCACCGGCTGGCACGACTACAACTACCACTGGTCCTTCGACGTCCTCAGCGGCGACAAGGGCCCCGTGCCGATCACCGCGTGGAAGCGCCAGTACGCCTACCGACGGCAGTACGTCCTCAAGTGCCGCGTGGTGGCCTGGTACGGCTGGGGCCGGCAGAAGATCCTGGCTACGTACGAGACCCGCTGGCAGTACTCCTACCGGGACGCGGTCACCTACCGGGTGCAGTTCACGAACTACAAGTGGACCCGGGTCGGTGGTTTCAGCCTTGCCTCCAACATCGCCAGCGCGCTTCGCGCTTTCGACATACCTGAAGTGGCCAACGCTGTGGCCTTCCCTCTGAACGCCCTGCTCGTCGTCGTGGCACTGGCGGAGATACGTGCCGCCAAGCAGCGTCGCGAGACTTCTGAGCCTGGATCCACCGTCTGAATTCCGACCGGGCCTGCTGTGTCTTCGCATGGCTCTCCGGTTGTGGTCAGGGGCGGGCGCCGGCGGGAAAGACGCTGACGACCGTCTCCTCTTGAGCACCGCCACGTGACCGCTGCCCGGCTTCGGCGGCTCTGCCCACGGCGTACTCGAAGGAGACGGCCAAGGTTCCTGCGAAGCCGGCGGACTCCCACTCGGCGAGGGCAGCGGCGCGAAGGGGCCCGCGTGGTTCTCCATGAGGAGGATCATGACGATGGCGAAGACGCTGCCGGCGATGATCAAGGCGAGGCCGATCGGGTTGTCGGGGTTGCAGACGTAGCGGTCGGTGCCCCATCTGCTCTTCTTGAAGACGGGCTCGTCGTGGTTGCTCGGATCGGGCTCCTTGTCGTGAGGGGGCGGGCGTGCCCGCCGTGCACGCGGCTGAACTTCCTCTGCAGGTAAAGGCGGACGAGCCGGACCATGGCGCACCGGGCCACCACCTCGGCGACCGGCCCGAGTCCCGACAGGTCGCCGATGACGAGGGCCGACAGCGCGCAGAGGGCTGAGCCGAGAACCCACTTCGCCTGGACCACGAGCACGAGGGGAACGCCGTCCTTCGCCCAGGTGCGGGCGCGGGCTAGCGCGGAGCCCCCGGTGTGGAGGAGGAAGGCCCCGGCCGAGATCACGGCGAGGACGACGACGAACAGCGCTTCCCCTTCGGGCGTGTCCGCCGTGTTCTGGACGGTTCCCTTCCTGGCCACGGAGACGGCGTAGTCGCGCCCCATGGTCACGGCGACCTCGTCGCCCGGGGTGAGGTGTTCGCGGATCCTGCCCGTCATCTCCCGCAAGGGCGCCCCGACATCCAGGGCCTGGGCAAGCTCCGCTACGTCGTCGAGCAGACCTTCGCTCTCCTCCGCCAGTTCAAGCGACTCGCCGTCCGGTGGGAACGCCGAACCGAACTCCACGACGCCTTCGTCTCCCTGGCCTGCAGCCTCGTCTGCCGGCGACGCCTCGACAAACACCGATCATGATCGCGTTACGAGCTCTTAGGGATCGCAATGTTCCGAGCAGGCCGTCACTGACTCCTCGACTCCTCACACAGGCCGTGGACCACACGCCCCTCAGACGGCGCCCGCATAAACCTGCCCCCCTTTTTTTACCGCCCGAGGCATGCAAAAAGTCCGTCCCGGTCCGAAGCGGAATGGTGCCGCTGCTGCTGTGACGCCTGTGCGCGGTCCGCCCCATCTGCGCAGGTTCCACTCTCCGTAGTCAGCACCAAGCCAGCACGGGAGAGATGAACACGGGTGCTGACATGGGGTTTCAGTCAGCACGAAACCAGCACGGGAATCAGCACCGCGCCACCAAAACGTGCCCGATCAGTGCAACCGGGACAGCCCCTCACCAGGCCTCCCCAACGCCTTCGACAGGGGCACCGCAGCAGGCCATGGAGGCAGGGCGCACACGACCCACCCGAACTATGGTGTCCCACCACATACGCGGCTGACCTGCGTCTTCCTACGGTGTGGCGACACGAAAACCTCCCCGTCACCCGCTCGGAAGTGGTGCACATGGCCGCCGCAACAACCGCTCCCACACCCCCCGGTTCCCTCAAGCGCATCGTCGCCGCGAGTCTCATCGGCACGACGATCGAGTGGTACGACTTCTTCCTCTACGGGTCGGCCGCCGCGCTGGTGTTCAACAAGCTGTTCTTCCCCGAGTCCGATCCGCTGGTCGGGACGCTGCTGTCGTTCCTGACCTATGCGGTCGGGTTCGCCGCGCGGCCGCTCGGCGCGCTGGTCTTCGGGCACTTCGGGGATCGGCTCGGGCGGAAGAAGCTGCTGGTTCTGAGCCTGCTCATGATGGGCGGGGCGACGTTCGCGATCGGACTGCTGCCGACGCACGCGACCGTCGGGTCCGCCGCTCCGGTGCTGCTCACCGTGCTCCGTCTGGTGCAGGGCTTCGCGCTCGGTGGCGAGTGGGGCGGCGCCGTCCTGCTCGTGTCGGAGCACGGGGACGCCAAGCGGCGTGGTTTCTGGGCCTCCTGGCCGCAGACCGGCGCGCCGGCCGGGCAGTTGCTCGCGACCGGTGTGCTGTCCGCGCTGACCGCGCTGCTCTCGGACGCCGCCTTCGCCTCCTGGGGCTGGCGCGTGCCCTTCCTGCTCTCCGGCGTCCTGGTGGTCGTCGGCCTGTGGATCCGGCTCTCCGTCGACGAGTCGCCCGTCTTCAAGGCGGCGCTCGCCGCGGCCGAGGAGCGCAAGGCCCTCGCCGGGCAGGTCGAGAAGATGCCGCTGGTCGCGGTGCTGAAGCACCACTGGCGGGACGTGCTGATCGCGATGGGCGCCCGCATGGCGGAGAACATCTCGTACTACGTGATCACCGCGTTCATCCTCGTGTACGCCACCACCCAGGTCGGCCTGAGCAAGCAGACCGCCCTGAACGCCGTCCTCATCGCCTCCGCCGTCCACTTCGCCGTCATCCCCGCCTGGGGCGCGCTCTCCGACCGGATCGGCCGCCGCCCGGTCTACCTGATCGGCGCGGTCGGCGTCGGCGCCTGGATGTTCCCGTTCTTCCTGCTCATCGACCACGGCAGCTTCGGCTCGCTGCTGCTCGCCGTGACGGTCGGTCTGGTCCTGCACGGGGCGATGTACGCGCCGCAGGCGGCCTTCTTCTCCGAGATGTTCGCGACCCGGATGCGCTACTCGGGAGCCTCCATCGGCGCCCAGTTCTCCTCCGTCGCCGCCGGGGCCCCCGCGCCGCTCATCGCGGTCGCGCTCCTCGACGACTACGACAGCTCGACGCCGATCGCCCTGTACGTGATCGCCGCCGCGCTGCTCACCGTCGTCGCGATCGCCTGCGCCCGCGAGACCCGCGACCGCGACCTCGGCGGGATCGAGGAGCGGAGCCCCGGGGGCTCCCGCGTCCGCGCCGACGCCTGATCCGGGAAGGACGTACGGGGCCCCGCCGACGCGGGGCCCCTTCGTCATCTCCCGGTGACCGCGTCCGAGAGGGCGTGCAGTCTCAGCGCGAGCTGGATCTCCAGGGCGCGGGCCGGGGACTGCCAGTCGGGGCCGAGGAGCCGGCCGACGCGCTCCAGGCGCTGGGCCACCGTGTTGACGTGGACGTGGAGTTCGTCCTTGGTACGGGCCGGACTCATGCCGCTGCCGAAGTAGGCGTCCAGGGTGCGGACCAGGTCGGTGCCGCGCCGCCGGTCGTAGTCGACGACCTGACCGATCGTCCGGCCCACGAAGCCCTGGATGTCCCGGCCGTCGGCGAGCAGGAGGCCGAGGAAGCCGAGGTCCTCGGCGGCCGCGCCCTGGCCCGAGCGGTGCAGCAGGACGAGCGCGTCCAGGCAGCGGCGGGCCTCCTCGTACGCGACGGCCACCTGGTCCGGGCGGTCGAGGAGCGCCCGTACGGGCGCGGAGGCGCCGACGGTGACCGGCTCGCTCAGGGCGCCGCCGAGGCTCCGCGCGGTCTGGCGGGCGAGGTCGGCGGCGCTCTCCCCCGGGCCGAGCGGCAGCAGCAGGACCGTACCGCCGTCGCGTGCCGAGGCGAGGCCGTGCCGGGTGGCGGCCAGGTGCGTGGCGGCCGACCACAGGCGCTGGCGGTCGGCGCTCTCCCGGCGGCCGGCGTCGGAGTCGGCGGCGCCGGCGGCGGACCGGTCGATGCGGGCGGCGAGCACGACGTGCGGGGCCTCGCTGTCGGTACGGAGGCGGGCGGCGCGCTCGCGCAGCAGCAGGCGGTCCCGGTCGGGGGCGTCGAGGAGGTCGTCGAGGAGCTCCCCGCGCACCCGCTGCTCGGCCTCGCCCGCCGAGCGGCGGGCGAGCAGCAGCAGGGAGGTCACCAGGGCGGCCCGCTCCAGGGTCCGCTGGTCGACGGGGTCGAGCTCGGGCTGCCCGTGGAGCACGAGCGCGCCCAGGGTCTCGCCGCCGGCGGAGACGGCGGCCACCCAGTCGTCGCCCTCGCGGACGGCGTGGCCGCCGGTGCGCCGGGCGGCACCGGCGCCCGCCTCGGTGAACTCGACGGTGCCGCCGAGGACCTCGGAGACGGCGTGGGCCACGTCGTGGACGCCGCCGCCGCGCAGGACCAGTTCGGAGAGCCGGTCGTGGACCTCGGAGGCCCGCTCGATGACGGCGCTGTGCTCGCGGATGATGTCGTTGGCCCGCTCCAGTTCGGCGAGGGCCGAGCGGGTCTCGGCGAGCAGGTGGGCGGTGTCGATGGCGACGGCGGCGTGCGCGGCGAAGGAGCCGAGCAGCGCGACCTGTTCGCGCTCGAAGACCCTGGCCCGGCGGTCGGCGGCGAAGAGCACGCCGATGACCTGGCTGCCGAGGCTGAGCGGTACGCCGAGGATGGCGACGAGGCCCTCGTCCCGTACGGCCGCGTCGATGGTGTGCGTGTGCTGGAAGCGCGGGTCCTCGAAGTAGTCCTCGGTGACGTACGGGCGGGCGGTCTGGGCGACCAGGCCGCCGAGTCCCTCGCCCATGCCGAGGCGGACCTGCTGGAACCGCGCGGAGACCGAGCCCTCCGTGACCCGCATGTACGTGTCCCCGGCGGCGGGGTCGTTGAGGCTGAGGTAGGCGACCTCGGTGCCCAGGAGCGAGCGGGCGCGCTGGACGATGGCGCGCAGCACCGCGTCGAGGTCGCGGAGTCCCGCGAGGTCGTGGGCGGTGGCGAAGAGGGCGGAGAGCTCCGCCTCCCGGCGCCGCCGCCCCTCCAGCTCGGCCCGGACCCGCAGCGCCAGCTGCTTGGCCTCTTCGAGCCCGGCCAGCGCCTCGGGGCCCGCGCCGCTCGCGCGGGCGAGCAGCACGGGTCGGTCGTAGGCCTCCGACGCCGCTCCCCGGGCGAGGAGTTCCAGGTAGGAGACGTGTTCATGGGACATGGACACAGGGATACCTGCCGTACGTGTGGTCGCACCACCCCTGTGGACGAGCTTCACAGGGGCTTCGTTCAGTGGGCGGTCCAGCCGCCGTCGAGGGTGAGGGAGGTGCCGGTGATGAAGGAGGCCTGGGGGGTGCAGAGGTAGAGGACGGCCTCGGCGACCTCCTCCGGTTCGATGAGCCGCTTGAGCGCCGAGTCCTTGAGGAGGACCTCGGTGAGGACCCGCTCCGGCGGGATGCCGTGGGCGGCGGCCTGGTCGGCGATCTGCTTCTCGACGAGCGCCGTGCGGACGTAGCCGGGGTTGACGCAGTTGGAGGTGACGCCGTGCGGCGCGCCTTCGAGGGCGGCGGTCTTGGAGAGGCCCTCCAGGCCGTGCTTGGCGGCCACATAGGCGGACTTGAAGGCGGAGGCGCGCAGCCCGTGGACGGAGGAGAGGTTCACGATCCGCCCCCAGCCCTGGCCGTACATGTGGGGCAGGGCGCCCCGGACGAGCCGGAAGGGCGCTTCCAGCATCACGGTGAGCACGGTGTGGAAGACGTCCGGCGGGAACTCCTCGATGGGGCGGACCAGCTGGATCCCGGCGTTGTTGACGAGGATGTCGGTGCCGGCGGCGGCCGCTTCCGCCGCGTCCAGGTCGGTCAGGTCGAGGAGCCGGGGTTCGAGGCCGCCGGGGAGCGCGCGGGCCTCCTCGGCCAGGGTCTCCAGGCCCTCGGCGGCCCGGTCGACGGCTCTGACCCGGGCCCCGGCGGCGGCGAGCCGCAGCGCGACGGCGCGTCCGATGCCGCCGGCCGCGCCCGTGACGAGCGCGGTGCGGCCGGTGAGGTCGAGGGCGAGGCCCGCGGCGCGGGGCAGGGGCGAGGCGACGTCCGCACCGGGCTCGGTGCCGGGGACGGTGATGGGTGCGCTCATGTTCCGCACCCTATGAACGGGCCCCGTCCGCACCGATGTGCGGCAAGCCCATAGTTCAGTCGGTGAGTGTGGTGCGGAACCATGTGGGTTCGTCGGCGAGCGCCTTCTCGATCCGCAGGTACGAGAAGCGCTTCATCTCGGGCAGTCCGTCCACCTCGAACCAGCCGACCTCGGTCGACTCCTCGTCGTTGACCCGTGCCTCGCCGCCGACCGCCCGGCAGCGGAACGTGACGTCCATGTACTGGCAGATGTCGCCGTTGGGGTAGACGACGGGCTTGCGGAGGGTCTCCACGAGCACGATCCGCTCGGGCACGCAGCGGACGGCGGTCTCCTCGTGCACCTCGCGGACCACGGCGTCGGCGGGCTGCTCGCCCGGGTCGACGATGCCGCCGACGATGGCCCAGAGCCCGTTGTCGGCCCGCTTGCCGAGCAGGACCCGGCCCCGGTCGTCGAAGACGACGGCGCTGACGCCCGGCAGGAAGAGCAGCTGGTGGCCGGCCGTCTCGCGCAGTTCGCGGATGAAGTCAGGAGTACCCATGCCCCGACCCTAGATCATCCGCGGAGCGGGGCGGCCGGGTCCCGCGTCAGGCGGCCGGGGTCCGGCGGGCCCGCAGCGCGCGGGCGGCGGCCCAGCCGAGACCGGCCGCCGCGAGCACCGCGAGCAGGGCCTCGGGCAGGGTGCCCAGGCGGGTCGCGGGGGTCTGCGAGGAGCGCAGCGGCACCTTCTCGACGAGGACGTCCGGGGTGAACATCTTCGTCTGCGCGACGATCTCGCCGTCGGGGCGGATGATCGCGCTGACCCCGCTGGTGACGGGCACGACGACCGAACGGCTGTGCTCGACCGCGCGCACCCTGCTCATCGCGAGCTGCTGGTAGGTCATCTCGCTGCGGCCGAAGGTGGCGTTGTTGCTGGGGACGGAGATCAGCTGGGCCCCGTGGGTGACGGTGTCGCGCACGGCCCAGTCGAAGGCCGCCTCGTAGCAGGTCGCGAGGCCGACCTTGGTGCCGGCGAGGTCGAAGACGCCGACCTTCTTGCCGGGGCCGAAGTCCCGGGCCACCCGGTCGACGTTGCTGTTGAAGATCCGTACGAAGGACCGCATCGGGATGTACTCGCCGAAGGGCTGGACGTGCCGCTTGTCGTACGTGGCGACGGGGCCCCGCCCGGGGACCCACTCGATGAGGGTGTTGCGGAGCTTGCCGGTCTCGGGGGCGATGACGGCGCCGATCACGGTGGGCACGCCGATCGCGTTGACGGCGCCGTCGATGACGTCGGCCGCGTCGGGGTTCGCGTACGGGTCGATGTCGGAGGAGTTCTCCGGCCACAGCACGAAGTCGGGCTGCGGCTCGCGGCCCTCCTTGACGGCCCGGGCGAGCTCGCGGGTGCGGGCCACGTGGTTGTCGAGGACGGCCCGGCGCTGGGCGTTGAAGTCGAGGCCGAGGCGGGGCACGTTGCCCTGGACGGCGGCGACGGTGGCGGTGCCGTCCTCGGCGGAGTCGTCGACGAGGGGCAGCGCGGCGAGGGCGCCGGTGACCGGGACGAGGACGGAGAGCGCCGCGGCGGCGAGCGGGCCGCGCGGGACGGCGCCGGTGGCCTTGTACGCGCGGAACTGCCGGACCGCCTCGTACAGGCCGAAGCCGCAGAGGGCGACGGCGAAGCCGAGCACCGGGGTGCCGCCGACGGCGGCGAGCGGCAGGAAGACGCCGTCGGCCTGCCCGAAGGCGACCTTGCCCCAGGGGAAGCCGCCGAAGGGCACGCGCGCGCGTGCCCCCTCCGCGAGGATCCACACCCCGGCGGCGAAGAACGGCCACCACGGGAGCCGGGAGACGGCCGCGATGCCGAGACCGGCGGCGGCCACGAAGAGCGCCTCGACGGCGGCGAGGGCGAGCCACGGGCCGGCGCCGACCTCTTCGCCGGTCCACACGAGGAGCGGGAGCAGGAAGCCGAGTCCGGCGAGGTAGCCGAGGCCGAAACCGGCGCGGAGCCGGCGGCCCCGCAGGGTCCAGCCGAGCAGCGCGAAGGCGGGCAGCGCGAGCCACCACAGGGGGCGCGGCGGGAAGCTCAGGTAGAGCAGGAACCCGGACAGCAGTGCCGTCCCGGGCCGCAGGAACCGCCGCAGCCGGGAGACCGGCGTGGGTGCGGTGTCGGGACCGGGCGCGTCGACGGAGGTGATGGTGGCGCTCACCTTGCGGAGTCTACGTGTCGTCCCTGTGCGCGAGGAGGGCGGTGCGGCCCGGCGCCGGCCTCCTTCCGCCGAGGTCACACGCCGGTCGGTGCGGGCGGGACCGGCGGGGCCGGGTGGCCGAGGCGGGCGCGGATGACGCGTACCGCGGACTGGGCGTCGTCGACGGTCACCGTGAAGGTGCGGCCGTCGCCGAGGCGCAGGACCAGGGCCTCGCCCCGCCGGACGATCACGGCCGTGCCCTTCTCGGGCCGCCAGCGGTAGCCCCAGCCGCCCCACTGGCGCGGGGTGACGCTGGGCGCGAAGTCGGCGCCGACGACCTGGGTGAGCGGGATGCGGCGGCGCGGCACGCCGATGTGGCCGCAGCGGACCTCCATGGCGCGGTCGTCGACCCTCACGGCCACGTGGACGAAGGCGAGGGTGCCGAAGAGGACGAGCAGTCCGGCCGCGACGCAGCCGATCACCGCCATGAGGAGGGCGGCGACGCCGGAGGTCCAGGGGGATTCGACGGCGAGGGTGATGCCCAGGGCCATGCAGGCGGCACCGGCGACGGCGGCCACCCACTGAAGCCGGTTGGTGGCGCGCCCCGTCCAGACGGCGGGCGTCTGCTCGTCGGCGCGCGGGTTCCGGGAATGCTCCCTCATACCGGAAGCGTACCCAGGATCGACCGGGACAGCGCGCCGGAGCGCGGTCACCGGGTGACGCTCGGTGAGCAGCCTCGGGGGGCTCGGCGTACGGCCCCTAGGGGCGCGGCAAGTGGTCCGGGCAGGCTCGGTGAGCAGGCCCGGGGGCGGTGAGCCGTCCCGGCGGAGGCTCGGTGAGCACGCCCGGGGGGTGAGCCGTCCCGGCGGAGGCTCGGTGAGCAGGCCCGGGGGGGGTGAGCCGGCCCGGAGGCTCGGTGGGCGGCCCCGGGGTGCTCAGTGCGCGGCGGCCGTGGCCGTGAGGGCGCGGCCCTCGGCGTAGCCGAGGGCGGTGGCGGGGAGCTCGCCGGGGCGGCCGCTGAGGAGGACGGAGAGGGTGCCGGTGGGGGCCGCGTCGGGCGCGGGTTCGGCGCCGATCCGGCGGAGGGCCTGGGCGGCGACGGCGTCGGCGGAGCCGTGGAAGACGATCGGCGGCAGCCCGGGCCGGCGGTGGGTCTCCAGGGCGGCGAGGATGCGCTCCTCGACCAGTTCGTAGTGGGTGCAGCCGAGGACGACGGCGCGGACGTCGGTCGGGGTGAGCGCGGCCGCCGCGGCGACGGCGGCGTCCACGGCGTCCGGGTCGGCGTGCTCGACGGCGTCGGCGAGTCCGGGGCAGGGCACCTCGGTGACCTCGGCGCCCCCGGCGAAGTCGCGGATGAGTCCGCGCTGGTAGGCGCTGCCGGTGGTGGCGGGGGTGGCCCAGATGGCGACCTTGCCGCCGGCCGCGGCGGCGGGCTTGATCGCGGGGACGGTGCCGATGACGGGGACGTCCGGTTCGAGGGCGGCGCGCAGGGCGGGCAGGGCGTGCACGGTGGCGGTGTTGCAGGCCACGATGAGCGCCCGCGGGCGGTGCGCGGCGGCGGCGAGGGCGACGTCGAGGGCGCGCCCCGTCAGGTCCTCGGGGGTACGGGGTCCCCAGGGCATGCCGTCGGGGTCGTTGGAGAGCAGGATGTCCGCGTCCGGCCGGAGCCGCCGCACCGCGGCCGCCGCCGGGAGGAGGCCGATTCCGGAGTCCATGAGCGCGATCTTCACCCGGTCACCCTAGCCGATGAGCCGTTCGCCCCCCGCGATCTGGGGCAGACTGCCACGAATGAGCACCCTCGCCTGGTTCTCGATCGTGTCCCTGGCCGCCTGGCTCTGGCTGCTGCTCGGTCAGGGCTTCTTCTGGCGCACGGACCAGCGGCTGCCGCCGGAGCGGCGGGCGCCGGAGCGCTGGCCGCGGGTGGCGGTCGTGGTGCCGGCGCGGGACGAGGCCGAGGTGCTGCCGATGAGCCTGCCGTCGCTGCTCGCGCAGGACTATCCGGGGGCCGCGGAGGTCGTCCTCGTCGACGACGGGAGCACGGACGGTACGGGGAAGCTCGCCGTCGAGCTGTCCGGCCGGTACGGCGGGCTGCCGCTGACGGTCGTGTCGCCGGGAGAGCCGGAGCCGGGCTGGACCGGGAAGCTGTGGGCGCTGCGGCACGGGATGGCCCTGGCACGCGCGCGCGGGCCGGAGTTCCTGCTCCTCACGGACGCGGACATCGCGCACGAGCCGGACGGTCTGCGGCGGCTCGTGGCGGCGGCCGTGGGGCACGATCTGGACCTGGTGTCGCAGATGGCCCGGCTCCGGGTCGCGAGCTTCTGGGAGCGCCTGGTGGTGCCGGCGTTCGTGTACTTCTTCGCCCAGCTGTATCCCTTCCGCTGGATCAACCGGGCGCGGCCGCTGGCGACGGCGGCGGCGGGCGGCTGTGTGCTGCTGCGGACGGAGACGGCGGTGGCGGCGGACGTGCCGGAGGTGATCCGGCAGGCGGTGATCGACGACGTGTCGCTGGCGCGGGCGGTGCGGCGGGCCGGGGGCCGGATCTGGCTGGGGCTCGCGGAGCGGGTCGACAGCGTCCGTCCGTATCCGGGGCTCGGCGAGCTGTGGCGGATGGTCGCGCGGAGCGCGTACGCGCAGCTGCGGCACAATCCGCTGCTGCTCCTGGGGACGGTGGCGGGGCTCGCGCTGGTCTATCTGGTGCCGCCGGTGGCGCTGGTGGCGGGCGTGTGGACCGGGGACGCGCCGGCGGCGTGGGCGGGCGGGGCCGCGTGGGCGGTGATGGCGGGGACGTACGTGCCGATGCTCCGCTACTACCGGCAGCCGCTCCTGCTCGCTCCGCTGCTGCCGTTCACCGCGTTCCTCTACCTCCTGATGACGGTGGACTCGGCGCTGCGGCACCACCGGGGCCGGGGTGCGGCCTGGAAGGGGCGGACGTACGCCCGCCCGGAGGCGGCACCGGACCGGTGAGCACGCGCTCGGTGCCGGTCAGAGGTCGTTCCCGGCGTAGGAGAGGTTGAAGCTCTTGTTGGTGAGGGGGAAGTCGGGAACGATCGTGTCCGCGAGGGCGAGCGGCAGGGCGGGCCAGTTGAAGAAGGACGGGTCCACGGGTTTGACGCGGCTGAGCCGGCCTTCGGCGGTGGTCTCGACGCGGGTGGCGATCGTGCCGCGCCATCCTTCGACGATCCCGGTGCCGGAGCCGCTCCGTCCGGCGAGGGGCGTACGGATCTCGCCCGGGGCGGTGTCCTCGGCGAGGTGGTCGATCAGGGCGAGGGAGACGTCGATCTCCTCCGCCCGGACGAGGAAGCGGGCCAGGACGTCTCCGGTGTCGCGCACGGGGACGGCGAGCTCCGCGTCGTAGGAGAGGAACGGGTGGGCGACGCGGGCGTCGGTGCCGGCGAGGCCGCTCGCGCGGGCCACGTAGCCGAGGCAGCCGAGGTCCCGGGCGGCTCGTGGGGTCAGGACGGCGGTGCCGGTGAAGCGGTCGCGCACGGTGGAGTGGTTCAGGGCGAGGCCCGCGATCTCCCGGATGTCGCGGCCGACGGCGGCGAGCGGGGCGGGGTCGGGCAGCGCCCGCAGGACGGTGCCGCCCGGGACGACGCCGCCGCGCAGCAGCCGGTGGCCGGTGATCTCCGCGTTCAGGCGGAGGAGTCGTTCCCGTACGCGCTGGGCGTGGGCGTGGAGGATGCCGTGGCCGACGTCGTTGCAGAGCATGCCGAGGTCGGCGACGTGGTTGTGGAGCCGTTCCAGTTCGAGGAGGAGCGCGCGGCCCCGGGCGGCGGCGGCCGGGACCTCGGTGCCGGTGGCCTCCTCGACGGCGAGGCAGTAGGCGAGGGCGTGGCCGACGGCCGTGTCCCCGCTGATGCGTTCGGCGAGCGGCAGGCCGGTCTCGGTCGTCCGGCCCTCGAAGAGCTTCTCGACGCCGCGGTGGACGAACCACAGCCGCGCCTTGAGCCTGAGGATGGTCTCGCCGACGACGGAGAAGCGGAAGTGGCCGGGTTCGATGAGGCCGGCGTGCACGGGACCGACGGGGATCTCGTACACGCCGTCGCCCTCGACCTCCAGGAAGGGGTACGGGCCCTCCTGTTCGGCGAACGGCGGTGGCGGTCCCGCGTCGGGCCGCATCGGGTACCAGCCCTTGGGCCAGTGGTAGTGGCGGACCAGGCGGCGGGGCAGCGGGTGTTCGAGCGGCACGACGCCGTGCAGGTCCCGCATCTCCCGCTCGAACCGGCCCGCGGGGAAGGAGAGCGGGGCGAGGCTCGGGGCCTCGGGTTTGTCCGGGTCCAGGTGGACGTGGAGCTCGGTGCGGACGTCCGGCGGGCCGGAGGCGAAGAGGTGGACGACCCGGACCCGCCGTCCGTCGTCGTGGTGTGCGGCGACGAGCGCCAGGCGGTGCCCTGCGTCCAGCAACTCGGAAACCCTCTGCGGGAGTTCGCCGACGTTGACCTCGTGGAGAGTACGGGTGGCGCGCATGCGGTCAGCGGCCTCCGATCGTGGCGGCGGCATCGTGCAGGAGGCCCGTCAGCGGTCCGGTCGCGACGCCGAGCGCGGCGCACGCGGCGAGTCCGAGGACGAGGGGCCACACCGCTCCTTCCCCGAAGGACGCGGGGGCCGGGGCGGGGGGCGGGCCGAGGACCATGCGGGCCGTGCGGACGGCCAGCGCGGCGAACGCGATCAGGACGAGCAGCAGGGCCGCCGCCGTCACCCGGCCCAGGCCGGCGGTGAATCCCGCGCGGACGATGCCGAGTTCGGAGGCGAAGAGGCTGAACGGCGGGAACCCGAGGAGGGCGAGCACCGCGAGGCCGAACGCGCCGCCGAGCCAGGGCAGCCGGGCGAGGAGTCCCCGCACCCGCCCCACGAGCGTCGTCCCGGTCAGGCGCAGCACATGGCCCGCGGCGCAGAAGGCGACCGACTTGGCCAGCCCGTGCCCGGCGATGTGCAGCAGGACGGCCGCCCGGGCGAGCGGGGTGCCGATGGCCGTGCCGAGGGCGATCAGGGCCATGTGCTCCATGCTCGAATAGGCCAGCATGCGGGTGTAGTCGCGCTGGGCGAGGAGCAGGGCCGTGGCGAGGGCCAGGGTGAGCAGGGCGATCCCGGCCAGGAGCGTGCGGGTCCAGCCGTCCCCGAGTGCGGCGTCCGCGATCACCTCGTACCGCAGGATCGCGGAGAAGGCGATGGACAGCAGCACGCCGGACATCAGCGCGCAGACGGGCGCGGGGGTCTGGCTGTAGGCGTCCGGCAGCCAGGCGTGGAGCGGGGCGAGTCCGGCTTTGGCGCCGAAGCCCAGGATCACCAGGGAGACGCCGAGCCGGGTGACGGACGGGTCGAGCGCGTGCGCGTGGGCGACGAGCGTCGGCCAGTCCAGGGCGTGCTCCTCGTCGATGCCGGCCTGCCGGGCCGCGGAGTAGACGAGCACGGTGCCGAGGAAGGCGAGCACGATGCCGGCCGAGCAGATCACCACGTACTTCCACGCGGCCTCGACGGACCGCCGGGTGCGCCGGTGGCCCACCAGGAAGGCGGTGACGAGCGTCGTCGCCTCGATCGCCACCCACAGCACCCCGAGGTTCGCCGTCACCGCCGCCAGGCACATGGCGCCCAGGAACGTCTGGACCAGCGCCTGGAGGAGCGCCGCCCCCCGGGCGGAGGGATGCTCTCCGGCGGGCTGGGAGGCCAGGGTGGCGCAGGCGATCAGGGCGACGGCTCCGGTGACCAGCAGCATCCACGCCGTCAGCGCGTCGGCCCTCAGCAGCCCGTCGAGCGCCGGGAGCGCCCCGCCGCGCGGCAGGGCCGACGCGAGGACCGCGCCGCAGCCGAGCACCGCGAGCGGCGGGACCACTCCCCACCAGGGGGAGACCCGTCCGGCCGCCGCGTCCGGCTCCGGGTCCGGTGGTGGCATGCCGCTCTCCGGGCCGTACGGGAGGGACGTCGCTCCGGCCGGGACGGGCACCGGGCGCGGCGCCGCCGGGGCGGTCCGGCGGGCCTTGGCGAGGGTGAGGGCGTGGGCGCCGGCGACGGCGCAGGGGGCGGCGACGGGGGCGGTCAGGACGAGCGTGGTCGTGAGGGCGTCCATCAGTCGTGCAGCTCCCGCAGGTCGTCGAGGTCGGTCGTGCCGAACGCGGCCCGCATCCGGGCGGTGAGCAGGTGGAACACCAGCACCGCGAAGAGGACGTCGAACGAGACGCCGAGTTCGACGATGAGGGGGACGCCGGAGGCGGCGAGGAACGCGGTGGCGGTGATGCCGTTGTCGAGGAGCAGGAAGCCGACCACCTGGGCGAGGGCGCGGCGCCGGGTGACGAGCACGAAGAAGCCGATGAGCACGACCGCGAGGCCCACGGGGAGGGCACGGGTCGCCGGGGTCGGATGGAGCTCGACCAGGGGGCGCGCGACCGCGGTGGCCAGCAGGGTCAGGGCCGCCGCCGCGAGCAGCGAGGCGGCCACGTTCACCAGCGGCCGGGTCTCCCGCGCCTCCGCGCCCCCGGTGTCGTACGGGTGGCGGTCCGCCGTCAGGGCGGTCAGGGCCCGGCGCATCAGATGCGGCAGGACACCGGCCCGCAGCACCCCGATGCCCACCGCGACCACGACGAGGTCCGCCCGGCCCTCGTGGAGCCCGAGCAGCGCGGCGATCGCGGCCAGGGCGATCCCCTGGAGGGCGAAGACCCGCACGATCGAGGAGAGTTGGTGTCTCCACAGGATCACGGCGGCGGCCAGCAGGAACGCTCCGCAGGCGAGGTCGAGGAGCTGGGTGTACGCGCTGTCGCCCATGCCCGGCTCACGCTCCGCTCAGGAAGAAGGAGGAGGCGACCGCGAGCAGTGCCAGCAGGAAGGATCCGGCGAGCAGTTCGGGGACGCGGAACAGGCGGATCTTGGCCCAGAGGACCTCGGCCGTCGCGAGCAGCGCCCCGAACAGCGCGACCTTGGCCGTGAGCGCCACCAGCGCCAGCGCGAGGCCCGCCGCCGACGCGGTGGTGGCGATGCCCCAGGGGGCGAACAGCGCGGCGAGCAGTCCGAGCAGGACGGTGAGCCGCATCTGGGCCCCGAGTTCGACGAGCGCCAGGTCCCGGCCCGCGTACTCCAGGACCATGGCCTCGTGGACCATCGTCAGCTCCAGGTGGGTGGAGGGGTTGTCCAGGGGCAGCCGTCCGGTCTCGGCGAGCACGGCGACGGCGAGCGCGGCCGCCGCGAGCAGCCCGGCGGGTGAGGCGAGGCGGCTCGGGTCATGGACGACGTCGGCGACGATCGCGGGCAGGTTGGTGGTCCCGGCCGGTGTCGACAGGGCGAACACGGCCATCAGCAGCGTCGGTTCGACCAGGGCGGCGATGGTCATCTCCCGTGAGGCGCCCATGCCTCCGAACGCGGTGCCGGTGTCGAGGCCGGCGAGGGCGAGCGTCACGGTGCCGAGGGCGAGCAGCGCCACCACCAGGATCAGGTCCGCCCGTCCGGCGACCGGGGTGTCGGTCGAGAGCAGGGGGACGAGCGAGCCGACCACGAGGGTGGTCGCCACGAGGAGCGCGGGGGCCGTCCGGAAGGCCGGTCCGGTGCCGACCGGTCTGATCGACTCGCGGCGCAGGAGCTTGCGGATGTCGCGCCAGGGTTGGAGCACCCCGGCGCCCGCCCGGCCTTCGAGCCGGGCCCGCACCTGGCGCATCAGCCCCGCCAGGAGCGGCGCGCCGACGACGACCACGCCCGCCTGGAGGGCGACCGCCACGTGTCCGATCGCGCTCACCAGCCCACCACCAGCACGACGAACAGGGACAGCAGGCCCAGGAAGCCGTATCCGAGGTAGAGGTGGACGCTGCCGCTCGCGAGCCGGCGGGCGGCCCGTCCGGTCCGGGCGAGCGCGTCGAGCACCGGCTCGTACAGCCGGTGTTCGATCCGGTCGGGCACGCTGTTGCGGAAGCGGACCCCCTCCACCAGATAGGCCGACCCGCGCGCGTGCGTCACGGCCACGTCCTGCTCCGGGGCCAGGACGTCGTCGAAGACCCGCTGGAGCGGCTCGGCGAACGAGGTCGCGGTGTACGCCATGCGGGCTGTCGGGGCGCCGCCGCCGCAGTCCCACAGGCGGGCGTTCACCCGGCGCTGCCGGGGGCCGTACAGCCGGGGTGCGGCGGTGACGAGGAGCAGGGCGCCGGTGAGCGCGGCGACCACCCACAGCGGCGAGAGCGTGGTCCCGAGGTCGTGGAGCCGTACGCCCAGGCCGTCGTGCGTCACGGGCGCTTCGATGCGGGGGCCGGCCGCGGCGACCGCCCGGTCGAGGGCGGGGGCGAGGAGTCCGGGCACCAGGGCCAGGCCCGCGCAGGCCACCGCGAGGAGGCCCATGCCGGCGAGCATCAGCGGGGGCGACTCCTGGGCGCGGGCGGCGCCTTTTCCGCGGGGCCTGGCGAAGAAGGCGACGCCGAGGGCCTTCACGAACACGGCCGCGGCGATGCCCGCCGACAGGGCGATGAGGGCGACGGCGAGCGGCAGCACGATCGCCACGTCCACTCCCGGGACCTCCAGGCCGTGGATGAGCGACTGGAGCAGCAGCCATTCGCTGACGAATCCGTTGCCGGGCGGGAGCGCCACGGCGCCGAGCGCGCCCAGCGCGAAGAGTCCGGCGGTCACCGGCATCCGGGCCCGCAGGCCGCCGAGGCGGTCGAGGTTCCGCTCCCCGGTGGCCCGGACGACCGATCCGGCCGCGGTGAACAGCAGGGCCTTGAAGGCGGCGTGGTTCACCAGGTGCAGCAGGGCGGCGGCGAGGGCGAAGGCGGCCAGGGGGCCGTCGCCGGAGGCGGCGAACAGGCCCGCCGCGCCGGCCCCGACGAGGACGAGTCCCAGGTTCTCCGCCGTGGAGCGGGCGAGCAGCCGCTTCAGGTCGGAGGCCATCGCGGCCTGGAGGATCCCGTACGCGGCGGAGAGCCCGCCGACCGCCATCACGCCCAGCCACCACCAGGCGGGTCCTCCGCCCAGCAGGTCGAAGCCGGTGCGGACGATGCCGTAGACGCCGAGGTTGACCATGGCGGCGCTCATCAGCGCCGAGACGGGTCCCGGGGCCTCGGGGTGGGCCCGGGGCAGCCAGGCGTGCAGCGGCACGGCGCCCGCCTTGGAGGCGAAGGCGGCGCCGGTGAGGACGAGCACCGTGCCGCGTACGGCCGGTGACAGTGCGTCGGCGTGCCGCCGGAGCTGTTCGAAGTCCTCTCCCCCGGCGTGCGCGGCGAACAGGGAGAGGCCGGCGAGCAGCAGCACCAGACCGAGGTGGGTCATCACCGCGTACCAGACGCCCGCGGAGCGCACCGCCGCCCGTTCCCGGTGCTCGGTGAGGACGAGCAGGAGGGAGGACAGGGCCATCAGTTCCCACAGGGCGAGGAACGTGGAGACCGAGGCCGCGGCCGGTACCAGGATCAGGGTGAGGGCGAAGAGCGGCAGCACGGCCTGTGCCGTGCGGGAGGCCGGGCCGTGGTCGCCGTGGCCGGACGCGTAGCCGATGCCGTAGACCGCGACCGCGGTCACCACGGCCCCCGCCACCGCCATGAACAGTCCCGACAGGGCGTCGACGGACCACACCGTCCCCGCGAGCGGCAGCAGTCCGGGCAGCCGTACGGACCAGGCGGCGCCGCCCAGCGCCGCCGCCCCGGCCGCGCATCCGGCCGCGCCGACGCCCGCCGCGCACAGCCCCGCCACCGGCAGGCGCGGCCGCGTCGGCAGGACGGCTCCCGTCACCGCGCCGAGACCGCCGAGGCCCGCCGCGGCGCCGAGCCCGGCCGCGACGGCGTTCACCGTCCCGTCACCCGCCTCAGCGCCGCCACGATCTCCGCGGGGGCCGGCGGGCATCCCGGTACGGCGAGGTCGACCGGTACGACGTCGGACACGGAGCCCTCGATCCCGTACCCGCCCGCGAACTCCCCACAGTCGATCGCGCAGTCGCCGACCGCCACGACGACCGGGGGCTCGGGCATCGCCTGGATCGTGCGGCGCAGCGGCTCCGTCATGTTCCGCGTCACGGGCCCGGTCACCAGGGCCACGTCGGCGTGGCGCGGGGAGGCCACGAGCCGGGCCCCGTACCGTTCCGCGTCGTACACCGGGTTGAACGCGGCCGCGATCTCGATCTCGCAGCCGTTGCAGGAGCCCGCGTCCACGCAGCGCACCTGGGCGGAACCGCTCAGGCGCGCCGCCTGCGGCAGGGCCTCGCCCACGGGGGCCGGGGGCGCCGGTTCGGCCACCCGCCCGGTCGTCCGGATCTTGCGCAACAAGCCCATGAGCACCCCTCCCGCGTGGTCACGAGGACCCTTACGAGGCGGCTAACGGAGCTTTCCCCGGCCGGAGTCACGGCACTTTTCTCGCGCTTTGCGTGTTTTGACGAGTCTTTGAGCGGGGCATGGCCGCGCGCAGATCGGCGAGCAGTTCGGCCTGGCCCGCGAGCACGCCGGAGAGGATCGTCCTCGCCACCGCGAGCAGCTCGGCCACCTGCGGATCCGTCAGCGAGTAGAACACGCCCGATCCCTCACGGCGTGCGACGACCAGGTTCGACCGCCGCAGCACGGCGAGCTGCTGGGAGAGGTGCGCGGGCTCGACGCCGATCTCGGCCAGCATCTCCGAGACGCCGTGCTCCCGGACGCTGAGCAGCTCCAGGACCCGGATCCGCACGGGGTGGCCGAGCGTCTTGAAGAACTCCGCCTTCAGTTGGTACAGCGGCGTGCTCACCGTGCGCACCGCCCGCCGACGGGGAAGGCCGCCGCGTCGCCGCGGGATCGCCGCGGCGCCCACGCTGTCCATCGCTTCCATTCAGCACTCTTCGCCATGGGGACCATCCTCGCGCCTTCGCGCCGTCCTGATGGCCACGGGAATCGCCGACAGGGGCGATGAGGAAGCCGATCAGAGGGACCGCACGCCGGGCCATTCGTCGCTGCACCACTCCCGCTGGCCCTGTCCTCCGCCGTGGTGGGCGGTCAGCGCGGCCTCCAGGTCGCAGTGGACGGGGATCTCGGGATGGTCGCCGCCGGGCACGAGGGACCCGTCGGCGGGGATCGCGGCGAGTTCGAGGCCGCGGCCCTCGGCCTCGAGCCGGCGGGCGGCGTCGACGACGGCCAGCTGCCCGCCGGCGGACCAGCCCCGCAGCGCGGTCAGGTCGAGGATGACGGGGCCCGTCCCCCGGGCGAGGACCCACCCCACGGCGCCGTCGAACCGTCCGACCGCGTCCGCGCCCAGGAAGCCGGCCAGGGAGAGCACGCCGAGGCCGGGGTGGGTGGTGTAGCGCCATTCGATGGTCATGTCGTCGCCTTCGTCTTCACAGGGGGAGGGTGGTCCACGGGGCCTCGGCGGATCCGCCCGCGCTCATCGCTGCTCCACCGTGCCCAGGCGGTACCCGGTCACGGTCTGCGGGGTGATGCGCAGCAGGGTGTCGTGCGGCCCGTACGCCCAGCCGGGGAGGGTGCGCAGGTAGTGCGCGGCCTCGACCGGGTCGCCGACCGGTTCGGCGGGTCCGGTCACGGTCACGGTCCAGCCGGTGCCGCCGGGCATCCGGATGTCGTCCGCGTGGTAGGTGAGCCGGGGGCGGCCGGCGGCCACCTCCGGCTGCACGGGGGTGCGGACGATGAGCCGGCCGTACTCGAGGACGTGCACGGCCGGGCGGACGACCGCCTGTTCCCGCTGGATGTGGACCAGTCGTCCGTGGGCGGTTCCTTCGAGGAGCCACAGGGCCTCGGCCCCGGAGACCTCGACCATGCGGCGGGCCGTCGGCAGCGTCATCGTGCGGCCTCCTCGGAGGCGACGGGCCGGTGCCGCGGGGAGGGGGCGGGCAGTATCCCGGCGCCCCTCAGATGCGCGCGGGCGCCGGCGATCGCCTCGGGGGTGGTCGCGTACTCCCGCCCTTCCAGGCGCAGCAGGTCCAGGGCCCCGACGGAGGCGAGGGCCTTCCGCTGGCCCGGCCGTATCCCCGAGGTCATCACCACGATCCCCCGCCGGTTCAGCTTCTCGACGGCGTCCTTGAGCACGAGGGCCCCGGTGGCGTCGATGGTGGTGACGCGGGACATGCGCAGGATGACCACGCGGACGTCGGCGACCTCGGTCAGTTCCAGGAGGAAGCGGTGGGCGGCGGCGAAGAAGAGCGGACCGTCGATGCGGTACGCCACGATGTGCTCGGCGAGCAGCGCCCGCTCCTCCTCGCTGTGCTCGCCGGGCAGGTCGGCGTGGAAGTCGACCTCGGCCAGGCGGGCCTGCTTCGCCACGGCGCGCAGGGCGAGGGCGCCGGCCACGACGAAGCCGATGATCACCGCGTAGACGAGGTCGAGCACGAGGGTGGCGACCGCGGTGAGGACCAGGACGACGGCGTCGGAGCGGGTGGCCTTCGCCATGGCGCGCAGCGAGCCGACCTCGACCATGCGGACCGCGGTGGCGAGCAGGACGCCGGCGAGCGCGGCGAGCGGGATCTTCGAGACCAGGGGGGCGGCGGCGAAGACGATCACGGCGAGGACGGCGGCGTGCGTGAGGGCCGCGAGCCGGGAGGAGGCCCCGGTGCGGACGTTGACCGCCGTACGGGCGATGGCGCCGGTCGCGGGGACGCCGCCGAACAGCGGGGCGGCCAGGTTCGCGAGTCCCTGGCCGAACAGCTCCCGGTCCGGGTCGTGCTGCTGGCCCACGGTCATCCCGTCGGCGACCTGCGCGGAGAGCAGCGACTCCAGGGCGGCGAGTGCCGCGACGGCCACGGCGGGGGCGATCAGGGAGCCCAGCGCGGAGAGGTCGACGAACCCGAGGGAGGGGGCGGGGAGTCCGGCGGGCAGGTCGCCGATCGGGGCCGCCGCGTCGAGGTGGAAGACCTGCGCGACGACCGTGGCGGCGATCACCGCGACGATGGAGAACGGGATCGTGGGCCGCCACCGGGCGCCGGCCAGCATGAGGGCGGCGACGCCCAGGGCGAGCCCGAGGGCCGTCCAGTTCGGGGCCTGGACGAACTCCTCGACGGCGCGCCACGTCACCTCCAGGACCCGCTCGCCCTCGGGCTTGGGGACGCCGAGGGCGGCGGGGACCTGCTGGAGGCCGATGACGAGCGCGATGCCCAGGGTGAATCCCTCCACCACGGAGGCGGGGATGTAGGCCATGTACCGGCCGGCCCGGGCGAGGGCGAGGGCGATCACCATCACGCCGGCGATCAGCCCGACGGTGAGGACGCCGTCGGGGCCGTACTTCGCCACGATCGGGACGAGGACCACGGTCATCGCCCCGGTCGGCCCGGAGACCTGGAGGTTCGAGCCGCCGAAGAGCGCGGCGAGCGCGCCCGCCACCACGGCGGTCGCGAGACCGGCCTCGGCCCCGAGGCCGGAGGAGACGCCGAAGCCGAGCGCGAGCGGCAGCGCCACTATCGCGACGGTCAGCCCCGCCAGCAGATCGCGGCGCGGGTTGCGGGCCATGGCGGCGAAGTCGGCACGCACGGGCAGCAGGGAGCGCACCCTGACCGGCATCCTGCTCACTGCGCCGCGACCTCGGCCTCGCGCAGCTCCTCCAGGAGTTCGTTCTGCCCGGCCAGCATCTCGGTGAGGATGCGCCGCGCCGCCTGCATGAGGTCGGCGACGTCACCGCCCGCGAGCCGGTAGACCACCGTGGAGCCCTCGCGCGTCGAGGTCACGATCCCCGAGCGCCGGAGCACCGCCAGCTGCTGCGAGAGCGCCGGCGGCTCGACCTCGATCGCGGCGAGCAGGTCCCGCACCGCCTTGGGCCCGTCCTGGAGGAGTTCGAGGACGCGAATGCGCACCGGGTGTCCCAGCATCCGGAAGAACTCGGCCTTGGCCTGGTAGAGCGGAACCGACACGGTCGCGCGTCCTCCTCATCACCCCGTGCGGGCGCGGGGCGTCGATCGGCGCTGTGCCCGCGGCTACCTGCGGGCACAGCGGATCCATCATGTATTGAATTGCCAAATTATGCAATTCATAGAGAGGCGAGACCGCGGTCCCTCGGCCCGGATCAGGCCTTCTTGACCACGCTGGACTTGAGCTGCATGGGCCCGAAGCCGTCCACCTTGCAGTCGATGTCGTGGCCGTCGACGCCGTCGACGAGCCGGATGTTGCGGACCTTGGTGCCGGCCTTGATGCCGGTGGGGCTGCCCTTGACCTTGAGCGTCTTGACGACGGTGACCGTGTCGCCGTCGGCGAGGACGTTGCCGACGGAGTCCTTGACGACCTTCTCGCCGGAGGCGGCGGGCTCACCGGCGGCGTCGGAGGCGGCGGGCCACTCGTGACCGCACTCGGGGCAGACGAGCAGGGCGCCCATCTCGTAGGTGTAGGTGCCGGAGCACTCGGGGCAGGGCGGGAGGTTCTCGTTCATGGGGCGAATTCTAGGTCGGCCCGAGCGGGCATCCTCGCACCGGAGGCTGCCCGCGGGCGCCGATCGTGACAGGTCAGACGGAGATCCCGGCCGGCCGCTCCGCCGTCGGGGCGGTGGCCGCGGGGGCGTCGGCCGGGGCCGCGGCGGCCTCGGGCCGGTGCGGCCGGCGGCGGACCGCGAGGTGGTGGACCGCCGTGAGGAGGGCCAGCCAGACCACGCCGACGACGAGCGCCACGCGCGTGCTCTCGTGGAGGCCGAGCAGGACCATCACCGCGGCCATGAAGAGGAGGGTGACGATCTGGCCGTAGGGCCAGAACGGGGCCGGGAACCTCAGGGAAGCGGCCTCTTCGGCGGACATCGAGCGGCGGGCCTTCAACTGGGTGAGCAGGATCATCACCCAGACGAAGACCGTGGCGAACGTCGCGATGGAGGAGATGATCAGGAAGATCCTGCCCGGGATGAGGGCGTTCGCCAGGACGGCGAGGAGCAGGGCGCCGATCATGACGAGGGTGGTCACCCAGGGCACGCCGTTGCGGGTCGTGCGCCGCATGACGGAGGGGCCGTGCCCGCGCTCGGCGAGGCCGTACATCGTGCGGCCCGCGGCGAAGATGTCGCTGTTGATGGCGGACAGGGCGGCGGTGAGGACCACGACGTTGAGGACGGCGGCCGCGGACTTGAGGCCCACTCCGGCGAAGATCTGCACGAACGGGCTGCCCGAGTCGCTGATCTGCTGCCAGGGGGTGATCGACATGATCACGGCGAGGGTCAGGACGTAGAAGAGGATGATGCGCAGCGGGATGGAGTTCACCGCGCCCGGGATGGTCTTCTCCGGGGACTGCGCCTCGCCGGCCGTGACGCCGATGATCTCGGTGCCGCCGAAGGCGAACATGACGATGGCGAACGAGACGACGAAGCCGTCGACGCCTCCGGCGAAGAAGCCGCCGTTGCTCCACAGGTTGGAGAGGCCGATGTGGGCGTGGCCGCCGCCGAGGCCGAAGGCGATCACCACGATGCCGACGACGATCATCGCGACGATGGCGACGATCTTCACGAGGGACAGCCAGAACTCCAGCTCGCCGAAGACCTTGACGCTGACGAGGTTGAGCGCGCCGACGATGAGGACGGCGGCCAGGACCCAGATCCAGCGCGGGACTCCGGGGAACCAGAAGCCCATGTAGACGCCGATGGCCGTGACGTCGGCGACGGCGACGATGACCATCTCGAAGGCGTACGTCCAGCCGGTGACGAAGCCGGCGAGCGGCCCGAGGTGGCGGTTCGCGTACTCGCCGAAGGAGCCGGCGCAGGGGGACGCCACGGCCATCTCGCCGAGGGACCTCAGGACGAGGAAGACGGCGGCGCCGCCGATCAGATAGGCGAGCAGGACGGCGGGGCCGCCGGCCCGGATGGACTCGGAGGAGCCGTAGAAGAGCCCGGTGCCGATCGCGGAGCCGAGGGCGATGAAGCGGATGTGCCGTGCGCTGAGCCCGCGGCTCAGACCGGCGTTTTCGGTACGCAAACGAGTGTCTCCCTCGTGGGGGCAGGGGGCCGGGGGCCTGGCCCGGGCGGTGTGCCTCGCGGCATCGGCCTGTCGTCCCGGACTCCCGACGGCGAATGCCAGCCTGTATATTCCTGTCTATACAGGTGCGTCAAGAGGTGGTCCGATGACTGAACGCAAACCGGCGCCCGTCACGGCGTCCAGCGCCTCCCCCGCGGTCGCGCGCGCCCTGGACATGCTCGTCTACCTCGCCGGCCGGCCCGGTCTCGTCCAGGCCGCCACACTCGCCCGTGACCTGGGCATTCCGCGCTCGTCGGCGTACCACATCCTCACCGTGCTGACCGAGCGCGGCTTCGTCACGTACGTCCCGTCGGAGCAGGCCTACGGACTCGGCGTGTCCTCCTTCGAGGTGGGCTCGGCCTATCTGCGCCACGAACCCCTCGAGCGGCTCGCCCGGCCGATCCTGCGCACGGTCGCGAGCCGCCTCGGCCAGACCGCGCACCTGGGGATCCTGCACGGCGCGGAGACCGTCTACCTGCTCAAGGAGCGCCCCCCGGCCCGGGCGGGGGACATCGACATCGCACTCGTGACGGATGTCGGCGTGCGCCTGCCGGCCCATCTGACCGCCAACGGCCGCGCCATCCTCGCCCACACCTCGGAGGCGCAGCTGCGGGCGCTGTTCTCCCGGCCCGGCGATCTGACCACCCGCACCGGCCGCGGGCCGCGCTCCCTGCCGGAGCTGACCGGCGAGCTGGCCCGGGAGCGGGAGCGCGGCTGGTCGCAGGAGGTGGAGCTGGTGTCGCAGGGCTTCTGCTCGATGGGGGTGGCGGCGTTCGACCACAACGGGCGGCCGGTCGCCGCGATCAGCACCACCTGGCGCCGCCACCACCCCCGGCACGACACCGAGGAGGTGCGCCAGGCCCTGGCGCAGGGTGCGGCCCGGCTGACCGCGGCGGTCTCGGGACACGCGCCGGCGGGAGCGGGGGCGCGGACCGCGGCCTGAGCTCCCCCTTCGGCCGTCTCAGTGGGTGGCGAACGCGCCTTCCAGGCGGTAGCGGGAGCCCGGGTGGAGCAGGCGCGCGATGCTCACGAGCGCGTCCCGCGACCAGGTGCGGCGCACGATCAGCAGGCACGGCTCGGACGGCCCGATGTCGAGGATCCCGCACTCCTCGGGCGACGGCAGGACCGCCTCCACGATGTGCTCGCCGCGGCCGAGCGGCGCGACCTTCGACAGGAACGTGTACGGCGTCTGCAGCGTGAAGTCCTGCTCCAGATAGCCGGGGGCGAAGGCCGGGTTGACGTAGCGGTCCTCCAGCTGGAGCGGCACCCCGTCCTCGTAGTGCACCACCCGCGAGCGGAAGACCGGCCGCCCGGTGCCGAGACCGAGGTGCGCGCCGGTCCTGTCGTCGGCCTCCTCCTCGCCCAGGGACAGCACGCGGGCCGTGTAGCGGTGGCCGCGCTGCTGCACCTCGTCGGCGATGTTGTGGACCTCCAGGAGCGCGGAGCTGGCCTTGCGCTGGGCGACGAAGCTGCCGACGCCCATGACGCGCCGGATGACGCCCTCGGCGGCGAGCTCGCGCAGGGCGCGGTTGACGGTCATGCGGGACAGGCCGAGGGCGTCGACGAACTGGCTCTCCGAGGGCAGGGCGTCGTCCTCCTGCCAGTGGCCGTTCCTGATCTGCCGCGCGACGAGCTCCTTGACGCGCTGGTACGCGGGAACGGCACCGCCCGCGCCCTGCGCGTACCACCGGGCCAGCTCCGCCGGGTCCACGGCCACGCCGCCCACCGTCCTCGCCATCCGCTCCCCCTGCCTCCTGCCTGCGACGAATCCTAGTGGGAGCGGTGCCGCCGGCGGACGGGCCGCCGGTCCCCCGGAGCCCAGGTGTCTCGGATCCGAGAGATCCGGGCGCCGCCGCTGGTCCCCGCTCCTCCGCTCGCGTGTCATGAAGGCGCACAACGGCTCGATCCCCCCTGAGGAGCACACATGACCAGCCCTTCCCACGAAGCGCCGGGCGTCGTCCGGGCCCCGCGCGGCACCGAACTGAACTGCCTCGGATGGCAGCAGGAAGGCGCCCTGCGGATGCTCATGAACAACCTCGACCCCGAGGTCGCCGAGCACCCCGAGGACCTCGTCGTCTACGGCGGCACCGGGAAGGCCGCCCGCAACCACGAGGCGTACGACGCGATCGTCCGCACCCTCAAGACCCTCAAGGACGACGAGACCCTCCTCGTGCAGTCCGGCAAGCCGGTCGGCGTGATGCGCACGAACGAGTGGGCGCCGCGCGTGCTGCTCGCCAACTCCAACCTGGTGGGCGACTGGGCCAACTGGGAGGAGTTCCGCAGGCTGGAGGCCGAGGGCCTCACCATGTACGGCCAGATGACGGCCGGTTCGTGGATCTACATCGGTTCGCAGGGCATCCTCCAGGGCACGTACGAGACCTTCGGCGCCGTCGCCCGCAAGAAGTTCGGCGGCACGCTGGCCGGCACGATCACGCTGACCGCCGGCATGGGCGGCATGGGCGGCGCCCAGCCGCTGGCCGTGACGATGAACGACGGCGTCGCGATCTGCGTCGACGTCGACGAGACGCGCATCGACCGCCGCATCGGCACCCGCTACCTGGACGTGAAGGCCGACAGCCTCGACCACGCCCTCGAACTGGCCGTCCAGGCCCGCGACGAGCGCCGCGGCCTGTCCATCGGCGTCGTCGGCAACGCCGCCGAGATCTTCCCGGAGCTCCTGGAGCGCGGCGCCCCGATCGACATCGTCACCGACCAGACCTCCGCCCACGACCCGCTGGCCTACCTGCCCGTCGGCGTCTCGGTCGAGGACTGGCACAAGGAGCGCGAGGCCGACCCGGCCGGCTTCACCGAGCGCTCGCGCAAGTCGATGGCCCTGCACGTCGAGGCCATGGTCGGCTTCCTGGACAAGGGCGCCGAGGTCTTCGACTACGGCAACTCGATCCGCGACGAGGCCCGCAAGGCCGGTTACGACCGGGCCTTCGACTTCCCCGGCTTCGTCCCGGCGCACATCCGCCCGCTGTTCGAGGAGGGCCTCGGCCCGTTCCGCTGGGCCGCGCTGTCCGGCGACCCGGCCGACATCGCCAAGACGGACGCCGCGATCAAGGAGCTGTTCCCCGAGAACGAGCACCTGCACCGCTGGCTGGACATGGCCGGCGAGCGCGTCTCGTTCGAGGGCCTGCCCGCGCGCATCTGCTGGCTCGGCTACGGCGAACGCCACCTGGCCGGCCTGAAGTTCAACGAGATGGTGGCGAACGGCGAGCTGTCCGCGCCCGTCGCCATCGGCCGCGACCACCTCGACTCCGGCTCCGTGGCGTCCCCGTACCGCGAGACCGAGGCCATGCTCGACGGCTCCGACGCCATCGCCGACTGGCCGCTGCTCAACGCCCTGGTGAACACCTCCTCGGGTGCCTCCTGGGTCTCCATCCACCACGGCGGCGGCGTCGGCATGGGCCGCTCCATCCACGCCGGCCAGGTCTGCATCGCCGACGGCACCGAGCTCGCGGCCCGCAAGCTGGAGCGCGTCCTGACGAACGACCCGGGCATGGGTGTCATCCGGCACGTCGACGCCGGATACGAGTACGCCGCCTCGGTCGCCGAGGAGCGCGGCGTGCGCGTCCCGATGACCGAGTCGGGGGACGGCGCGGCGTGAGCACGTTCCAGGAGGCCGCTCCCCCGGTCACCGATGTCCCGTCCCGCCCCTGGTCGGGCCGGGACGACGGGCCCGGCGCGGAGCACCTGCGGTGGCACCACGCCGTCGTGCTCGACCCCGGGGCGACGGAGCCCGGCGACGTCGCGTTCGTCGGCTTCGCGAGCGACGAGGGCGTGCGCCGCAACAAGGGGAGGCAGGGCGCCGCGCAGGGCCCCGACGCCCTGCGGCGGGCCCTCGCCTCGATGGCGCTGCCGAAGCCGCTGCGGGCCCTCGACGCCGGTGACGTCCAGGTCACGGGCGACGCGGACGACGCCCTGGAGGCCGGTCAGGAGCGGCTGGGCCGCGCGGTCGCGCACCTCGTCGACGCGGGCCACCGCGTGGTGGTGCTCGGCGGCGGCCACGAGGTCGCGTTCGGGACGTACGGCGGTCTGGAGCGGACGCGGGCGCTGAACGCCGGCGGGCGGCTCGGGGTGCTGAACCTCGACGCGCACTTCGACCTCCGCGACGAGGTGCGGCCCAGCTCGGGCACGCCGTTCCTGCAGATGGCGCGCAGCGAGGCGCGGCACGGCCGTGACTTCCACTACCGGGTGCTCGGCATCAGCCAGGCCGCCAACACCGAGACCCTGTTCCGCACCGCGGAGTCGCTCGGGGTGCGGTACCTGGCGGACACCGAGTGCGGGCTGCTCGACGTGGCGCGGGTGGACGCGTTCGTCGACGAGTTCCTCGCGAGCTGCGACCTCGTGCACCTGACGATCGACCTGGACGTGCTGCCGGCGGCCGTGGCCCCCGGGGTCAGCGCGCCCGCCGCGTACGGCGTGCCGATGGAGGTCGTCGAGCGGGTCTGCACCCGGGTCGCGCGCAGCGGCAGGCTCGTGGTCGTCGACGTCGCCGAGCTCAACCCGGAGTTCGACGTCGACCAGCGCACGGCGCGGGCCGCCGCCCGTCTGGTGCACCGGACGGTCACCACCTGGGCGTGACGCCCTCCCCCTGAACAGGCCGCCAGGCCGCCCGGCACCCGAGAGCCGCGGCCTGGCGGCCGCGACTGTGGCGTGCCGGGCGGCCTGCCCGGATCCGCTCAGCGGACGTCCGTGAGGGCGACGACCGCGAGGACCCCGTCGACGGTGATGTCGGCGGGGTCCTCGTCGTCCTGGAGCAGGACCGCGTCGAGCCGGCCGAGGCGGACGGATTCCCGGTCCAGGGTCGCGGTGCCGTCGAGGACGACCGCGAGGACGCGGGTGGCGGGGGCGGGGCGCAGCACGGTGGAGCGGCGCTCGATGGACACCTCGGCCTTCGTTTCGGTGCGCCGCGCCATGACGTTGAAGTCGACGATGGGGCCGTCGAGCAGCCGGCAGTCGGTGGCGGCCTCGCCGGAGAAGGCGAGGGGCGCGTAGCGGGTGTCCACGAGGTGCTCCGTGCCGTCGACGGTGAGGGCCATGCCCGGCCCCTCGACGACGGTGATGATCCGGTCGACTCCCTCGAACGTGGAGAAGGGGCCGCTGCTCGCGACGTCGGCGACGCTGATCCGCCACGTGAAGTCGTCGGTGCCGGCGCCCTGGGGGTGTGCCATGACCTCGGTGGTGATGCCGCCGCCGTTCTTCCACGGTGCGGGGGTCCGGTCGCTCGCGCGCAGGATCTGGGGTGCCATGAGGGGTGCTCCTTCGGAAAACGCGATCTCCTCCCCCGCCGCCGAGGGGCAGCGAGGGAGGAGATGCCGTGGGTCGGGCCGGGCTAGCGCTCGGCGGTGTGGCGGGTTTCGAGGGCGGCCTCGGTGAAGACCCGGTATCCGGTCGCCGGGTCGTATCCGTGGATCTCGCGGGTGTCGAGGGCGGCCATGTAGGTCAGGACGTCCTTGCTGACGACCTGTCCGGGGACGAGCACGGGGAAGCCGGGCGGGTACGGGGTGACGAACGTGGCCGAGACCACCGTACGGCCCCGCGCCATGGCGTCGGTGAGGTCGTCGGTGGAGAGGTGCTCGCACTCGGTGTCGTCGTAGGCGAGGAAGAACGCGGAGCGCATGTCGCCCTCGGGGGTGCGCGGGCTCGGCCGGAACGCCGGGTGGAACGCGCTGAAGTCGGGCAGGGCGGCGGAGCCCGCGTCGAGTCCGGTGACGGCGCTGTCGTGTGCGGCCCGGTCGTGCGGGCTCATCTCGCCGATGCGCTCCTCCAGGTCCTCGGCGATGCGGACGAGCACCTCGATCAGATAGGCGACGGAGCTGCGGGTGGTGCCGATGTTCGTCATGAACAGCAGCGTGTTGCGGGTCGTCTTGTTGACCTGGATGCCGTGCCGGTCCATCAGGAGGTCGTGCTTGAACGTGTCCCCGTCGATCCCGGTGAGCCCGATGTGCAGGGTGGCGCGGGTGGGGTCGAGGACGAACTCGTCCTCCTCCCAGGCCTGTTCCATCCGGGCGAGGCCGGTGGTCAGGGGCTGTTCGATGCCGGAGGAGCGGAAGCGGTGCGGGACGAGCTCCGGCGTGGTGAGGATGCGCAGGTAGCGGCTGAGCAGCGGGTGCTGGGCGACCGCGTCGCGGAGCACACCGGCCTGTTCGAGCTGCTTCTGCACGAGGGCGAAGCCCTCGAAGACGGCCTGCCGGCGGCCGAGGTCCATCGAGGCGAGGATCTGGTAGTTGGGCGACGTCGAGGTGTGCGTCATGTACGCCTCGTGGAACACCTCGGCGACCTTGTGGCGGAAGTCCTGGTCGAAGACGTGGACCATGGAGCCCTGGCGCATCGAGGTGAGCGTCTTGTGCGTGGACTGCGTGGCGTAGACGCGGACGCGGACCTGCTCCGGGTCGGGCATCAGGCGGGTGCCGACGAGGGTCTCGTCGTCCGGGTCGTCGCCGAGGCCCGCGCGGTGGGCCGCGTAGGCGTCGGCGTACGCGGGGTCGCGGTAGCGGTCGGTGAGGGTGCGGGCCGCGGCCATGGCGGTGCGCCGGCGGTAGACGGGGTGGAAGCGGGCGAAGGCGAACCAGGCCTCGTCCCACAGGAACGCCAGGTCCGGCTTGAGGGCCAGGCACTCCTCCATCACGCGCGAGGGGTTGTAGACGATCCCGTCGAAGGTGCAGTTGGTGAGCATGAGGAGCTTGACGCGGTGCAGGACGCCCTCGTGCTTGAGCATCAGCAGCTTCCGCTTGATCTCCTCGACCGGCACGGCCCCGTACATGCCGTACTCGTCGAGGGGATAGGCGTCGAGGTAGACGACGTGGGCGCCGGCGAGGACGAGTCCGTAGTGGTGGGACTTGTGGCAGTTGCGGTCCACGAGCACGATGTCGCCGGGGCGTACGAGCGCCTGCACGACGATCTTGTTGGCGGTGGACGTGCCGTTGGTGACGAAGTACGTCCGGCGGGCGCCGAAGGCCTCGGCGGCCAGGTCCTGGGCCTCGCGCAGCGGGCCGGTGGGGGCGAGCAGGGAGTCCAGGCCGCCGGAGGTGGCGGAGGTCTCGGCGAGGAAGATGTTCAGGCCGTAGAAGTCCGCGATCTCCGGGATCCAGGGCGAGTTGAGCACCGAGGCGCCGCGGGAGACGGGCAGGGCGTGGAAGACGCCGGTGGGCTTGCGGCTGTGGGCGCGCAGGGCGGTGAAGAACGGGGCGCGGTGGCGTTCGGCGATGCCGTTCAGGATCGAGAGGTGCAGTTCGAGGAGGCCTTCGCGGGCGTGGAAGACGCGCCGGAAGCGGCGGCCGATGCGGCCCGCGGTGGACTCGACGGCCCGTTCGGACACGAGGTAGAGGTCGAGTTCGGGGCGCAGGGCGAGGAGCCGGTCGCCCAGGGCGTGGATCCGTTCGCCGCCGTCCCCGGGCGTGGCGACGGCGGGGTCGGCGGTCTCGTCGAAGAAGCGCCGGACGACGCTGAGGTCGTGGTGGGAGCGGTCGGTGAACCGGTCGCGGATGACGACGGCCTGGAGGCCGGAGTTGACGAGGGACGTGATGACGGCGTCCTCGAAGCTCGGGGCGACGACGATCTCGTACGCGAACTCGTCGTCGGGGCGGCGCAGTCGGCGCAGTTCGCCGCGCAGCTCCTGTTCCTCGGCGGCGTCCAGGTCGCCGACGACGAGGACCTCGAAGTACGGGGCGGAGGGCGCGGGGAGGGGGTGCGCGGTGTCCGTCGTCTCCTCGGGCCCGGCGCTCGGGCCGGCGGCGCGGTGCCGGTGTCCCGCGAGGGCACGGTACGACTCCTCGGCGCGCTGGGCGAGTTGCCGGTGCTCCCCCCGGTCGTGCAGCCCGCGGAGCTCCTTGAGGGCGGCCGTGCCGGGGAAGGCCCAGCAGTGCTCGATGGGCGTCAGGAGGTCGATGAGTTCCCGGATGCGCGCGGCGGTGTCCGGGCGGCCGGCCGCGCCCTGCGCGGCGAGGCGGTGGGTGAGGTCCGTCAGCGAGCTCCAGGCGTCGGCGCGCAGTTGGCCGACGCTGTTGTGCACCGTGGCGGTCGGCAGGTCATTCACCGGGAAACGGCTCCTTCTGAGGGCTGGGCATGCGCGGCGGGGGCCTGCCGCGCCTTCCGGGTCCCGCCCGGGACCCGGAAGGCGCGAGGGACTGCGTCCCGGTCAGACCAGGGCGCCGGTCACGGACTCGGCGGCGGCCAGGGCGCGGCCGGAGGCCACGTACTGGACGGCCTCCTCGATCTCGGGGGCGAGCCAGCGGTCGGTGCCGGGGCCCTCGACGGTCTCGCGCAGGCCGTCGCGCACCGCGGCCGTGGCCGGGGCGGGGGCCAGCGGGGCGCGCAGGTCGAGGGCGCGGGCGGCGGTGTAGAGCTCGACGGCGAGGACGCGGCCGAGGCCGTCGATGGCGCGGCGCAGCTTGCGGGCGGCGGCCCAGCCCATGGACACGTGGTCCTCCTGCATGGCGCTGGAGGGGATCGAGTCGACGGAGGCCGGGGTGGCGAGCCGCTTGAGCTCGGAGACGATCGCGGCCTGCGTGTACTGGGCGATCATGTGGCCGGAGTCGACGCCCGGGTCGTCGGCGAGGAAGGCGTTCAGGCCGCGGTTGCGGGCCGGGTCGAGGAACCGGTCGGTGCGGCGCTCGGAGATCGAGGCGACGTCGGCGACGGTGATGGCGAGGAAGTCGAGGACGGCGGCGACGGGGGCGCCGTGGAAGTTGCCGTTGGACTCGACGCGGCCGTCGAGGGTGACGACCGGGTTGTCGACGGCGCTGGCGAGCTCGCGGGAGGCGACGAGCTCGGCGTGGCCGAGGGTGTCGCGGGCGGTGCCGTGGACCTGCGGGGTGCAGCGCAGCGAGTAGGCGTCCTGGACGTAGGTGCAGTCCGGGCCCGCGTGGCTGGCGATGATCGCCGAGTCGGCGAGCAGGGAGCGCAGGTTGCCCGCGCTGTCGCCCTGGCCGGGGTGCGGGCGCATGGCCTGGAGGTCGGCGGCGAACACGGCGTCGGTGCCGAGCTGGCCCTCGACGCTCATGGCGGCGGCGATGTCGGCGGTGCGCAGCAGGCGGCGCAGGTCGTGGGCGGCGAGGACGAGCATGCCGAGCATGCCGTCGGTGCCGTTGATGAGGGCGAGGCCCTCCTTCTCCTCCAGGACGACCGGGGTGATGCCGGCCTCGGCGAGGGCCTCGGCGGCGGGCCTGCGCTCGCCGTCGGCGGTGCGGACGACGCCCTCGCCCATGACGGCGAGCGCGCAGTGCGCGAGGGGGGCCAGGTCGCCGGAGCAGCCGAGCGAGCCGTACTCGTGGACGACCGGGGTGATGCCCGCGTTGAGGAGCGCGGCGTACGCCTCGGCGGTCTCGGTGCGGACGCCGGTGCGCCCGGTGGCGAGGGTGGACAGGCGCAGCAGCATCAGGGCGCGGACGACCTCGCGCTCGACCTCGGGGCCGGAGCCCGCGGCGTGCGAGCGCACGAGGCTGCGCTGGAGCTGGGTGCGCAGCTCGGTGGGGATGTGGCGGGTGGCCAGGGCGCCGAAGCCGGTGGAGACGCCGTAGTGGGGCTTGGCGTCGTCGGCGAGGGCCTTGACGACCTCGCGACTGCGGGCGATCTCCTGGAGCGCCTCGGGGGCGATGGTCACCTGGGCGCCGAGACGGGCAACGGACACGACTTCGTCGGCGGAGAGGGCACCGACACCAACAACAACGTTCATGTCCCTATGAAGCCGCAGGCGGGGAGGGGTCCGCGAGGGATGCGGCACAGCTCTTGTCTGGGATACCAGACATCGGGTCTGGGATCCCAGACAGATGGTTTGAGACCTCTCTGGTCTACTCTCGCCCCATGAGCATCGTCCCTGCCGCCGCGCAGGTACTGGCCGTCCTGCGCTATCTGTCCCGTCAGGCCGCGCCCGTCCCCGCGGCCGCCATCAGCCGTGACGTGGGGCTGCCGCGCTCGACGACCTACCACCTGCTCGACACCCTGGCGGCGGACGGCTTCGTGGTGCATCTGCCGGAGGAGAGGCGGTACGGGCTCGGGCTCAGCGCCTTCGAGCTGGCCTCCGGGTACGAGCGCCAGGCGCCGTTCCAGCGGCTCGCGCGGGCCCCGCTCGCCTCCCTCGTGGACCGCACCGGGCACAACGCGAACCTCGCCGTCCTGCACGGCCGTGAGGTCATCTACGTCATCGAGGAACGCGCCCCGGGCCGCCCGCCCCTGGTCAGCGAGGTCGGCGTCCGGCTGCCGGCCCATCTGACGGCCAGCGGCCGTGCGGTGCTGGCCCTGCTGCCGCCCGCACAGGTGCGGGCGATCTTCCCCGACCGGTCGGCGTTCGTGCAGCGGCACGGCGCCGGTCCCGCGACGCTGACGGCACTGCGCGCCCTGCTGGCCCAGGCGCGACGCCGGGGGTACGCGACGGAGGAGGGCGAGGTGACACCGGGCCTCTCCTCGATCGCCGCGCCCGTCCTGGACCACCACGCGCACCCGATCGCCGGGATCGCCGTCACCTTCCCCGACGAGGCCGTCGACGAGGCGGAACGGCAGCGGATCGCCGGACACGTGGCGCAGACCGCCCGGGAACTGACCCGCCGGGTCGGCGGCGCGACCCCCGCTCCGGGCGCCCCTTCCTCGTAGCGGCCCGGGGGCGCAGACGCGCCGCCGCCGGGCGATTGTGACGTGCACCTTTCAGTCACATGTCAGCCGCCTGCGAATGCTTCCAACGGCGTCGATCATGACCACAGAATGACTCGTCGCCAGGTCCCGTACCCCTCCGATTCGGAGGCGGCACGCCTGGGGATCGCATCGCGCGCACAGCGTCGTCCCGATACGACCGCGCGTTTCCACCCCCCAGAAAGCACGTCGAGCATGCCCATAACCGGCACACCCCCGCCGGCCCTCCGTACGGCCCACACCGCCGCATCCCGTACCGCGACATCCCGTACCGCGACCGTCGCGACGGCACGCGGGAAGGCGGGGTCGTGCTCCGTCACGTGATGCGCAAGACGGCCGGATGGCTGGCCATGATCGTGGTCGCCACCAACGTCACGTACGTCCTCGCCGCCTGGTTCCTCGATCCGAGGTCCACCTACAAGGACACCCGCCCGGTCCGCACCGAGGCGGAGATCGACCAGGCCCTGGCGCCCTACAACCTGGATCCGAGGGTCCCCCTGGCGGACCGGTGGTGGCACTGGTTCAGCGACGTGGTGCTCCGCTTCGACTGGGGGAAGTCCCCGGTCGGGGCCTCGGTCAACGGCGAGATCGGTTTCCGGGTGCTGGTCAGCGGCCAGCTGGTCACCGCCGCCACGCTCCTGTCCGTACTCCTCGGTGTCGCCCTGAGCGTGTCCACGGCGTCCCGGCAGTACGGCTGGTGGGACCGGATCACCCAGCTGGTGTCGGTGCTCCTGTTCAACGTCCCCACCGCCGTCGCCGCGCTGGCCGTGGTCCTCCTCGGGATCCGGCTCAACCAGGGCCTCGGGCTGCGCTTCCTGTACGTCGCCGGGGAGAAGTCCCCGACCGTCGAGGGACTGCTGCCGACGGTGGCCGACCGGGTGCAGCACCTCGTCCTGCCGACGCTGAGCCTGACCCTGCTGGGGTACGTGGGCTACCACCTGACCCAGCGCACCCTGCTCCTCGACGCCATCGGCTCGGACTACGTGCGCACCGCGCGCGCCACCGGTCTGACCCGCGCCCGGGCGATCCGCCGCCACGCCCTGCGCGCCTCGCTGATCCCGACCGCGACCTCCGTGGCGTTCGGCATCCCCGCCATCTTCACGGGCGCGGTCATCACCGAGACCGTCTTCGGCTGGAACGGCATGGGCCAGTACTTCATCCAGACCATCGGCAAGAACGACGTGCACGGCACCGTCGCGGTGGCGGCGTTCGGCGCGGCCATGACCGCGATCGGCGCGATCCTCGCCGACATCGCCGTCGTCCTCCTCGACCCACGGGTGCGGGTGAGCTGACATGACGCTGTACCTGCGGCGCTTCGGCCGCAATCGCGGGGCCCTGCTCGGCGTGGCGCTCTTCGCGCTCCTGGTGCTGTTCAGCGTCCTCGGCGACCTGTTCACGCACGTCGCGTACACCGACGCGGACTTCACCGCGCTCACCCGACCGCCGGGCCCGTCCCACTGGTTCGGCACCAACCAGGGCGGGAACGACGTGTACGCCCAGGCCGTGCACGGCCTGCGGCGGTCGCTGGTGATCGCGGTCTGCGTGTCGGTCCTGACGGTCGTGCTGGCCGCGGTGATCGGCGCGGGAGCCGCGTACCTCGGCGGCAGGGTGGAGAAGCTGACCCTGGCGGTCATCCACTTCCTGCTCGTGGTCCCGTCGTTCCTGATCCTCGCCCTGGTCTCGCACCGGCTCGCCGGCGACTGGCGGGTGCTGGTCCTCGTGCTCACCGTCTTCGGCTGGATGACCACCGCCCGCGTCGTCTGGTCCCTGTCCACGTCGCTGCGCGAACGCGACTACGTGCTGGCCGCCGAGTTCATGGGCGTGCGGCCGTGGCGGATCGTGGCGCGGCACATCATCCCCAACCTGGGTTCCCTGCTCGTGGTCAACCTGACCCTGGGGGTCGTCGCCACCGTCCTCAGCGAGACGGCCCTGTCGTTCCTCGGTTTCGGGGTCCAGCCCCCCGACGTGTCGCTGGGCACCATGCTCGCCGACGGCTCCGGCACGATCACCAGCGCCCCGTGGCTGTTCGCGTTCCCCGCCGGCCTCCTCGTCCTGCTCACGGTGTCGATGACGCTCGTCGGCGACGGGCTGCGCGACGCCCTCGACCCCACCTCGGTATCGGCGGCCTCGGGAGGCGCACGATGACGTCCATCCTCGTACCCGCGCCCCAGTCGCCCCCACGCGACACCGCGCGCACCCCCGTCCTGTCCGTGCGGGACCTGCGGATCTCCTTCCCGTCCGAGTCGGGTCCCGTCGAGGCGGTGCGCGGCGTCAGCTTCGACGTGCTGCCCGGCCGGACCCTCGGCATCGTCGGCGAGTCCGGCTCGGGCAAGTCCGCGACCGCGATGGGCGTCATGGGGCTGTTGCCGCCGACCGCCCGGGTGTCGGGCGAGGTGCTGCTCGGCGGCCGCGACCTGGTCGGCCTGGACGACACCCGGCTGTCCGCGATACGCGGCAAGGACATCGGCATGGTCTTCCAGGACCCGCTGTCCGCGCTGACCCCGATCCACTCGGTCGGGCGGCTCCTCTCCGACGCGCTGCGGGTGCACCAGGACCTCACGAAGCAGGCCGCGTGGAACCGCGCGGTCGAGCTCCTCGACCTGGTCGGCATCCCCGAACCGCGGCGCCGCGCACGGTCGTTCCCGCACGAGTTCTCCGGCGGGATGCGCCAGCGCGTCGTCATCGCCCTGGCCATGGCGAACGCCCCGTCGGTCATCGTCGCCGACGAACCCACCACCGCCCTCGACGTCACCGTGCAGGCCCAGATCCTCGACGTGCTGCGGACCGCGCAGGCCGAGACCGGCGCGGGGCTCGTGCTGATCACGCACGACCTCGGTGTCGTCGCCGGGTACGCCGACGACGTCGCCGTGATGTACGCGGGGCGGATCGTGGAACGGGCGGGCGCCGAGGAGCTGTTCCGGCGGCCCACCATGCCTTACACGATCGGCCTGCTCGGCGCGGTGCCCCGCCCCGACGCCCCGAAGGACCGCCCGCTGGTGCCGATCGGCGGCGAACCCCCGTCGTTGGTGGCACTCCCGGCCGGCTGCCCCTTCGCGGACCGGTGCCCCGCCGCACTGGACCGCTGCCGTACGGAGGAACCCGCGGCGACGCACGTCGCCGGGCACGGGGACGTCGCCTGCCTGCGCGCCGACGAGGTCGCCGACGGCCGGCTGACGGCGGATGCGCTCTTCCCCGCGCCGGAGGCCCCGGAGGTCCCGGAGGACACCGCCCCCGGCGAGGTGGTGCTGCGGGTGTCGGGCCTGGCCAAGACCTTCCCCGTCACCAAGGGCGCGTTCCTCAAGCGCCGCGTCGGCACCCTCCACGCGGTCAGCGACGTCGGATTCGACCTGCGGGCCGGCGAGACCCTGGGCCTGGTGGGCGAGTCCGGCAGCGGCAAGACCACCACGCTCCTGGAGATCCTGCGGCTCAGGCCGCCGGAGAGCGGCCGGATCGAAGTCGCCGGCACCGACGTCGCCGACCCCGGCTCGACGGCGCGGCTGCGGGAGCTCCGCGGCGCGGTGCAGATCGTCATGCAGGACCCGATGGGAGCCCTCGACCCCCGGCTCCCCGTCTTCCAGCTGCTCGCCGAACCGCTGCGGGCGGCCGGGGCCGACCGGGCGGCGACACGGCCCCGGGTGGCCGAACTCCTCGGCATGGTCGGCCTCGACGCCTCGGTGGCGGACCGCTTCCCCGCGGCCCTCTCCGGCGGACAGCGCCAGCGCGTCGGCATCGCCCGCGCCCTGGCGACCCGGCCCCGGATCGTGGTCCTGGACGAGCCGGTCTCGGCCCTGGACGTGTCCGTGCAGGCGGGCGTCGTCAACCTGCTCTCCCGGCTCAAGCGCGAACTCGGCCTGGCGTACCTGGTCGTCGCGCACGACCTGGCCGTGATGCGGCACTTCGCCGACCGCATCGCGGTCATGTACCTCGGGCACGTCGTCGAGACCGGCGGCACCGAGGAGCTCTTCGCGAACCCCCGGCACCCGTACACCGAGGCCCTGCTCTCGGCGATCCCGGTGCCCGACCCGCGCCGCGAGCGCTCCCGCGAGCGGATCGTGCTCGAAGGCGAGCAGCCGAGCGCGGCGAACCTCCCGCGGGGCTGCGTCTTCGTCGACCGCTGCCCGCTGTACCGGTCGCTCGACGACGACGCGCTGCGCGAGCGGTGCCGCACGCAGCGGCCCTCCCTGGGCCCGGCGACTCCCGGCTCCGGCCACCGCCACGCCTGCCACGCCCGCTGACCAGGCCTTTCACGACCACTCCGGCACCCCACCCCTGGTGCCGCCCCCCTGAAGGAATGAGGATCCACTCCGCCATGCGATCGAGAATCGCCGTCCCCGCAGCCGCCCTCACCGCGGCCCTCGCCCTCGCCGTCTCGGCCTGCGGCACCCCCGAGTCCGGCACACCGGGCGCCGGCAAGGGCCCCGCGAAGGGCGCGACCCCCGCCGCGGCCTCGGCAAAGGTCGACTACAACCCCCAGTCCTACGACGACGTCAAGGACGGCGGCACCTACACCACCGCGGGCACCGTCGACGACCAGGGCAACCCGTTCAACGCCAACGCCACGCTCACCGCCAAGCGCGTCTGGTTCTGGTACAACCCGGACGTCATCACGTACTCCCCCACCGGTGAGACCCAGTACAACCCGGACTACCTCAGCGACGTGAAGGTGAGCGTCGCCGGCGGGAACCAGAAGGTGGTCCTCACCCTCAACCCCAAGGCCGTCTACAACGACGGCACCCCGATCGACTGGACCGCCGTCAAGGCGACCTGGCAGGCCAACAACGGCGCGGACAAGAAGTACAACGCGACCGACACCGAGGGCTACGGCCACATCACCTCGGTCACCCGCGGCGCCGACGACAAGCAGGCGGTCATCGCCTTCAAGGGCGTCGCCCCCTGGTGGTCGAGCCTGTTCACCACGTTCCTGCACCCCAAGGCCGCGACCGTCGCCGCCTACAACGACGCCTACGTCAAGAAGGTCCACCCCGAGTGGGGCGCGGGCCCGTACACCGTCGGCACGTTCGACGCCAAGGGCGGCGACCTCACCTTCGTACGCAACCCCAAGTGGTGGGGCAGGAAGGGCAGGCTCGACAAGCGCGTCTACGTCAACCTGGAGTCGGACGCCGCGGCCAACGCCTTCAAGAACGGCCAGATCGACTACACCTCCGCGGGCGACGCCGAGGGCCTCAAGCGGCTCTCCGGCGTCCAGGGCACCGAGATCCGCCAGGGCGGCAGCCCCTTCGCGTACTCCTTCTACGTCAACGCCAAGTCGCCCCACCTCCAGGACCTCCAGGTGCGCAAGGCGCTCCTGGAGAGCATCGACCGGACCCAGATCGCCAGGATCCAGTTCCAGGGCCTCGGCGACTACAGCGAGCCCCTGCCCGGCTCGCTGCTGCTCTTCAGCTTCCAGAAGGGCTACTCCGACAACGTCGGCGCCGTGATCAAGCACGACCCGGAGAGCGCCAGGAAGACCCTGGACGCCGCGGGTTGGAAGCCCGGCGCCGACGGCATCCGCGAGAAGGACGGCAAGAAGCTCACCGTCACCTACACCCTGCGCGGCGACGACCCGCTGGAGAAGGCCACCGCCGGCGCACTCGTGCAGATGCTCAAGCCGGTCGGCATCCGGGTCGACCTCAAGAACTCCACCGAGGCCGACTTCGCCAAGATCCTCACCGACCGCAGCTTCGACATCTTCCTCGTCGGCAACCGGGCCGGGGACCCCTTCGGCACCCGCTACCTGTGCGAGTTCTACTGCACCGACAGCGCCTCCAACATCGTCGGCATCGGAAGCCCCGCACTCGACAAGGAGATCCACGCCGTCTCCGCGATCGCCGACCCCGCCCGGCAGACCGCCGAGGCCAACGCCGTCGAGCGCAAGGCCCTGGCCCAGTACGGCTATCTGCCCCTGTTCAGCGGCCCCTCCATCTACGGCGTCAAGAACGGCCTGTCCAACGTCGGCGCCACCATCTTCGGCACGCCCCTGCCGGAGACCGTCGGCTGGCAGAAGTGATCCCCCGGGCCCCCGGGTCAGTCCACCGCCCGCAGACCGAAGGCGTCGGCCAGGCCGTCGGCACCGGTCTCGGTGACATGGACGCCCCGGGGGCTCGCTCCGTGGCGCAGCCAGCGCAGCTCGAAGAGCCGCGCGGTGAGCGCCGCGCCCACCGCGCCCGCGAGGTGGTGCCGCTGTTCGCTCCAGTCCACGCAGTAGCGGATCGGGCGCCGGCGGGCAGGCAGCCGGTCCAGGTCGACGCCGAACCGGGTCAGCGCGTCCCGGCCGGTGTCGGTGAGCCGGTAGTCGACGTCGTGCCCGTAGCCGGACGCGCCGTCGCGCACCGCCTCCCCGGGGCGGTGCCTGCCGTCGTGTCCGGCGAGCAGGCCGCCGTCGAGCAGGGCTCCGAGGAGGCCCACGCCGAGCCGGCCGGCGAGATGGTCGTAACAGGTGCGGGAGCGGCGCAGGGCGCCGGCGGTGCTGCTCTCCCGCAGCGAGGTGACCGGGAGCGGCGGCGCGATGACCGCCAGCGCCTCCAGGGCGAGGCTGACATCGGGGCCGGACAGGCGGTAGTACCGGCACCGGCCCGCGCTCTCCGTCAGGACCAGTCCCGCCCCGACGAGCTTGGCCAGATGGACGCTCGCCGTCGCGGCGCTCACCCCCGCCTCGGCGGCGAGCAGACCGGCCGCCAGCGCGCGGCCGTCGCCGAGCGCCTTCAGCATCCGCGCGCGGGAGGGGTCGGCGATCAGCTGCGCGGCCCGGGCGATGTCGGGCTGATGGTGCACCTGGTCCCGGCGTCGGCCGGTCGTCGTCCTTGCCATGCGGCCAGCCTAGGCCGGGGACACTTAGACGGGCGACGAAGTATCGCGCCGTGAGACTGGGTCACATGCCCTCCACGGATCCCTCGTTCTCCCCCGCGCGCACCGCCGCCGTCTCCGCCGACCCGCCTTCGGGCCGTCCGTCCCCCTCTCTTTCGCTGCCGCCGCTCGTCGCGTTGAGCCTCGGGTACTTCCTGGTGATGCTCGACGTCACGGTCGTCAACGTGGCCGTGCCCGCCGTCCAGGTCTCGCTCGACGCCGGCTCCTCGGGCCTGCGGTGGATCGTCGACGGTTACGGCGTCTGCTTCGCCGGGCTGCTGCTGCTCGGCGGCGGGCTCGGCGACCGCTTCGGGCACCGGAGGCTGTTCCTCGCCGGGCTCGGGGGCTTCGCGGCCGCTTCGGCGGGATGCGCCCTCGCGCCCTCGGCGGGGGCCCTGATCGGGGCCCGGCTGGCTCAGGGCGCCGGGGCCGCGCTGCTGGTTCCCGCCTCGCTCGCCCTGCTGCGGGCGGCCTACCCCGACCGGACCCTGCGCGCTCGGGCGGTCGGCCTCTGGGGGCTCGTGTCCGCGGTCGCCTTCGGCGCCGGACCGGCGGTCGGCGGGCTGCTGGTCGCCGGGTTCGGCTGGCGTGCGGTGTTCTGGGTGAACCTGCCCGTGGCCGCGGCGGCGGTGCTGCTGACCGTGCGTCACGTACCGGCGCCGGGGCGGAGGGCCCGGCCGGGGCGGGCGGATCCGGCCGGTCTCCTGCTCGGCGTGCTCGGGCTGTTCGGCGTGGCCGGCGCGCTCAACGAGGCGGGGTCCGCCGGCTGGTCCTCGCCTGAGGTGCTGGTGCCGTTCGCGGGAGGCGTCCTGTGCCTGGCCGCCTTCACCGCCGTCGAACTGCGCCTGGAGAAGGCCGCGGCGGTACGGCCGGAGGGCAGGCGGCCGCTGCTGCCGCCCTCGCTGCTGCGTGAGGCCGGGCTCGCGGCGACGAACCTCGTCGGTCTGCTGCTGAGCTTCGGCTACTACGGGCTGCTCTTCGTCGTCACGCTGTACTTCCAGCAGGAGCGTCAGTTCGGCGCACTGATCACCGGGGTGGCCCTGCTGCCGTCGGTCTGCATGGGTTTCCTCGCGGCGCCGCTGTCGAGCCGGCTGACCGCCCGCAAGGGTCCGTACGTGCCCATGGCCGGGGCGCTGCTGCTGGGGAGCGCCGGTTTCCTGGGCTGGCTGGCGGCCGGCCCCGACACGCCGTATCCCGTCCTGCTCTTCGCGCTGATGGCGACGGGTCTCGCGACGCCGGTCACCGTGGTGGCCGCCACCGTGGCCGTCATGGAGGCCGCCCCGGCGGCCCGGGCGGGCACGGCGTCAGCGGTGTTCAACGTGTCCCGCCAGGTGGGCGGCGCGATGGGCGTGGCCCTCTTCGGGGCGCTCGTCGGCGCGACGGGCGGTGTGGTCGACGGACTGCGCGTGTCGGCGGTCGTCGCCTCGGTGGCGTTCCTGCTGGCGGCGGCGCTGGCCGCGGTCGCCGGGCGCCGGACCGGTGCCGCCCGGGCCGGGTGAGCGATACGGCGAGGGGCGGTGCCCGGCAGCCCGGACACCGCCCCCTTGCGCACCCGCGTTCACCGCCGTACGGCTCAGGCCTTGACGTTCACCCCCGCCCAGGCGGCGTCCACGGCCTTCACCTCGGCGCTGCCCGCGCCGTAGAGGTCGGCGGCCGCCTTCAGGGTGCCCTCACGGGCGCCGTGGTAGTCGGTGGTGGAGGTGAAGTACGTGGTCAGCGCCTTGTACCAGATCTGCACGGCCTTGTCGCGGCCGATGCCGGTGACGGTGGAGCCGTCCACGGTCGGGCTGTCGTAGTGCACGCCGTTGATGTCCTTCGCGCCGCTGCCCTCGGACAGCAGGTAGAAGAAGTGGTTGGCGACGCCGGAGGAGTAGTGCACGTTGAGGTTGCCGACCCCGGCGCTCCAGTAGTCGGCCGAACCGCGGCCGTCCTTGCTCGGCTGGTCCTGGTAGCGCAGCGGCTTGCCGTTGCCGAAGAGGTCGATCTTCTCGCCGAGCAGGTAGTCGCCCTTGTCCTGGGCGTTGTTCGCGTTCCACTCCACGGCGGTGCCGAAGATGTCCGAGGTGGCCTCGTTCAGGCCGCCGGACTCGCCGGAGTACTGCAGGCCCGCGGTGGCGGAGGTGACGCCGTGGCTGAACTCGTGGCCGGCGACGTCGAGCTGGGTCAGCGGGTGCTGGTCGTTCGCGCCGTCGCCGTAGCTGATGGTGAAGGAGCGGTCGTCCCAGGAGGCGTTCTGGTAGGCGCTGCCGTAGTGGACCCGGGAGACCGGGGCCCGGCCGTCGTTCTTGATGCCGTTGCGGTGCAGGACGTCCTTGTAGAAGTCCCAGGTCTTGGCGGCGCCGTAGGCGGCGTCGACGGCGGCGGTCTGGTTGTCGGCGGAGGTGCCGTTGCCCCATGCGTTGTCCGCGTCGGAGAACAGGACGCCCTTGCCGCTCGTACGGTGCTGGAAGTCGAGGACGCTGGAGCCGCCGCGCACGGTGTCGACGAGGTCGAAGCCCTTCGTCGACGTGGTGGTGTTGAGGCCGACGGTGCCGCTGTACTGGCCGGCGCCGGTGCCGACCGCGGCGACCTGGGGGTTGCCCGGCTTGGCGGCCGCGGAGCCGCCCTTGGCGGTGATGCCGCCGGCTATGTCGTCGATCAGCTGCTGCTCGTACAGCTTCTTGCCGGTATCGGCGTCGGTGACGACGCGCAGCACGCTCGGGGTGACGCCGTCGTCCTGGGTGCCGGTGACGACGGTCTCGTAGGCGAGGACCGGCTTGCCGTCGGCGGCCCAGATGACCTTGCGGGGGGCGTCGCCGGTGGCGGCACCCGTGGTCCGCGCGGCCTTGGCGGCCTTGACCGCGGCGGACTTGGCGGAGGTCGGGGTCTGCCTGGGGGTGAGCGAGGCGACCTTGATGGCGGCCTTGACGGCCTTGGTGACGTCCTTGACGGCGCCGCCGGCGGCGCGGTGGACGATGAGGTCGCCGCCGAGGACGGGAAGGCCGGCGTAGGTGCGCTCGTAGCGGGTGTGGACCGTGCCGTCGGCGTCCGTGACGACGTCCTTGACGACCAGTTCCTCCTTGGCGCCGAGACCGAGCGACTGGGCGGTGGCCGCGGTGGACGTGCCGCCGGAGGGCTTCGGAGCGGCACCCGCCGACGCGGTGGCGGCGCCGGCGGCGATCAGGGTGCCGGTGAGGACGACGGCGCCGGAGGTGAGGGCGAGACGCCGTGCGGTGCCGCCGGTGGGGGAGAGCGAGGACATGTGGTTTCTCCAGGGATTCATGGGGAGTTGGACGGGATCGCCGCCCACCCGTTCAAGGAGGACTGCCTTGATGGGCAGGGACATTCGCAGCCCGTCGCGCACATGTCACGCACCACAAAAGATGGTTCGCCCCCTGATGCCGGATTTGCCGCCCGCGACTTCATCAGAAGGACAAGATCCCGATACACACCGACACGACGGCCACAGGAATCCGCAACACACCGGCACGCAGTTACTTTCGGTAATAGCTCGATAATCCTGAGTTTCAGACACTCAAGATCGAAAGTCCGCCACCTGGGTCGGCGTCGACGGATGTCCCTCCGGCGAAGGAAAAAGCCCCCGGCGTTAACGCAGCCTTTAACAATGTTTCGGCAGGTCAGGGCGTGAAAAACAGCGTAAAACGGATGACCCTAAGATGGGGACTCCCCAACCGGCACATCGTGGGCTTAACTTATGTGCCATGACCTCCCCCCGCTCCACCTATGGAGGCGGTTTCCACACCGCGCCGTCCTTCCCGGACACCCCGATCTACGACTCCCTGGTCGCGGAGCGGGGCACGCCTCAGATCGCCCCGATCCGAGTGCCCGCCGCCTACGACACCGGCAGCGGCTTCCCCGTGAGCAACTCCTACCTGCCGGCGCTCCCCGCGGCACTGCCCGCCCTCCCGGCGGCGCCCACCCCGCAGCCCGCGCCCGCCCACAACGGCGGCTACGGCTACCCCCAGCCCGCGCCGCAGATGGCTCCCGTCCCGCTGCAGCACGCCCCGGCCCCGTACATCCCGCAGCAGCAGGTGGCCCCGCGCGGCTACCCGGGCGGCCAGTACCCGCAGCAGCCCCGCCCGGCCGCCGCCGGCTACGAGGCGATGCGTCCGGCGGCCCCGCGGCCCGCGCCGGTCCCGTCCCCCGCACCGTACGACGACCCGTACAACCGCCCCTACCAGGGCGGGGGTTACTGACCGGCTTCACTCACCGGCCGATGTCGGCCGGAGCGGCTGGCAGGATGAGGGCATGACTCCTGTGCTCCGCTCCGTCCACATACACCCGGTGAAAGCCATGCGCGCGCTGGCCCGCACGGAAGCCGAGGTGGAGCCCTGGGGGCTGGCCGGGGACCGTCGCTGGACCGTCGTCGACGCCGCGAACGAGGTCGTGACCCAACGCCGTCACCCCCGGATGGCGTTGGCCACGGCCGAGCCGCTGCCGGGCGGCGGGGTCTCCCTGTCCGCTCCCGGGCACCCCACCCTGGTGGTCGAGGTACCGCACCCCTCCCCCACCCTCACGGTGGAGATCTTCGGCAAGCACGTGGAGGCGGTCCCGGCCGGTCCCGCCGCGGCCGCCTGGCTCTCCGCGTACCTGGAGAGCGACGTACGGCTCGTGCACATGGACGCGCCCGAGCACCGGCGGCCGGTCGACCCCGACTACGCGCTGCCCGGCGAGACCGTGAGCTTCGCCGACGGCTACCCGCTGCTCGTCGCCACCACCGCCTCGCTCGACGCCCTCAACTCCCTGATCGCCCAGGGCGACCACGCCGACGAGGGCCCCCTGCCGATGAACCGGTTCCGGCCGAACCTGGTGATCGAGGGCACCGCCCCCTGGGCGGAGGACGGCTGGAAGCGGCTCGCCGTCGGAGAGGTCACCTTCCGGGTCGCCCGGCCCTGCGGGCGCTGCGTGGTCACCACGACGGACCAGCTCACCGCCGAGCGGGGCAAGGAGCCCCTGCGGACCCTCGCCCGGCACCGCAAGGACGACGGCCGCGTCATCTTCGGCCAGAACCTCGTCCCCGAGCACACCGGCACGGTCCGGGTCGGCGACACCGTGAAGATCCTGGACTGATCCTCCAGGGTCGCGCGTCACACTTCACCGGCCCGACGGGCGGGGAACCCACGCCCGGGGCACACTCGTTGGAGCAGTGATGAACGAGGAGTGGTGAACAACTAGGGGGTCCCCACGTGCGCGCAGCCATCGGACTCTGGCGCTGGCGGCACAATCCCCTGCGCCGGACCACTGATCTCGTCGAGGCGTGGGCCGCCTTCGCGGCCGCCGTCCTGCTCTGCCTCGCGGTGCCCCTGGCGGGCTGGGCGGTCGGCACCTCGGCGTACGGCGCGCTGTCGCGCGCGGTCCGCACGCAGCAGGAGCAGCGGCTGCCGACGACGGCCCGGGTGGTGCGGCTCGCCGACGGCCCCGTGAGCGGCCCCAAGTCCGTCGAGACCGCCGGCGAGGAGCGGCTGCGGCGCTCCGTGGTGGCCCGCTGGACCGCTCCGGACGGCACGGCCCGGACGGGGACGGTGGCGACGGCCCGGCAGCACTCCGCGCCCGGGGCCGCCTTCCGGCTCTGGACGGACCGGACCGGGCGTCCGGTGGGGCCGCCGATGCAGAAGGAGACGGCTCGCGCGCACGCGGTCATCGCCGGTCTGACGGCCGCGCTGCTCGCCGGTCTCCTGGTGGAGCTCGTCCGCCGTCTCGTCGTCCGCAGACTGGTGCTCGGCCGGTACGCGCGCCTCGACCGGGCGTGGGCGGCGGCGGGTCCCGACTGGGGCCGTACGGGCACGGGGAGCTGACCGCGGCCCCCTGCGCCCCGCGTCCGACTTCGACCGCCCCCCGACCGAGTCCGACCGCTCCCGACCACCCCGGACCGGCGGTGACGCGTGTCGGGCGGTGGCCGGCCTCCCGTGCGGGCGCGGGTCGGCGACCCGTCAACCCCGTGGCCCCGCGCGCGCTACGGTGGGGCATCGGATCAGCGGCGAGGCATGAGGCGGGGGCAGGACACACCCATGGCACAGGGCACGGTCCAGGTGACGCACACCGGCACATCGCGGTGGAGGCGCCGCACGGGTGAGTACCCCTCTCTCGCCGCCGCCCTGGAGGCCGCGGGCGACGGGGACGTGCTCACCGTCGCGCCCGGCACCTACCGGGAGAACCTCGTGATCCGGCGGGCCGTCACCCTGCGCGGCCCCGAGGGCGGGGTCGGCTCGGTGCGGATCGCGCCCCCGGACGGGGTGCCGCTGACCCTCCGGGCCTCCGTCACCGTGCAGGACCTGCACATCGAGGGGCAGGACGTGGCCGCGCCCGCGCTGCTCGTCGAGGACGGCACGCCCGAACTGCTCGACCTGCGGATCACGACCCGCTCGGCCGCCGGGATCGAGGTGCGGGGCGCCGCCCGGCCGACGGTCCGCCGCTGCACGGTCGACAATCCGGCCGGGGTCGGCATCGCCGTGCTCGACGGCGCGGGCGGCGTCTTCGAGGAGTGCGAGGTGGTCTCCGCCGGACAGGCCGGCGTCTCGGTGCGCGGCGGGGCGCATCCACGCCTGGAGCGCTGCCGGGTGCACCACGCCTCCGGCGCCGGGATCGCCGTGACCGGCGAGGGCAGCGGCCTGGAGGGCGTCGGCTGCGAGGTGTACGAGATCAAGGGCGCCGGTCTGCAGATCGCGGCCCGCGCCGCCGCCCACCTCACCGACTCCTCGGTGCACCGGACGTCGGCGGACGGCATCACGCTCGACACGGACGCGGTGCTGACCCTCTCGGACTGCGACATCCACGACGTCCCGGAGAACGCGGTGGACCTGCGCTCGCGTTCGGTCCTGACGCTGACCCGGTCGACGGTCCGCCGCTTCGGGCGCAACGGCCTGTCGGTGTGGGACCCGGGGACGCGGGTGGACGCCAACCAGTGCGAGATCCACGACAGCACGGGCGACTACCCGGCGGTGTGGGTGAGCGACGGGGCGACCGCCGTCCTCGACGCCTGCCGGGTGCACGACGTGCCGGACGCCCTGTTCGTCCTCGACCGGGGCTCGCGCGTGGACGTCGTCGACAGCGATCTGACGCAGGTGCGGAACACGGCGGTGTCGGTGAGCGACGGGGCCACGGCCCAGCTCGACGACTGCCGGATCCGGGAGGCCTCCACGGGCGCCTGGTTCCGGGACCACGGCAGCGGCGGCACCCTCGGCGGCTGCACGATCGACTCGGTGCAGACCGGGGTCATCGTCACCAAGGGCGCCGACCCCACGATCGACCGGTGCGTGGTCACCTCGCCCGCCGAGGCCGGTTTCTACGTGTCGGCGGAGGGCCGCGGCTCCTTCCACGGCTGCCGGGTGACGGGCAGCGGCGGGTACGGCTTCCACGTCACGGACGGCTGCCGGACGATCCTGCGCAAGTGCCGTACGGAGCGGTGCGCGCGCGGCGGTTACGAGTTCCCCGAGGAGGGCGCGAGCGCGCAGGACTGCACCAGCGACGAGAGCGCCGTCCGCTCCTCCGTGCCCGACGGCGGCACGGTCCTGACGGCCACCCAGTCGGCGGGGCTGCTCGGCACGGTGCCCGCGCCGCGCCCCCAGGCCCCGGCCGCGCCGGCCGCGCCGGAGCCCGCGCCACAGGCCCGCTCCTCGCAGGACGTGCTCGGCGAGCTGGACGCCCTGGTGGGTCTGGAGAGCGTCAAGCTGGAGGTGCGGACCCTCACCAACATGATCGAGGTGGGGCGCCGGCGCCAGGAGGCCGGGCTGAAGGCGGCCTCGGTCCGCCGCCACCTCGTCTTCACGGGCAACCCGGGCACGGGCAAGACGACGGTGGCCCGGCTGTACGGCGAGATCCTCGCCTCGCTCGGGGTCCTGGAGCGCGGGCACCTGGTGGAGGTCTCCCGGGTGGACCTGGTCGGCGAGCACATCGGCTCGACGGCGATCCGTACGCAGGAGGCCTTCGACCGGGCGCGCGGCGGCGTCCTGTTCGTCGACGAGGCGTACGCGCTGTCGCCGGAGGACTCGGGGCGGGACTTCGGCCGCGAGGCGATCGACACGCTGGTGAAGCTGATGGAGGACCACCGGGACGCGGTGGTCGTCATCGTCGCCGGGTACACGGCGGAGATGGAGCGCTTCCTCACCGTCAACCCCGGTGTGGCCTCGCGCTTCTCGCGGACCATCACCTTCGGCGACTACGCGCCGGAGGAACTCCTCCGGATCGTCGGCCAGCAGGCGGACGAGCACGAGTACCGGCTCTCCCCCGGCACGGACGAGGCGCTGCTCGCGTACTTCGAGAAGCTCCCCAAGGGCCCGGCGTTCGGCAACGGCCGCACGGCGCGGCAGACCTTCGAGTCGATGGTGGAGCGGCACGCGGGCCGGGTCGCCGCGCTCGCCGAGGCGAGCACGGACGACCTGACGCTGCTCTATCCGGAGGACCTGCCCGAACTTCCGTGATCCGCTTCCTCGTCGGGCACGCGCTGACGGGGCAGGGCGGGCGGGAGCCGGTCGAGGAGTGCGGAGCGGTGGCGGGCGAACGCCGGGTCGGCCTGGTAGTCGGAGTGGCCCAGGATCGGTTCGGGCAGCGGGTGCGCGCGGGTGCGGCCGTAGGCGACCGGGTCGAGCAGCACCGCTCCGTCGACGGCCGGGCGGCCGTCCTCGGCGGGGACCCTGACCGGACCGCCGATGGGGTCGGTGGCCCGGTAGAGGTTGCTCCAGCAGTGCACCGTGCGGTTCAGGGCGCGCAGCGCCTCGGGGCCGAAGTAGGCGGGGAACCAACGGCCGTAGAGCCGTTCCAGGGGTGAGCCGTAGGTGAGCAGGGCGACCCGGCTCCGGGTGGCGGGCTGGAGCTGCCAGACGGCGGCCGCGGCGAGGACGCTGCCCTGGGAGTGCCCGGAGATGACGAGCCGGCCGCCGGTGCCGCGGGTCCAGGAGCTCATCCGCCAGGTCAGGTCGGGGACCGCCCGCTCGGCGTAGCAGGGCGGGGCGAAGGGGTGGGCGGCGCGGGGCCAGAAGGTGCCGACGTCCCAGAGGATGCCGATGGTGCGGCGGGCGGCGGGGTCCTTGTAGGCGCGGCGGCCCCAGGTGACGAAGAGCAGGAAGCCGAGGCCGATCATCCAGGAGCCGAGGGCCTGGGTGGCGGAGGCGAGGGAGGCGATCGCGGGGTGGGCCCCGTCGAAGGCCCGCCCCGGGACGTTGCCGCTGGCCCAGGCGCCCGCCACGGACGCGGCCCCGAGGAGCAGGGTCGCGCCGGAGACGACGCCGACGAGGACGGGCGCGGAGTCGGTGAGCGCGGCGCGGGCGCGGTCGGCCGCGATCTGCCCCGTACGGACCGGGTCGGGTTCGCCGGCGGCGTCGTAGTCGGCCTCGACGGAGGGGCGCAGCCGCCGGGCGTCGAGCACGGTCCGGGCGCCCAGAAGGGCGGCCGGGACGACGAGCAGCAGGAGCAGGACGGGGATGGCCGAGGCCTGCCAGCTGAGGAGGACGGGCGGGCCGATGCGGGCACCGCCCCGGGCTGCCGGGCCGTCGAGCCAGTCGGCGACCCGCTGCGCCACTCCCCCGGACATGACCCCGCCGAGGGCGCAGGCGAGCATGGCGACGGCGGGTCCGCCGAGTCCGCGCAGCGCGGTGCGGGGTTCCCCGCCGGGCCGCTGGAGGAGCAGGGCGACGACGCCGAGGGCGACGACGAGGCCGCCCTGGGCGAGGGTGAGGGCGCCGAAGACGGCGTCGCCGGGGAGGGTTCCGGAGGAGGGCCGGACGGGGCGGGACCAGCCGGCGTGCAGGGCGGTGAGGGCGAGCAGGGTGAGGGAGGCGGCGGGGAGCCAGGTGACGAGGGCGCGTTCGACGCGCAGGTCGAGGCGGCTCTCGCTGCGGCCGCGCCGGCAGACGACCCAGACCACGACGACGGCGAGGACGGCGACGGCGGCCCGGAGGGCCCAGCCGAGGGCGGTGCCCGGGCCCGGGGCGCCGGTGTCGTGGTGGGCGGTGGCCGTGCCGAGGGCGGCGGCGACGGTGAGGAAGCCGGCGGCGGTGTGGGCGGCCCTGAGGCGGGCGACGAGCCGGCGGCCGTACCAGAAGCCGGGGCGGCCGAGGGCGGGGCGGAGTTCGACGGGTCCCGCGGGGTCGGCGGCGTCCGCGGCCTCCGTGTCGGCCGTGGTCTCGGGGACGGAGGCGTCGTATCCGGTGGGCGGGCGCTGCGCCTCGTACGCGCTCCAGGTCCGGTTGGAGAGGTACCAGAGCAGGCCGACGAGCGCGGTCGGCACGAGGGCGGCGAGGGCGAGGCGGCGGCCGGGCGGGGCCCACCAGCCGCCGCGGGCCTCGGCGAGGAAGCCGAGCCAGGAGTGCGCGTCGGTGCAGGCGGTGGTGGCGGCGCACTGCCAGGCCGTCAGGTCGAGCGCGACCTCGCAGGCGGCGGCGGTGAGGAGCACGGTGAGGGTGAGGGCGACGAGCCGGACGAGGACCCCGTAGAGCCGTACGAGCCCCGGTCGGCCCTGGGCGGGCGGCCGCATCCAGTGCGCCAGGTTGGCCACCATGAAGGGCAGGAGCAGCAGCCACAGGGCGCGGGCGCCGTCGCCGGAGGTCAGGTTGGACCAGCAGTACGCCTCCGGGACGGGCCGGGCCGCGTACCGCTCGGGATGGTCCTCGGCGTCGAGGTCCTCGCCGCGCCGGTACACGGCGGCGGTCCGGTCGCCGGTGACCCGGACGGTCCTGGGGTCGTCGAGCATCGACTCGGGGGTGGCTCCGCCGACTCCGTGGACGAGGAGTTCGAGCGCCGCGCCCCCGCTCTCCGGAGCGGGTGTGGCAGGGGACACTGAGGGGACCTCCTCTCAGGGTGGGAAGATGCGACGTCGGCAACAGGATCGCGGAAGGCCGTGCGACCGCGCACGGTCTCTCACCGAATCCGACACTCATCCCCTTGTCTCCTGCGGAAGGACCGGCCCCGGCGGTGACTGACAACCAGAACCTCCTCGCGGAGCAGCGGCGTGCCCTGATCCTGGACGAAGTACGGCGGCGCGGCGGTGTACGGGTCAACGAGCTGACCCGGCGTCTGAACGTCTCGGACATGACGATCCGTCGCGACCTGGACGCGCTGGCCCGGCAGGGCATGGTCGCGAAGGTGCACGGCGGGGCCGTTCCGGTGGTCGAGGCGAGCACGCACGAGCCGGGCTTCGAGGCCAAGTCGGTGCTCGAACCGAGCGCCAAGGACGAGATCGCCCGGACGGCGGCCGCCCTCGTCGCCCCGGGCACGGCCATCGCCCTTTCGGGCGGGACGACGACCTACGCGCTCGCCCGGCACCTCCTGGACGTGCCGGACCTGACGGTGGTCACCAACTCGGTGCGGGTCGCCGACGTGTTCCACGAGGCGCAGCAGCCGGGCGCCGGGGGCGAGGCGCGGCGCGGGGCGGCGACGGTCGTCCTGACGGGCGGGGTGCGGACGCCGTCCGACGCGCTGGTGGGGCCGGTGGCGGACCGGGCGATCCGCTCGCTCCACTTCGACCTGCTCTTCCTCGGCGTGCACGGCGTGTCGGTGGAGGCCGGGCTCTCCACGCCGAACCTGGCGGAGGCCGAGACCAACCGGTGCCTGATGCGCTCGGCGCGGCGGGTCGTGGTGGTCGCGGACCACACCAAGTGGGGCACGGTGGGCCTGAGTTCCTTCGCCGCGCTGGACGAGGTCGACACGTGGGTGACGGACCGGGGGCTGCCGGAGGGGGTGCGCGCCGAGGTCGTGGAACACCTGCCGGGCCTCGCGGTCGCGGGCGAGGACCAGGCGTGAGCCTGTTCCGGGTCGAGCGGACGATGCCGCAGGCACCGCAGGAGGTGTGGCGCCGGCTCACGGACTGGCCGGCGCACGGCCGCCAGGTGCCACTGACCCGGACGAGGGTGCTGACGCCGGGACCGAACGGGGCGGGGACGCGGTTCACCGCCAGGACCGGCATCGGCCGTCTTTCCTTCGACGACCCGATGGAGGTCGTGCGCTGGGAACCCCCGGCGTCCGGCCGCCCCGGCGTCTGCCGCCTGGACAAGTACGGCCGGGCCGTACGGGGCTGGGCACGCATCGAGGTGACGGAGACGCCGGACGGCGGCAGCCGCGTGGTGTGGACGGAGGAGCTTTCGGTACGGGGGCTGCCCCGGGCCTTCGATCCGGTGCTGGCCCACGCGGGACGGTTCGTGTTCGGACGGGCGGTGGACGGGCTGCTGCGCAGGGGCGGTAGCCCGAACGAGTAGGCCCTGCCGGACAGGATGTTGACGTGGAGTCCCACGATCGGGTGGGAAAGATCCCTTTTTGCCGGAAATCGCCCGGCCAGCTGCTTTCCTCTTGATCAACCCTGCCGTCAACAGAGGAATGAGAACCATCGATGAATCGACTCGCCGTCGCCGTCGCGTCGACCGTCTCGGCCGCCGCTCTCGCCGCCGGGCCGACCGCGACGGCGGAGCCGTCCCCCGGGAAGCACGGAGCACCGGCCCGGCACCACGCACCCGCGAAGGTGGCGAACGAGTCGGCCCGTCTGGCCCGTTCCGTCCTGAACGCGAAGGGCATCACCTATGCCACGGCGCACCAGGACGACACCGACAAGGCCTCCCTCCCGAAGCAGAACCTGATCGACGTCTCCAACGGACGCCTGGCCAGGACCAGCCCCTGGGGCCACAAGAAGGGCGCGCGGGTGGCGCTCGACACGAAGATGCTCAACGGCGCCCTGAAGCTCAGCACCCAGTACCACTACAAGTTCCAGATCTCCGAGATCGTCGGCGGAAAGCACGGCAGCCACACGTCCAAGCACTACACGGGCCGCGCGATCGACGTGACCTGGATCAACGGTCGCCACGTGGGCGAGAAGGCCGATCACCAGGGATTCATGAAGGCCTGCCGCAAGCTCGGGGCCTCGAAGGTCTTCGGCCCGGGCGACAAGGGCCACAAGAGGCACGTCCACTGCCAGTGGTGACCGCCGCCGGGTGACCCGGTACGCACTCGCCACAGAGGGGCCCGGTCGGCTGGGCCCCTCTGTGCTGCTGACGGCGCGTCAGCTAGGGTGCTCACTCCACTCGCGTCCCCCAGGAGGGTCCATGGCACGCCGACTCGAGCCGGTGGAGCTCGACTTCACCACCTCCGCGCCCGTCCGCCTGGTCTTCACCGCGACCCTCGCCGCACCCCCGCCCGCCGTCTACCGGTCGGTGGCCGTGGAGATAGGGAGCCTGCCGTCCTGGTTCACCGCCGTGACCTCCGCCGTCCCGACGGGCGACGGCGCGGGCCGGACCGTCCGGCTCCGCGGCGGGGTCGCCTTCGACGAGACGATCCTGGCCTCCGAGCCCGATCTCCGCTACGCGTACCGGGTGGACGCGACGAACGCCCCCGGCGTGACGGCCATGGCGGAGGAGTGGGTCCTCTCCCCCGCCGGGACGGGCACCCGGCTGCGCTGGACCATGGCCGCCGACGGCGCCGCCCCGTTCCGGTTCGCGCTGCGCCTCGCGGCGCCCGGCGTGGGGTACTCGTTCCGGGACGCGGCGCGACGGCTCGACCGGCGGCTCACTCCGGCCAGGCCCCCGTCGTCAGGAAGCGCTCGATAGCGGCCGTGTACGGGGCGATGTCCAGGCCCTGGGCGGCCAGCCAGTCGTCGGAGTAGTACTTGTCGAGGTACCGCTCGCCCGGGTCGCAGATGAGGGTGACGACGCTGCCGGTGCGCTCGTGGGCGACCATCTCGGCCACGATCTTGAAGGCGCTCCACAGGCCGGTGCCGGTGGAGCCGCCCGCCTTGCGGCCGATCGCGGTCTCCAGGGCGCGGACGGCGGCGACGCTCGCCGCGTCGGGGACCTTCATCATGCGGTCGACGGCCCCCGGCACGAAGCTGGGCTCCATGCGGGGACGGCCGATGCCCTCGATCCGCGAGCCGCAGTCGGCGGTGGCGCCCGGGTCGTGGTGCGTCCAGCCGTCGAAGAAGCAGGAGTTCTCGGGGTCGGCGACGCAGATCCGGGTGTCGTGCTGCATGTAGTGGACGTAGCGGGCGATGGTCGCCGAGGTGCCGCCGGTGCCGGCGGTGGCCACGATCCAGGCGGGCTCCGGGTACCGCTCCAGCCTCAGCTGCTGGTACATCGACTCGGCGATGTTGTTGTTGCCGCGCCAGTCGGTGGCCCGCTCCGCGTAGGTGAACTGGTCCATGTAGTGGCCGCCGGTGCGCTCGGCGAGGGCGGCGGCCTCCTCGTACATGGTCCGCGAGTCGTCGACGAAGTGGCACTGCCCGCCGTGGAACTCGATGAGCCGGCACTTCTCGGGGCTGGTGGTGCGCGGCATGACGGCGATGAAGGGGACGCCGATGAGCTTCGCGAAGTACGCCTCGGAGACGGCGGTCGAGCCGCTGGAGGCCTCGATGACGGGCTTCCCGGGGCGGATCCAGCCGTTGCAGAGCCCGTACAGGAAGAGGGAGCGGGCGAGGCGGTGCTTGAGGCTTCCGGTGGGGTGGGTCGACTCGTCCTTGAGGTAGAGGTCGATGCCCCACTTCTCGGGGAGGGGGAAGCGCAGCAGATGGGTGTCGGCGGAGCGGTTGGCGTCGGCCTGGACCTTGCGCACGGCCTCCTTCAGCCAGGCCCGGTACGCCGGGTCGCTGCGGTCGACATCGATCGTGGCCGTGGCCGCACTCTCGTGGGTGGTGCTCATCCGTACCTCTGTCCGTGTGTCGCCTCAGGGGGTCTCCCACTGCCGACAATACCGCTCTCACCTGGGCAAACGTTCTCTTTGACGATCCATAGGCCTGCCTTGTGGGCGGGTCGGCGGAGGGCCACTGGTGCGGGTGGCGGCGGCCCGGCACACTGGGTACGACAAGCGGGTGAAAGGGGCGGATCGGCATGGCGGAGCCGGAGTTCAGCGCCAGGGGCGTACGGATCGCGCGCTGGCCGCGTTCACTGACGCGCGCGGGCGAGGTGCGGATCGAGGACGGCCGTCTCGCGCTCCTGACGAGTTACGGCAGCGAGATCGACAGCGCGCCGGTGTCGGCGGTACGGGCGGGGCGGCCGTGGTTCGCGAAGGCGGACGAGACGGTGGCGACCGTGAACGGGACGCGGTACCGGCTGACGCTGCACTCCGACGGCGGTCACGGCGGCGAGGCGGAGGCCTCGGGCCGTTTCCTCGCCGCGCTGAGGAAGGCCGCGCGACGGTCCTGAGCTGCGGCGGCTCGCGGCGAGTTGCGGGGCGGTCACGGCTGGTCCAGGCTGGAACCCACCTCACTGAGGGTTCAGCGGTGGTGACGCTGCGATCAGGTCTCCACTCCTTCTGTACCGCATTGACAGATCCGAATCTTCGTCTTCTTCCGGACCACTTCGGGGAGTCGCAGCCGTGATCAGCGAGCCGAGCAGGTACTACGCGGTGGAGCTTCAGGCCCTGCCGTCGCGGATCGGACAGGTCCGCCGCATCATCTCCGCGCACCTTCGACATTGGCAGCTGGACGCCCTGGTGGACCAGGCCGTCCTCGGTGTGACCGAGCTGCTGACGAACGTGCACCGTCACGCCCAGCCGGACAAGGGGTGCAGGGTCGAGATCGAGCTGCTGCTCGACCGGCTCACCGTCTCCGTCCGCGACCACGATCCCCGCCTCCCCGAGGTCGGGAGCGCCCTCGATCCGTTCGGCGCGTTCGACGTGGCCGACGACATCGACGCGCTCGCCACCTCCGGCCGGGGGCTCGGCATCGTCGATGCGGTCAGCGAGAGCTGGGGCATCCGGCCGTGCGGCGCCGACGGGAAGGTCGTGTGGTTCACCCTCACGGCTCCGCCCTGCGCCGACCCCGTCGAGGAGCGCGCGCACGCCGGGTACGGCGTCGCGGTCGAGAACCCGTTCGCGGGCGTCGGCTACAGCCGGCTCCCCGGTGTGCCGCTCAGCGCCCCGGCCGAGCCGCTCCCCGCTCCGTCGGTGGCCCGCCCGGTCCTGGCGGGCCGGGCGGGCTGAAGGGCCCCGACGGACGCTCCCGGCGCTCACTCCGTGGCGATCGCCCGGAGGATCTCCAGGCGGGCCGCCCGGCGGGCCGGGCGCCAGGCCGCCACGGCTCCCGCCACCAGACCGACCAGGGCCACGGCCGCGAGCCGCGGCGCCGGTACGGCGAAGGCGAGGGCACTGTCGCCCGAGCCGCCCGAGGCGCGGACGAGGACCCAGCCGAGGAAGCCGCCGAGGACCAGTCCGCCGACCGTCCCGAAGGCGGCGACGAGGACGGACTCCCAGCGGACCATGGCCCGCAGTTGGGCCCGGGTCTGCCCGACGGCCCGCAACAGGCCCAGTTCGCGGGTCCGTTCGTGGACCGAGAGGGTCAGCGTGTTCGCGATGCCGAGCAGCGCGATGAGGACGGCGAGCGCGAGGAGCGCGTAGACGAGGGTGAGCATCATGTCGATGCCGCCCGCCGACGCCGCCGCGTACTCCGCCCGGGTCTGCACCGCCGGATGGCCGTACCGGTCGGCGACCGCCGTCACGGCGGCCTTGCCCTTCTCGGCGGAGACGCCGTCGGCGAAGGAGACGGCGACCAGCCGGTCGGAGTCCTGGGTACGGTGCGGGGCCCAGGCCGCCCGGGTGACGAGGTAGTCGCCGGCGAGGTCGGAGCGCTCGTAGACCGCGCGGACCGTGAAGGTGTGCCGGCTGCCGTCGGTGAACGTCAGCAGGGCGGTCCCGCCCGGTGCCAGACCGGAGGCGGCGGCCTCGTCGGCGGCGACGGCGAGGCCGTCCGTACCGAGTCCGGCGAGGGAGCCCCGCACCGCCCCCAGGTCGAGCACCCGGGCGAGCGCGGCCGGGTCGGTGACGGTGAGCGCGCGGCCCCGGCCGTCCACCTCGGCGACGCCCCGCCCCAGGCCCACGGCCGTGTCGACCTCCGGGAGCGCGGCGACCGCCGGGGCCAGGCGGGGGCTGAGCCCGCTGCCGCCCGCGCCGAACGAGGGCGTGCCGATGGCCACGTCGCCGGCGAAGGAGCGGTCCACGGTCCGGTCCATGGTCGTCTTGAGGGAGGCGCCGAAGACCGTGAAGAGGGTGACGACGGCGACCCCGATCATCAGGGCCGTGGCGGTCGCCGCCGTGCGGCCCGGGCTGCGCAGCGCGTTGCGGCGGGCGAGCCCGCGGTTGACCCCGCGCAGGGGGCGGCCGAGGACCCGTACGGCGAGCGAGGCGGCGACCGGTCCGAGCACGACGAACGCGGCGACGGCGAGCACCGCCCCGGCGGCGGCGAGCCACAGAGACGGGGTGCCGAGGACCCCGGCGAGGACCGTGCCGACGGCCGTGGCCAGCAGGACGCCGCCGGTCAGGGCGCGGCGCCGTGAGGTGCCCGAGTCGTCCACGTCCGTCTCGCGGAGCGCGGCGAGCGGGGCCGTGCGCCCGGCCCGTACGGCCGGCAGGAGCGCCGAACCGGCGCAGACCGCGAGCCCGACGCCGAGCGGCAGGACGAGCGAGGTGGCGGACACGACGAGGTCGCCCTCGGGGAAGGGGAAGCCGATCGCGGGGAACAGCGCCTGGAGCCCGGCGGCCACGCCGATCCCGGTGAGGAGCCCGGCGAGGGAGGCGAGCAGTCCGACGGCGAGCGCCTCGGCGAGGGTGCCGGTGACGATCTGGCGGCGGGCGGCGCCGATCGCGCGGAGCAGGGCGTTCTCGCGGGTCCGCTGGGCGACGAGGACGGCGAAGGTGTTGTGGATGGTGAAGACGGAGACGAGGACGGCGACCCCGCTGAACACCAGCAGGAAAGTGGTGAAGAGGTCGAGGAAGCGGCCGGAGACCATCTCGGTGTTCTCCTCGGCGGCCTGCTGTCCGGTGACCGCCTCGACGCCGTCGGGAAGCGCGGGCCCCAGCGCGGCGACCAGCTCCTCCTGGGAGACGCCGGGCCCGGCCCGTACGGCGATGCTCGTCGCCTCGCCGGGGCGCGCGGTCAGGTACTTCTCGGCGTCGGCGCGGGTGAGCCCGGTCCAGGTGACCTGCCCCATGCCGTCCGCGCCGCCGAAGGTGACCAGGCCGACGACGGTGACCTTCACCGGGTCGGGGGCGCGCAGGACCGTGGTGTCGCCGACGGCGAGACCGGCCGTCTTCGCGGCGCCCCGGTTGACGACGACCTCGCCGGGGGCGTGCGGCGCGCGGCCTTCCGCGAGGCGGTACGGGTTGAGGGCCGGGTCCTCGATCCAGTTGCCCGCGAGGGTGGGCGGGCCCTTGCCGCCGACCGGGGTGCCGTCGGCGGCGAGCAGCTGGCCCGCGCCCTCGATCCGGGGCGCGGCGGCGGCGACCCCGGGGACCTTGGAGAGGCGCTCGGCGAGGGCCGCGTCGACGGGGCCGCGGCTGCCCTGGGCCTCGCCGGCGGCGGTCACGGTGACGGAGCTGCGGACGATGGCGTCCGTGCCCCGGGTGGCGCTGGTGAACATCGAGTCGAAGCTCGCGCGGAGGGTGTCGCCCATGACGAGGGTGCCGGTGAGGAAGGCGACGCCGAGGAGGACGGCGGCGAAGGTGCCGAGGAAGCGCCGCCGGTGGGCCCGGAGCGAGGACCGGGCGAGACGGAGGACGGCGGGGGTGCTCATGGCGCGCCTCCGGAGGACAGGACGGGGGCGCCGTCCGCCGCCGCTCCGGCGTCGAAGGCCTTCATGCGGTCGAGGACGCGGTCGGCCGTGGGGCCGGTCATGCGGTCGACGAGCCGGCCGTCCGCGAGGAAGATCACCTCGTCGGCGTGGGCGGCGGCGACCGGGTCGTGGGTGACCATGACGACCGTACGGCCGGTCTCGCGGACCGTACGGCCGAGGAGGCGCAGGACCTCCTCGCCGGAGCGGGAGTCGAGGTTGCCGGTGGGTTCGTCGGCGAAGACGACGTCGGGGTCGCCGGCGAAGGCCCGGGCGACGGCGACGCGCTGCTGCTGTCCGCCGGAGAGTTCGCCCGGCCGGTGGTGGAGGCGGTCGCGCAGGCCGACGGTGTCGACGAGCCGGTCGAACCGCTCCCGGTCGACGGGGTGGCCGGCGAGGTCGAGCGGGAGGGTGATGTTCTCGGCGACGGTGAGCGTCGGGAGCAGGTTGAAGGCCTGGAAGACGAAGCCGATCCGGTCGCGGCGCAGCAGGGTCAGGCGCCGGTCGTCGAGGGTGGACAGGTCGGTGTCGCCGACGAGGGCGGCGCCGGAGGTGAGGGTGTCGAGGCCGGCGGCGCAGTGCATCAGGGTGGACTTGCCGGAGCCGGAGGGGCCCATGACGGCGGTGAAGCGGCCGGCCGGGAAGTCGACGCTCACCCCGTCCAGGGCCCTGACCTCGGTGTCGCCGCGCCCGTAGACCTTGACGGCGTCGACGACGCGGGCGGCGGGGTGCCGGGCGGTGGTGGTGGTGGTCATGTCCGGCGCCCCTTGGGGTCCGCGGCGCGGCCGAACTGCTCCTCCAGGACGCTCAGGCGCCGCCAGTACTCCTCCTCGTCGATCTCCCCGGCCGCGAAGCGGTGGCCGAGCAGGGCGATGGGCGAGCGCTCGTCCGGCCCGCTGTCGCGCCACGGCCGGCCCCGGCGCCGGCCGACGCGGCGGGCGACGGTGACGATGCCGATGACGACGGCGGCCCAGACGAGGGGGAAGAAGAGGACCCACGGGCCGGGGCCCGCGTGGGCGAGTGTGTTCATGAGGGTTCAGAGCTCCTCGGTGTGTTGTCGTGCTTCGAGGCTCCCTCCGGAAGGGGGTCCGGGTCGTCGTACGGGCAGCGGCTTCCGGTGTACGACGCGGGGAGTACGCGGCCGCCCCGGGCACTCCTTCCGTTCTGTACCTACTGGTATGTACAGTGCCGTCATGAGCAGGAACACGTCCGAGCGGCTGATCGAGGCGACCCGCGAGCTGCTGTGGGAGCGGGGCTACGTCGGCACCAGCCCCAAGGCCGTCCAGCAGGCGGCGGGCGCGGGCCAGGGCAGCATGTACCACCACTTCGCCGGCAAGCAGGACCTGGCGCTCGCGGCGATCCGGCGCTCGGCGGAGGAGCTCGGGGCGGCGGCCGAGGCGGTCCTGGGCGGCACGGGTCCGGCGTACGCCCGCATCGAGGCGTATCTGCTGCGCGAGCGCGACGTCCTGCGCGGCTGCCCGGTGGGGCGGCTGACCATGGACCCGGAGGTGATCGCGGACCCGGAGCTGCGCGCGCCCGTCGAGGAGGTGCTCGGCCGGGTGCGCGCCCGGCTCGCCGAGGTCGTCCAGGAGGGCCTGGACAGCGGTGAGTTGAGCGCTTCCCTCGATCCGGAGGAGATCGCGGCGGCGGTGCTCGCGACCGTGCAGGGCGGGTACGTGCTGGCCCGCGCGACGGGTTCGCGCGCGCCGTTCGACAGCGCCGTACGTGGGCTGCTCGCCCTGCTCTCCCCTTCCACCTGAGCCCTGAGCCCTGGAGCCCAGAGAGACGGAGCCTTCCCGTGCACGCGATGCAGTACGACATCACCCTGCCCGCCGATTACGACATGGAGATCATCCGCAAGCGGGTGGCGACCCGGGGGCATCTGCTCGACGCCTTCCCCGGGCTCGGTCTGAAGGCGTATCTGGTCCGGGAGCGGGAGGCCGGATCGCCCGTGAACCAGTACGCGCCGTTCTATCTGTGGGCGACCCCCGAGGGCATGAACTCCTTCCTCTGGGGCCCCGGTTTCCAGGGCATCGTGAACGACTTCGGCCGGCCGGTGGTGCAGCACTGGACGGGCCTGTCGTACGAGGAGGGGCCGGCGGCCGCGTCGGCGCCGGGCGCCGCGACGCGCCGCGGGACCCCGCTCGGGGAGGGGGTCCCGCCGGGCGAGGCCGTGGCGGACGCGGTGGCCCGGCACGCGCGCGAGGCGCGGCGGGACGGGGTGGTGGCCTCCGCCCTCGCTGTGGACCCGCGCCACTGGGAGCTGCTCGCCTTCACCCTGTGGGCGGGCCGGGAGGCGCCCGCCGACGAGGGCGAGCGCTTCCAGGTGCTGCACCTGTCGGAACCGGGCCGGGCGGCGCTGGCGAGGCGGTCGCCCTACACCGCGGCGACGAGCGTGAGGTAGGTGATGCCGAGGACTCCCCGGTAGCCGTTCAGCCAGCCGGAGCGCTGCCGGTCGACGCGCTCGCGCGTCTCGGCGGCCAGCGGGTGGTCCGGGTGGGCGGCGAGCCAGACCTCGGTGTCGTAGCGGTAGCCGGACTCGAACTCCTCCCACTCCTCCGAGCTCGCCGTCTCGATCCACGCCGGCCGGAACCCCGCCTCGACGGCGAGGTCGACGAGGTCGCCGAGGGAGAAGTGGTCGGCGGTGCTCGCGCCGGGCCACATCCCGGCGAGCTCCGTCTCGGTGGGGGTGCGCTCCCAGAATCCCTCGCCGAGCACCACCCGCCCGCCGGGCCGGACGAGCCGGCGCAGTTCGCGCAGGACGGCGGCGGGGTCGTACGGCAGCTCGGGGTCGCAGAGTGCCTGGCTGGAGCCGAGGCAGAGGACCGCGTCGACGGGGCCCCGGTCGGTGCCGAGCGCCGACTCCTCGACGAAGGCCACCCGGTCGGCGAGCCCGCGCTCCTCGGCGAGGGCCCGGCCGCGGGCCAGGTCCTCGGCGTTGATGTCGATGCCGACGCCCTTCGCCGCGGGGGCCGCCTCCAGGACGCGGAGGAGCAACTCGCCCCAGCCGCAGCCGATGTCGAGCACGTCGGCGGGCGCGGTGGCGGCGAGCCGCTCGATCATGCGGGTCGCGCGGGCCTCGGAGAGGGGGCCGTGGAAGGTGAGGCTGCCGAGGCGCGGAGGGAGATCGGCGGCGGAGTCAGAAGTGATCATGGAGGGGAACGGTACGGCGTCCGTCCTCCCCGCGCACCGCCTTTCCTCAGGCCCTAGCCTGGGAAGCGTGTACACCACGCGCGTGTCCCGTCACATCGACGCCCCCGCCTCGGTCGTCTACCGGTCGCTGCTCGATCCGGACGCCGTGGCCCGCTGGCGGGCCCCGTACGGGACGACCTGCCGGGTGCACGCCTTCGAAGCGCGCGAAGGGGGCGCGTTCCGGGTGTCGCTGCGGCACGGGCCGCCCGGCGGCGCGGGGAGGACGGGGGCGCGCACGGACACGTACCACGGCACCTTCCTGGAGCTCGTGCCCTACGAACGGGTCGTCGAGAGCGTCGAGTTCGAGACGCCGGACCCCCTGCTGCACGGCACCATGATCCTCACGACGACGCTGACGGAGATCGGCGGCGGGACCGAGGTGCGGGTCGTCCACGAGGGGGTGCCGGACGCCGTCCCGCCCGCCGACGACGAGACCGGTACGCGCATGGCCCTGGACCGGCTGGCCGCCCTGGCGGAGGGGCGGCCCGATCCGCGGGACGGGGCTTAGCGGCCCAGGGCGGCGAGCGGGTCGTCGAGGACCGGCTGCCAGGCCAGTTCGGCGGCGCCGACGAGGCTGTTGTGGTCGAGGGTGCAGGGCAGGATCGGCACGCCGCCGCTGCGGCCCCAGAGGCTGCGGTCGGCGACGACCGCGCGGAGCCGCTCGGGGTCGGCGTCGAGGAGCTCGCGGTGGAGCCCGCCGAGGATGATCCGGTCCGGGTTGAGGATGTTCACCAGGCCGGCGAGGCCCAGGCCCAGGCGGTCGATCAGCTCCCCCACCGCGACCCGGACGCCCGGGTCGTCGGGGCTGGTGCGCAGCAGGTCCCGGGACTGCTGGAGCAGGGAGACCTCGGGTCCGGGGGTCCGGCCCGCGGCCGTGAGGAAGGCGAGCGGGTCGGTCTCGACGTCGAGGCAGCCGCGGCCGCCGCAGTGGCAGGGGCGGCCCTCGGGGTTGACGGTGAGGTGGCCGACCTCCAGGGCCAGGCCCGAACTGCCGGTGTGCAGGCGGCCGTCGAGGACGAGCGCCCCGCCGACGCCGCGGTGGCCGGTGGCCACGCAGAGCAGGTCCCGCGCCCCGCGCCCCGCGCCGTGGCGGTGCTCGGCGAGCGCGGCGAGGTTGACGTCGTTGCCGGTGAAGGCGGGGCCTTCGATGCCGGCGGCCCGTACCCGCTCGGCGAAGATCTCGCGGACCGGCGCCCCGGCGGGCCAGGCGAGGTGGAGCGGGTTGAGGGCCGTGCCCTCGGGTTCGGCGACGGCGGAGGGCGCGGCGAGTCCGGCGCCGACGCAGCGGCGGCCGCTCTCCGCGAGGAGCGCGGCGCCCGCGTCGACGACGGCGCCGAGGACCTGCGCGGGGTCGGCGGAGACGGTGACGCAGCCGGGGGCGGTGGCCACGATGGTGCCGCCGAGGCCGACGAGGGCGGCGCGGAACCCGTCCGCGTGGACCTGGGCGGCGAGGGCGACCGGGCCCTTCTCGTCGACGGCGAGGCGGTGCGAGGGCCGTCCCTGGGAGCCTGCGGCGGCGCCGGGGTTGGAGTCGACGCGGATGAGGCCGAGGGCCTCCAGTTCGGCGGCGACGGCGCCCGCGGTGGCCCGGGTGACGCCGAGTTCGGCGGTGAGGACGGCCCGGGTCGGCGCCCTGCCGGTGTGCACCAGTTCCAGCGCGGGGCCGAGCGCGTTACGCCCCCTGTCCAGCCGTGTCCGGGTCGTCGTCGCCTTGCCGTTCATGGGGGTGAGTCTCCCATGATCGGACCGGGATGCCGTCCCCGCCCGGTTGATTCCCCTGCCCCGTGACCCCTATCCTGAGTTTGTGCCGCTACTAAACAAAGTACGGACGGCCATATCGGGGGGCTCCGGCGGAGACACCGCCACCCGCTCCCTGTCCCGCCTCCGCTCCGCCCTGACCCTCTTCTTCGCCCTCGACGGCTTCCTGTTCGCCGGCTGGGTGGTCCGGATCCCCGCCGTCAAGCAGCAGACCGGCGCCTCGGCCGGCGACCTCGGCCTCGCCCTCCTCGGGGTGTCCGCGGGCGCCGTGATCACGATGACGCTGACCGGCCGGCTCTGCCGCCGCCACGGCTCCCACGCGGTCACCGTCGTCACCGCCGTCCTCCTCTCCCTGTCCATCGCCCTCCCCGCCCTCACCCGGTCCCCGCTCGCGCTCGGCCTCGTCCTGCTCGTCTTCGGCGCCGCGTACGGCGGGATCAACGTCGCCATGAACAGCGCCGCCGTGGACCTCGTGGCCGCTCTGCGGCGGCCCGTCATGCCCGGCTTCCACGCCGCGTTCAGCCTCGGCGGCATGCTCGGCGCGGGCCTCGGCGGGCTGCTCGCCGGGAGCCTGTCCCCCACCGTCCACCTCCTCGGCCTCACCGTCGTCGGCCTCGCCCTGACCGCCGCCGCCGGGCCCGTGCTCCTGCGCCACCCCTCCCCCGCTCCCCCCGAGGCCCTGCCGGCGCCGTCCCGTCCCGGGGAATCCGGCCCGCGGGCGGCCGGGGCGCGGCGCACGGTCCTCGTCTTCGGGGTGATCGCGCTCTGCACGGCGTACGGCGAAGGGGCGCTGGCCGACTGGGGCGCCCTCCACCTCGCGCAGGACCTGCACGCGCACCCCGGGGTGGCCGCCGCCGGGTACTCCGTCTTCGCGCTGACCATGACCGCGGGCCGGCTCTCCGGCACCGCGCTGCTCGAACGCCTCGGCCAGACGCGGACCCTGGTCGCGGGCGGCGCCACCGCCGCCGCGGGCATGCTCCTCGGCGCGCTCGCGCCGAGCGTCTGGGCCACGCTCCTCGGCTTCGCGGTCACCGGGCTCGGCCTCGCGAACATCTTCCCCGTCGCCGTGGCCCGCGCGGGCGCGGTCGCCGGCCCCGGCGGCGTGGCGACGGCCTCCACCCTCGGTTACGGGGGGATGCTCCTCGGCCCGCCCTCGATCGGTTTCCTCGCCGACTGGTTCTCCCTCCCCGCGGCCCTCACGACGGTCGCCGTGCTCGCGGCGGGCGCGGCCGTCATGGGCTACTGGGCGCGCAACGCGGGCACTTCCCCGAGGAGTTGACCGGCCCGCCGTCCGCACACCTGGCAGAATCCGGCCCATGGACGCTGATTCCCCGAAGATCACCGAGTACGTCGAGGTGCTGGAGGCGGCCGGCCGCGGCCTCGCGGACGCGGCCGCCGAGGCCGGGCTCGACGCGGACGTGCCGACCTGCCCGGGGTGGCAGGTCCGGGACCTCGTGCGGCACATCGCCATGGTGCACCGCTGGGCCGCGACGCACGTGGCCGAGGCGCACACCGAGTACGTCCCGCCCGGCGGCCAGACGACGCTCGACGGCGAGGAGCTGCTCGCCCACTACCGCGAGGGGCACGTGCTTCTCGTCACCGCCCTGCGCGAGGCGCCCGAGTCCCTGGAGTGCTGGTCCTTCTTCCCGGCGCCCTCTCCGCTGGCCTTCTGGGCGCGGCGGCAGGCGCACGAGACCGCCGTCCACCGCGTGGACGCCGAGTCGGCGCTCGCGGGCGGTCCGGGGCCGCTGGATCCGGCGTTCGCCGCCGACGGCATCGACGAGCTGCTCGTCTGCTTCCACGCCCGCGACCGCAGCCGGGTGCGCACGGACGAGCCCCGGACCCTGCGCGTACGGACGACGGACACCGGTGACGTCTGGACCGTGCGCCTGACGGCGACCGAGCCGCCCCGGACGGAGCGGGGCGGACCCGGCGCGGACGGCCCGGCCGACACCGAACTGAGCGGTCCCGCCGAGAAGTTGTACCTGACCCTGTGGAACCGGCTGCCGCTCGACGCCGTGACGGTGACGGGCGACGAAGAACTGGCCCGGCTGTGGCGGGAGACCTCGGCGGTCTGATCCCGGGCGACGGGCCCGCCCGGTCAGTCCGCGTCCCGCACCGGGTCCGTCCGGAGGGCGAGCGGCGCGAGGTCGGGCTCCACCCACGCGGCGCGGGCCTCGTCGGAGGCCAGGGTGGCGGGGCGGTAGAACCGGGCGAGCAGGCCCTTGTCGAGCAGCTCGGGGTGGTGCGCGGCGAACGCCGCGAAGTCCTGCTGCCCGGACTCCCGCACGCACCCGGCCACCAGCTCGACCCACGCCCGGGTCATCGTGGCGTGGAACTTCTGCGGTGCTCCGGCGGCGGTGGCGGTGCGTCGGATGCCCTCGCCGACCAGGGCGAGGGCATCGGGCGTCCCGACGCGCCGTACCGCCAGCCAGGTCAGGTGGACGTGCTCGCGGTGGCCGAAGCCGCCGGTGGCCGCCATGGCCTCGGCCATCAGTTCCCGGAAGATCGCGAAGTCCGCGTCGCCCGTCGCCCGTGCGGTCATGCGGACACCTCCGCGAGGGCGCGCAGGACGGTGTGGAAGCCCGCGACGGCCTCGGCGGGGAGCCCGTCGAGCGCGCGGGTCTCCACGTCGGCGAGGGTCCGGCGGATGGTGTCGGCGGTCAGACGGCCGGATTCCGACAGTTCGACGACCACGACCCGGCGGTCGCCCGGGCGGGTGCCGCGGGTGATGTGGCCACGGCGCTCCAGCCGGTCGAGCACGCTGGTCAGCGTGGTGGGGCGGGTGCCGGCGGCGGCGCCGAGCTCGGAGACCGTGCGGCCGCGGCCGTCGGCCAGGATGGCGAGCGCGTTGGTCTCGGACGGGGTCAGGTCGAGGTCGACGAGCTCGGTGGCGAGGACCTGGAGGGTGGCGTGGGTGGCGCGCTGCAGTGCGAGCAGCGCCGAGCCCTCGGAGGGTGCGGAAAGGGAAGTCACGAGATCGGAATATACGATTTCGTAGTAACGGCTCGCAAAACACCGCTCCGGCGGGCCGGCCGCGCGCTCAGCCCAGCCAGCCGGGCCGGACCAGGCCCGACTCATAGGCGAGGACGACGAGTTGGGCGCGGTCCCGGGCACCCAGCTTCACCATGGCGCGGCTCACGTGCGTCTTGGCGGTGAGCGGGCTCACAACCAGCCGGCGAGCGATCTCCTCGTTCGACAGACCGATCCCCACCAGGGCCATCACCTCCCGCTCCCGTTCGGTCAGGGCGCCGAGCGCGGCCGTCGCCGCCGGGGCCTTGGAGCGGGCCGCGAACTCCTCGATGAGCCGGCGGGTGACCCCCGGGGAGAGCAGCGCGTCCCCGTGGACGACGGCGCGCACGGCCCGCAGCAGCTCCTCCGGCTCGGTGTCCTTGACCAGGAAGCCGGAGGCGCCGGCGCGGATCGCCTCGAAGACGTACTCGTCGAGTTCGAAGGTGGTCAGCATGACGACCCGGACCTCGGCGAGGCCCGGGTCGTCGGTGATGCGCCGGGTCGCCTCCAGGCCGTCGAGCCGGGGCATCCGGATGTCCATGAGGACGACGTCGGGACGCAGGGCGCGGACCCGTTCCACCGCCTCGTCCCCGTCGGCGGCCTCGCCGGCCACCTCGATGTCGGGCTGGGCGTCGAGCAGCGCGCGGAACCCCGCCCGCACCAGGGACTGGTCGTCGGCGAGCAGGACACGGATCACGGGGCGCTTCCCTCCGGGCGGAGCGGGAGTACGGCGTGGACGCGGAAGCCGCCGTCCGGGCGGGCGCCCGCCTCGATGGTGCCACCGAGGGCGGCCGCCCGCTCCCGCATTCCGGCGAGCCCGTTGCCGCTGCCTCCGGCCTCCGTGCCGGTGGCGGGGCCGTCGTCGTCGACGGTCAGCTCCAGGCGCCCGGAGCCGTGCCCGATCCGCACCCGGGCGGTACGCGAACCGGAGTGGCGCACCACGTTGGTGAGCGCCTCCTGCACGATCCGGAAGGCGGCGAGGTCGGCGCCGGGCGGCAGGGGGCGCGGGGTGCCGCTCGTCGAGACCGTGACGGTGAGGCCCGCGGCGGCGGCCTGCTCGACGAGTTCGGAGAGCCGGCCGAGGCCGGGGGCCGGGGCGCGGGGGGCGTCGCCGGGGGTACGGAGGGTGTCGAGGACCTGCCTCACCTCGCCGAGCGCCTCCTTGCTGGCCGCCTTGATGGTGGTCAGCGCGGTCCGGGCCTGCTCCGGGTCGGAGTCGAGGAGGGCGAGGCCGACGCCCGCCTGGACGTTGATCACGGAGATCGAGTGGGCGAGCACGTCGTGGAGTTCGCGGGCGATGCGGAGCCGTTCCTCGTCGGCGCGGCGCCGCGCGGCGGCGGCCCGTTCGGCCCGCTCCTTGGCACCCTGCTCGCGCCGTACGCGGACGACCTCGGAGGCGGCGAGCACGGCGACGGCGAACGCCGCGGCCGGAAGCTCCTGCCCCCAGGACGCGGGCCCGTCACCGGCCGGCGGCAGCCATCGGTAGAGCCAGTGGGTGAGCAGCAGATGGCCGGCTCCCAGCAGGCCGATGGCCCACCAGGCGGCGGTCCGGTGCCCCTGCACGACGGCCGCGAAGCAGGCGACGGCGACCATGACGAACACCGGGCCGTACGGATAGCCGGCCGCGAGGTAGCCGAGGGTGGCGGCGACGGTGGCGAACAGCACGGGCACGGGCCTGCGGTGACGGAACAGCAGCGGGACCGCCCCGAGCAGGAGCAGCGCCCGTCCGAGGGCGTCGAGCGCCTCCCGGTCGGGCTGGTTCCGCGCGGAGAAGCCGGTCCCCACCATGACGAGGACGGCGATCAGCGCCGTCGACCGCCAGGGCAGGCCACCGCCGTGCTCCCCCCGCTCCCAGGGCGGGCCGCCGCCGCGCTCCCGGCGTTCCCAGGGCCCGCGCGGCCGCTCCTTGTGCATCCCGGCGTCCATGGGGTCACGCTAGCCGCGCCCGCCCCGCCCGCACGTCAGCCCGGCGGGGTGGTCACCCGTACTCCCGCGGGAGTACGGGACGCGGCCGCCGGGTCAGCCGCGCGGGAGCAGGCCCACGTCCTGGCCCAGGCGGCCGGCCGCCGTCGCGAAGAAGGTGTCGCGGTCCTCGACGACGTTGTTGAACTGGCCGAAGACCTCGAAGGAGACGAGGCCGAAGAGCTGCGCCCAGGCGGCGACGAGCGCGACGGCGAGGGCCGGTGGGAGGTCCGGGGCGAAGTCGGCGCTCATGCGGACGGCCTCGGGGCGCAGGGCGTCCGCGAGCGGCGGGAGGGCGACGCCCTCGCCCGTGTGGGCCCGGCGGGCGATGTCGATGAGGACGAGCCCGACGCGGGAGGCGGGGACGATCGTGTCCTGGGGGGCGGTGTAGCCGGGGACCGGGGAGCCGTAGATCAGGGCGTACTCGTGGGGGTGGGCGACGGCCCAGGCGCGGACCGCCCGGCAGACGGCGGTCCAGCGGTGGAGGGGGCGCTCCGCCTCGGTCTCGGCGGCGGCCTGTTCGGCGGCGGCGCCGACGGCGTCGTAGGCGTCGACGATGAGGGCGGTGAGCAGGTCGTCGCGACTGGGGAAGTAGCGGTAGAGCGCGGAGGACACCATGCCGAGTTCGCGGGCGACGGCCCGCAGGGACAGCTTGGCGGCGCCTTCGGCGGCGAGCTGGGTGCGGGCCTCGTCCTTGATGGCGGCGGTGATCTCGATGCGGGCGCGGGCGCGGGCTCCTCGAACGGTCGTCATGGAGAGCAGTGTGCCACTTTCAGAGCACCGCAACGAAACGAGAGCACTGCTCTTGCTTGTGAGCGCCGAACCGTGCACACTGATCTCAAGCGAGAGCAGTGCTCACACTTTGTAGCCCAGGAGGCCCCCATGTCCGCTCGGTCCGCCCAGCCCGCCGGCTCCACCCCCGCCACCCACGTCATGAAGCCCGGCTGGTTCACCGTGAACGTCTTCAACCGCGCCGTCGCCTGGATGACCCGCCGCGGCATCAGCGTCTGGGGCTCCCGCGTCCTCGCCGTCCGCGGCCGCAAGAGCGGCGAATGGCGCCGCACCCCCGTCAACCTCCTGACGGTGGACGGCGCCCGGTACCTCGTGGCCCCCCGCGGCCACGTCCAGTGGACCCACAACATGCGGGCCGCCGGCGGCGGGCAGCTGCACCTCGGCAAGCACGTGCAGGAGTTCACCGCCGTCGAGGTGGCCGACGACGACAAGCCGGTCCTGCTCCGCGCCTACCTCAAGCGCTGGAAGGCCGAGGTCGGCGTCTTCTTCGGCGGCGTCGGCCCCGACTCCACCGACGAGGAGCTGCGGGCCATCGCGCCGAAGCACCCCGTCTTCCGCATCACGCCGACGGGCCCCGTCACCCCGGCGGCATGAAGCGGCCGGGACGGCGGAGCCCGTGTCGAAACGATCGAACCGTCGGAATCCGACCGATCGGTCTGCTGGGACCGATCGGACCGTCAGACCTCTTCCGAAGCCTCCACGTCCTTCGCGGTCTCCACGCCCTTCGCGTCCTTCGTGCCCTCCGGCCCGGACGCCGCACGCTCGCGCGGGCTGACGCCCCGCCCCGCCGGACCGACACCGGCCGAGGTGTCCATGCGCTTGTCGAGGAGCTCCAGGGCCCTCCGCGCCATGCCGTTCGAGCGGACCATGCCACCGAGCGTGGCGGTGCCGCGGGTGATGTCGGCGAAGGCGTTCCAGGCCGGCCGCAGACCCGTGAGCGCCGCGTGCAGCAGCCCCGGACGGCGCTCGAAGACGGCGAGCATCCGCCGCCCGACCGCCATCTCGACACCGAGCCCCGCCTTGATGGCGAAGGCGTAGTTCAGCGCCTGGCGCCGCGCGTCGACCGCGTCGTTCGACTCGGCGACCCGCACCGCCCACTCGCCGGCGAGACGGCCCGAGCGGAGCGCGTACGAGATGCCCTCGCGCGTCCACGGCTCCAGGAGACCGGCCGCGTCGCCGCAGACCAGGACCCGGCCGCGGGAGAGCGGCGAGTCGTCGGTGCGGCAGCGCGTCAGATGGCCGGAGGAGATCGCGGGCTCGAAACCGGCGAGGCCGAGCCGGGCGACGAAGTCCTCCATGTACCGCTTGGTGGCGGCGCCCTCGCCGCGCGCCGAGATGACGCCGACGGTCAGCGTGTCGCCCTTGGGGAACACCCAGCCGTAACTGCCGGGCATCGGCCCCCAGTCGATGAGGACCCGCCCCTTCCAGTCCTCCGCCACGGACGGCGGTACGGGAATCTCCGCCTCCAGCCCCAGGTCCACCTGGCCGAGCTTCACGCCCACATGAGCGCCTATCCGGCTGGCACTGCCGTCGGCACCGACGACCGCGCGCGCCAGGATCGTCTCGCCGTCGGCGAGGACGACGGCGACCGTCCGCCGGTCCGGCACGGCCGGGCCGTGCTGCTCCACCCGGGTCACCGTGGCGCCGGTCCGCAGTTCGGCCCCGGCCTTCTGCGCGTGCTCGACGAGCTGCGCGTCGAACTCCGGACGGTTGATGAGCCCGAAGAGCATCCGGCGCGAGCGGCGGGTGCGGGCGAAACGTCCGCCGAGGGAGAAGGTGACGGCGTGGACACGGTCCTGGAGGGGCAGTTCGAAGCCCGGCGGGAGCGAGTCCCGCGAGGGGCCGATGATGCCGCCGCCGCAGGTCTTGTACCGGGGCAGCTCGGACTTCTCCAGGAGCAGGACCCGACGGCCGGCGACCGCCGCCGCGTAGGCCGCGGACGCGCCGGCCGGTCCCGCGCCGACGACCACGACGTCCCACACCTCCGCCGGCTCGCCGTCCGCCCGGGCCGGCGCCCCGTCGTCCGACGCCTCGTCATCCCGGTGGTGCGCCGGCTCGGTGTCCGTGCTCTCGACGGCGCTCCCGGCCGCCTCGGGAGCCGCGGCCTCGGGCTCGGTGTGCTCCGTACCGGCGTTCTCTGCGTGCTCGCTGCTCACGTGTGCTTCTGCTCCTGATCCGACCGGTGGTCTGCTCCTGACGCATCCTACGGCGCGGTAGCCAGGGCCCCGGCCGTAGGATCGGCGGTGCGTTCGGCGTACCACGACATACGACGAACGTCCTCCCCACGTCGTAACGTCGCACCCATCAGGAGCGTGCCCATGACCTCGAATCCGATCGCCGAGACCGTCCGGTCACTGATGCCCCGGGCCAAGGCCGAGCTCACGGAGCTGGTGGCCTTCGAGTCGGTGGCGGACGAGGCCGTGGCGCCCCGCAGCGAGTGCGAGGCCGCCGCCAACTGGGTCGCCGACGCCCTGCGCGCCGAGGACTTCCAGGACGTGGCGCTGCTCGACACCCCCGACGGCTCGCAGGCCGTGTACGGCGTCCTGCCCGGCCCGGCCGGCGCGCCGACCGTCCTCCTGTACGCGCACTACGACGTGCAGCCGAAGCTGGACGAGTCCGTCTGGCTCTCCCCTCCGTTCGAGCTGACCGAGCGGGACGGCCGCTGGTACGGGCGCGGCACCGCCGACTGCAAGGGCGGCTTCATCATGCACCTGCTCGCGCTGCGCGCCCTCAAGGCGAACGGCGGCGTGCCGGTGACGGTCAAGGTCATCGTCGAGGGCTCGGAGGAGCAGGGCACCGGCGGTCTGGAGCGGTACGCGGAGCAGCACCCTGAGCTGCTCGCGTCCGACGCCATCGTGATCGGCGACGCGGGCAACTTCCGCGTGGGCCTGCCGACGGTGACCGCGACCCTGCGCGGCATGACGATGATCCGGGTCACGATCGACACCCTGGAGGGCAATCTGCACTCCGGTCAGTTCGGCGGCGCCGCGCCCGACGCGCTGGCCGCGCTGATCCGCGTCCTGGACTCGCTGCGGGGCCCGGACGGCTCCACCGTCATCGACGGCCTCGCGAGCGACCAGGTGTGGGAGGGCCTCCAGTACCCGGAGGAGGACTTCCGCCAGGACGCCAAGGTCCTCTCCGGCGTGTCCCTGCCGGGCGCCGGCACGGTCGCCGACCGGATCTGGGCGCGCCCGGCGGTCACGGTCATCGGCATCGACGCCCACCCGGTGGCCGGCGCGACCCCGTCGGTCCCGAGGTCGGCGCGCGCGCAGATCAGCCTGCGGGTGCCGCCGGGCGAGGACTCGGCCGAGGTGACGAAGCTGCTCTTCGCGCACATCGAGAAGCACACCCCGTGGGACGCCCGGGTGTCGATCGAGCAGGTCGGCCAGGGCCAGCCGTTCCAGGCGGACACCTCCAGCCCGGCGTACGCGTCGATGGCCGAGGCGATGCGGATCGCGTACCCCGGCGAGGAGATGCAGACGGCGGGCATGGGCGGCTCGATCCCGCTGTGCAACACGCTGGCCTCGCTCTACCCGGAGTCGGAGATCCTGCTCATCGGTCTGAGCGAGCCGGAGGCGCAGATCCACGCGCCGAACGAGTCCGTCTCGCCGGAGGAGCTGGAGCGGCTCTCGGTGGCCGAGGCGCACTTCCTCGTCAACTACGCCCGTTCGAAGCAGGGCTGACGGCCGATCGGCCCAGCGCTCGGTTTCAGCGCTCGGCGAAGCTCGCCGAGAGCGTAGAGGCATGCGGCGGACCTGCGCGGATGCGTAGGTTCGCCGCATGGCACCCATCGAGCTCACCCGGATCACCCCGCGACTGCACCTCCTCGACTTCTCCGTCGGCCAGGCGTACCTGTGGCAGGACGAGGAGGAACTGACCCTGATCGACGCCGGCTGGGCCGGCACGGCGGACGACACGGCCGCGGCGATGCGGTCGGCCGGGCTGGACCCGGACCGGCTGCGCCGGATCGTGCTGACCCACTGCCACCGCGACCACGTGGGCGCGGCCCAGGAGCTGGCGGACCGGCACGGGGCCGAGATCCTCGCGCACCGGCTCGACGCGCCGGTGATCCGGGGCGAGGCCCCGGTGCCGGAGCCGGATCTGCTCGACTGGGAGCTCCCGCTGTACGAGCACGGCCTGACCGTGCCGCAGGCGCCGCCGACCCGGGTCGACCGGGAGGTCGAGGACGGCGAGGAGCTCGGTTTCGGCGACGGCGCCGTGGCGGTCCACACCCCGGGCCACACCCCCGGCTCGATGGCCGTCCATCTCCCCCGCCACGGCGTGCTGTTCGCCGGGGACACGGTGGCGTCGGTGCAGGGCGTGATGTTCGGCGTGTTCCACGTCGACCGCGCGCTCGCCCTGGACTCGATGCGGGCGCTCGCGAAGCTCGCCCCTTCGGTGCTGTGCTGCGGGCACGGGGCACCGGTGACCTCGGACACGGCGGACCGGCTCGCGGAGGCGGCCCGGCAGTAGGGGGTTCAGCCCACCGGGACGCCCGCCTCCAGGTTGAGGACCGTGCCGCGTTCCCGGGCGCGCAGCGCCCAGCGGAGCCGGCGGTAGCGGACGGGGGGCAGCAGCTCCGCGGCCTCCTCCTCGGTGACGAAGCGCCAGCCGCGGAGTTCGGCGCCGGGGAGGTGGAGCCGCTCGGTGTCGGCGGTACGGAGCGTTCCGCCGTCGAAGAGGAGGCGCAGCCCGCCGTAGCCGGGGGGCTGCGGGCGTTCCCAGTCGACGAGCAGCAGGCGGGGTACGGCGTCGAGTTCGAGGCCGATCTCCTCGGCCACCTCGCGCATGCCGGCCCGGGCCGGGGCTTCGCCGGGCTCGACGACTCCGCCGGGGAACTCCCAGCCGGGCTTGTAGGTGGGGTCGACGAGCAGGAAGCGGTCCTGCTCGTCGAAGAGCAGGACGCCGGCGGCGAGGGTCTCGCCGGTCGGCTCGGGCGTCTGGACGATGCCGCAGGGCGCCGCGCGCCCGGCCCGGACCGCGTCGGCGACGGCCCGGGCGGCCTCGGCCGCGGTGAGTGCCGAGGTGTCGAGCGTGTAGGCGTCGGCGGCGAGCCAGTCGAGGGCGGCGCGGTACGGCGGCAGGTGCCGGTGGCACCACTCCCGGACGCGGGCGTCGACCTCGGGGTCGCCGTACTCCGCCCGGCCGTCGATCCGCTCCCGCAGGATCGTTTCCTCCGGGGCGAGCAGCACATGGCGCACCTCGATGCGGCGGGCGGCGAGCCCGCCGAAGATCTCGTCCCGGTACTCCTGCCGCAGCAGGGTCATCGGGACGACGAGGACGCCGCCGACCTCGGCGAGCAGGGCGGCGGCGGTGTCGACGACCATGCGGCGCCAGATCGGCAGGTCCTGGTAGTCCTCGACCTCGGCGAGCCGCTTGGCCGGGAGCAGCCGGCGCAGCCCCCCGCCGGTGAGCTCGGGGTCGTACAGGGTGCTGTTCGGGATCAGATCGACCAGCTCGCGCGCGGTGCTGGACTTTCCCGCGCCGAACGTACCGTTGATCCAGACGATCACGTCTTCCCCCTCTTCGATAGCCCCCAGTGGCTTGCCCGCAACACCCTGCCACGGAAACCACGAACACACGTCCCGGCATGTGCCCGACGCTTCCGGGGACGTCCGGGTCAGGGCGCCGGGCGCATCGCCGCCGCCGCGGCGCCGAGGAGGCCCGCGTCCGTCCCGGTGGCGGCGGGGACGACCGTCAGGTTCCGGACGAAGGAGAGGGTGGCGTAGTCGGCGAGGCTGCGCCGGAGCGGGGCGAAGAGGACCTCGCCGGCGCCCGCGACCCCGCCGCCGACGACCGCGATGTCGATCTCGACGAGCGCGGCGGTGGCGGCGATGCCCGCCGCGAGCGCCTGCGCCGCCCGCTCGTACGAGGCGAGGGCGATCGGGTCCCCGGCGTGCGCGGCGGCGGCCACGGCGACGGCGGAGACATCGCCGTCCGGCCCCGGCCGCCAGCCGTTCTCCAGGGCGCGGCGGGCGAGGTTCGGGCCGCTGGCGACGCGCTCGACGCAGCCGCGGCCGCCGCACGCGCAGGGCTCGCCGTCCAGGTCCACCGGGATGTGGCCGATGTGACCGGCGTTGCCGGTGGGTCCGGGGTGGACCCGGCCGCCGAGGACGAGGCCGCCGCCGACGCCCGTGGAGACGACGAGGCAGAGGGCGTCGGTGTGGCCCCGGGCGGCTCCGAGCCAGTGCTCGGCGGCCGTCATGGCGACGCCGTCGCCGACGAGGGTGACCGGGCGGCCGTCCGTGACCTTGCGGACCCGTTCGACGAGCGGGTACGCACGCCAGCCGGGCACGTTCACCGGGCTCACGGTCCCCCGGGAGGCGTCGACCGGGCCCGCGCTGCCGATGCCGACGGCCCCTGCGGACGCCCAGAGCGGGGAGGCCGCGAGGTCGGCGAGCACCGCCTCGACCGCCGCCGTCACCGTCTCGCCGTCCTCACGCGCGGGCGTGGGCCGCTGGGACCGGACGCGGATGCGGCCCTCTCCGTCGACCAGGGCGCCGGCGATCTTGGTGCCCCCGATGTCGAGGGCGGCGACGAGGCCCGGGGCGGGGTCGGTGTGCATGGGCGCGGAGCCTCCGGTCGACGGCGGGGACGGAAAGTCGTTCCCGCCAGTCTCCCAGCGATGACAACGTTGTCCAAGTCCTATGCTCGAACCGAGATCGACCCGACACCCTCCGGAGGAACCGCACACCGTGGCCCCCATCGCCCGCCGCACCGAGCCCCGCTACGACGCCCGGCCCACGATGAAGGACGTCGCCGCCCGGGCGGGCGTCGGCCTCAAGACGGTGTCCCGGGTCGTCAACGGCGAGCCGGGCGTCACCCCCGACACCGAGCGGCGGGTCCGGGAGGCCATCGAGGCCCTCGGCTTCCGCCGCAACGACAGCGCGCGGGTCCTGCGCAAGGGCAGGACGGCGACCGTCGGGCTGGTCCTGGAGGATCTCGCCGACCCCTTCTACGGGCCGCTCAGCCGGGCGGTCGAGGAGGTCGCGCGGGCGCACGGGGCCCTGCTGTTCAACGGCTCCAGCGCCGAGGACCCGGAGCGGGAGCAGGAGTTGGCGCTCGCGCTCTGCGCGCGCCGGGTCGACGGCCTCATCGTGATCCCCGCCGGTGACGACCACCGTTATCTGGAGCCCGAGATGAGGGCGGGTGTCGCCACGGTCTTCGTCGACCGGCCCGCCGGACGGATCGACGCCGACGCCGTCCTCTCCGACTGCTTCGGCGGGGCACGCGCGGGCGTGGCCCATCTGATCGCGCACGGCCACCGCCGGATCGGCTTCATCGGCGACCGGCCCCGCATCCACACCGCGGCCGAGCGGCTGTGCGGCTACCGCGCGGCGATGGAGGACGCGGGCCTCCCGGTCCGGGACGCCTGGGTCTCCCTCGGCTCCACCGATCCGGAGCGGGTGAGCGCGGCGGTACGCCAGATGCTGGCGGCGGCGGAGCCGGTGACGGCCCTGTTCTCGGGGAACAACCGGGTCACGGTGACCGTGGTCCGGGCCCTCGCCCGGCACGCCCGGCCGGTCGCCCTGGTGGGCTTCGACGACATCGAACTGGCCGATCTGCTCGGTGTCACGGTCGTCGCCCAGGACGCCGCCGCGCTCGGCCGGACGGCGGCGGAGCGTCTCTTCCGCCGCCTCGACGGGGCCGACGGGGCGCCGGAGCGGCTGGTGCTCGGCACGACGCTGCTCGCCCGTGGATCGGGCGAGATCGCGCCGTCGGCCGTCTGAGCCCCGTCGTTCAGCAGACCCGCAGGCCCGCCACGGGGCCGCCTCCGCCGCCGCCCGACAGGTGGAGCACGCTGAGGTAGACGTTGGTGTTGCCGCTGTCGTCGTCGGTGCGGGCGAACCAGCGGCTGGTGACTCCGCCGTACGTCTCGCCGTGGTCCAGGTCGACCTGGCAGTAGAAGGAGTGCGGGCCCGCGCCGACCGTGCCCATCTCGCCGCCGTCGTAGCGGGTGGTGGTGGCGCTCCGTACGACCTGGCAGGTCGCGGTGGAGCCGGAGGCGGTGCAGCCGGAGGCGGGCGGCGGCGCCTGGGTGGTGGGCGCGGCCGTGGCGCCTCCCCCGGAGGGCGGCCGGGTCGTGCTGGTGCCGCCGCCGGTGGTGGTGCCTCCGGCGGTCGCGTCCGGGGCCTTCGTGCCGCCTCCGCCGCCCGCGCCCGACGCGGTGTCCGAACCGGTGCCGCCCGCCGCCGGTCCGCCCGCCGCGGAGCCCGGGTCGGATCCGTCGGAGCCGGGGCCGGCGGTGGCGGGTGCCCCACCGGCCGCCGCTCCGGCCGCCGCGCCGGTCTCCCGGCCGGAGGGGGTGGCGCCGGCGGACGGGGTGGCCGTTCCGCTCGGCTTTCCCGAGGGCGCGTCGCTGCTCCCCGGGTCCAGGACGCGGCCGGGATCGCCTCCGGCGGAGCCCTGGTCGCCGCCGTCCTGCGGGGTCTCGCCGGTGGCCTGGGTACCGGTGCCGTGGTCCATGAGGGCGTACGTGATGCCGCCGCCGGCCAGCAGGACGGCGGCCACGGCGGCGGCGACCAGCACGTTCCCCCGGCGCGGCGCGGCCCCGGCGCGGCGGGCGGCGCGCGTCCCGGCGCGGCTGCCCGTGTCCGCGGCGGAGTGCGCGGGCGGCACGGGGACGGCGGGGCCGAAGCCACCGGCGGCCGGCGCGGCCACGGGTGCCGGGCCCGCGGCGGCTCCGGCGTACGGGTTCGGCCCGGCGGAACCGGCATAGGGGTTCGGCTCCGCGGAACCGCCGTACGGGTGCGGCTCCACGGAACCCGCGTACGGATACGGCGCGGACACCCCGGGAGCAGGCGCCCCCGGAGCGGGCACCTCAGGAGCGGGTGCCGCAGGAACAGGTGCCGCAGAAGCGGGCGTCTCCACGGCGGGGCCCCCCGGAGCGGGGGCCTCCGCGCCGGCACCCGTGGGTCCCGGCGCCGCCGCCCCCACCGCGCCGAGGAGCCGCGCCGCCTCGCGGGCGGTCGGGCGGGCGGCGGGGTCCTTGTCGAGGAGGCGGAGCAGGACCGGGGTGAGGGGTCCGGAGCGGACGGGCTCCGGGAGGGGTTCGGTGACGATGGCGGCGAGGGTCGACCAGGTCGACGTACGGCGGAAGGGCGAGGAGCCCTCGACCGCCGCGTACAGGGTCGCGCCGACCGCCCACACGTCCGAGGCGGGCCCCGGGTCCTGCCCCTGGGCGCGCTCGGGGGCGAGGAAGTCGAGGGACCCGACGATCTCGCCGCTGCGCGTGAGGTGGGTCGCGGAGCCGTCGCCGGGGTCCTCCATCGTGGCGATGCCGAAGTCGGTGAGGACGATCCGGCCCGAGCGGTCGAGCAGGATGTTGCCGGGCTTCACGTCCCGGTGGAGGACGCCCACGTCGTGCGCGGCGGCCAGCGCCTCCAGGACGTGGGCGCCGATGCGGGCGGCCTCGGCGGGGTCGATGGTGCCGCGCTCGCCGAGGACGTCGTCGAGGGAGGGCCCGTCGACGAGCTCCATGACGATGACGGGCCGGCCCTCGTGTTCGGTGACGTCGTGGACGGCCACGACTCCGGGGTGGCGGACGCGGGCGGCGGCGCGTGCCTCGCGGGTCATCCGCAGGCGCAGGTCTGCCAGTTCGGGCGCGGCCGCGTCCGAGTACGTACGGAGTTCCTTGACGGCCACCTCGCGGCCGAGGACCTCGTCGACGGCCCGCCAGACGACGCCCATGCCTCCGCGTCCGAGCTGACGCACGATTCTGTAGCGGCCCGCGAGCCGCCCGTTCTCCCCCGATGACACGCTGCCCCGTCCCCTTGTCGATCATGTGAACTCGACAAGAGTACGGGGCAGTTGGCGGGAAAGTGACCGTTTAGCGATCAGTGGTGGCGGTGAGGTCGCCTCGGCGCGGGGCGGCGAAGCGGTCGAGGTCGGCGCGGGTCATGCCGGTGAGGGCGTCGACCTCGGCGGCGTCGAGGGCGCCGCACTGGAGGCCGCGCAGCAGGTAGGAGCTGAGGGCCTTGGCGGTGGCGGGCTCGTCCATGACGTCGCCGCCGGCGTGGTTGGCGTAGGCGGAGAGCCGCTTGGCGGCGGTCTCGAAGCCCTCGCGGTAGAAGGCGAAGACGGCGGCGTAGCGGGTGGGGATGTGGCCGGGGTGCATGTCCCAGCCCTGGTAGTAGGCGCGGGCGAGGGCGCGGCGGGTGAGGCCGTAGTGCAGGCGCCAGGCCTCGTGGACGTGCTCGGTGGTGCCGACGGGCAGGACGTTGGTGGAGCCGTCGGAGACGCGGACGCCGGTGCCGGCGGCGGCGACCTGCATGATCGCCTTGGCGTGGTCGGCGGCCGGGTGGTCGCTGGCCTGGTGGGCGGCGGAGACGCCGAGGCAGGCGCTGTAGTCGAAGGTGCCGTAGTGCAGTCCGGTGGCACGGCCCTCGGCGGCGCCGATCATGCGGGCGACGGTGGCGGTGCCGTCGGAGGCGAGGATGGCCTGGCTGGTCTCGATCTGGATCTCGAAGCCGAGGCGGCCGGCGTCGAGGCCGTGGGTCTTCTCGAAGGCCTCCAGGAGGCGGACGAAGGCGGAGACCTGCTCGGGGTAGGTGACCTTCGGGAGGGTGAGGACGAGGCCGTCGGGGAGGCCGCCGTTCTCCAGGAGGCCGGTGAGGAAGACGTCGGCGGTGCGGATGCCGCGGTCGCGTACGGCGGCCTCCATGCACTTCATCCGGATGCCCATGTACGGGGCGGCGGTGCCTCCCCCGGCCTCCGGCCGGGAGGTGCCCCCTGCGTACGCCTCGGAGATCAGGCGGGCGGCGCGGGCCGCGTCCCGGTCCTCGTCCGCACCGGCGTAGCCGTCCTCGAAGTCGACGCGGAGGTCCTCGACGGGCTCGCGCTCCAGCTTGGCGCGTACGCGGCCGTAGACGTCCTCGGCGAGGTCGTCGGAGAGGCCGAGGACGGCGGCGAAGGAGGCGGCGTCGGGGGCGTGCTCGTCGAGGGCGGCGAGGGCCTGGTCGCCCCAGGAGCGGATGGTGCCGGCGTCGAAGACGTTGCCGGGGACGTAGACGGTGTGGACGGGCTGGCGGGTGCCGGGGTCCCCGGGGTAGCGCCGGTCGAGCTCGGCGTCCACCGCTGCGAGGGAGGCGCTGATGCCCTCGCTGACCGCGCCGGCGAGGCTCGTCGACACCTTCTCCTGCTGACCCATCCTGCATCCTCCTGTTTTCCGCTGCACGGAATCAACAATCCGTATAGCGAAGTTAGTAGGCGGTCGGGACCTGCGTCAATGGTTGTCCGAAACGGCCGGGGGGGGGGGCGCGGGGGGGGGGGGCCCCCGGGCCCCCGCCCCCCCCCCCCCCCCCGCCCCCCCCCCCCCCCGCCCCGCGGCGGGAGAAGGGGGGGGTGGGGGGGGGGCGGGCCCCCACGAGCGGCC
>NZ_JBIAMJ010000004.1:0-240682 GCF_042874035.1 Streptomyces sp. NPDC004284 | reverse complement strand
CACCCTCCCATAAAAAAAACCACAGATCGACGTTGTGTGGGGGGGGGGGCCCCCCCCCGGGGGGGGGCCCGCCCCGGGGGGGGGGGGCGGGGGGGGGGGGCCCGCCGCCCCCCCCCCGGGACCGACAGAACCGCAGGTCATCAGCCCTTGCGGGACTTGACCTCTTCGGTGAGCTGCGGGACGACCTCGAAGAGGTCGCCCACGACGCCGTAGTCGACGAGGTCGAAGATCGGAGCCTCGGCGTCCTTGTTGATGGCGACGATGGTCTTCGAGGTCTGCATGCCCGCGCGGTGCTGGATCGCGCCGGAGATGCCGGAGGCGATGTACAGCTGCGGCGAGACCGACTTGCCGGTCTGGCCGACCTGGTTGGAGTGCGGGTACCAGCCGGCGTCGACGGCGGCGCGGGAGGCGCCGACGGCGGCACCGAGCGCGTCGGCCAGCGCCTCGACGACGGTGAAGTCGCCGTTGACGCCACGACCGCCGGAGACCACGATCGCGGCCTCGGTCAGCTCCGGGCGGCCGGTCGACTCGCGCGGGGTGCGGGAGACGACCTTGGTGCCGTGGGCCTTCTCCGAGAAGGAGACGGCGAGCGCCTCGACGGCGCCGGCGGCCGGGGCGGCCTCGACGGGGGCCGAGTTCGGCTTGACCGTGATGACCGGGGTGCCCTTGGAGACGCGGGACTTGGTGGTGAAGGAGGCGGCGAACGCGGACTGCGTCGCGACCGGGCCCTCGTCACCGGCCTCCAGGTCCACGGCGTCGGTGATGATGCCGGAGCCGATGCGCACCGCGAGGCGGGCGGCGATCTCCTTGCCCTCGGCGGAGGAGGGGACGAGCACGGCAGCCGGGGAGACGGCGTCGTACGCGGCCTGGAGGGCCTCGACCTTCGGGACGACGAGGTACTCGGCGAACTCGGGGGCGTCGGCGGTGAGGACCTTCACCGCGCCGTGCTCGGCGAGCGCGGCGGCGGTGTCGGCGGCGCCGTTGCCGAGGACGACGGCGACCGGGTCGCCGAGGCGGCGGGCGAGGGTCAGCAGCTCCAGGGTGGGCTTGCGGACGGCTCCGTCGACGTGGTCGACGTAGACGAGGATGTCAGCCATGGGACTTCAATCTCCTGCGAACGGAAAGGGGGCGGTCTGAGGGGACGGCGCGGTTCGCGCGAGCCCTTAGATGAACTTCTGGCTCGCGAGGAACCCGGCCAGCTGCTTGCCGCCCTCGCCCTCGTCCTTGACGATCGTGCCCGCGGTGCGCGCCGGGCGCTCGGCGGCGGAGTCGACCGCGGTCCAGGCGCCCTCCAGGCCGACCTCCTCGGCCTCGATGTCGAGGTCCGAGAGGTCCAGGGACTCCACCGGCTTCTTCTTGGCGGCCATGATGCCCTTGAAGGACGGGTAGCGGGCCTCGCCCGACTGGTCCGTCACGGAGACGACGGCCGGAAGCGAGGCCTCCAGCTGCTCGGAGGCGGTGTCGCCGTCACGGCGGCCGGTGACGGTGCCGTTGGGGCCACCCTCGATCTTGACCTCGGAGAGCAGGGTGACCTGCGGGACGCCCAGGCGCTCGGCGAGGATCGCCGGGAGGACACCCATGGTGCCGTCGGTGGACGCCATGCCGGCGATGACGACGTCGTAGCCGACCTTCTCGATCGCCTTGGCGAGCACCAGCGAGGTGCCCATGACGTCGCTGCCGTGCAGGTCGTCGTCCTCGACGTGGACGGCCTTGTCGGCGCCCATGGAGAGCGCCTTGCGCAGCGCGTCCTTGGCGTCCTCGGGGCCGACCGTGAGCACGGTGACCTCGGCGTCGTCGGCCTCTTCGGCGATCTGCAGGGCCTGCTCGACGGCGTACTCGTCGAGCTCCGACAGCAGGCCGTCGACGTCGTCGCGGTCGACGGTCAGGTCATCGGCGAAGTGCCGGTCGCCGGTGGCGTCGGGCACGTACTTCACACAGACAACGATCCTCAAGCTCACGCCGGCTCTCCTACTGCATCGGTCATAACTGGGCTGCCTTGTTGCTCGCAGCATAGGCGCCTGAAGGGCGGGTTTCCGGTCGGGGCGCCAGACGCCCCGACCCGAATATTACTCGCCAGTACACCCAGTTCGTTACCGCTGAGCAAGCGCTCAGGCATGTGACCTTCCCAACGCGCGGAGAGCGGCGCGTACGGGAACTCTCAGTCGCGCAGCGCGTTGAAGCGGCCGTGGTGGTAGAGGAGCGGCCGACCCGCCCCGTCCGGGTCGCCGGCGACGGCCTGCGCGATGACGATCCGGTGGTCCCCGGCGGGCACCCGGGCCACCACGCGGCAGACCAGCCAGGCGAGGACGCCGTCGAGGACGGGCACGCCCTCGGGGCCGATGCTCCAGCGGGTGGCCTCGCCGAAGCGGTCGGCGCCGCTGCGCGCGAAGGTGGCCGCGAGTTCCTGCTGGTGCTCGCCGAGTATGTGCACGCCGATGAACTCGGCCTCGGAGACCACGGGCCAGCTGGAGGAGCCCGTACCCACCCCGAAGGAGATCAGCGGGGGTTCGGCGGCGACGGAGTTGAGCGAGGTGGCGGTGAAGCCGACGGGGCGTTCGCCGTGCGCGGTGACGACCGCGACTCCGGCCGCGTGCCGGCGGAAGACGGAGCGGAGCAGATCGGGAGAGGCCTGCCGGGGTGCGCCGATCGTGGGCACGGTGCTGAGCTGGAGGTCCGGCGTAACCGTCATGGAGTTGTCCTTCTGCGAGGGCGGCATCAAAGGGGTCCCGGGGTGATCAGACACCCGGACAGCGCGCACTCGCGTTGCGGGCCAGATCCACGTGGGCCCGGCCGTAGAGAAGGAGTTCTATGGGCACTCCGCCAGGGTGACGATCGGTGGCGGGTGCAGTCAAGTGCGTACCGGGATGTGGGAGAAGTGTCACGGCGTCAGACCGCCCCCGCCGGGCCCCGGCGAACCGCCCGTCACACCGCCCTGCCCAGGGCGGCGATGACGTCGGCCCTGCGGGGCTGTCCGGCGGCCCGGCGGACGACGCGCCCGGCGGCGTCGAGGACGAGGACGGTGGGGGTACGGGCGATGCCGAGCTCGCGCACGAGGTCGAGCCGCTCCTCCGCGTCGATCTCCACGTGCCCCACGCCCGGCACCATCGCGGCGACCTCCGCGAGGGTGCGGCGGGTGGCCCGGCAGGGCTGGCAGAAGGCCGTCGAGAACTGGACGAGGGTGGCCCGCTCCCCCAGTGCGGCGCCGAGCGCCTCCGGCCCCAGGACCTCGGTCATGCCTCTCCTCTTCCCTCGCCCGTTCCTCCGGTGCAGCGTCCCACGGGGCCGATCGATTCCCGCCATGGCCACCGCGAGTGACGAGAATCTCCCTGTACGAAGCCGTCTGGACTGGTCACGGGGCCCCACATGGGGCACGATCTGCCCAAAGCCGAAAACCTACGGCCGCGTAACTTCGCCGGGAGAAACCTCTCCGGGCACGTGAAGAAGAGGTTCCTCTCCGATGGCAGAACTCGTCTATCGACCGGTCGTCGGTGCCGCGCTCACCCTGTTCAAGGCGCTCGATCTGAAGATCGACACGCAGGGTTCGGAGCACATCCCCCGGACGGGCGGGGCGGTGCTCGTGAGCAACCACATCAGCTACCTGGACTTCATCTTCACCGGCCTCGCCGCCCTGCCGCAGAAGCGCCTGGTGCGCTTCATGGCGAAGGACTCGGTCTTCAAGCACAAGGTCTCGGGACCGCTCATGCGCGGCATGAAGCACATCCCGGTGGACCGCGCCGCGGGCGAGCACGCGTACAAGCACGCCCTGGAGTCGCTGCGCGCCGGGGAGATCATCGGCGTCTTCCCCGAGGCGACCATCTCGCAGTCCTTCACGCTCAAGAGCTTCAAGACGGGTGCCGCGCGCCTGGCGCAGGAGGCGGGCGTCCCGCTGATCCCGATGGCGCTGTGGGGCACCCAGCGACTGTGGACGAAGGGCAAGCCGCGGAACTTCAAGCGGAGCCACATCCCGGTGACCATCCGCGTCGGCGAGCCCGTGGAGGCCCCCGCCGACCAGTACGCGGGCGCGATCACCCGGCGCCTCCGCGAGCGCGTCCAGGAGCTCCTGGAGGCCGCTCAGCGCGCCTACCCGGTCCGCCCGAAGGACGCGAGCGACACGTGGTGGGTGCCCGCGCACCTCGGCGGTACGGCTCCGACGCCGGCCCAGGTCAAGGAAGCCGGCTGACGGAACCGTTTCTTCCCGCCGTCGGGGCCCAGAGCTCCGACGGCAGCGTCCGGTCGAGGGCCGGACGGTCGGGGGCGGCCCTCAGGGCGCCCAGGACGGCCGGGTGCGGCTCGGCGTACAGCTCCGGGTAGTCGATCTCGCCGAGCTCCGGCCGTACGGTCCGGGCCAGCCGCTCCTCCCCGAGCGAGAACCGGGCGTCGACGCCCGGCTTGTTCCCCCGCACGTCCTGGCGGGCCCAGGCGCGCCCGCCGGGCAGCAGGACGGCGGCCAGGCCGTGGATCACCGGGTCCGAGCCGTCGTCCTCGGTGAGCCGCTGGTAGCAGAGGGCGGCGGGGATCCCGCGGGCCCGCAGGAGCGCGACGTACGCGAGGGACTTGGCGTAGCAGATGCCGGTGCGCGTCCCCAGGACGTCGGAGGCGCGCCAGGTGACGCGGAGATCGCCGGAGTCCATGGAGTGCGGGATGGCGTCGCGCACGAACGCGTAGGCCGCCTCGGCGTACGCGTATGCGTCGGGGTGATCCTCGACGAGGCGGTCGGAGATCTCCCTGACGAGTGGATGGTCGTGATCGACGGACTCGCTCACCGCGAGGTACGCGTCGACGTCGGGGTTCTGCTGGATGAGTTCCATGCGGGACGACCCTAGGAAAACGGCCGGACGGAGTCAATAACTTTCCGTCCGGCCGTATATTCATGCAGAGAGAGCTAGCGGGCCAGCTCTTCCTTCAGCGCCTGGAGGAAGGCGTCCACGTCGTCCTCCGTGGTGTCGAAGGCGCACATCCAGCGGACATCGCCGGCGGCCTCGTCCCAGAAGTAGAAGCGGAACCGTTCCTGCAGTCGTCGGCTCACCTCGTGCGGGAGGCGGGCGAAGACCGCGTTGGCCTGCACCGGGTAGAGGATCTCCACCCCGTCGAGCTCGCGCACCCCGGCGGCGAGGCGCTGGGCCATCGCGTTGGCGTGGCGGGCGTTGCGCAGCCACAGGTCCTTCGCGAGGAGGGCCTCCAGCTGCACCGACACGAAGCGCATCTTCGAGGCGAGCTGCATGGACAGCTTGCGCAGGTGCTTCATGTGGCTGACCGCGTCCGGGTTGAGGACGACGACGGCCTCGCCGAAGAGCATGCCGTTCTTCGTCCCGCCGTACGAGATCACGTCCACGCCGACCGCGTTGGTGAAGGCGCGCATCGGCACGTCGAGCGAGGCGGCCGCGTTGGCGATGCGGGCCCCGTCGAGGTGCACCTTCATGCCCTTGGAGTGGGCGTGCTCGACGATCGCGCGGATCTCCTCCACCGTGTAGACGGTGCCGAGCTCCGTGTTCTGGGTGATCGAGACGACCTGGGGCATGGCCCGGTGCTCGTCCTCCCAGCCCCAGGCCTGCCGGTCGATCAGCTCGGGGGTGAGCTTGCCGTCCGGGGTCGGGACGGTGAGCAGCTTGAGGCCGCCCATCCGCTCCGGCGCGCCGCCCTCGTCCACGTTGATGTGGGCGGTCTCGGCGCAGATCACGGCGCCCCAGCGGTCGGTGAGCGCCTGGAGCGCGGTCACGTTCGCCCCGGTCCCGTTGAAGACCGGGAAGGCTTCGGCGGTGGGGCCGAAGTGGCTGTGCATGATCCGCTGGAGGTGATCGGTGTACTGGTCCTCGCCGTAGGCGACCTGGTGGCCTTCGTTGGCGAGGGCGAGGGCCGCGAGGACCTCGGGGTGGGCGCCGGCGTAGTTGTCGCTGGCGAAGCCCCGGACCGACGGGTCGTGGTGACGACGTGCGTCGGTCCTGGGGCCGAGTGCCGCGGTCACGGCTTGGGGGTCAGCCACAGACGCTGTCCATTCACTTCCTGGGCGGGCTTGTCCCAGAGACCCGCGATCTCGTTCGCCAGGTCCTTGACGTCGGTGAAGCCCGCGAACTTCGCGTTGGGGCGTTCGGCGCGCATGGCGTCGTGCACCAATGCCTTGATCACCAGGATGGCAGCCGCCGCCTGCGGGCCGTCGTCGCCCCCCAGCTTGCGGAAGGAGTCCGCCATGGCCAGGGTCCACGCCTCGGCGGCCGCCTTGCCGGCGTTGTACGCGGCGTTGTTGGCGACCGGCTTGTGCGCGCCGGACTGGCTGACCAGGGCGTACCGGCCGCGTCCGCCGGCGCGCAGCAGCCCGTCGTGGAAGGCGAGCGAGGTGTGCTGGACCGTGCGGATCAGGAGCTTCTCCAGGAAGTCCCAGTCCTTGAGGTCCGTCTCCGTGAAGGAGGGGGCTCCGCGCCAGCCGCCGACGAGGTGGACCAGGCCGTCGATCCGGCCGAACTCCTTCTCGGTCTTCGCGGCCCAGTCGCGGGTGGCGTCCAGGTCGAGCAGGTCGACGGTGTCGCCGATGACCTTGGCTCCGCCGTGGGCGTAGCGGGCGGCGTCGACGGCCTCGGCGAGGCGCGCCGGGTCGGCGTCGGAGGCGACGACGGTCGCGCCGGCCTCGGCGAGACGCATCAGCGCCGCGCGGCCCGCGGGGCCGGCCGCGCCGGCGACCGCGATGACGGCGCCGTCGAGCGGTCCGCCGTTTCCGTTGGAGATCATGGGCGACGCCTCCTCGGTGTTCTCGGTGAGGTCGCTCACGCGGCGGCCCGCTCGGTGCTCGGGACGTCGGCGGCGGTGATCCCCTTGGTGTCGGCGATCACGCCCTTCAGCTTCTTGGCGAGGGCCTCAAAGAACATGCTGAGCGGAAACTCGTCGGGAAGCACGTCGTCGACGAGCTTGCGCGGCGGGAGGGAGAGGTCGAGGGCGTCGGGACCCTTGGCCCACTTCGATCCCGGGTGCGGGGCGAGGTAGGTGGAGACGAACTCGTACGCCTTGAACCAGTGGACCAGCTTCGGGCGGTCGATGCCCTCGCGGTAGAGGGTCTCGATCTCGGAGCAGAGGCGGTTGGTGACCTCGGGGGCCCGGTCCCAGTCGATCGTGAGGACGTTGTCCGTCCAGCGCACCACGTCGTTCTTGTGGAGGTACGCGAAGAGGAGCTGGCCGCCCAGACCGTCGTAGTTGCGGACGCGGTCGCCGGTGAGCGGGAAGCGGAACATCCGGTCGAAGAGGACGGCGTACTGCACGTCACGGCCGTGCCCGTTGCCCTCGGACTCCAGCTTCACGGCCTCCTTGAAGGCGGTGAGGTCGCAGCGGAGCTCCTCCAGGCCGTACATCCAGAAGGGCTGGCGCTGCTTGATCATGAAGGGGTCGAAGGGCAGGTCGCCGCGGCTGTGGGCACGGTCGTGGACCAGGTCCCAGAGCGCGAAGGCCTGCTGGCAGCGCTCCTGGTCGCCGAGCATGACGGCGATGTCCTCGGGGAGCTTCACGCCGAGGGTGTCGACGGCGGCCTCGGTGACCTTGCGGAAGCGCGCGGCCTCGCGGTCGCAGAAGATGCCGCCCCAGGTGAAGCGCTCGGGAACCTCGCGGACGGCGACGGTCTCCGGGAAGAGGACGGCCGAGTTGGTGTCGTACCCGGCGGTGAAGTCCTCGAAGGTGATGCCGCAGAAGCCCGGGTTGTCGTAGCGGGTGCGCTCCAGCTCGGAGAGCCACTCGGGCCAGACCATGCGGAGCACGACGGCCTCGAAGTTGCGGTCCAGGTTGCCGTTCTGCGTGTACATCGGGAAGAGCACGAGGTGCTGGAGCCCGTCGGCACGGCCGGCGGCCGGGTGGAACTCCATGAGGGAGTCCAGGAAGTCCGGCACGGCGAAGCCGCTCTCGACCCACTTGCGCAGGTCCGCGACGAGGGCGCGGTGGTAGGCGCCGTCGTGCGGGACGAGCGGGGAGAGCTGCTCGACGGACGCGGCCAGGCGGTCCACGGCCAGCTCGACGAGCGCGCGGGCGGGGGCGCCCTCGGCCTCGAAGTCGATGGAGCCGTCGGCGCTCTGCCAGGGGCGGATCTCCTCCACGGCATTCTTGAGCTCGGCCCAGGCCGGGTGGTCGATCACGCGGGCGTCGGTGGTTATCCCCCCACCGGTCACGTCCTGCACAAGAATTTCCGTCATGCCTCTTCCTCCACAGGAGAACCTTGCGTCAAGAAACCGTATCCATGCACGGCTCCTTCTCGCAAGAGGAGGCGAGAGAAATTATCCTGTGCGACCCCCCTGGCGACAGAAGTTTTTCCTGTCAGCCAGGGTCGAGGCCGTTCTTCCGGCGTAAGAGGACCGTCCGGCTCAGCTCAGCGGCTTGATCAGCAGCTCGAACTCCAGGTCGTCGCGCTGGGGCAGCCCGAAGCGCTCGTCGCCGTACGGGAACGGGGTCGTCCGGCCCGTACGCCGGTAGCCGCGCCGCTCGTACCAGGCGATCAGCTCCTCGCGCACGGAGATCACCGTCATGTGCATCTCGCGGACGTCCCACAGCTCGCGCACCCGGCGCTCGGCCTCCGCGATGATCCGCTTGCCCAGACCCGCGCCCTGGAGCTCGGGACGGACCGCGAACATGCCGAAGTAGGCGGCCTCGCCCCGGTGCTCCAGCTGGCAACAGGCGACGAGCTCGCCGTCGCGCTCGACGACCAGGAGCCGGCTGCCGGGGGCGGTGATGACCGCGGTCACGCCCTCAGGGTCGGTGCGCTGCCCCTGGAGGATGTCCGCCTCCGTGGTCCAGCCGCCCCGGCTGGCGTCGCCCCGGTAGGCCGACTCGACGAGCGGGACGAGGGACGGGACGTCGTCCAGGACCGCGTCGCGGTAGCTGATCCGGCCGGTCTCCTGGGACGTGGCGGTGTCCATGTAATCGGGGCTCCCCTCGGGCGCTGACGATCGGCGTGCGCGATCGTCCCGAGCCTAACGCGCGCCTTCCGCTCCCCTCGTACACCTGTGCGCGCCCCCGTGCCCGCGTGCGGCGCCCGGGAGACGGGCATTCCTCCCTGGACAGGCCATAGGGGAGGTGTGCCGTGCACGGACCGGCCCCGTCGGGGTGGTTGCTGGTCGCGCTGTGCGCGGCGACGGGCGTGTACTGCCTGCTGCGGATGCGCGCCTGCGCCGGTGCGGAGCGCGAGGCCGCGGGCGGCGAGGCGGTGATGGGCTTCGGGATGGCCTTCATGGCGCTGCCCGCCGCGGTCCTGACCCCGCCGGACTGGGTCTCGCCGGTGTACGCGGCGGTGTTCGGCGCGGCGGCGCTGCACGGTCTCCTCGCGGTGCGGCGGGGCGGTCACCATCTGCACCATCTGGTGGGCTCGCTCGCCATGGTCTACATGGCGCTGTCGATGGCGGCTCCCGGCGCGGCGGGGGCGCAGACGGGGCACGCGGGGCACACGGCCGGGGGTGCGGGGGCGGTGGCCGGCGTACCCGTGCTCACGGGCGGGCTCCTCCTCTACTACACGGTGTACGTGCTCCGCTCGGGCGCGCGGCTCGTCCCGGTGGCGGCGGCCGCCGGTGGCCCGGGGCCCTCCTGGGCGACCCGGCCGGAACTGACGCTCGCCTGCCGGCTCTCGATGGCGCTCGCCATGCTCGCGATGCTGGTGACCCTGTGAGGCCGGCGCCGCGCCCGGGGGGCCTCTCGGGATCCGGCCCGGCGACAGCGCGTTCCGCCCAACCAAACCGTGGCGTACGTCACTTGCCGTCCGAGCCCATACCCCCGGCGAGTACCGCGCTCATAGGCTGACGCCCATGTGGGTCTCCCTCGCGCTGTTCCTGCTCGGCGTCCTGACCGCCCTCTCGGCCCCCCGGCTGCTGTCCCGCGCCGACTGGGTGGAGCGAGAACCCGTGGTGGCCCTGTGGGTGTGGCAGTGCGTGGTGGCCGCGGTCCTGGTCAGCTTCGCGCTCTCCATGACGTTCAGCGCGTCGGCCGCCTGGCAGGCCGTGCGGGGACAGGTCTTCGCGCCCGCGCCGCGCGCGGTCGTCGACGCGTACGAACTCGGCACGTCCGGGCCCTGGTCCGCGGTGCTCGCGGTGGCGCTGGCGGCCGGCGGGCTCTGGTCCGGGGCCATGCTGGGGCGCGAGATCGGACAGGCCCGCGCCCGGCGCCGACAGCGCCGCTGCGATCTGCTCGTCCGCGCGCCCCTGCTGCCCGGGGAGCGGCCGGGCAGCGAGCGGCTCGTCGTCCTGGAGGGCGAGCGGGCGGACGCCTGGTGGATGGCGGGCCCGACGCCCCAGCTGGTCGTCACGACGGCGGCGCTGCGGCGGTTGAAGGGGCGCCAGCTGGACGCGCTCCTCGCGCACGAGCAGGGCCACGCCCGGGCCCGGCACGACTGGCTGCTGCACTGCTCGGGGGCGCTGGCCGCCGGATTCCCGGGGATCCCGGTCTTCGCGGCCTTCCGCGAGGAGATGCACCGCCTGGTGGAACTGGCCGCCGACGACGTGGCCTCGCGCCGCTTCGGACGCCTGACGATCGCGCTCGCGCTGGTCGAACTGAACGAGGACCGGGGCGTGTTCGGCCCCGGCCCGGCCCCCGCCGCCGATCTCCCGCAGCGGGTGAACCGGCTGCTGACCGCGGCCCCCCGCCTCACCGCCGCCCACCGGCTCCGGCTGACGGCGGCCGCGTCCCTGGTCCCCGTGATCCCCGTACTCGTGGCCTTCGTACCGGCGCTCCGCGCGCTGGGATAGCCGACGGATGACGGCGGACACGGCCGGGACGGCGGAGGCGGAACGCCTCGCACGCACGGCCGGTGCCGGTCGGGCGGCGACGCGCGCCGTCGGTGCGGAGAGCGGCGCGGGGCGGCCCGTCGGGCAGGATCGGCGCATGCGCACCTCCGCCCTGGTCTCCGGGGTCCTGGCCCTGATCCTGCTCGTGCTCGTCGCCGTGGGGTGGCCGCCGCTGCTCTCCTTCGACCGGTCGGTCGCCGAGGCGCTCCACCGCAGCGCCCTCGCCCACCCCGGGTTCACCCACGTCAACCGGGTCCTGAGCGACTGGGTGTGGGACCCGTGGACGATGCGTGCCCTCGCCGCCGTCACCGCGGGGGTGCTGTGGTGGCGGCGGGAGCGGCGGACGGCCCTGTGGGTGGTCGGGGCGAGCCTGCTGGCCGTCGGACTCCAGCAAGCCCTGAAGGCGCTGGTGGGGCGGGAGCGTCCGCAGTGGACCGACCCCGTCGACTCGGCGGACTACTCCGCCTTCCCGTCGGGGCACGCGATGACGGCGACCGTCACCTGCGGACTGCTGCTGTGGGTGCTCGCCCTGCACTGGCGGGAGGAGTGGCGCGGCTGGGGCACCCTGGCGGGCGCCGCCGTCGTCTCGGTGCTCGGGGTGGGCTGGACACGGGTCTACCTGGGCGTGCACTGGCCCTCGGACGTCGTGGAGGGCTGGCTGCTGGGCTGGTTCTGCGTGGCCGTGGCGGTGCTCACGTACCGGCGGACCGCGCCCCGAGGCGGCAGCGACGACGCGGGGAGCGACGGGAGCAGAATGGGAGAAGAACGATGAAGCCGCCTGTTCTGGACGATCCCCCGTGTCGCCCAGAACAGACGGCATCCCCGGCGGCCTGCCACACGGGCATGCCGACGGGATGCGCCGAGTATATTGGCCGGCAGCCAGTCAACGCAGGAGTCCAAGCATGTCCCCGCGTAGCCCATCGGTCAATGAAGAGCTTCGGCGCCGGTCACGGGAGCGGATCCTGCGGGCCACCGCGGACCTGGTCGACGCCCACGGCTACGAGGCGACCACGCTCGGCGACATAGCGGAGCGGGCCGGCACGGCGCGGGGGCTGATCTCGTACTACTTCCCGGGCAAGCGGCAGCTGCTCCAGGCGGCGGTGCACCGGCTGATGCACCTGACGCTGGAGGAGGCCCTGGAGCGGGAGCCGCGCACGGAGGACGGCCGCGAGCGGCTGGCCCGCGCGATCGACGCGATCCTGGGGCTCGCGGTGACGCGGCCCACCCTGATGCGCACCCACATGGCGGGCATCCTGCAGGCCGACGGGTTCGTGCAGTGCGAGGAGCAGCAGCGCCTGGCCTTCCTGCTGCGGGACACGGTCGTCCGGTACGGCTCCGCCGACGTGGACACGGACTACCCGCTGCTGCGCGCCCTGCTGATGGGCGCGGTGGTGGCGGTGCTGCTGCCGGGGGCCCCGCTGCCGCTGGAGCGCCTGCGGTCGGAGCTGTTCCACCGGTACGGGCTCGACTGGGAGGCGGGCATGCCGCCGGACGGGGGTCCGCCCGGCGGCACGCCGGCGCTCAGGAGGCGGTGATCAGTCCTTGAAGTCGTCGAAGTAGTCCGGCTGGGTCTGGACGTTGAGCTCGTCCATCCGGATCCGCTTCGCCGGGTCCGTACGGGGGTCGGAGAGCTTCAGGACGTCGAAGCCCTTCGCGATGTCGTTCGAGTAGATGTAGCCGTTGTAGTAGTACGCGGACCACGAGCCGCCGATCGAGAGCGTGGTCGCGGAGAGCGGGCCGCGCTCGAAGTAGCCGATCTCCTTCGGGGCGGAGGAGTCGGTGAAGTCCCAGACGGAGACGCCGCCCTGGTACCAGGCCTGGACCATGAGGTCCTTGCCCTTGACCGGGATCAGCGAGCCGTTGTGGGCGACGCAGTTCTCGGTGTCGGCCTGGTGGCGCGGGATCTTGAAGTAGCTGCGGAAGACGAGCTTGCGCTTGTCGCCCTTGCCGACGATGTCGTAGATGCCGTCGGCACCCCGGTTCGGGCCGACCTCGGCGTTGCAGGTGGCGCCGCCGCCACCGCCGAGCTCGTCGGTGAAGACGACCTTGTTGGCCTTCTGGTTGAAGGTCGCGGAGTGCCAGAACGCGAAGTTGACGTTGTCCTCGACCTGGTCGATCACGCGCGGGTGTTCGGGGTCCTCGATGTCGAAGAGGATGCCGTCACCCATGCAGGCGCCGGCCGCGAGGTCCTTCTCGGGCAGCACGGTGATGTCGTGGCAGCCGGTGGTCTTGGAGACGCCCGGGTTGGTGGGCGCGCCCGGGTTGCCGCCGCCGTCGGGGCCCTCGCCCGGGAAGAGGACGGGGAAGTTGACGACCGCCGCCTGCTCGGGCGCCTTGCGGGGCACCTTGATGACGGAGATGCCGTCGTGCGGGGGCTGGCAGTCGGGGAAGGCGACGTTGGGCGAGTACGAGGCGACGTAGACGTACACGTTCTTGCCCTTGGGCAGGATCGTGTGGGTGTGGGAACCGCAGGAGGTCTCGACGGCGGCGACGTACTTCGGGTCGGTGACGTCGCTGATGTCGAAGACCCTGATGCCCTCCCAGGACTCCTTCATCGAGGCGGGCTGCGGGGTGCTGTGGCAGGAGTCGTCGTTGCGGGAGGAGTCGACGGAGAGGAAGAGGAGGTTTCCGGAGACGGAGACGTCGTTCTGGGCTCCGGGGCAGAGCACCTGCGCGACCGTCTTCGGGGTCTTCGGGTTGCTGATGTCGTAGATGCGGAAGCCGTCGTAGTTGCCGGCGAAGGCGTACTTGCCCTGGAAGGCGAGGTCCGTGTTGAGGCCCTTGAGGGCGTCCTTGGGGACGTTCGCGAGGTGCTCGATGTTCTTGCTGTGGACGACCTCGTCCACGCCGGGTATCTCGCCGCTCTGGATGGCGGAGCGAGCCTCGGCGGCCTGCTGCGAGGAGACCGCGCCCTGTGCGGGGGCGGCGTCTCCGGGGTCGGGGGTGGCGGCCGCGGGGCCTGCCGCGAGCAGTGTGGCCAGCAGCCCTGCGGCGGCGGATGCCACACCCAGGCGTCTGGACCGGGAACGCGGGTCACGCGTGTCGGACGTGGTACGCGGGGTACGCAACGAAGTCACTCCGTCCTCCCTGGTATCCGTTCGGCTGTGAACGGGTGTTGGACCCCGGCAGTATCTGTCGTGCCATGCACATCTCAACAGATGGCAACACAGACGTAATGAAGGTTTTTGATCGGTCATCCCGAGAAAGGTGCTAGGACGGTCACTGTCCCCGCAAGAACACCTGGAGGTCGCGTTGTTGATCCGCCGTCAGCGAGCCGTCACCGCCGTGGTCCTGTCCGCCGTCGCCGTACTCGCCCTGGGTGCCTGCGAGTCGGGGTCCGAGCAGGGCGCGCCGCGGGCCGGGGCGCCGAGCGGTCCCGCGGTGGTGGCGCCGGGGAGACCCGGAGAGCAGGCCCGGCGGATATCCCCCGAGGAGGCCGCCCGGATGCTTCCCGACGAGTCCCCGAACGGCGCCGACTTCCGCTACGTGCAGATGATGCTGGTGCACCACCGGCAGGCGCTGACGATGACGGACCTGGCCGCGGACCGGGCGGGCTCCACGCCGGTGAAGAAGGTGGCCGAGCGGATCGCGGCCGCGCAGGCGCCGGAGATCGGCGCCATGGAAGGTTGGCTGAAAAACAACGGCGGCCCGCGTGAACAGGGCGCCCACGACCATCACTCGATGCCGGGCATGGCGACCGAGGCCCAGCTGACGGAGCTGAGGAACACGAAGGGCGAGGCCTTCGACGAGCTCTTCCTGAAGCTCATGATCAGGCACCACGAGGGGGCCCTGACGATGGCCGCCGAGGTGCTGAGCGAGGGGAACAACGTCCTCGTGGAGGAGATGGCGAACGACGTGATCGCCCAGCAGACCGCGGAGATCCACCGGATGCGCTCCCTGTAGGGGAACCGGGGACGACAGGGAGCGGGGAGGGGCGGCGCCGGTCAGTCCGCCTCTCCCCCGCGCCCGGCCTGGGCGCCGGCGGCGGCGAGGACGGAGTCGAGGAGGCCCGGGAAGAGGGCGTCGAGGTCGCCCCTGCGCAGGAGGTTGTACTTGGCCGTGCCCCGGTACACCTGCTGGATGACGCCGCTCTCGCGGAGCACCCGGAAGTGGTGCGTGGTCGTGGACTTGGTCACCGGGAGGTCGAAGTACGAGCAGCTGAGTTCGGTGTCCTCGCGCGCCATCTCCCGCACGATCCGCAGGCGTACGGCGTCGGAGAGGGCGTGCAGCACCTCTTCGAGGCGGATCTGATCGCGCGTGGGGTGCTCCAGGACGCGCGGGCTGGTGGTGGTCGTCATGGCGGCGGCTCCACTTCATCCGGAATGCCGACCATTGTACGAGGGTTCTCGTAGTTTGACATTCGCCGTACTACGATGAGTATCGTATGAGCACCTTCGAGGCATCCCGAAACGGAGTCCGTCATGAGCGTCGCCCTGTTCGAGCCCTACACCCTGCGGTCGCTGACCGTGCCCAACCGGGTCTGGATGGCCCCCATGTGCCAGTACTCGGCGGAGACGAGCGGACCGAACGCGGGTGTCGCCCACGACTGGCACTTCGCCCACTACGCGGCCCGCGCCACCGGCGGCGCCGGACTGATCCTCGTCGAGGCGACCGCCGTCTCCCCCGAGGGCCGCATCAGCCCGGCGGACCTCGGCATCTGGAACGACACCCAGGTCGAAGCGCTGCGGCGGATCACCGGCTTCCTCAAGCAGCACGGCACCGTGCCCGGCATCCAGATCGGCCACGCCGGGCGCAAGGCCTCCACCAAGCGCCCCTGGCAGGGCCGCGGCCCGGCCGACGCGTCCGAGGCCTGGCAGCCCGTCGGCCCGAGCCCGGTCGCGTTCGCCGAGGACCACACCGTCCCGACCGAGCTGACCGTGGAGCGGATCCAGGAGATCACCGGCCAGTTCGTGGCCGCGGCCCGGCGCGCCCTGGAGGCCGGTTTCGAGGTCCTGGAGGTGCACGGCGCGCACGGCTACCTCATCGGCGAGTTCCTCTCCCCGCACAGCAACCACCGCACGGACGCGTACGGCGGCTCCTTCGAGAACCGGACCCGCCTCGCCCTGGAGGTCGTCGACGCCGTGCGGGCCGTCTGGCCCGAGGAGCTGCCCCTCTTCTTCCGGATCTCCGCCACCGACTGGCTGGAGGAGCAGGGCTGGACGCCCGACGAGACCGTACGGTTCGCCGCCCTCCTGCGCGAGCACGGCGTCGACCTCCTCGACGTCTCCAGCGGCGGCAACGGCGGCCCGGCCAAGATCCCGGTCGGCCCCGGCTACCAGGTGCCCTTCGCGGCCCGCGTCAGGGCCGAGACCGGACTGCCCGTCGCCACCGTCGGCATGATCACCGAGAGCCGGCAGGCCGAGAAGATCCTCGCCAACGGCGAGGCCGACGCGGTCCTCCTCGGCCGCGAACTGCTGCGCGACGCCTCCTGGCCGCGCCGCGCCGCCCGCGAACTGGGCGCGACGATCTCCGCCCCGCCGCAGTACGCCTGGGCGATCTGACCGCGGGCCGCGGCCGGGCCGGGGCGCCGCCGGGGCCACGGCAGGTGCCCATGCCGGTGCTGGTGCCGGTGCTGGCGCCGGTGTCAGCGGCCAGCGGCCAGCGGCCAGCGGCCAGCGGCGGGAGTGTCTCCGGGGTCGTTGTCAGTGGCCGGGTACAGACTTGCCCGTATCAGTGACAACGGCGTCCTGGAGGTGGCAGTCATGCCCGACGTACTCCTCACCGTGGGCACCCGCAAGGGTCTCTTCATCGGGCGACGGCACGGCGGGCGGTGGGAGTTCGACGACCCCGCCTTCCCCGCGCAGGCGGTGTACTCCGTCGCCATCGACACCCGGCGGCCGAACCCGCGGCTGCTCGTCGGCGGGGACAGCGCCCACTGGGGCCCCTCCGTCTTCCACTCCGACGACCTCGGCAGGAGCTGGACCGAACCGGCCCGGCCGGCGGTGAGGTTCCCCGAGGACACCGGGGCCTCCCTGGAGCGCGTCTGGCAGCTGCACCCGGCACCGGAGCACTCCCCCGACGTCGTGTACGCGGGGACCGAGCCGGCCGCGCTCTTCCGGTCGGCGGACGGCGGCGAGTCCTTCGAGCTCGTCCGCCCGCTCTGGGAGCACCCGACGCGCTCGAAGTGGGTGCCCGGCGGAGGCGGCGAGGCCGTGCACACCGTCGTCACCGACCCGCGCGACCCGGATGCCCTGACGGTCGCGGTGTCGACCGCGGGGGTGTTCCGCTCACGGGACGGCGGAGCCGCGTGGGCCCCCTCCAACCAGGGGGTGTCCGCCGTCTTCCTGCCCGACCCGCACCCCGAGTTCGGGCAGTGCGTCCACAAGATCGCCCAGGACGCGGGCGACAAGGACCGGCTCTACCTCCAGAACCACTGGGGCGTCTTCCGCAGCGACGACGCGGGCGCGAGCTGGTCCGACATCGGCGCGGGGCTCCCCTCCGACTTCGGCTTCGCGGTCGCCGCGCACCCGCACCGCCCCGGCACCGCCTACGTCTTCCCGATCACCGCCGACTCCGACCGCGTCCCGGCGGGCCGCCGCTGCCGCGTCTACCGCACGACGGACGCGGGCGAGACCTGGGAGCCGCTGAGCCGGGGGCTGCCCGAGGGCGACCACTACGGCACGGTCCTGCGGGACGCCCTGTGCACGGACGACGCGGACCCGGCGGGCGTCTACTTCGGCAACCGCAACGGCGAGGTGTACGCGAGCGCCGACGACGGGGACAGCTGGCAGCTGCTCGCGGAGCACCTGCCGGACGTGCTGTGCGTGCGGGCGGCCGCGATCTGACGGAATCAGAGATTCCGTCAGGCCTGTCCAAATACCTTCCGGAGAAAGGGAGTTGTTCGCACAGACATGCGATCATGGGGCCGCTCCCCCGGCCGACGGCCGGGGCCTTTCTGATTGCAGAGGACCATGAAGCACAGCCCCTTCCTCCACGCCCGCCGCGTCCTGCTCGCGCTCGCCGCCGTCCTCGGCGTCCTGTTCACGGCCGCCCCGGCCCAGGCCGACACGGGCCACGTCTCGGACTTCACCTACGAGATCCGCCCCAACCACACCTCGGGCATGTGTCTGGAGGTCGCCGACTGGAGCCAGAGCCCCGGTGCCGCCGTCCGGCAGTGGCCGTGCACCGGCGGCGCCAACCAGCAGTGGCGCAGGTTCTACGAGCCCGGCTCGTCCACCGGCCCCTACTGGTACGTGAACGTGAACAGCGGCATGTGCCTGGAGATCGGCGGCTGGGCCACGTACAACGGCGCCACCGCCGACCAGTGGGACTGCCACTGGGGTGCCAACCAGACCTGGTACGGCAACGACGGCCGCATCCGCACGCCCGTGGAGTACGTCCAGAACAAGTGCCTGGAGATCGCCGACTGGCGCGTCGACGCGGGTGCTCCGGCGCGGCTGTGGGACTGCACCGGCGGCGCCAACCAGTCGTACTACTTCCGCCGGGTCTACTGACACCCGGGGGCACGCCGGCCGAACCGGCGCGCCTTCAGGGCAGACGCCAGTCCACCGGCTGCGCGCCCTGGCCCAGCAGCATCTCGTTCGCCCGGCTGAACGGGCGGGAGCCGAAGAAGCCCCGGTCCGCCGACATCGGCGACGGGTGCGCGGACTCGACCACCGGCAGGTTCCCCAGGAGCGGGCGGGCCCTGCGGGCGTCACTGCCCCAGAGGATCGACACCAGGGGCTTCCCCCGGGCGGCCAGCGCGCGGATCGCCTGCTCGGTCACCTCTTCCCAGCCCTTGCCCCGGTGTGCGCCCGCCTTGCGCGGCGCCGTGGTCAGCGCCCTGTTGAGCAGCAGGACGCCCTGCCGGGTCCACGGCGTCAGATCGCCGTTCGACGGCCTGGGCAGACCGAGGTCCGTGTGCAGCTCCCGGAAGATGTTCTCCAGACTCGGCGGCAGCGAGCGGACCTCGGGCGCGACCGAGAAACTGAGCCCCATCGGCATCCCCGGCGTGTGATAGGGATCCTGACCCACGATCAGGACCTTCACCTCGTCGAAGGGCTGCTGGAAGGCCCTCAGCACATTCGGCCCGGAGGGCAGATACGTCCGGCCCGCCGCGATCTCCGCCCGCAGGAAGTCACCCATCGCGGCGACACGTCCCGCGACGGGGCTCAGGGCCTCCGCCCAGCCGGGCTCCACCAGTTCGTTCAAGGGTCGCGCTGTCACGGTCCGTCACTCTACCGGCCTACAGTGACAGCGGGGTCCGGGCCGGACCCCGCCCGCTCCTCCACACCTCTTCGAGGATGGTGCACCGTGGTTTCCGTGAACGAACCCTCCGACGGCCTGGTCATCGGTGTCGACTCCGGTGGTTCGGGGCTCCGGATCGCCCTGGCCGAGGCCGTGGGCGGAGCGGTCCTCGGCAGCCGTGCGTCGCGCGAACCGGTGCGGACGGGGCCGGGCGGGATCTCCGCCGGGCATTTCCTTGAGCAGGTGCTGCCCGCCGTCCGGGATCTCACGGAGCCCTTCCGCGCGCGGCCGGTGCTCGCCGTGGCCGTGGGGGCCGCGGGGATGGCGACGCTCGGGGAGGAGTTGCGGGACGAACTGCCGGGGGCCTTCGCGGAGGCGTGGGGGGTGGACCGGGTCGGGCTGGCGGCCGACGCGGTCACCGCGTACGCGGGGGCGCTCGGGCAGCGGCCGGGGGTCGTGGTGGCGGGCGGGACGGGGATGGTCGCGCTCGGCACGGATCTGACGCGCTGGCGGCGGGCCGACGGGTGGGGGCACCTGCTCGGCGACTGCGGCAGCGGGGCGTGGATCGGGCGGGCGGGTCTGGAGGCGGCGATGCGCGCCCACGACGGACGGCGCGGGGGGTCGGCGGCGCTCCTGGAGCGGGCGGAGAAGGTCTTCGGGCCGGCGGGCGGACTGCCGGGCGTGCTCTATCCGCGTACGGACCGGCCCGCGGTGCTCGCCTCCTTCGCCCCGGAGGTGGGGCGGTGCGCGGCGGCGGATCCCGTGGCGGCCGGCATCCTCGCGCGGGCCGGGGCGCACATCGCCGAGGCGGCCGAGGCGGCGTGCCCGGCGGGGCCGGGGGCCCTGGTGGCGCTCACCGGCGGGCTCTTCAAGTTGGGCGAGCCGCTGCTCGTACCGCTGCGCTCCGCGCTCGGGGAACTGGTCCCGCAGGCCCGGACGGTGGAGCCGGCGGGGGATCCGCTCGCCGGGGCGGTCGCCCTGGCCTCCGCGCTCGCCACCGGCACCCTGCGCCTGCCGGAGGACCCGGCGCTGCTCCGCCTGTTCGGCGCCGGGACGGCATAGGCGGGACCGTTCACCCAGGTGGGAGGCGGTGCGCCGGATCGGAAGCGGGCCCGGAAGGGGCGGAGACGGAAGGGAAACGGAAGGCAAACGGAAGGGAAGCCGGGGCAGAGAGCGGACATAGGGGGGCAGAAGGCGCGTGACCGCACCTCAGCCGACGGCGCGGCGGGTGAAACCAGTAGCATGCGGCGCCATGAGCTCCCCCACTGGGCCCGCTTCCGGCCTGCCTGTACGAATGCCTCGACCCCGCCAGTCCGGGCGGCACCGTCGCCCCGAACCCGCGGCGGCGCCCGAGGGCGCTCCCGCACTGGTTCTCGCCGTGCCCGGCGCGCCGTCCGCCGCCATACGCTCGCTGGCCGAAGAGGTCGTGAGCATCGCCCGCTCCGAGCTGCCCGGCCTGGAGGCCGCGATCGGCTTCCTGGAGGGCGACGACACCGAGTACCCCTCCCTCGCGACCGTCCTCACGGCGGCCGAGACGCTGCGCACCGAGCGGTACGAGCTGGCCCTGGCCGCCGGCCGCGAGGCCACCGCCCCGACGGGTCCGGCCGCGGTCGTCGTCCCGCTGCTCGCGGGCCCGGACAGCGCCCAGATGCGCCAGGTGCGCCAGGGCCTCATGGACGCCGGCAACACCGCCGAGCTGACCGATGTCCTCGGCCCGCACCCGCTGCTCGCCGAGGCGCTGCACGTGCGCCTCTCCGAGGCCGGTCTGGCCCGCGCCGACCGGGCCCGGCTGTTCACGGTCGCGACGGCCGCCGACGGCATCATCCTGGCCACGGTCGGTGGCGAGGAGGCCGTGCAGGCCGCCGGGATCACCGGCATGCTGCTCGCCGCGCGCCTCGCCGTCCCGGTGATGGCCGCCGCGCTCGACCAGGAGGGTTCCATCGCCTCCGTGGCCGAGCAGCTGCGCGCCGCCGGCGCGGAGCAGCTGGCCCTCGCCCCGTACCTGATCGGCCCCGAGCTGGCCGAGGGCCTCCTCGACGAGGCGTCGAAGGAGGCCGGGTGCGCCGCCTCCGAGCCGCTGGGCGCCTACCCGGCCATCGGCAAGCTGGTGCTCTCGCAGTACACGGCCTCGCTGGGCATGCCGCAGCAGCCGCAGGGCGCGTCCTCGCTCTGAGGCCGCGGCCCCGTGTCGCACGGAAGGGCCCGCTCCGGAATCGTCCGGTGCGGGCCCTTCGTCGTGTCCGGCGGGTGGCCCCGGCGGTTCAGCCGAAGACCACGCAGGAGGCGGCGGGGGCTTCGACCGAGCCCTTGCGCGCGGGGACGCCCGTGTCCGGGTCGAGGGTGAACCAGGTGACGTCGCCGGAGCGTTCGTTCGCCGCGTACAGGCGCCGTCCGGAGGGGTCGAGGGTCAGGTCGCGGGGCCAGGTGCCGCCGCAGGGCACGGTGGCGACGAGACGGGCCCCGGCGCCGTCCGCGTCGAGGGCGAGGACGGCGAGGGTGTCGTCGCCGCGCACGGCGGCCCAGAGGAAGCGGCCGTCGGGGGCGACGACCACCTCGGAGGGGTAGCTGGGGCCGGTGGCGCCCTCGGGGACGACGGGGGTCTCGGCGAGCGGTTCGAGCACGCCCTCCGCGGCGTCCCAGCGGCAGACGGTGAGGGTGGGCTCCAGCTCGTTCAGGACGTACGCGTGCGTGCCGGCCGGATGGAAGGCGAGGTGGCGCGGCCCGGTGCCGGGACGCAGCGCGGTCTCGCCGTGGAGGGTGAGCGCGCCGGTCGCGGGGTCGAGGGCGCAGATCCGTACGGAGTCGGTGCCGAGGTCCACGCTGACGACCCAGCGGCCGCTGGGGTCGGGGAGCACCTGGTGGGCGTGCGGGCCGCTCTGGCGGTCGGCGACGGGGCCGCCGCCCTCGTGCCGCAGGACCGTGGTGGCGGGGCGGGCGGTGCCGTCCTCGGCGAGGGGCAGGGCGGTGACGCTGCCGGAGGTGTAGTTGGCGGTGAGGAGGTGTCCGGCGGCGAGCGCCAGATGGGTGGGGCCCGCGCCGCCGACGGGGACGGGGGTGCCGAGCGGCCGGGGCGCGGGGCCGGTGACGTCGAAGGCGGCCACGGCGCCCGTGTCGGTCTCGGACACGGCGTGGAGCACGGGGCCGGCGAGGGCGAGGAAGGACGGGTCGGCGACGGCGTCGCTGCCGCCGGTGACGGTGAGCGCGCCGGTCTCGCCGTCCACCTCGGCGGTGAGGACGCCGCGTCCGCCCGCCGAGGTGAAGGAGCCGATGTACGCCCGTGCTCCGCTCCGGCCCTGTTCCGTCCCCGTGTCGCCCACGGCGCCTCCCCTGCTCTCCGGTCCGGTCGTGGCCGACCGTCCGTCGTCTCGTGGCGCCGACGGTAGCAGGCGGTCTAGACCAGGGTGGTGGAGGCGGGTTCGGCGGGGTGCTCCGCCGCGGTCGTCAGGAGCGGACCATCCAGGCGCCGGGCGGAGTGCGCAGCGGGGCGTCCAGCTCCGTGAGCACGCGGGCGAGCCCGCTCGCGTGGGCGAGGGCCGGCGCGCCCGCGTGGACGTCGCCCTCGGCCCGGGGGTGACGGTCCAGCTCCACCGCCGCCCCTTCGCGGGAGGTGAGGGCTTCCACGGCGGCCTCGACGCGCCAGCAGGCCGCGGCCAGGCGGGCGTCGTGGCTGGCGTCCGGGTCGGCGGCCACGGCGACGAGTCCCCGCACCTCGGCGGCCGCCTCGTCGAGGAGCACGAGGACCTGGCGCGCTCGCTGCTTCCGCCCCAGGAAGGGCGTCAGCGGATGCACCAGCGGAGCCAGCGAGAGCCGTACGCGCCCGAGGAGCGCCTCCAGCTCGGCGGCGTGCGGCGTCGGGTCGGCGGCGTCGTCGCCCGCGAGACGGCGTACGGACGCCGAGGTGGCGGACCGGACGCACAGCAGCGCCCGCTGGATCCACGCGTCGTTCGTCGTGTGCGTCCGCACGGGAAGGACCAGCGTCACGGCGAGACCGGCGCACACGGCCCCGACGACGGTCTCGGACACGCGCAGGAGGAGCAGCGCGCCGTCGAGGACCCCGAGGAGCCCGTAGAGCAGGCTGGCCATCACGGTGACCGCGAGGATCATCCAGGAGTACGAGACGGGCGCGGCGTAGAAGATCCCGAACACGCACACGGCGACCAGCAGCGCGGTGACGACGGGCTCGCCGCCCAGCGGGACGGCGACGAGGAATCCGGCGGCGATGCCGGTGACGGTGCCGAGGACGCGGCGGAAGCCCCGTACGAGCGTCTCGCCCCGCGAGGCCGTGTTGACGAAGATCCACCAGACGGTGCCGACGGCCCAGTACCAGCGCGCCTCCGAGAGGAGCTGTCCGATGACGAGGGCCGCCCCCGAGGCGACGGCGACCTGGACGGCCTGGCGGGTGGTGGCCCGGGCGAGTCCCGTGCCGGGCAGGGCGGCGGGCACGGCCGGCGGCGGGACCCGGCGCTCGATGGGCCACAGCACGAAGCGCACGGTCGCGGCCGCGGCCAGGGCGACGAGGGTGGCCGCGTACAGCTCGGGGAGCTGGGCGGGGACGGCGTGCAGGAACTGGGTCACGAAGAACTGCATGAAGGCGAAGACGCCGAGCGCGTGGCCGCGCGGTCCCCAGCGGCGCGCGTACACGCCGGCGAAGATCACGAGCAGCCAGGCCGCGTCGCGCAGCGGGGGCGCGCCGTGCAGGAGCGCCGCGAGGGCGAGCACGGGGAAGCCGACCGTCGGCAGCAGGGCGGTGGTGACGGCCTGGCGGCGCACCGTGGGGTCGCCGACCGTGAAGAGGGCGAGGAGCGCGGCGAGACCGGCGGTGATGGACGCGACGAGGGACAGACCCAGCAGTTCGGCCAGGGCGACCGCGAGCCCGACGCCCAGGACGGCGCGGAGCGAGACCCTGAGTCGGACGAGCCCCGGATCCGGGGCCATGAAGTACTTCTGCACGGCGGCCAATCCCGCCCCCCTTGATCTGTTCCTCGGCGCGCGAGACTCCCCGGGGGTGGTGGGGGCTCGGACACGACGAAGGCACCGCGGGCCTGTCCGGCCTCGTCGCCGGACGGCGCTGCGCGGCGCCGAAGATATGTGATGGCTACAAGGATAGACAGAAGGGGGTGCGGCGGCTCAACCGACCGGCGAAACGCTGGGCCAACGGTCCACTGCCATGGCGGAACAGGTGACCGGACGGAGCCAATGGACCAGCCGCACCGCCTCGGTCCGTCCGCCATAATCCCGTTGCTCCCCGGGGCCCCCGACCGGATCATGCGGCCATGGAGACACGAGCAGGAGCGGAGACCACCGGAGCACCCGCGGCCGCGGGCGTGCGCACGGACTGGTGGGCCGTTCCCTCCCGCGTACGAAGCCGGGTCGAGGAGTCCCTCGGGTCCCCCGTGGAACATGCCGCCACCCAGGCCGGCGGCTTCTCGCCGGGTGTCGCCGCCCGCGTGCGCCTCGCCGACGGCCGGCGGGTCTTCGTGAAGGCGGTGGGGCCCGAACCCAAGCCGGATACTCCCGGCCTCCACCGGGCGGAGGCCGGGATCACCGCGGCCCTGCCGGTCACCGCCCCCGTGCCGTCGCTGCTCATGGCCCTGGAGCTCGACGGCTGGGTCGTCCTGGTCCTCGAAGACGTGGACGGCCGGACACCGGCTCAGCCCTGGCGGCCGGACGAGCTCCGGCGTGTCCTCGCGGCCACGACGGAGCTGTCCGCGCTGCTCGACCCTTCGCCGGTCGAGGCGCCGACGCTCGCCGACCGTTTCGGCGGGAGGTTCCGGGGCTGGCGTCTGCTCGCCGCCGCTGCCGCCGAGGGGGCGGACGACCTGGCGCGGCTCGACCCGTGGGCACGCCGCCATCTCGGACGTCTCGTCGGCCGGGAGGCCGGCTGGAGCGCCGCCGCGTCCGGCAGCGCCTTGGTCCATGGCGATCTGCGCGCGGACAACGTCCTGCTGACCGACGACCGCGTCATGGTCGTCGACTGGCCGTGGGCCTCGGTCGGCGCTCCGTGGTTCGACGTCGTCGCGATGGGCCCGAGCGTGATCATGCAGGGCGCGCCGGACGCCATGGGCTCTCTGGACCGGCACCTCCACGCCCGCGGTGCCGACGCCGAGGACGTGACCACCGTACTGATCGCCCTGGCCGGCTGCTTCCTCCGCCAGTCCGTCCAGCCCCCGCCGCCGGGACTGCCGACGCTGCGGGGCTTCCAGCGCGCCCAGGGCGAAGCCGCCCTGGACTGGGTGCGGGAGCGGACCGGCTGGCGCCAGCCGTGGGGACGCGGTTCGTCGTCGCCGGGCCCGGCACGGCGCCCGCCCGGGGCACGGACGGATCGCGGCGCCCGCCCCGGACCTGGATAGAGTCGGAAACCGGACGAGCCGGGGCGAAGGAGGCCGACGGGGCATGGCGGTGGACGAGCTCGACACACGGATCCTGCGGCTGCTCATCGAGCAGCCGAGGACGAGCGTGCGCGAGTACGCGCGGATCCTGGGAGTGGCGCGGGGCACCGTGCAGGCGAGGATCGACCGGATGGAGCGCGACGGGGTGATCAAGGCGACCGGGCCGGTCCTCTCCCCCGCCGCCCTCGGGCACCCGGTGCTCGCCTTCGTGCACGTCGAGGTGACCCAGGGGCATCTGGACGAGGTCGGGGACGCGCTCGCGCGCGTGCCGGAGATCGTGGAGGCCTTCTCCATCACCGGCGGCGGCGACCTCCTGACCCGGGTGGTGGCCCGCGACGCCGGGCATCTGGAGGACGTCATCCAGCGGCTGATCCAGCTGCCCGGCGTGGTCCGCACCCGGACCGAGATCGCGCTGCGCGAGCGGGTCGCGCACCGGCTGCTGCCGCTGGTCGAGGCGGTCGGCCGCCGCTCGGGGACGTCCTGAGCCGCCGCCCTTCCTGGTGGGTTCGTCCAAGTGGGCTGGCAGATGCCATGAGGCATCCCGCGATCCCTTGCAGATGAGATCCCGTACGGCCTAACGTGGCCGGCATGCAGTCCTACACCATCGGCCAGGCGGCACGCCTGCTCGGCGTCAGCCCCGACACGGCACGCCGCTGGGCCGACGCGGGCCGGGTCGCGACCCACCGCGACGAGAACGGCCGGCGTCTGATCGACGGCCGCGATCTGGCCGCCTTCTCCATCGAGGTCGGGCAGGGCACCGCCGGGGACGAGGAGGAGTCGTACACCTCGGCCCGCAACGCGTTCCCCGGGATCGTGACCGCCGTCAAGCTCGGCGACGTCGCCGCCCAGGTCGAGATCCAGGCCGGCCCGCACCGGCTCGTCTCGCTGCTCACCCGCGAGGCCGTGGAGGAGCTGGGCCTGGAGGTCGGCATGCAGGCCACCGCCCGGGTGAAGTCGACCAGCGTGCACATCGACCGGACCTGATTCCCTCCGGGACACGGCCCCCGGAAGCGGACTTCCGGAGGCCGTGGGCCCGGAGCGGCCCGTGGGGGCTGTCCGCGTCCGGGGGGACGGACAGCCCCCCTCGCGCTTCTCCGAGCACCCCTCCTCAGCACACCCCTGGAACCCACGATGAAACGCCTTCACGGCCGGACCGCCGGACGCGGGCCGCGCGCCCCGTTCCTCCTCGCCGTGCCCGCGCTGCTCGCCGTCGCGTTCCTGCTGCTGCCGCTCGTCGGGGTCCTGGTCCGCACCGAGTGGGGGTCCTTCGGCGCGCATCTGTCGAGCCCCGGCACCGTCGAGGCCCTCCGGCTGTCCCTGCTCGTCTCCTTCTGGGCCCTCGGCCTGTCGCTGCTGCTCGGCGTGCCGCTCGCCTGGCTGCTCGCCCGCGTGCCGTTCAGGGGCAAGGCGATCGTCCGCTCGCTGGTCCTGCTGCCCATGGTGCTGCCGCCGACGGTCGGCGGCGTGGCCCTGCTGCTCGCGTTCGGGCGGCGCGGCGTCATCGGCCCCTGGCTGGAGAGCACCTTCGGGGTGACCCTGCCCTTCCACACCTCCGGCGCGGTGGTCGCCGCGACGTTCGTGGCCATGCCGTTCCTGGTCATCAGCCTGGAGGGCGCGCTGGCCGGGCTGCGCCCCCGGTACGAGGAGACGGCGGCGTCCCTGGGCGCCTCGCCGGTGCGGGTGTTCTTCACCGTCACGCTGCCGATGGTCGCCCCCGGGCTGCTCGCCGGAGCCGCGCTCACCTGGGCGCGGGCGCTCGGCGAGTTCGGCGCCACCATCACCTTCGCCGGGAACCTGCCCGGCACCACCCAGACCCTGCCGCTCCAGGTCTACCTGCTGCTCCAGGAGGAGCCGGAGGCGGCGACCTCCGTGTCGCTGCTGCTGCTCGCCATCGCGATGGCGGTCCTGATCGCCCTGCGGGGCCGCTGGACGGGCACCCCCTCCCCGGGCCGGACCCGGACCGTGTCCGCGGCACCCGCCGAGGACCCCGCCGTCGCCCCGGACGGGGCGCGGGCCGCGTCGGTCACGGACCTCCCCGGAGCGGACGCCGGGCGCTGGGCGCTGCACGCCGAGGTCACCGGCTTCAACGACCTCACCCTCGACGCCGGACCGGGCACCACCATCGCCGTCGTCGGCCCCAACGGCGCCGGCAAGACCACCCTGCTCCGGGCCTTCCTCGGCCTCACCCCCCGTGCCCACGCCTCGCTCCGGCTCGGCGACACCGACGTCACCGAGCTGCCCCCGCACCGGCGCCGGGTGGCATGGGTCCCGCAGGACGGCGCCCTCTTCCCCCATCTGTCGGCGCTCGCCAACACCGCGTACGGCCTCCGGGCGCGCGGAGTGCCGCGTGCCGAGGCCCGGCGGGAGGCGCGGGCCTGGCTCGACCGGCTCGCCGTCGGCCACCTCGCCCACCGCCGTCCGGCCGAGCTGTCCGGCGGCCAGGCCCAGCGCGTCGCCCTCGCCCGCGCGCTCGCCGCCCGTCCCCGGCTGCTGCTGCTCGACGAGCCGCTCGCGGCCCTCGACCAGACCACCCGGGCCCATGTCCGGCACACCCTGCGCAACCACCTCGCCGGCTTCGGCGGTGTCTGCCTCATCGTCACCCACGACCCCGTCGAGGCCGTCTCGCTCGCCGACCGGGTGCTCGTCCTCCAGGACGGGCGCACCCTCCAGGACGCCTCTCCCGCCGAGGTCTCGCGGCACCCCCGTTCCCCCTGGGTGGCCCGGATGCTCGGCCGGAACGCCTGGCCCGGCACCGCCTCCGCCGAAGGCCTCGCCCTGGACGGGGGCGGCACCCTGATCACCGCCGAGCAGCCGCCAGCCGGCACCCCGGCCCTGGCGATCATCGCGCCCGAGGCCGTGGCCGTGCACCGCGAGAGGCCCGGCGGCAGTCCCCGTAACGTCTGGCCCGGCACCGTACGGGAGATCACCACGAGCGGCAGTCGGCTGCGGGTCCTCGTCACCTCGGACTCCGCGCCCTCGCTCGTCGCCGAGATCACCCCGCAGGCCGCCGCCGAACTGGGCCTCGCGGACGGGGTGCCGGTCTGGACGGGCGTCAAGGCGACCGAGGTGACCGTCGTACCGCTGTGAGGCCCCCTGAGGGACGAAGGCGCTCCCCGCGCCTCCGTCGACGGGCCGGGGCGGGACGGAAATCGGCAGGCGGCGCGGCCGGGCGCTGTGGCAGGGTACGACCGCCCTGCCCCCGCGTGATCCGGAGCGTCCCATGCCCCTGCCCGAGCGGCTCGTCCCCCTCCTCGACCAGTTCGACTTCGCCCGGAAACGACTCGCCGACCGGATGGCGGGACCGGTGATGGACAGCGGCAACGGCACGGACGTCGAGGTCGGTCCGATGACCGACGCGGAGTACCTCTGGGAGCCGGGGCCCGGATGCTGGTCCGTACGGCGCCACGCCGACGGCCCGGGGCCGGGCGCGACCCTCCTCGTGGGCGCCGGCGACTGGGGCCGGGACACGACGCCGCCGCCGCACCCCGTGCCGCCGCCGTTCACGACGATCGCCTGGCGGCTGAGCCACCTCACCGAGATGCTCGCGCTGCGCGCCGACCACACGACCGGCAGCCGCGGCCTGACCCGCGACGACTTCACGGTCAGCGGGGACGTCGCCACCGCCCTCCCGGCGTTCGACGCCGCCGCGACCGCCTGGCGCGAGGCGCTGGTGTCCGCCGACGACGAGGCGCTCGACACGGTGGGCCACTGCACCTACCCGCACGGCAGCGACGCGGAGAACCCCTTCCTGGAGATCGTCTGGTGGGTGAACCAGGAGCTCCTGCACCACGGCGCGGAGATCGCCCTCCTCCGCGACCTCCACCGGCTCCTCCCGTAGGCCCCGCGGGAGTTCAGCGGGTGGTACGGGCGAGGAGCATCGCCACGTCGTCCTGGGCGGATCCCGCGAGGAGCCGCCCGATGACCTCGTCGCACAGCGTGCCCAGGGGCCGGTCGAGGGGCCGCAGGGCCTCGGCGAGCTGCCGCATGCCCTGGTCGAGGTCCCGGTCGCGGGCCTCGATGAGACCGTCCGTGTAGAGGACGAGGAGTCCGCCCCCGGGCAGGGCGACCTCCTCCGTGCCGAAGTCGTGGGCTCCGGTGCCGAGCGGGGTCCCGGGCGGTCCGTCGAGGAAGGTGATGGCGCCCTCCGGGGTGGCGACGGCGGGCGGCGGATGGCCCGCGCGGGCGATGACCCAGCCGCCGGTGGCCGGATCGTGGACCGCGTAGACACAGGTCGCCATCTCGTCCTCGCCGAGGTCGGCCACGACGGCGTCCAGGGAGCTGAGCATGCGGGCCGGCGCGATGTCGTGGCGGGCCAGGGTCCTTACGGCGGTGCGCAGTTGGCCCATGACGGCCGCCGCGTGGATGCCGTGGCCCATGACGTCGCCGATGACGAGTCCCGTCCGGCCGCCGGGCAGCGCGATGACGTCGAACCAGTCGCCGCCGACGTCGTGGGAGCTCGCGGGGAGGTAGCGGCCGGTGAGTTCGAGTCCGGTGACGGCGGGGAGCGCGTTGTTGGTGAGGCTGCGCTGCAGGGTGAGGGCGGCCTCCCGCTGGGTGGTGTAGAGCCGGGCGTTGTCGATGTTGAGGGCGGCGCGGGCGACGACCTCGTCGATGAGGACGCAGTCCTGCGCGTCGAAGGGCTCGCGGGTCCGCAGCCGGGTCACCGTGACCGCCCCGAGGACCTGGCCCCGGGCCACCAGGGGGACGAGCCGCGCCGAGCCGATGCGGGTGGCGAGGTAGGTGCGGAGCGACTCGGTGCGCGGGTCGGTGAAGAGCGCCGGGATGTCGGAGGCGTAGAGGTTCGTCGGCCGTCCGTGGACGACGACCTGCTCGTACACCGAGTCGAGGGGGATCTGGAAGGTCTGTCCCGGGGCGAGGAGGGCCGTGGGCGCGCTCGGGTCGGGGAAGCGGGACGCGACCCGCCGCAGCAGGCCCCGGGTGGAGGCGGCCGGGTCGTCGGGTTCGAGGACGGACTCCAGCATCTGCACGTCGGCCGAGTCGGCGAGCTGGGGGACGAGGAAGCGCACGGTCTCCTCCGCCGTCTGCTTCAGGTCCAGGGTGGTGCCGATCCGGGCTCCGGCCTCGGCGAGCAGGGCGAAGCGGTGCCGGGCCCGCTCGACCTCGATGTGCGCCTCCTGGCTCTCGGTGATGTCGACGAGGGAGGCGATGATGCCGAGCGGCCGCGGTTCGGTGCGGTCGACGAGCGGGGCGTACGAGCAGGACCAGATGTGGTCCCGGTCGGGGTCGGCGGGGGTGCGGCCGACCCGGCGGGCGTCCACCACGGCCGTACCGCTCTCCAGGACCTGGCGCATGAGGGATTCGAGCGAGGCGGCGTTGACGCCGGGCACGACCTCGGTGAGCCGGTGGCCCACGTGCCGGGCGGCCGAGACGCCGTTCATCCGCGCCAGGGCGTCGTTGACGCGCAGGAAGCGCAGGTCGGGGCCGAGCAGGGCGAGTCCTATGGGCGACTGGGCGAAGAGGCTGTCCATCGCCGCCAGGTTCTCCCGCATCCGCAGGACCTCGGAGGTCTCCACCGCGATGAGCATCGCCCCCGGGCGCCCCTGCGGGTCGGCCGCCGGGACGATCCACATCTCCATGGCGACCGTGTGGCCGTCGCGGTGGCGGACGGGCAGCGTGCCGACCATGGTCTCGCCCGCCTGGACGCGGTCGGTGAGCCGGTCGGCGAGCTCACGGTTCGCGTCGGGGACCAGGAGCGGGGTCGCGAGCCTGCCGAGGACGTGCTCGGGCCGGTGTCCGAGGAGGTCCTGCGCGGCGAGGGACCATTCGACGATGCGGCCCTCGGCGTCCTCCCGCCAGAGGGCGATCGGCAGCAGCTCGCGGAGCACGCCCGCGTCCCCGACGGCCGCCCGGGGCGGCTGCGGAACCCTGCTCGACGACTGATGAGTCTCCAACGCATCGCCCTACGCATCGGCCCGGCCCCAAAGGGCGCAATCCCTACCGAATCACCCTATCCGAGGAGCTGACGGCGGGCGCTGCGCGGTACGGCCGATCGGTGCGGCACCCCGCCCCCGCCCGTGCCGAAGGGGACGGTCCCGGCGGTCCTCGGCGCGCGGGCGGCCCCGTCACCCGCGGTGACCGGGCCGGGCGCGCCGGCCCGGCCGCTCGTACGCGACCCGGCCGCGCGCCGCCGGCGACGGCCTCAGCCGGTGGCGAGGGCCTTGAAGGCCCGGGTCTGTTCCGTGATGGCCCGCTCGGTGGGGAGGCGTTCGATCGACGAGGCTCCGAAGAAGCCGACGACGCCGGTGGTGTGCTCCAGGACGTAGCGGGCGTCCTCGGGCTCGGCGATGGGTCCGCCGTGGCAGAGCACGAGGACGTCGGGGTTCACCCGCTTGGCCGCGTCGTGCATCTCCTGGACGGCGGCGGCCGCCTGGTCGAGCGTCATGGCCGTGCCCGCGCCGATGGCCCCCTTGGTGGTGAGCCCGACGTGCGGCACCAGGACGTCGGCGCCGGCCTCGGCCATGTCGGCGGCCTGCTGCGGATCGAAGACGTACGGGGCGGTGAGCAGGTCGCGCTCGTGGGCGGCGCGGACCATGTCGACCTCCAGGCCGTACCCCATGCCGGTCTCCTCCAGGTTGACCCGGAAGGTGCCGTCGTACAGGCCGACCGTGGGGAAGTTCTGCACGCCGGCGAAGCCCATGGCCTTGAGCTCGTCGAGGAAGAGGTCCATGCGGCGGAAGGGGTCGGTGCCGCAGACGCCGGCGAGGACGGGGGTGTCGCGGACCACGGGCAGCACCTCGCGGGCCATGTCCTGGACGATCGCGTTGGCGTCCCCGTACGGCAGGAGGCCGGCGAGCGAGCCGCGTCCGGCCATCCGGTAGCGGCCGGAGTTGTAGATGATCAGGAGGTCGACCCCGCCGGCCTCGGCGCACTTGGCGGACAGGCCGGTCCCCGCGCCCGCGCCGACGATCGGGCGGCCCGCGGCGACCTGGGCGCGGAGCCGGTCGAGCACGTCCTGACGGCTGATGGTGGTCGTCCGGGTGTTCACAGTGGTCGCTCCTCGGTGGGTCAGCGGACGGGGGTGCGGGCCTTCTCGGTGATCAGCTGGTGGAGGCGGTCGGCCATGGCGACCGCGAAGGAGGGGTCGTTGACGTGGGCGTCGAGTTCGTGGACCCGGACCTCGCCGCCCACGACGGCGGCGCGCAGCGCGTCGAGTCCGGCGCGGTCCGCCTCGGGGTCCTCGAAGGGCCCGTCGGCCGTGTCGACGGCGGAGACGCCGCGCAGGGGCCAGAAGACCTCGGCGGGGCCGTGCGCGGCGCGGAGCTTGCGGCCGATCCCGGTGCCGAGTTCGGCCATCTCGCGCGCGGTGGTGCGCATCAGGGTGACCGTGGCGTTGTGGATGAGCAGCCGGCGTTCGGCGAACCGCTCGGGGACGGTCGCGGCGGGGCCGAAGTTCACCATGTCGAGCGCTCCGGGGGCGACGACCTGGGGAATGCCGACGGCTCCGGCGGCGGTGAGCCGGGAGGGGCCCGCGCTGAGCACGCCGCCGACGAGCTCGTCGGCGAGTTCGGTGGTGGTCAGGTCGAGGACGCCGTCGAGCATGCCGTCCCTGGCGAGCTTCTCGACGGCCCGGCCTCCGGCGCCGGTGGCGTGGAAGACGAGGACCTCGTAGCCGAGTTCGGCGAGCCGGGCGCGGGCCGCGTCGACGGCCGGGGTGGTCACGCCGAACATGGTGGCCGCGACGACCGGCCTTCCCCGGCCGGCGGACTCGTCGTGGTTGCGCTCGTGGCGGCGGGCCATGCCGGCGGCGGCCGCGGCGGCGTTGCCCAGGACCTGGCGGGAGACGGAGTTGAGCCCGGAGATGTCGACGACGCTGTACATCATGGTGAGGTCGCTGCTGTCGACGTACGGGGAGACGTCACCGCCGGCCATGGTGCTGACGAGCACCTTCGGGACGCCGATGGGCAGCGCCCGCATGGCCTGGGCCGCGATCGCGGAGCCGCCGCTGCCGGCCGCGGCGAGCACGGCGTGCAGCTTTCCCTTGCGGTAGAGGTCGACGACGATCCGGGCGAGGCCCTGCGCCATGGCGGTGACGGCCGCGCCGCGGTCGCCGGCGGCCCGGAGCCGTGCCAGGTCGTGGCCGGCGGCCCGTGCGACGACGTCGGCGGGGATGTCGGCCGCCGGTGCCTGGGCGGGCGGCGGCATGATCCCGGTGTCGACGAGGAGGACCTCGCTGCCGTACTCCCTGAGCCGCTCGCGCAGCCAGGCGTACTCCTCCCCCTTGGTGTCCAGTGTGCCGGCCAGCACGACGGTCGCCATGCCCTCACCCTTCTCCCGGTCCCGTACCCGTGTCCGGTCCCGTGCGCCGGTCCCGCCGGTGTCGATCCTCCGTCGGGTGACCTGCGGCGACAACGACCAGTCGGGGCGGATTGGCCTGCGTCGCGGAGATCGCCGGGCGGGAGCCGCGCGGCAGGACGAGCGGGCGCCGTGCGGCAGGACGGACGGGGGCCGTGCAGCAAGATGGGTGCCATGGCCAGGATTGCTTCGACCCGTTTGTCCCGACTCCTCACCGGCTGGTCGTCGGAGGGGGCGGGGCCGCTGCCCCGGCGGCTCGCGGACGCGTTGCGGGAGCTGGCCGAGCGCGGGGACGTGCCCGGCGGGAGCGTGCTGCCCTCGCAGCGCGAACTGGCCGTGGTGCTCGGGGTGAGCCGGTCGACCGTGACGGCCGCGTACGGGCTCCTGGAGGGCGAGGGATGGCTGGAGAGCGTGCGGGGCAGCGGCTCCCGGCTGCGGGGGTCGGGCGCGCTCGACCGGTACGTCGCCGAGGGACGGCTCGTGAGCTTCAACGCGCGGTCGGGAGGCCCCGGCACCGCCGATCTGTCGAGCGGCGCGCTGCCCGGGCTCGGCGCCGTCGGCGAGGCCGTCGGGGCGCTCACCCACGACGACCTGGGCGCCCTGCTCGGGGACGACGGCTACCACCCGTACGGGATCCCCGCGTTGCGGGAGGGCATCGCCGCGTACTACCGGGCGGCGGGGGTGGCGACGGATGCGGAGCAGATCCTGGTGACCTCGGGCTCGCAGCAGGCGGTGTGGCTGGTGGCGCAGGCACTGGTCGATCCCGGCGACACGGTGGTCGTGGAGAACCCCACCTACCGGGGAGCGCTGGAGGCCCTGCGGGCGCGGGGCGCCCGGCTGGTCCCGGTCGGCGGGGACGAGCCGGACGGCGGCGCGGGCGGAAGCGGTCCGGCGGAGCTGCGGCGGCTGTGCGCGCACGGACGGCCCCGGCTCGTGTACCTCCAGCCGACGGTCCACAACCCGACCGGGCGTACGCTCGGCGGCGCGGCGCGCCGGGAGTGGCGGCGGGTCCTCGCGGACCAGGGGCTGTTCACGGTCGAGGACACGGCCTGCGCCGAACTCGCCCTGGGCGGCGGGGAGGACGGCGGGACCTCCGGTGACGACGGGGCTTTCGGCGACGACGGGCCCTTCGGGGACGACGCCGCCCCGGTGCCGCTCGTGGCCGGTCTGCCGATGGCCTCGACGGTGACCGTCGGGACCCTCTCGAAGCTGTTCTGGGGCGGGCTGCGGGTGGGCTGGGTCCGCTCCTCGCCGCAGGTGGTGGCCCGGCTCGCGAAGATCAAGACCTCGGTGGACCTGGCCTGCTCGGTGGTGGACCAGCTCGTCGCCGTCCGTCTGCTCGACCGGCTGCCCGAGGCCCGCGCCCGGCGCAGGGCCGAACTGCGCGGACAGCGGGACGCGGCCGAGGCCCTGGTGCGCGCGGCGGCCCCGCACTGGGAGTGGAGCCGGCCGGCGGGCGGTCCCGCGCTGTGGGTGCGGATCCCCGGCGCCGACACGGAGGCCCTGGCCCAGCTGGCGCGGCGCCACGGGGTGTCGGTCGTCCCCGGGGCGGCGTTCTCACCGGTGGACGGCTTCCGGGACCGGCTCAGGCTGCCGTACGCGCACGGGACCGGGGCCCTGGCCGCCGCGCTCCCCACCCTCGTGGAGTGCGCGCGGCGCGCGGCCGGTTGACGGCACGGGGCCCCGCCCGCCCCCTCAGGGGTGCATCCGGGCCCCCTTGAGCACCTTGTCGACCGCGTTGCGCGGCCCGTACACGGCGATCCCCGCCAGGTCGAGCTGTCCCGCGCCCACGGCCCGTACGGCGGCGCGGTTGTCCCGGTCGTTGCCGGTGGTGAAGAGGTCGCTCGTGAACACCGCCCGGGGCAGCCCGCGGGAGAGGGCGCGGCCGTGCGCGGCGGTCAGCGTCTCCTTGGTCCCCTCGAAGACCAGGACGGGCTGCCGGAACATCGGCAGGTACGGGGTGCCGTCGGCGTCGGCGTACCGTTCGCCGATGACCTCGGGCAGCTCCGTGCCGAGGCCGCTGACCAGGAACGCCGTCACGTTCAGCCGCTGCCAGGTCTCCAGGTCCTCGCGCAGCAGCACGGCGATCTTGGTGTCGAAGCGTACGGGCGTGTGGTCCGTGGTGGTGTCGGTGGTGTTCATGATCCGAGACTGCCGCCGGCCCCGCCGCGCGGTCTTGTACATTCCTTGCATGGTGGCCCGCACGGTGACCCGGCAGGAGGTCTCGGCGTGGCGCCCGCGCGTGCCGGGTGTCGTGGAGGTGTTCCACGCCCACTTCACGGAGCACGCGTATCCGATGCACGTCCACGACGTGTGGACCCTGCTCATCGTCGACGACGGAGCGGTCCGGTACGACCTCGACCGGCACGAGCGCGGCACTCCCGGCGACACGGTCTCCCTGCTTCCGCCCGGGGTCCCGCACAACGGCTCGCCCGCCACCTCCGGCGGTTTCCGCAAGCGGGTGCTGTATCTGGACCTGACCCAGCTGGACGAGAGCCTGATCGGTCCGGCGGTCGACGCGCCCGATCTGGTCGACCCGCTGCTGCGGCGGCGCGTCGGGCAGCTGCACACCGCGCTGGCGGAGCCCGGGGACGAGCTGGAGGCGCAGAGCCGCCTCGCCCTCATCGGCGACCGGCTGCGCGGCCATCTGCGGCCCCGGCTCGTCACGCCCGCGCGGGGAGCGGACCCCGGGGTGGCGGACGGTCTGCGGGAGCTCCTGGACGCACGGCTCGTCGAGGGCGTGACGCTGGACGAGGCCGCGCTGCTGCTCCACGCCCATCCCGCGCATCTCGTACGGGCGTTCAGCGGCGCCTTCGGCATCGCGCCGCACCAGTACCTGACGGCCCGCCGGATCGACCGGGCCCGGGGTCTGCTGCTCGACGGGCGGCCGCCGGTCGAGGTGGCGGCCGCGACCGGCTTCTACGACCAGTCGCATCTGAACCGCTCGTTCAAGCGGATCGTGGGCACCACCCCCGGGCGCTTCACCCGGACGCGAGGGGGCACGACGCCGCTGTCGTGAACCGGCCGGTGGACGAGGGGCACGGAGCCGATCCGGGAGCGGCCGCCCCGCGCCCGGGGCGGGCGAGCCGGGCGTGAGCGGCTCCGAAGCGTGACGATCCGGCCGCGTACACCCTCCCCGCCCCTGCGGACGGCCGAATTCCGTCTGTCGCCGTCCAAACGGACAGGATGACGCACAGGTAGTCATCTCTCCCGGCGGTAGTGATTCCAGCGCCCCACCGCACGCCCTGCCGAAGCCGATCTTCCGCCCCTCACCCTGAAGCCCCGGTGGGTGGGCGAGCGGAGAGCGGGTGACCACGTGGACGCGGGCAAGGACGTGGACGTATGCGTCGTCGGGGCGGGGCCGGTCGGGCTGACGCTCGCGATCGGCCTGCGCCGGCTGGGGCTGCGGGTGCGGATCGTCGACAGGGCGCCGACCGCCGAGCGCGAGGCCCGGGCCCTGGTGCTCTGGGCGCGGGCCCGGGAGGCGCTCGACGCCCTGGGGGTCGGCGAGGTCCTCCGGCGCCACGGGGTGGAGCTGGACTCGGTGACGATCCACGCGCGCGACCGGTTCCTCGGCGAGCTCACGACCGGCTGGGCGCTGTCCGCCCACGCCCGCCCGCTCGACATCGAACAGCACGACATCGAGCGTCTCCTCCGCGAGGAACTCGCCCGGCTCGGCACCCACGTCGAGTGGAACACCGAGCTGACCGACGTCCATGTCCGCGAGGACCGGGCCGAGTTCACCCTGCGGCACGCGGACGGCACGGAGGAGTTCGCCGCCGTTCCGTGGATCGTCGGCTGCGAGGACACGGCCGGCGTCGTCAGGGACCGGCTCGGCATCCCCTTCGAGGGCCGCCGCCGCACCGGCCTCCAGGTCGTGCAGGGCAACGCCCGCCCCACCTGGCCGCTCGGCGAACGGCCGGGCCGCGGGCACATCTTCCTGGCCCCGCACCGCTCGCTGCTCGTCTTCCCGCTGCCCGGCGGGGGCTTCCGCTTCTTCTGCTTCCGCGACGACCCGGACCCGGAGCTGACCGCCGCCCCCACCGTCGGCGAACTGCGCGACCTGGTCGCCGACACCGCCCGGATGCCCGGCCTCCGGCTCGACCCGACGGAGCCGCTCTGGCTGAACCGGGCCCGTTTCAGCGACCGGGTCGCCGCCCGGCTCCGCCACGGGCGCGGGCTGCTCGCCGGGGACGCGGCGCACGCCTGGGCCCCGGTCGGCGGCCACGGCATGAACGTCGGCATCCTCGGCGCCCACAACCTCGCCTGGAAGCTGGCCGCCGTGCACCGGGGGCAGGCGGGCGAGGGGCTCCTGGACACGTACTGCCACGAGCAGCGGCGGATGGCCGTGCGGTACATCCGCGAGATGCGGTTCAACTTCATGGAGCTGCCGCTGCCTCCGCTGGGCCACCGGGCGTTCACGGCCGCGGTGCCCGGCGCCCTCGCCCGGCGCGGCTTCCAGCGCCGACTCGACCTGCGCCTGAGCGACCTGCGCCGGGGCCACCGGGGGAGCGCCCTGTCCTGGCACCGGCCCGCCCTGCACCGCCGCTCCGGTCCGCGCGCGGGCGACCGCATGCCCGACGTCCGGGTCACCGCCGGCACGGGCCCCGTCCCCCGTCGGCTGCACACCCTCCTCGCGTACGAGCGGTGGACGCTGCTCCTGCACTCCGCGCGGGCCGAGCCCGGGGTCCTCGACGCGCTGCGCGCGACGTGCGCCCGGTTCCCCGTCCCGGTCCGGATCCTGCCCGTGACGCCCCGGGACCCCATCGAGGCCGGGCGGCTCTGCCACCCCGACGACCTGTGCCTGGTGCGGCCCGACGGATACGTGGGACTCGTCGCCCCGCTCTCCCGCACCGCCCTGCTCCACGACTACCTCGCGGCGCTCGCCCCCGACGGCCCGAGAACGGGCCGGAAGCCCTGGGAGTCCCGCAGGCCCTGGAAGCTCCGGGAGTCCCTCAGGTCCCGGAAACTCCGGCAACCCCGCGAGTCCTTCAAGTCCCGGCAGACCCGCTCGCACCGTGCGCACTGAACCGATCGGAAGTCGGACCGTCATGCGGACCACCACCGCCGTGCAGCCCCGTCAACTGCCGCACGCCCGGGCGGCGCACCCGCGCCAACAGCACGGTCACCGTCGTCGGCGCGGGGATGGCCGGCCTCGTCGCCGCCTACGAGCTGGAGCGGCTCGGCTTCCGGACCGAGGCCCTCGAAGGCGGCCGCAGACCCGGGGGCCGGACCGTACGCCGGGGCGACCGTCCGCTGCTCGTCCCGGGCTCGGCACGGTTCCCGGACCCCGACCGGCTCGACATCCACCGGGACGCCTGCCGGCACCGCGCCTTCGTCCTCGGCATCCGCTCCTGCGTGGGCGCGGAGCTCGCCCGCGCCGAGGCCGAGATCGGACTCGGCGTCCTCCTGGACCGGCTGCCCGCGCTCGGCCCGTCACGACTGCCGCCGACCGCCCGACACCAGCACCGACACCGCACCGGCACCGGCGCCACAGGTTTCCGGGAACTTCTCCCGGCCCTCCCGAGTTATACCCCCCAAGGGTATGCAGAGGAGAGGTTCCATGACCACGAGAAGACTGGCCGCGCTCGCCCCCGAGCAGGCGCCCGGCCGCGCCCGCGAGCTGCTCACCGACATCGTCGAACGGCACGGCTCCGTCGGTGAGATGGTGTCCACGATGGCCCACTCTCCCGCTCTGCTCGACGGCTACCTCAGCCTGTCGCGGGCGATGAAACGGGTGAAGATCCCCCGCGCCCTGAGCGAGAAGCTGTCGCTCGCCGTCCAGGAGTGGATCGGCTGCGGCACCTGCCGCGAGGCGCACCGCGAGGCCGGGCGGGCGGCGGGACTGACCGAGACCGACATCGAGCTCGCCCGTCAGGGCACGTCGACCGACCCCCGCGAGGCCGCCCTCATCGCCCTCGCGCTGCGGGTCCTCGCGGAGCCCGGCTCCCTCTCCGACGAGGACGTCGCCGAGGTGCGGAAGCACGGCTGGAGCGACCGGGTGATCGCCGAGGTGGTCGGCGTCGTCACCCTCAACCTCCTCACCGGCGCCTTCAACCTCCTCGCGGGCATCCAGCCGGAGGCCGGGGAGGGGTGACTCCCCAGGGGGTCCGGGCCGAACGGACGGGGTGACGGGGACGGACCCGGGCGGGACGGCCACGCACACTGAGCGGCCCCTCCGCGTTCCCGTCGGTCACGGCGCCGAGCGGCGGATCGAGGACACACTCGCCGCCCTCCCCGGCCGCCTCGCCGCCGCGGCCCCCCTCGGCGCGGGCCGCCACGCGGTGGGCCTGCGGGACGGCCGGCTCGTCGAGGCGGCCGCGACGGGTCCCGGCACGGGGCCGGAGTTCGCCGCGGCGGTCGCGTACGCCTGCCTGCCGCCGGAGGGGACGGCGCGCCTCCGCGTCGACGCCCGGCCCACGGGGGAGGTCGGCCTCGCGCCGGACGGGGTGCGGCCGCGGCCGCCCGTCAGTCGGCCCACGTGAGGGTGCGGTCCGCGCACTTCGTGAGCAGGGCCTGGTACTTCTCGGGCCGTGACGCGAAGTCGACCCACGCGTCAAGCCCGGCGGGATCGGCGTCCGGCCCGCGCAGCAGGTCGACGGAGGCCTGCGCGAACCGCTGTTCGGCTCGGTCGAGCAGCGGGTGCAAGGCGTCCAGGGCCGCCCTCGCGCGCCGGAACTGGTCCGGCCCGGCGGTCAGCAGGGGACGGATCCGGACGGCGGGGGCCGCGTCGGCGAGCAGCGCGTCCAGGCGCGCGGCCAGAGCCGCACCCCGCTCCGCCGCGCCCTTCGCCCGCGGCCCCGCCTCCACCAGCACCCGGAGCGCGGCCAGCACCGCCGTGGTCTGCGGCTCCGGCCGGTCCGCCTCGATCCGTACCACCACGGCCCTGGCCCGTTCCTGGGCGATCCTCCGCGCGGCGGCGACCGCCGGGCCCGCGGTGTGCCGTGGCACCCCGACGTGTTCGAGACCCCACTCCCGGGCGTCGAGCACGTCCCGTACCGTGCGGACGCCGCGCTCGGCCAACTCCCCGGCGGGAAAGGCCTTTCCCGCCACCCGCCTGAGCCGTGCCACCGGCATCAGCTCCAGCTCCGCGTCCACCTGCGCCCGGAGCGAAGGAGCCCACGCCGTACGGACCGCCTCCACGGCCTTCCCGTGATCCCGGGCCACGAGGACGGCGGCCTCCCGCAACCGGGCCGCCCGACGGACCGCCCGACGGTTCCTCGGATCCACCAGCACGGCGGCGCCCCGCAACAGCACCGCCCGGCGGCCCGGCCGCCGATGCGCGCCGCTCGACCGGTACAACGCCCGGACGGTCCCACCGAAGAGACCACCGACCACGAACAGGAACCCGACCGTCCCGAGCCCGTCCAGGACGGCCGAGCAGCAGAACAGGATCAGACCGAACGTCGCCACCCAGCGGAAGAACGGCACATGACGCATCCCGGATCCCCCCTTGCCCCTTGCCCCTCACCGAGGACGTGTGCGCGCTCAGCGTCCGCCCGGGGAGAGAGGACATCAAGGGCGGAACCGAGCAGCCACGCGGCCCCGCGCCTTCCTGCTTCCGGCAACGCGGAGGCCGGAAGGCGCGGGCGACGACTCGGCCCTGTTCCGCGCCCCCGCCCTCGGCCCCGCCCCCTCATCCGGCCTCCGGCGGCCTCCGGTTCCCCGGTGAACGCCTCGGCGTCCTCGCTCGAACCCCGTCGTCGCATCGTGGGCGCGGCGTGGCGCGTTCCGTTCGCTCCGCGGGAGACGGGGCGGGGTGTCTCAGGGGACCGGCGGGGCCGTGAAGACGACGTCGGCGGCCGGGACGGTGGTCTCGGCGTCGCTTCCGAGGGCGTACGCCGCGACGCGGGAGACCGTCGCCGCCGGTACGGCCTCGCTGATGCCGGGGGCGGCCGGGATGTCCTGGGTGGCGTGGGCGTCGTGCGGGACGACGACCCGGTAGCCGCGTGCCAGGGCCGTACGGGCGGTGGCCTGCACGCACATCTCCGACATCACGCCGCAGACGGCGACGGCCCGCACTCCCGCGGCGGTGAGCACGTCGCCGAGGGAGGTCTCCTCGAAGCCGTCGTCGTGGGGCTTGCGGATCACGACCTCGGCGGGGCCGGGCTCCACGGGGTGGTGGAGTTCCCAGCCGGGCGTGTGCGGTTCGTCCTCCGAGCCGGGCGGCCCGTCGTTCTGCAGGTGGGCGATGAACGCCCCGTCCCGCCGGGCCCGGGCGATCAGGTCGGCCGTCCGGTCGACGAGCCGGCCGGCGGCGGGGACGGCCCCGTCGCCGGTGACGAAGGCCGACTGGACGTCGACGACGATCAGGGCATCCACGGGCCGCGCGCGCTGGGTCATCCGGTCATCATCACTCCCACGAGCCCCGCCCGCCACGGGGTTTCGCCCCTCGGGAGAGACCTGAAACTCCCGGGCGCGCGCCCCGGACCTGCGGGTAACCTCGCGGGCCGGGAACAAAGGGAGGATCCGCATGGCCGAGTTGACGACGTCCGAGTGGTGGGAGCTGCTGCCGGAGGGCATTCGCGGCGAGGTCGACGGGTACGTCCTCCAGGACGCCCGGCTCCGGGCGGCGCGGGTCGTCTGGGAGGCCTGCCGGGGCCGGGGTCTGGGGCTCCACGAGGCGGAGAGGGTCGTCCACGAGCGGTATCTCCACCACGGCGACCGGATCGCGCGCGCCCCCCTCAGCCCCCTCGGCCTGGAGTCGCTCGCCGCACGGGCCTCCGGCTGCCCGGGGCCCGTTGTGGCGATCGAGGCGGTCTGGGACGGCGACACCGTCCACGACTGGTTCGTGATCCTCCTGGCCGTCACCGCCGAGCCCGCGGGCGAGCACCACCTGGCCACCGTCCACCGGGAGACGGCCGTACGTCACCTGGGCGGGGCGCGGGCCGGGGAGTCGCGCCGTCCGGAGGCCACGGCCGCCGAGGCGGCCGGCCGGGCCCTGGCCGGACACCTCGCGGTGCCCTTCCACTTCGGGAGCCCGGACACCCCGGACGACGAGGCGCCGCGCTGGCGTCCGTGACCCGTCGGGCAGGCCCTAGCGTCGTGTGGCCCGGGCGAGCAGCCAGCGGCCCGAGACGCCCGTGACGAGGAGTCCGGTCACCAGGGCGGCGAGGGCGGTGCCGGGGCCGGAGGTCCAGTCGACCGCGGAGGCGTGGGCGGCGAGGACCACGGCGAGGGCGAGGGCCACGGCCGGGACGGCTCCGAGGGCGGGGCGGATACGGGCCAGGTCGTCCTCCACGAGGGAGGCGAGGACGCCGACGCCGAGCGCGAGCGCCCACACGCCGAGGCCCTGCGCGTCGGCGCGGTTCACGGTCCACGGGAGCAGGGCGCCCCAGAAGGAGGGGAGGAAGAGCAGGCCGGCGCCGATGCCGAGCCAGCCCGAGCCGAGCACGGCGAGCAGCGGTTTCGACCAGGCGGGCAGCGGGGCGACCGGGTGGCGCTTCTCCGGCGCGCCGCCGGGGCGTCTGCGGTACTGCGCCGCCAGGCAGCCCACCGCGGCGAGGGCGAGGACGCCGAGGGTGGCGACCCAGCCGAGGCTGAACAGGGCGAGGAACAGCGGGCCGCCCCGTACGGCCTGCAGGGTTCCGGCGTTGAGCAGGGACACCGTGAAGAGGCCGACGAGGACGATCGCGAGCGGCAGCACCAGGGAGCGGACCTCCTCCCAGACGCGGGCCCGGCCGACCGTGAAGAGCGCGGGTGCCACGCCCGCCATGGCCGCCCCGACCAGGCCGGGGCTCAGCGCCTCGGGCGACGCCCAGGCTCCCGCCGCGTGGCCGGTCAGGCTCGCCACGGCGAGCAGGGTGCCCACGGTGGCGCTGATGCCTCCGACGACGCCGCTCAGGACCACGACGGCGGGCGAGAGTTCCCTGCCGTCGGGGGTCGCGGCCGTCTCCGGCGCGGTGCCGCTCCTCCCCGGGCTCGTCCCCTGGTTCGTCTCCTGGCTCGTCCCCGGGCTCGTCCCCTGGTTCGTCCCCTGGCTCGTCCCTGAGCTCATCCCTGGGTTCCTTCCCGGGCGACGCCCGCGGCGACCGCCGGCGCACCGGCGTGGGGATCGGCGTGAGAATCGGCGCGGGGATCGAGGGACTTCCGCTGCCGCTTGAGGAGTTCACGGGCGTACAGGATCCGCAGGCTCACCGCCGTGACGGCCGCGTAGGCGAGCATGCCGCAGCCGATGCCGACGCCCGCGACGAGGGCCGTGGGCCGGTCGAGGTCCAGGGTCCGTTCCAGTACGGGCACGGTCACCGCCGAGAAGGCGGGGGCCAGGCACAGGGCGGCGAGGTGCAGCGACCACTCCTCGCGCGCCCAGTCGGCGCCCCGGGAGCCGGCGCGGGCCGCCCGGGCGGCGATGACGGCGTACGTCACGGCGTACGGGACGAGGTACGCGAGGAGCAGCCGGCGTCCGGCGGTCCCCTCGTCGAGGAACGCCACCGTGATCCACACCAGGCCCGCCGCGCCCGCGAGATGGGCGGCGATCCGCACCGGCAGCGGGCACCACGTGCCGGTCAGGCCCGGGACGGTGGTGCGCCGGTCGAGGGCGCGGGAGGCGAGGAGCGCGCCGAAGGAGACGAGCGCGCCGAGGTGCATGATCGCGACGCGGTTGATGTCGAACAGGTCGAGCCCCGGGTAGAGGGAGGGCAGCAGACCCCATTCGAGCCGCAGCAGCGGAGCGGTCATCAGGAAGCCGTAGCAGAGCAGCAGCCAGCGCTGGTGGAGGTCCGGGAAGCCACGGACGGCGGCGAGGACGCCGAAGGTCACGCTGCCGACGGTGCCGACCAGGATCGTGGCGAGGACGATCCAGAACGCGGCCCCGCTGAACGCCTCCTCCGGCGGGGTGCGCACCAGGTAGAGGGCGGCGCCGGCCATCGACACGTACACCGTGACGGCGAAGACGGTCCCGGTGATCCGGTGCAGGCGGATGCGGCGCCGGACCGCGGAGAGCAGCTGTACGGGGCCGAGGAGCATGAGGAGGCCGCCCAGGACCGAGTGCGCGATCAGGGGGGCCAGGCTGCGCCCGTACGGTCCCGCCCGGTCGCGCACGGCCTCGGCCACGAACTCCGGGGAGACGGACCGGCCGAGGAGCCACTCGCCGGGGGCGGGGGCGCCCGGCCTCGCGTACGGCCAGAGTTCGGTCATGGCGATCGGCGCGTACGCCAGGCAGATCACGGTCACCGCGACGGTGGCCGCCCTCCCCCATCCCCGTCGTGCACCCGCCGCGCGTCGCATGGAGGTTCCCCCTTCACTGATAGTCCTGTCTGGACTATGGAGGAAGGTAGGGCGGGAGGCGACCGGGGTCAACCGGTCGGTAACAAGCTCTCGTCGAGAGGATCAGGGCTCGCGGCTCTCCACCCACCGCCAGAAATCGACCATCATCCGCTCATACCGGATGCCGAACTCCAGCGCCTCGCGCTGCCCGCGCGTCAGCAGCTCGCCGACCTCGTCCGCGAGGCCCTCGTACTCGTCCAGGGTCCGCCGGTGCTCCTCGATCTGGACCGGGGCGTGGACGCGCGGGCTGGCGCCGAACCACAGCTTGAGGATGCCCCGTTCGCGGGCCTCGACCGGGACGAAGGCGGGGTCGGCCAGCCAGCCGCGCAGGGCGGCCGCCCCCTCCTCCGTGAGGCTCATCAGACGCCGGTTGCGACCGCCCGGCTGCCGCACCTCCGACAGCAGCCCCGCCTCCAGGAGCCGGTCGCACTGCGCGTACACCTGCGCGTGCGGCATGGACCAGAACGGGGCCACCGTCCGCGCGGCCTCCACCTTCACGTCGTACGGACTGGCCTCGCCCAGCTTGTCGATGATGCCGAGCACGAGGAAGGAGGGCGTGGTCAACCGGACTTCAGACATGCGGCGACCGTATCGCGGCGGAGAGGCGGGGCGGCCCCGGGAGGCTCCCCGCCGGGCCCCGGCCCTCACTCCGCCCGCAGCGCCCGCGCCGTCGCCGCACGGGCCGCCCAGCCCGCCGGGAGCAGCGCGCCGGCCGTCGCGATCACGACGCCCGCCGCCACGAGGAGACCGAGGAGGGCGGCGCCGTACACGTCGATGTCGGCGGGCGGGATCGTGGTGCCGACCGCGCGGCCCATCGCGGGCATCACCCGGCTGTGCAGGGCCACGCCCAACGGCGCGCCGACCGCTCCCGACACCAGGCCGATGGCGCCGACGGAGGTGAGGACCTGCGCGACCGTCTGCCGCGGGGTCATCCCCAGGGCCTTGAAGACGCCCAGGTCACGGACGCGGTCGCGGGTGTCGAGGACGACCGTGTTGAGCACCCCGAGGCCGGCGACGACGACCAGCATCAGGGTGAGCGCGACGATCAGGGCCTGCATCGCCCGGATGACGCTCGACTTGCTCCCCTCGGTGAGGGCGGCCTCCGCCCCGAGCGGTGCCACGGCGGCGTCGAGGCGCTCGGCGTAGCGGGCCGCGTCCGTGCCCTCGGTGACCGTCACGGCGAAGTCGGCGGGCTCGAAGCGGGCGCCCAGCGCGGCGACGGACGCCGCCGAGGCGCGCAGGGCCATGCTCTCGTCGCCCAGGTCGAAGACCTCTCCGACGATCCGGACCCGGACCGTGCGGCCCTGTTCGGAGAGGGTGACCGTGTCCCCGACGCGGACCCCGGTGGTGCTCAGGAACCGGGACGCGGCGACGGCCTCCCCGGCGGCCGCGAACCAGCGGCCGGAGACCATCGTGCGGGGGCTGCCGGCCGTGTCCCCCTCGTACGCGATGAGGGGTGTGCCGCCCTTGAGCCCGGCCACGTCCAGCTCGGTGCGGGCCGTCCGGTACGCCGATCCCGTCCCCGGGAGCGCGGCGATCGCCGCCGCGACGGCGGCCGGATCGGCCGGCTTCCCCGGCATCGGCCTCGGATCGCCCGGCTTCCCCTGCGCCAGGGTGACCGTGTGGACGGTGACGTCGCCGCCCCGGTCCGGGTCGCCGTCGGCCTTGATGGCGACGAGCGTGCTGCCGAGTCCCACGGCGAAGGTCACCGCGAGGGCCCCGAAGGCCACCGCCGCGGCCGTGCCCGCCGCCCGTGCGGGGCGGGCGAAGGGCGCGGCGAGGCCCAGGGTGACCGGCCGGGGCAGCGGCAGGCGCCCGAACAGGCCGAGGAGCGCCCGCCCCCGGCCGCCGCCGGCGGCGGGGCCCATGCGGAGGACCGTCGCGGTCGGCAGCCGGGCCGCGCGCAGGGCGGGCCCGAAGGCGGTGGCGGCCACGAGGGCGAGCGCGCCGGCCGGCACGACGAGGTCGACCCACACGGGGATGAGGACCTCCGTCGTCCCGTACACCTCGGCCACCTCCGCCATGACGGGCACGGCGAGCAGGTTGCCGAGGGCGACCCCGAGCACGGTTCCGGCGGTGCCCGGAATCAGCGCCTGCGCCACGTACGCGCGCCCCACCTGGAACGGGGTGAAGCCGAGGGACTTGAGGATCCCGATCCGGCGGGTCGCGGCGCCGACGGCTCCGCTCACCACGATGCCGATCACCAGCACCGACATCGCCAGGCCGAGGAACGCGAAGGCGGTGACGAAGGGCACGAAGGCGGCCGTGGTCCGGCGCGCGCTCTCCCGCACGTCGAGGTACGAGCGGCTGCCGGTGACCGCCCCGGCCGGTACGGCGGCGGTGACGGCCTTCCGGCCGGCCGTCACGTCGGTGGCGGTGTCGGCCGCGGTGAGCCGGTAGAGCATCTGGAGCGCGGGCGGCCGTCCGCCCGCGAGCGCCGTGAGCTGCTCGGGTACGACCCAGGCGTCGGCGCTCTCGCCGACCGACTCGGCGATGCCGACCACGGTGAGGGTGACGCCGTCGCCGGTCAGGCGGGTCCCCGGGCCCGAGGCGGGCGGCCGGGATCCCCGTTCCAGGACGATCTCGCCGGGAGCCGCGGCCCATCGGCCCTCCGTCAGGGTCACCGCGTCCACGGGCCCGGCGGCGGAGGCCCGGCCGACGATCGTCAGCGGTGGCGGGGCGAATCCGGGCGGGGCCGTGCGGTCCGCGCTCAGACGCCGGGAGGTGACGGCGAAGGGACCCGAGGCGGCGGCCACTCCGGACGCGTGGGCGGTGGCGGCGAGTTGCTCCGGTGTGACGGCCGATCCGTCGAACCGCAGCGTCAGATGGGCGCCGTGCTGCCGGGCGAAGGCCCGGTCGAAGGGCGCGCCGGAGGCGACGAGGAGGCCGAGCGCGAGGACGGCGGAGGCGACGGAGAGCAGCGTGGTCAGGACCATCACGGCGGTCTGCGTGCGGCGCCGTCCGACCCCGGCCCGTACGACCCGGCCGAGGGCGCCGCCGCCGGCGGGATCCGCGCTCATCGGGCCACCGCCGTGACGTCGCGGGCGATGCGGCCGTCGACGAGTTCGATCGTGCGCGTCGCGCAGGCCTCGGCGAGCGCGAGGTCGTGGGTGACGAGGACGATCGTCTGCCCGTCGGCGTTCAGTTCGCGCAGGAGGTCGCGGACGTCCGCGCCGGACGCGGTGTCCAGGGCTCCGGTCGGCTCGTCGGCGAGGAGCAGCGGGGGACGGTTCATCAGGGCGCGGGCGACGGCGACGCGCTGGCGCTCGCCGCCCGAGAGGCGGCCGGGACGCACGCGCGCGTGGCGGGCGACGCCGAGCTGTTCGAGGAGTTCGGCGGCGCGCGCCGCCGCCCGGCCGCGCGCCGTGCCGGCGAGCTGGGCGGGGAGCAGCACGTTGTCGAGGACGGTGAGGTCGTCGAGGAGGTGGAAGAACTGGAAGACCATGCCGATGCGGTCGCGCCGGTAGCGGGCGGAGGCCGTCTCGCTCAGCGCGTCGACGCGCAGCCCGTCGACGGTCACCCGGCCGGTGCTCGGCCGGTCGAGGCCGGCGAGGAGGTTGAGCAGGGTCGACTTGCCGCTGCCCGAGGGGCCGAGGACGGCGAGCGACTCCCCTCGCGCCACGCGCAGGTCCAGCCCGGCGAGGGCGGCCGGCCCCTCGTCGTACGTCCTGCCGACCTCGCTCAGGTCGATGAGCGGCTCGGCTGAGGATGGGGTCATGGGGCCCTCCGGGGCTCGGGGTCGAGTGGGTGCGCACCGACGCTAGGAGCGGCCCGCCCTCGGCCGCGTCGGCCGCGGTGGCGAAGATCCGTACCGTGTGCGGCGGATGCGCGGGCGGGTCATCCGCGCGATGTACACCGCGGGGACGGCTCCCTGGTCCCCCGGGCCGATTCGCCCGCGCGGCCCCGCTTGGCACACTGCGCCGGTGAGCAGGTACGAGGAATTCATGGGCCGGATACGCGGATCGCGGACCATCGGCGCCTTGCCCCCGCTGTCCCGCTGGGCGTGGCTGGCCGACGGGCTGCTCGCCCTGTCGCTCGCCGTGGCCACGCTCGTCGGGAACCTGAACCGCACGTACGTCGAGCTCCGTCCCTACCCGGCCGTGAGCGGTGCGCCGGTGCCGGGGCGCCTTCCGACTCCGCCCGCGCTCCCGGACGTACCGGGGGTCCCGGAGGATCCGCGCCCCTTGCACGCCGTGGAGCACGTGCTGCCGCCGGTGGAGGCCTGGGAGATCGTGGCGGCGCTGCTGACCGCGCTGCCACTGGTGCTGCGGCGGCGCTTCCCGCTGGCCGTGTACTGGGTGGTGACGGTCGCGTCGGTCGTGCTGCACCTCGGGGACGCGGCCGACGACGCCACGCGGACCACCTTCGCCGCGGGGCTCGTCGCGGCGTACAGCGCGGCGATGCACAGCCCGCACCGCAGGTCGGTGCTGGCCTCGCTCCTGGCGGGTGCCCTGCTGTACGCGGTCTTCCCGCTGGTCCCGAAGGTCGACAGCGACCTGGTGCCCCTGCTCGTCCTGCTGCCGCTCGCCCTCGCCTCGCACGGCGTCCACCTGTGGCGGCAGCGGGAGCGGGTGCTGCGGGCGGAGCAGGAGGCGGCGCTGCGCCGGGCGGTGGAGGCGGAGCGGTCGCGGATCGCCCGGGAGCTGCACGACGTGGTGACCCACAACGTGAGCATGATGACGATCCAGGCCGGTGCGGCGCGCACGGTCCTCGCCACCTCGCCCGAGCAGGCCCGGGAGGCGATGCTCGCGGTGGAGGCGGCGGGGCGGACGGCGATGTCGGAACTGCGGCACGTGATGGGGCTGCTGACGATGAGCGCGGACGGTCCCGACCCGGCGGCCGATGTGGCGCTGGCCCCGCAGCCGGGCCTGGACGCGCTGGCGGAGCTGACGGACCGGGTGCGCGCCTCGGGGGTGCCGGTGGAGGTGGCGGTGCGGGGCGTCCCGGTGGAGCTGCCGACCGGGGTGGACCTCGCCGCGTACCGGGTGGTGCAGGAGGCGCTGACGAACGCGGTGAAGCACGCGGCGGGCGCGCGGGTGTCGGTGGAGGTCGAGTACGGGGCGGACCGGCTGCGGGTGGAGGTGCGCGACACGGGCGGGCGCCGGCTGCGGACGGCCGAACCGGGCGGCGGCCACGGGCTGCTTGGCTTGCGGGAACGGCTCGCGGTGTACGGCGGTACGCTCGACGCGGGCAGCCGCCCGCACGGCGGGTACCGGGTCCGTGCGGTGATTCCGTGGGAGGTTCCGTGACCGTGGCCGATGCTCCGCGCGTGGTGATCGTCGACGATCAGGCGCTGGTGCGGACCGGTTTCCGGATGATCCTCGCCGCCGACGGCATCGACGTGGTCGCGGAGGCCGCCGACGGCGACGCGGCGGTGGCGGCGGTCCGGCGGACCCGGCCGGACGTGGTCCTGATGGACATCCGGATGCCGGGCACGGACGGCCTGGAGGCCACGCGCCGCATCCTCGCCGACGAGACGGCGGCGCCGCCGAGGATCGTCGTCCTCACCACCTACGACCTCGACCAGTACGTGTACGCGGCGCTCGCGGCGGGCGCCAGCGGCTTCCTGCTCAAGGACGTCACCCCCGAGCACCTGACGGCGGCGGTCCGGCTCGTGCGCTCCGGGGACGCCCTGCTCGCCCCGGCGATCACCCGCCGCCTGGTGGAGCGCTTCGCCGCGCCCGGTGCGGGAACGGGGGCGCGGACGGTCGCGCCGCACCGCGAGCTGGCCACGCTCACCCCGCGCGAGCTGGAGGTCCTGGAGGCCCTGGCGCGCGGCCACACCAACGCCGAACTGGCCGCGCGGTTCGGGCTGAGCGAGGCGACGGTGAAGACGCACGTCGCCCGCATCCTCCAGAAGCTCCGGCTGCGCGACCGGGCGCAGGCGGTGATCGCCGCCTATGAGACGGGTCTCGTCACCCCCGGCTCGGACGGGAGCGGAAGCAGCGCGCCCGGGTCCGGCTGATCGAGGAGGTCCGGTGGTCCGCACTCGGGGCGGAGGAGCTCGCCGAGCGCGGCCAGCCGGATGAGCCGCAGGATCGACGGCTGGTCGCAGATCAGCCGCCAGCGCGCAGCGCGCCGGTGCATGCGCCCGGCGCAGTGGGCGAGGAGTCCGAGCCCGGTGGCGTCGCAGAAGGTGAGGCGCCGGATGTCGACGGTCAGGTCGTCGGACTCCCGCACGAGGGCGTCGAGCTCGGGCCGCAGGTGCCGCACCAGGACGAGGTCGAGCTCGCCCCGGAGGGCGGCGACCGTGCGGTCGCCGGTCGAGCGGACGTCGAGGTACGGGTCGTGACGGGGGATCAGCTGCATCGGACGCTCCACAGGGTGGCTCCATGTGTCACGTCGAGCGTGGCCGCCCCGCTGCGGGGAGGGACGTTTCACCTCGGCCGCTCTCACCTGAATCGGCGAACATTCGATCGCTTTTCCCTCATTCAGGCGTGCGCGAGTCGGACGCGTGCCCGGTGAGTGCCGTCAGCGGGATGCGGCGGAACTCCACCGTCTCGTACGGGCTCCGCACCCCCGTCTCGTACAGGAGGCCGACCGTCGCCGCGTCCAGCGGCACCAGGTCCGAGTAGGCGGCCTTCCGCCGGTCCACCGTCAGGGCCTTCGTGAAGGTCTCCCCGTCGTCCCCGCTGGTCCAGACGGCCTGCTCCGCGCGGGCGTCCGGCACCGAGGGGGCCGAGAACAGCAGGGTCCCGTCACGGCCGCCCACGTACAGCAGGCTGCCCTGCACGACGGGCACGCGGTCCAGGGTGCGCTGGGGCGCGAAGGGGCGGTCGAGGCTCGCTCCGCCGTCGCCGGAGAAGGCGTCCGCGCGGTTGCCGGGGCTCGTCCCCAGCTGGTCGCGGGAGTTGAAGTACAGGCGTCCGTCGGGAAGTTGGGCCACGGTCGACTCGCTCGTGTCGATGAACCCGTCGTAGGTGTCGTCCACCAGGCCGAGGGACCAGGTCCGGCCGCCGTCGTCGCTGCAGAGGGCGTGCGCCCCGTAGTGGCGGGGCTCCTCGCCGGTGTCCGCGGACCCCTCGGGCGGCGCCGCCGAGTGGTTGGCGGGCACGACGAGCCGGCCCGCGTGCGGACCGCGCGTCAGGGCGAGGGCGTGGCCCGGTCCGGTGGCGTACCAGCGCCATCCGGGCTTCTTCACGCGCGCGGTGATCTCGCGCGGCGCGGAGAACGTCCGCCCGTCGTCGGAGCTGCGCTGGACGAACACCCGGCGGCCGCGTGCGGCGGGGACCTCGCCGCGCAGGATCCGCCGCTCCGTCGCCTCCGCGCCGTTGTACGAGCTGAGCAGCACGACGTCGCCGGAGCGCGGGTCGACGACCGGTGCGGGGTTGCCGCGCGTGTCGTCGTCGCCGTCGGCGACGACGAGCGAGGGCCCCCAGGTGCAGCCGCCGTCCTCCGACCGCCGCACCACGATGTCGATGTCGCCGCTGTCCCCGGCCCCGCCGACCCGGCCCTCGGCGAAGGCGAGCACGGTCCCGGCGCGGGTCCGCACGGCGGCCGGGATGCGGTGGCTCGCGTAGCCGCCGGCACCCGCGGCGTACGGCACGGACACCTCGCACCGGGCCGGCGGTCCCGGCTCGACGGCGCCGGGTCCCGCGAGCGCCGGCCCCAGGAGGGGCAGGGCGAGCAGCCCGAGGCTCCGCACGGTCGCGCGTCCCCCGCCCACGGATCCCCCTGCCGCCGTCCTCCGGTCCGTCGGTCCCACCCTCCCCGCCCGGCGGGGCGGGGGGCGGACCCCCGGGACGACACGAGGGGCCGCCCGCGCCGATTCACGCGGACGGCCCCTCGCGGGGTGCGGCGGGGCCTCAGCCGGCGAACCGCGCCATCCACGCCTCGACCTCGTCCGAGGAGCGCGGCAGACCGGCCGACAGGTTCTCGTTGCCCTCCTCGGTGACGACCAGGTCGTCCTCGATCCGGACGCCGATGCCGCGCCACTCCTCGGGCACGGTCAGGTCGTCCGGCTGGAAGTACAGGCCGGGCTCGACCGTGAGCACCATGCCCGGTTCGAGGACGCCGTCGACGTACTCCTCCGTGCGGGCCTGCGCGCAGTCGTGGACGTCCAGGCCGAGCATGTGGCCGGTGCCGGCCATGGTGAAGCGGCGCTGGAGCCCGAGCTCGTAGGCGCGGTCGACGGGGCCCTCGATGAAGCCCCACTCGACGAGGCGCGCGGCCAGGTGCCGCTGGGAGGCCTCGTGGAAGGCGCGGTACGGGGCGCCCGGCTTCACGGCGGCGAAGCCCGCCTCCTGGGCCTCGTACACCGCGTCGTACACCTGGCGCTGGACCGGGGTGAAGGTGCCGCTGATGGGGAGGGTGCGGGTGACGTCGGCGGTGTAGAGGGAGTGCGTCTCCACACCGGCGTCGAGGAGGAGCAGCTCGCCGGGGACGACCGGGCCGTCGTTCTGCGTCCAGTGCATGATCGTGGCGTGGTCGCCGGCGGCGCAGATCGAGCCGTAGCCGACGTGGTTGCCCTCCAGGCGGGCCCGGCGGAAGAAGGTGCCCTCGATCCACCGCTCGGACGAGGCGACCGCCCGGGAGAGCTCGGCGACGCAGTCGGTGAAGCCGCGCACGGTGGAGTCCACCGCCTTGCGCATCTCGCCGATCTCCCACGCGTCCTTGACCAGGCGGAGGTCGCTGAGCGCCCCCTCCAGCTCGGCGTCGCGCTCCTCGTCGGTGGTGACGGCCGCTTCGAGGGCCGGGTCGACCCCGCGGACGATCCGGGTCGGCACGTCGCCGCCGGCGGCGAGGTCCTCGGTGAGCCCGCGGACGTCGCGGCAGGCCATCCCGAGGACGGTCTCGGCCTCGGCGAGGGAGCGGCGGCGGCCCATCCACAGCTCGGCCGTGTAGCCGATCCAGAACTCGTCGTTGTCGCGGCTGTCGCGGGGCAGCTGGTAGCAGTAGGCGTCGTGGCCGCCGTCGGCGCGCGGTTCGAGGACGAGCGCGCAGTCGCGGGCCTGGTCGCCGGTCATGTGCACATAGCCGGAGTACGGGCGGAACGGGTAGGTGTCGTCGTTGGAGCGGGTCTTGAGGTTGCCCGAGGGGACGACCAGGCGCTCGCCGGGGAACAGCGCGGAGAGCGCGGCGCGGCGGCCGGCCGCGTACGGGGCCTGCTCGGCCGGTTCGAGGCCGTGCCGCTCGGTGTCCGCCCACCCCGTCCTCATCAGGGCGGAGAGCTCCTCGGAGACGCCGTTGTAGAGGCCGTTCTTGCGACCCTTCGCCACGTCCTGCACCTTCTTCCGGGTTGCGTTCTCGGCCGCCGGTCGTCGGCGGCACCCGGGACGGTACTCCCGCGCGGGCCCGGTGGGTGCCCGGATCGGACAGTGGCACGGATCGGCCACGCCCGGGCGGCGGGGGTGGCCCGGGCGGGTCGATAATGCGGTCCATGGCGAACGCGAAGCTCAGTGAGGCGCTCCGGCTTCTGGGGATCGGCGAGGAGGCCCGCCGGGTCTACGTCCGGCTCCTGGACCTCGGCCCCGCGCCGCTCGACGCCATCGGTTCCGCGGCCGGTCTCGACGGTGCGGAGCTGTCGGCGGCGTACGGGGAACTGGTCGACGCGGGCCTGGCGAGCCCGGCGGCGCAGGGCCCGGACCTGGTGGCGCCGGTGCCTCCCGCCGCGGGCCTGGAGATCCTGGGGCGGCACCGGGCGGCCGAGCTCGACGAGTCGCGGATCACCGTCGGCGGCGCGTTCGAGTCGTTCCGGCGGCAGCGGCTCGCCGCGTACAACGACGATCTCGTGGAGGTCGTCACCGGCGACGCCATCGGCCCCCGGAGCCGGCAGGCCTGGGCCAGTGCCCGCGCGCAGATCCGGCAGTTCGAATCGCCCCCGTACACCCCCATCGCGGGCGCCACCGAGGACGCGCTGGCCACGCTCGCCCGGGGGGTGACGCAGCGCGTCATCTACACGCAGGCCTCGTTGGAGCACCCCGACACGATGCGGACGGTCATCGAGCCGTGCGTCGAGGCCGGCGAGCAGGCCAGGGTGCTGCCGTCGCTCCCCGTCAAGCTCCTGATCATCGACGACGCGTACGCGCTCGTGTCGCTGTCGATCAGCGAGGCCGACGTGCACAACACGATGCTGGTCGTGCAGCCGTGCGGGCTGCTCTCCGCGCTCATCGCCCTGTTCGAGCAGACCTGGCGGACCGCCCTGCCGTTCCACGGCCGCACGACCCGCCCGGCGGGCGTGCTGCCCGCCGGGCTGCTGCCCGCCGACCGCCGGCTGCTCTGGCTGCTCGCGGGCGGCGCGAGCGACGACGTCATCGCCCGGGAGATCGGGGTCAGCCGCCGGACGCTCTTCCGCCGGATCCAGGTCCTCATGGCCCGGCTCGGCGCCACGAGCCGCTTCCAGATGGCGCTGCAGGCGCAGCGCCATGGCTGGTTGTAGAAGGCCTGCTCAGGCCAGGTGCTTCCGCAGGAAGGTGTGCACGAGGGCACTGTTGTGGGCGGCCTGTTCGTTGTCCCCGGCGCCCGCGTGCCCGCCGCCGGTGTTCTCGTGGAAGAGCACCGGATGGCCGAGTTCCCGCAGCCGCGCCGCCGCCTTGCGGGCGTGGCCGGGGTGGACGCGGTCGTCGCGGGTGGAGGTCATCAGGAGCACCGGCGGGTAGGTCCGGTCGGCCGCGAGGCGGTGGTACGGGGAGAGTTCGCGCAGGTGGGCGAGGTCGGCCGGGTCGTCCGGGTCTCCGTACTCGGCGATCCAGGAGGCGCCCGCGAGGAGCTTGTGGAAGCGGGTCATGTCGAGCAGCGGGACCTGCGCGACGATCGCGCCGAACAGCTCGGGGTGGCGGGTGAGCATCGCGCCCATGAGCAGTCCGCCGTTGCTGCCGCCCGACGCGCCCAGCTGCGCCGGGGTGGTGATGCCGCGTGCGACGAGGTCCCGGGCGACGGCCGCGAAGTCCTCGAAGGCCCGCGGCCGGTCCGCGCCGAGCGCGGCCTGGTGCCAGTCCGGTCCGTACTCGCCGCCGCCCCGGATGTTCGCGATGACGTACGTGCCGCCGCCCTCCAGCCACGCCCGGCCGGTGACGGCGCCGTAGTAGGGGGTGAGGGAGACCTCGAAGCCGCCGTAGCCGTAGAGCAGGGTGGGGCCGGGGCCGGTGGCGGCGTGGTCGGGGCCGATGACGAAGTACGGCACGCGGGTGCCGTCGGCGGAGGTCGCGAAGTACTGCTCGACCGCGAGTCCGGCGGTGTCGAAGCGGTCGGGGGCCTGCTTGAGGACCTCCGTGTCGCCGCCGATGTGCCCGCGGTGGAGGCTGGAGGGCTGGAGGAAGCCCGACACGTCGAGGAAGTACTCGTCGGAGACGTCCGGGTCCGTGTCCACGACGCCGACGGCGGAGAGCGCCGGGACGCCGACGAGCGGGGTGCGCGTCCAGCCGGCGCCGTCGCCGCCCGGGGTGAGGACCTCGATGCGGGCGCTGACGTCCCGCATCGTCTCCAGGACCAGGTGGTGGCGGGTCCAGGAGTGCCCGGCGAGGGCCGTCCGGGCGTCCGGGGTGAACAGCACCTCGTGGGTGCGGTCGCCCGCGAGGAAGGCGTCGAAGCCGAAGGCGAGGAGGGAGCCGGTGGGCTGCCCGAGCCACTCGGACTTCAGGGTGACGAGCAGGTGCCGGCGGTGGACGTCGACGACGGCGTCCTCGGGGACGTCGACGCGTACGGTCGTGCCGTCGGGCTTCAGGAGGTGCGTCTCGCTGCGGAAGAAGTCCAGCGAGCGCCCGACGAAGTCCCGCTCGAAGCCGGGGGTGTCGTCGCGGTATCCCCAGGCCGAGACGTCCGTGTCCTCGGCCTCGTAAACGAGCTCGGACTCCTCGATCGGCGTGCCGCGCCGCCAGCGGCGGACCGTGCGCGGGTAACCGGATTCGGTCAGCGAGCCCGGCCCGGTGTCCGTGCCGACGAAGACGGTGTCGTCGTCGATCCAGCCGATCCGCGTCTTCGCCTCCGGAACCCGGAAGCCGTCCGCGACGAACTCCCGCGTCCCGAGGTCGAACTCGCGGACCACGACGGCGTCGCCGCCGTCCCGCGACAGGCGCACCAGGGCCCGGTCGTACGCGGGACGGCGCACCCGTGCCCCGTCCCACACCCACTTCTCGCCCTCGGCGGCGGCCAGCGCGTCGACGTCGAGGAGCACCTCCCACGCGGGCGCGTCCTTGCGGTACTGCTCCAGGGTCGTGCGCCGCCACACCCCGCGCACGTGCTCGGCGTCGCGCCAGAAGTTGTACAGGTACGCGCCGCGGCGCGCGGTGTAGGGGATGCGGTCGGAGGCGTCGAGCACCTCCCGCACGCGCGCCTTCAGCGGGGCGAACCCGGCGTCGGCGGCCAGGGCGTCCGCCGTCTCGGCGTTCCGCTCGGCCACCCACGCGAGGGCGTCCTCGCCGGAGATGTCTTCCAGCCACAGGTACGGGTCGTCATCGTTCACCCCCGTATTGTGCCGGGCGGTCAGCTCCGGTCGGCGCGGTGGAGCCGTACCGCGAGGTGGTGCTGGAGCGGGCGGCCGACGGCGGCGAGGTCGTGGACGAAGTCGAGGGTGTCCTCGCCGACGAGGGTGTAGCGGCGGCGGGTCGCGTCGACCTGCTTGGCGGTGGGGGCGAGCGCGACCTCGTGGGTCGCGAGGTCGACGGCGGTGCCGTCCGCGTGGCCGACGGCGATCTCCGCGATGCCGGTGGGCTGGGTGATCAGCGCCTCGACCCGCCCCTCGGGCTGGAGCCGCCACCAGCCGCTCTCCCGGGCGGACGGCCGCAGCGGGGTGCCGTCCTCGTCGATCAGCCAGGCCCGCGCCTCGTAGTGCAGGAAGGGGCGCCCGTCGTGGCTGAAGGTGACCTCCTGCTCGTACGCGAACTCCTCGGCGAGCGAGGGATAGCCGCCCCTCCCGCGTCCCACCCAGGTCCCCAGCAGCCCGGTCACCGGCCCGAGCAGCGCGTGCGGCGCGGGTGCCTCGTCCGCCCGGAACGCGTCGGGGTACGGATGCTGCCGGTCGCGGTCGTTCATGGGATGCGCTCCTGGGTCGGGACCTGTGCCGTACGGCAGCTTAGGCGGCGGCGTCCGGCGCGCCCCGCAGGGAGCCGGAGCACCGTGAGGGCTCCGGCCCCGGCCGCGAGGCCGGCGGAGACGTACCGGAGGTCCGGGCGGGGCCCGCCGCGCCGGACCGCACGGTGAGGCCCGCCGCGCCGGACCGCACGGTGAGGGCCGCCGCGCCGGACCACGCAATGGGGCCCGGCTCGCCGGACCGCGCGTCCATCGTCCGAGACACCGTTGACCCGGCGCGTGGCGGCCGCTACCTTCGCGCCATGTTGCGTACAGCCCTGCTCACCACGCGCGGTCACATCGACCTGCTGCGGGTGGCCTCCGCCGCGTGTCGCCGCGGCTGCTGACGCCCCTTCGCCTTCCTCGTACCCCTGACGTCCTGATCGCCGTGCGCGTGTGTCCGCTCCGCGCCCACGGCCGCTGACGCGTACCTTCGCCTCCCTCTCCCCCGGAGTCCGTCATGACGGTCGACCATGCCCCACCCCCGCACCACTCCCCGCCCGACATATCTCCTTTGCCGGACGTCGAGTCCCTGACTCCCGCCCGGGGACCGGGTCGCGGCCCGTCCGTTCCGCGCTGGCTGCGCCGGGCCGCGGGCCCGGTGCTGCTGCTCGCGCTCTGGCAGGCGAGCAGCGCGGCGGGGGTGCTGCCGGCGGACGTGCTGGCCTCGCCGGGGACCATCGCCCGGGCCGCCGGCGAACTGGCCGGGGACGGGACGCTGCCGACCGCGATGGGGGTGTCGCTGCGGCGGGTCGCCGTGGGGCTGCTGATCGGCGGGGTGGCGGGGATCGCGCTCGCCCTGGTCTCCGGGCTCTCGCGGCTCGGCGAGGACCTCGTCGACGCTCCCGTGCAGATGCTGCGGACGGTGCCGTGGGTCGGGCTGATCCCGCTGTTCATCATCTGGCTGGGCATCGGGGAGGCGCCCAAGGTGGCGCTGATCGCGCTCGGCGTCGCCTTCCACCTCTATCTGAACGTGTACGCCGGGATCCGGGGCGTCGACGCGGGGCTCGTCGAGGCGGGCGAGTCCCTGGGGCTCGGCCGCTGGGGGCTGGTCCGGCACGTCGTCCTGCCGGGCGCGCTGCCCGGGGCGATGACCGGCCTCCGGTACTCCCTGGCCACGGCCTGGCTCGCCCTGGTCTTCGGCGAGTCGATCAACGCCGACGCCGGGATCGGCTTCCTCATGAACCAGGCGCGGGAGTTCTTCCGCACGGACGTGATCGTCGTCTGCCTGGTCGTCTACGCCTTCCTCGGCCTGCTCGCCGACGCCCTCGTCCGCACTCTCGAAAGGCTGCTGCTGCAATGGCGACCGACCTTCACGGGGCAGTGACCGTCCAGGGTCTCACCCGCTCCTTCGACGGGCGTCCCGTCGTCGACGGTCTCGATCTGACCCTGCGCGCCGGGCAGTTCACCGCCCTCCTCGGGCACAGCGGCTGCGGCAAGTCGACGCTCCTGCGGATCCTCGCGGGGCTCGACCGGGAGGTCTCCGGCACGGTCCTGGTGCCGCGCCGCCGCGCGGTCGCCTTCCAGGCGCCGCGCCTCATGCCCTGGAAGAAGGTCTGGCGGAACGTGCTGCTCGGGCTGCCGGGGAAGCCGGACCGGGCGGTGGCGGAGCGGGCGCTCGCGGAGGTGGGGCTCGGCCACCGCTCGGGGGCGTGGCCGAAGACCCTGTCGGGCGGCGAGGCCCAACGCGCCTCGCTCGCCCGGGCGTTGGTACGGGATCCGGATCTGCTGCTGCTCGACGAGCCGTTCGGCGCGCTCGACGCGCTGACCCGGATCAAGGCCCAGCGGCTGGTGGCCGAGCTGTGGCGGCGGCGCGGCTGCACGGTCCTGCTCGTCACGCACGACGTCGACGAGGCGCTGCTGCTCGCGGACCGGGCGCTGGTGATGCGGGACGGCGTGATCGCGTACGACACCGCCGTCGACCTCGACCGCCCCCGCTCCCCCGGCGATCCGGCACTGGCCGCGCTCCGCGGCCGCCTGCTCGCCGAACTCGGCGTCAACGACGGCGAGTTCGCCGACACCACCACGGCCTGACCGAGCCCTCCGAGGAGACGACGATGAAGTCCTTCCGCCTGTCCGCCGCCGCGGCGCTGCTCGTGCCGCTCGCCCTGCTCGCCTCCGCCTGCTCCGGCGCCTCCGCCGCCTCCGACGGCACCTCGCACTCCGACGGCAGGGGCTCCCTGGTCCTGAACGTCGGCGACCAGAAGGGCGGTTCCGAGGCCCTGCTGCGCGCCGCCGGCGAGCTCGACGACCTCCCGTACCGGGTGAAGTGGTCGACCTTCACCTCCGGACCGCCGCTGCTCGAAGCGATCAACGCCAAGGCCGTCGACTTCGGCTCCGTCGGCAACACCCCACCCGTCTTCGCCGCCGGTGCCGGCTCGAAGATCACCGTGGTCGCCGCGACGCACGGCGACTCCGCGGGCGAGGCGATCCTCGTCCCGAAGGACTCGCCGCTGCGCACCGCGCGGGACCTCAAGGGGAAGAGGGTCGCCGTCGCCCAGGGCAGCTCCGCCCACTTCCAGCTGATCGCCTCGCTCCGGAAGGCCGGCCTGACCCTGGACGACGTCCGGGTCAGCCTGCTGCAGCCGGCCGACGCCCTGGCCGCGTTCACGAGCGGCAAGGTCGACGCCTGGGCGGTCTGGGACCCGTACACCTCGCAGGTCCTGCTGAGCGGCAAGGGCCGGGTGCTGACCGACGGGCGCGGCCTCGTCAACGGCCTCGGCTTCCAGGTCGCCGCGCCCTCGGCCCTGGCCGACAAGGAGAAGGCGAAGGCGATCGGCGACTTCGTCGAACGCCTCCGCCGCGCCCAGGGCTGGGTGTTCGGCCACCCCGAGGAGTGGGCGAAGGTCTGGGCGAAGGAGACCGGGCTGCCGTACGAGGTGGCGCTGGCCGCCGTGAAGCGCAGCAACGGCACCCGCGTCCCCGTCGCCCTCGACGACGCGGCGATCGCCTCCGAGCAGCAGCTCGCCGACACCTTCGCCGGACTGAAGCTCATCCCCCGCACGTTCCGCTTCGCCGACTACGTCGACACCCGCTTCAACAAGGACCTGCCGCCGTCCACCACCCCGGCGCGCAGCTACGGAAAGGCCTCCTGATGACCGTCCATCTGCACTGGTTCCTGCCGACCGGCGGCGACGGCCGGACCCTCGTCGACCGGCACGCCTACACGGACGGCGGGATCACCCGGGACCGGACCGTGTCCGGGGTCCGCGCCCCCGACATCGACTATCTGATCCAGATCGCCAAGGCGGCCGAGCAGCTGGGCTTCGAGGCCGTGCTGACCCCGACCGGCACGTGGTGCGAGGACGCCTGGCTGACGACGGTCGCGCTGTCCCAGCACACCGAACGCCTCAAGTTCCTGGTGGCGTTCCGGCCGGGGGTGATCTCGCCGGTGCTCGCGGCCCAGATGGCGTCGACGTACCAGCGGATCACCCGGGGCCGGCTCCTGCTCAACGTCGTGACCGGCGGCGACTCGGCCGAGCAGCGCCGCTTCGGCGACCACCTCGACCACGACCGGCGGTACGCGCGGACGGCCGAGTTCCTCTCGGTGGTGCGGGGCGCCTGGGGCGGGCGGCCGTACGACTTCGAGGGCGAGCACTTCCGGATCGAGGGCGGGCTGACCGCGCTGCCGCCGGACCCGCTGCCCGAGATCTTCTTCGGCGGCTCGTCCGCGGCCGCGGGCCCGGTCGCGGCGGAGCACGCGGACGTGTACCTGACCTGGGGCGAGCCGCCCTGGCAGGTGAAGGAGAAGATCGACTGGATCCGGCGGCTCGCGGAGGAGCGCGGCCGGACGGTCCGCTTCGGGATCCGACTGCACACGATCTCGCGGGACTCGGCGCGCGAGGCCTGGGCGACGGCCGACCGGCTGCTCTCCGATCTCGACGAGGAGACCGTCGCGGCGGCGCAGGAGCTCCTCGGGCGGAGCGAGTCGGTGGGCCAGCAGCGGATGCTGGCGCTGCACCGGGGCGGCTCCCTCGACCGCGACCGCCTGGAGATCTCGCCGAACCTGTGGGCGGGCGTCGGTCTGGTACGGGGCGGGGCCGGCACCGCGCTGGTGGGCAGCCACGCGGACGTCGCGGACCGGATCGAGGAGTACCACGACCTGGGCGTGGAGCACTTCGTCCTGTCCGGCTACCCGCACCTGGAGGAGGCGTACTGGTTCGGCGAGGGCGTGACGCCGGAGCTGGCGGCGCGCGGTCTGCTGCCGTCGCCCCCGGCCTCCCCTCTGCTCGGCGTCCCCGCGGCGAACGGCCGCCCGGCCTCGGCCCCGGGCGGCGCGCCGCTGCTGGTACCGGGCGGGCGGTAGGAGGTCGCCCCGCGCCGGGCACCCCCGGGCCATCCGAACCCTGCGCGATCGTGCCGCCCGACAGCCGGACGACCGCGCAAGGTTCGGTTAGGCTAACCTTTCCCGGCATGGAGATCGTACTCACGGCCGGAGCCCTGTACGTCATCGTCCTGCTGCGCGCCGGAGGGACGTTCGCCGTCGGGTGGCTCGCCGGCGCCGGCGCCCGGCGCAGCAGGTTCGCCGGGCGGATCTCCTCGGCGAAGTTCCGGCGCGTCGAGCGGGCGATCCAGCGGTGGGGCGCGCCGGTGGTGGCCGTCTCCTTCCTGACCGTCGGTTTCCAGACCGCCGCCAACTTCCTCGCGGGCAGCATGCGCATGCCGCTGCCGCGCTACCTCCCCGCCCTGTTCATCGGCGGAGCGGCCTGGGCGCTGCTCTACGCGACCGCGGGGCTCGGCGCGCTCGAAGTGCTGGGCAGGCTCTTCGCCGGACGGACGGCCCTCGGGGTGTCCGCCGTGGCCGTCCTCCTCCTCGCGGTGTGCGGGGTGGTGGCGTACCGCAGGAGAAGGCCGGTCCCGCCCTCCGGCGACACCGCGCCCGACGCGTCCTGAGTCCGCCCCGCGAGGGCCGCTCGCCCCGGACGGGCGGCGGGCACGGGAAGAACCGCCGGGGGGCACGGGAAGAACCGCACCCCCGCCCCGGTTGGTGGAAGCGTGAACGATTTCGGGTTCGAAGAGGTCAGGGCGGTCGACGTCGTCGTCATCGGCGCCGGACAGGCGGGGCTCTCGGCCGCCTTCCATCTGCGGCGCACCGGCCTGGAGCCGGACCGGGACTTCGTCGTCCTGGACCACGCCCCGAATCCGGGCGGCGCCTGGCAGTTCCGCTGGCCGTCGCTCACGTACGGCAAGGTCCACGGGATGCACGCGCTGCCCGGCATGGAGCTGACCGGAGCCGATCCCGCGCGCCCCTCCTCGGAGGTGATCGGCGCGTACTTCGACACGTACGAGCGGACCTTCGACCTGCGGGTCCACCGGCCCGTCGACGTCACGGCCGTCCGGGAGGGCGAGGGCGGCCGGCTCCGGGTCGAGACCTCGGAGGGCGTGTACGCGACACGGGCCCTGATCAACGCGACCGGCACCTGGGACCGTCCGTTCTGGCCGCGCTACCCGGGGCAGGAGACCTTCCGGGGCCGCCAGCTGCACACCGCCCAGTACCCGGGCCCCGAGGCGTTCGCCGGAAAGCGGGTGCTGGTCGTGGGCGGCGGGGCCTCCGGCACCCAGCACCTCATGGAGATCGCCGAGGCCGCCGCGGGGACGACCTGGGTGACCCGGCGCGAGCCCGTCTACCGCGAGGGCTCCTTCGGGGAGGCCGAGGGACGGGCCGCCGTCGCCCTGGTCGAGGAGCGGGTACGGCGCGGGCTGCCGCCGCAGAGCGTCGTCTCGGTCACCGGGCTTCCCCTCAACGACGCGATCCGCGCGGCCCGCGCGCGCGGGATCCTGGACCGGCTGCCGATGTTCGACCGGATCACCCCGACCGGGGTGGCCTGGGACGACGGCCGGACCGTCGACGTGGACGTCATCCTGTGGGCGACCGGTTTCCGGGCGGCGATCGACCATCTGGCGCCGCTGCGGCTGCGGGAGCCGGGCGGCGGCATCCAGGTCGAGGGCACGCGCGCGGTGCGGGACGAGCGCGTCCACCTCGTCGGCTACGGCCCCTCGGCCTCGACGATCGGCGCCAACCGCGCCGGCCGCGCGGCCGTCTCCGACATCCGCCGCCTCCTGAGCCGTGAACCGGTGACCGCACCGACCGCCTGAGCCGCCCCGCCCCCGCACACACGGCGGCGCCGCCGGCCCCCGGGGACGGGGGACCGACGGCGCCGGCTGCTGCGAGCGTCAGATGAGCCAGCCCAGGAAGTGGAAGACGCCGGCGAGCAGGTTGGTGATGACGTTCATGGTGGTGCTTCTCCTCATACAGGTACATCAGTGGGACGTGTGCGGTCGCGGTCTGCAGCCCGTCGCTCGCACTCCGTAATCATCCGATGGCCCAAAGGAGTTGAGCAACGAATCCCGGCACGATCACACGTTCTGGGGAACAACCGCTCCCACGTTCGCCTGTTCGGTACGGGCGTCCCGGCGGACCAGCGCCGCGTACCGCCCGCCCTGGGCGAGGAGCTCCTCGTGGGTCCCGCGCTCCGCTATGCGGCCCGCCTCCAGGACGACGATCTGGTCGGCGTCGCGGACGGTGGAGAGACGGTGGGCGATGGTGATGGTGGTGCGGCCGGCCGACAGGGCGTCGATGGCGCGCTGCACCGCGTGCTCGGTCCGGGTGTCGAGGGCGCTGGTCGCCTCGTCGAGGATCAGGACCGGCGGATCGCGCAGGATGGTGCGGGCGATGGCGAGGCGCTGCTTCTCGCCGCCCGAGAAGCGGTAGCCGCGCTCGCCGACGAGGGTGTCGTACCCCTCGGGGAGCGAGGCGATGTGCTCGTGGATCTGGGCGGCGCGGGCGGCGGCCTCGATCTCCTCGTCGGTGGCGTCCGGCTTGGCGAAGCGGAGGTTGTCGGCGACGGAGGCGTGGAAGAGGTACGTCTCCTGGGAGACGACGCCGACCGCGCGGGCGAGGGTGTCGAAGTCCAGGTCGCGCACGTCGACCCCGTCGAGGGTGACGCGGCCGCCGGTGACGTCGTACAGCCGGGGCACCAGATAGCTGAGGGTGGACTTGCCGGAGCCGGTGGGGCCGACGACGGCCAGGCTGCCGCCGGCGGGGACCGTCAGGTCGATGCCGTCCAGGGTCGGGCGGCTCTGCCCCTCGGGGTCGTAGTGGAACTCGACCTTCTCGAAGGAGACCTCGCCGCGGATCTCCGGCAGCCGGACCGGCTCGTCGGGTTCGGTGATGTCGACGGGCAGGTCGAGGTACTCGAAGATGCGCTGGAAGAGCGCGAGGGAGGTCTGCACCTGCACGCCGGTGGAGAGCAGGCTGACGGCGGGCCGGAAGAGGCCCTGCTGGAGGGAGACGAAGGCGACGAGCGTGCCGAGCGAGATCTGCGGGCCGCCCGAGCCGAGGGCGACGCCGGCGGCCCAGTAGATCAGGGCGGGCATGGCGGCCATGACGATGCCGATGGTGGACATCCGCCACCGCCCGGCCATGGAGGAGCGCACTTCGAGGTCGACGAGGCGCTCGGACTCCTCGGCGAAGGACCTGGTCAGCGAGTCGGCGCGGCCCATGGTGCGGCCGAGCAGGATGCCGCTGACCGAGAGGGACTCGGTGACGGTCGCGGCCATGGCGGCCATCTGCTTCTGGCGCTGGGTGGTGATCTTCTTGCGCTCGCGGCCGACGCGCCGGCTGATCCAGACGAAGACCGGCAGCAGGAGCAGCGAGACGAGGGTGAGGCGCCAGTCGAGGGCGAGCATGGCGACGACGGTCGCGACGACGGCGGTGAGGTTGGAGACGAGGGAGGTGGCCGTGGAGGTCACGGTCGCCTGCATGCCGCCGATGTCGTTGGCGATGCGGGACTGGACCTCGCCCGTACGCGTGCGCGTGAAGAAGGCGAGCGGCATCCGCTGGAGCTGCTCGTAGACCCCGGTGCGCAGGTCGTGCATGACGCGCTGGCCGACGGTGGTCGATATGAGGGTCTGGAGCACGCCGAAGACGCTGGTCAGGACGGCGGTGGCGATCATGCCGAGGGCGAGCAGGCTGAGCAGCCCGGTGCGGCCCTGGGGGATCGCGACGTCCAGGATCTCCCGGAGGAGGAACGGCGAGGCGACCGACACGAGCGAGGCGGCGCCGACCAGGAGGCCGACGAGCGCGAGGCGCGCGCGGTAGGGGTGGAAGAGCCGCAGGATCCGCCGCACCTGGGCGGGCTCCTCGGGGCGGCCGGGGTCGCGGGGCGGGGGCGTCCAGTCGGACTGGTCGTGGGGGCGCATGGGCTCCTTCGGAGGATTCGACGGTCGATGAAGACCATAGCTCACTGTTACCTATACTCACAATGAACATGGTCCTGATATTGTTCCCGTATGAGCACCTCCGACCCGCTGGCCAGGACCGACACCGACGGGCTCCTCGCCGAGCAGCTGCTGCGACTCACCCGGCGGCTGCACCGCATCCAGAAGCACCACCTGGAGCCGGTCGGCATCACGCCCGCGCAGTCCCGGCTGCTGCGCATGGTCGCGCACTTCGGGGAGCCGCCCCGGATGGCGGACCTCGCGGCCCGCCTGGAGGTCGTCCCGAGGGCCGTGACCAGTCTCGTCGACGGACTGGAGGCGAGCGACCGGGTGCGCCGGGTGCCCGACCCCGACAACCGCCGGGTGGTGCGGATCGAGCTCACCGACGCCGGCCGCGCCACGCTGCGCGAGCTGCGCAGCGCGCGCAGGGCCGCCGCAGAGGACATCCTTGCTCCATTGACCGTCGACCAGCGCGAGGTGCTCGAAGGTCTGCTGTCCGCCCTGGTCGACCCCGGCCCGGAGCGCGGCTGCTGATCCCTCGGGCGCGGGGCCGCGCCGAAGGGGAGCCGTGACATGCCGCTGCTTGAGCCGAACCCGCAGGCCCTCCGCCCCGGCACGAAGCGGACCCCCGCCCCGGACCGCGTGCCGGAGCTCCAGTCCCGGGGCACGCCACGGCGGCTGCGCGAGGAGCTCACCGAGCTCCTCGGCCCGGGGAAGGTCCTGTCGAAGATCTCCGACCTGGTGCGCTACGCCTCGGACGCCAGCCCGTACCGCTTCGTCCCGCAGGTCGTCGTGGTCGCCGAGGACATCGACGACATCTCCACCGTCCTGTCGTACGCCCACGGCAAGGGCCGCGAGGTGGTCTTCCGGGCCGCCGGGACCAGCCTCAACGGACAGGCGCAGGGCGAGGACGTCCTCGTCGACGTGCGCCGCCACTGGGCGGGCGTCGAGGTCCTGGACGGCGGGGCCCGGGCCAGGGTCCGGCCCGGCACCACCGTGGTGCGGGCCAATGCCGCGCTCGCCCCGTACGGGCGGGTCCTGGGGCCCGATCCGGCCAGCGCGGTCGCCTGCACGATCGGCGGGGTCGTCGCCAACAACGCCTCGGGGATGACGGCCGGCACCACCCGGAACTCGTACCGGACCGTCGCCTCCCTCACCGTCGTGCTGCCGAGCGGGACCGTGGTCGACACGGCCGCCCCGGACGCCGACGAGGAGCTCGCGCGCGCCGAGCCGAGGCTGTGCGCGGAGCTGCTCGCGCTGAAGGCGGAGATCGAGGCGGACGCCGAGCTGACCGCCCGGATCCGCGCCAAGCACACCATCAAGAACACCAACGGCTACCGGCTCGACGCCTTCCTCGACGGCGACACGCCGGTGCGGATCCTGCGCGGTCTGATGGTCGGCTCCGAGGGCACCTTCGGCTTCATCTCCGAGGTCGTCTTCGACACCCTGCCGCTGGACCGCGCGGTCTCCACGGCCCTGCTCTTCTTCCCCTCGCTGCCGGCCGCCGCCGCGGCCGTGCCCCTGTTCAACGAGGCCGGGGCGCTCGCCGTCGAGCTGATGGACGGCAACACGCTGCGGGCCTCGGTGAGCGTGGCGGGCGTGCCGGCCGACTGGGCGGAGCTGCCGAAGGAGACGGCGGCGCTCCTGGTCGAGTTCCGGGCCCCGGACACGGCGGCCCTGGAGGCGTACGAGCGGGCGGCGGAGCGTGTGCTCGCCGGTCTCGAACCGGTCGCCCCGGTGGCCTCCGCGGAGAACGCCTTCACCCGGGACCCGAAGCGGATCTCCGGCTACTGGAAGGCCCGCAAGGCCTTCGTGACGGCCGTCGGCGGCTCCCGCCCCTCCGGTACGACCCTGATCACCGAGGACTTCGCGGTGCCGCCGGAGCGGCTCGCGGAGGCCTGCGAGGCGCTGCTGGACCTCCAGGCCCGGCACGGCTTCGACGCGGCCGTGGCCGGGCACGCGGCCCACGGCAACCTCCACTTCCTGCTCGCCTTCGACGCGGCCGACCCCTCCGACGTCGAGCGGTACGCGGCCTTCATGGACGAGTTCTGCAAGCTGACCGTGGAGCGCTTCGACGGCTCGCTGAAGGCGGAGCACGCCACCGGCCGCAACATCGCGCCCTTCCTGGAGCTGGAGTGGGGGGCGAAGGCGACCGATCTGATGTGGCGGGTCAAGGAGGCCGTCGACCCGGCCGGCGTGCTCGCCCCGCGGATCGTCCTGGACCGCGATCCGCAGGCCCATCTGCGCGGCCTGAAGACGATCCCGGCCGTGGAGCGGATCGCCGACCCCTGCATCGAGTGCGGCTTCTGCGAACCGACCTGCCCCAGCCACGACCTGACGACCACTCCGCGCCAGCGGATCGTGCTGCGCCGGGAGATGATGCGCCAGTCCGACGGCTCCCCCGTCGAGACCCGGCTCCTGGAGTCGTACGGCTACGACGCCGTCGACACCTGCGCCGGCGACTCCACCTGCAAGCTGGCCTGCCCGGTCGGGATCGACACGGGGGCGCTGATGAAGGAGTTCCGGCACGAGCGGCACTCCCCGCGCGAGGAGCGGATCGCCGCCCTCGCCGCGAGGAACTTCCGTGCCGTGGAGGCCTCCGCGCGGCTCGCGGTCGCGGCGGCGGACCGGATCGGCGACCGGGTCCTGGAATCGGTGACGGGCCTCGCCCGCAGGGCCGTCCGCCCCGACCTCGTACCGGAGTGGCTGCCGGAGATCCCGGGCGCGGCGGCGCGGCGGCTGCCCCGCACCCACCGTCCGGCGGCGGTCGCCGTGTACTACCCGGCCTGTGTGAACCGCATCTTCGGCAACCCGGAGGGCGAGCGCGGGCCCTCGCTGCCGGAGGCCGTCGTCGCGGTGTCCGCGCGGGCCGGGCGGCCGGTGTGGATCCCGGACGACGTGGCGGGGACGTGCTGCGCGACGATCTGGCACTCCAAGGGGTACGAGCGGGGCGACGAGGTGATGGCGAACCGGATCGTCGAGGCCGCCTGGGGCTGGACGGCCGGCGGGCGGCTGCCGCTGGTGGTGGACGCCTCCTCGTGCACCCTCGGGCTCGCGCACGAGGTGGTGCCGTACCTGACGGAGGACAACCGGGAGCTGCACGCCGAACTGACCGTGGTGGACTCGCTGGTGTGGGCGGCGGACGAGCTGCTCCCCCGGCTCGACGTGCGGCGCCGCGTCGCCTCGGCCGTGGTCCATCCGACCTGCTCGATGCGGCACCTGGGCGACGAGGAGAAGCTCACCGCACTCGCCGAGGCCTGCGCGGAGGAGGTCGTCGTCCCCGCCGACGCGGGCTGCTGCGCCTTCGCCGGCGACCGGGGCATGCTGCACCCGGAGCTGACGGCCTCGGCGACGGCCCGCGAGGCGGCCGAGGTGACGGCCCGGCCGTTCGACGCGCACCTCTCGGCGAACCGGATGTGCGAGATCGGCATGGACCGGGCGACGGGCCGGAGCTACCGGTCGGTGCTGCTCGCCCTGGAGCGCGCCACCCGCCCCTGACCGTCCGGGTCTTCGGACGGAGGGCCTCTCACTCCGGGCGGTGAGGGGCCCTTCGTATGTTCGAGTGATCATGGACGGTCGGTGCGGCTCCCCCCGAGCGGTGGACTTGTACAGTCCAACCACCCGTCAGCAGGGAGGTTCCATGGACGACCAGACACCGCGCCCCCCGAGCCGCCGCACGGTCCTCAGGACCACCGCGGGGGCGGCCGGGCTCGGTATCGCCGCCGCGGGCGGCGCGCAGACCGCCCGGGCCGCCACCGGATCCGCCCTCGCAGCCGTGCCGGAGACCACGCCGGGAGCCGCGGCCGTGCCGCAGCGCCGGGGCGCCACCATGGCAGGGGTCCCGTTCGAGGGCCGTTCCACCGTCCGGGTCGGCATCGTCGGGTACGGCAACCGCGGCGCGGGCATGATCGGCAACTTCCTCGCCCTCCCCTGGGTCCGGGTGGTCGCCGTCTGCGATCCGGTGCGCGAGAAGGCCGAGCGGGCCTCCGCGGCCGTCGTCGCCGCCGGGCAGCCGGCCCCCGCCCTGTACACCCACGGCGCGGACGACTACGAGAACCTCTGCACCCGCACCGACCTCGACTTCGTGTACGTGGCGACCCCCTGGGAAGCCCACTTCCCGATCGCCCGGGCGGCGATGCTGGGCGGCAAGCACGTCGGCGTGGAGTGTCCGGTCGCGATGGAGCTCACCGAGCTGTGGGAGCTCGTCGACCTGTCGGAGCAGACCCGCCGCCACTGCATGCAGCTGGAGAACTGCTGCTACGGGCGGAACGAGATGCGGGTCCTGCGGATGGCGCACGCCGGGAAGTTCGGGGAGCTGCTGCACGGGGCGGGGGCGTACAACCACGACCTGCGCGAACTGCTGTTCTCGCCGACGTACTACGAGGGGCCCTGGCGCCGGACGTGGCACACGAAGCTGCGCGGGGACCTCTACCCGAACCACGGCTTCGGTCCGGTCGCCACCTACATGGACGTCAACCGGGGCGACCGGGCGCTGAGCATCAGCAGCTTCGGCACTCCGGCCCTCGGGCTCGCCGAGTACCGCGCGGCGCACATGCCGGCCGGCGACCCGAGCTGGAAGGAGACGTACGTCGAGAGCGACCGGACGATCAGCATGGTCAAGACGGCCAGGGGCCGGCTGATCCGCCTGGAGCACGACGTCTCCACCCCGCATCCGTACAGCAGGATCAACAGCCTGGGCGGCACGCGGGGGGTCTTCGAGGACTACCCGGCCCGGATCTATCTGGAGCCGGACCACAAGGACGACGCGTGGGGCGACTTCGCCGCCTACGCGGCCGAGTTCGACCACTGGCTGTGGAAGGAGCACGCCAATCCGCCGGGCGGCCACGGCGGCATGGACTACATCATGGTCTACCGCCTGATGCAGTGCCTCCAGCTGGGCCTTCCGCCGGACTTCGACGTGTACGACGCCGCCACCTGGACGGCTCCGGTACCGCTGAGCCACGCCTCCATCAAGGCGAACGGGGCGCCGCAGGAGATCCCCGACTTCACGCGCGGCGCGTGGCAGAAGGCCCGCTCGGGCGTGGACTCGGCGAAGCCGGCCTGACGGAGCCGTGCCGCCCGGACCCTCGTCGCGAGGGGCCGGGCGGCCGTGCGTCTCAGCAGCGCCGCAGGTCCTCGGTGACCGTGCCCTGGACGCTCGTCAGGCTCCGGTCGTAGCAGCCGGCGGAGCCGTACAGCCGGTAGCGCTCGGTGCTGGTGCCGACCGCGTGCCGCTGGTCGCGCGGGACGCCGAGGGTGAAGGAGGCGTCGCCGGTGTACGTGTCGTCCAGGCGGGACCAGGACAGCCGTTTGCCGTTCCGGACGACGTCGACGGCGGCGCGGTCGCCGACGGTGAGGACGGTCCGCAGGCGGTTCGCGTCGTCGACGCCGATCTCGCCGTCCATGGTGTACGCGCGCCGGGTGCGGGTCGCGGTCCGGCCGACGGTCACGGTCTCGTCGTCGGTCCAGCGGGCGGTGAGCGCGTCCGGGTTCTCGTCGGCGCCCCAGCGGTGCGTGGAGCGGTGGTCGACGGTGCGGGTGACGGTCGTGTCGACCCGGCCGTGCGAGGTGTTCAGGTGCCCGGCGACGGTGAGCGTGTCACCGCCCGCGGTCTCCAGGACGTCGGGCGAACCGGCCGTGTACACGGCGGAGTTGCGCGGGGTGCCGAGCTCGTGCCGGTCCAGGGCGCCGGTGACGACCTCGCTTCCCTCGTCCTGCCAGAGGAGCACGTTGGTGGGGACGCTCCAGCCCGACTGCCCGGCGGGGACGCCGGCGACGGAGACCTCGACGCGGTGGGCCGCGCCGTCGTTGAACAGGGCCGCGAACGGCGTGAGGTCGTAGACGATCGGCTGCACGTCGAAGGCGCGCGGCGCGGGGGTCACGTACCAGAGGAAGGGGTTGGACCAGCCGCCGGTCCACACGTGCGGGAAGGGGGCGGCGATGCCCGCGACCTTGCCGTCGACGGAGATCCGCACCTCCCGGTAGGGCCCGTCGGAGGCCTTGCAGGAGTAGGGGGCGGCGTCGGGGACGGTGAGGTACCAGAACTCCTCGCAGCCGCCGCCGGATCCGGTGGCGTACACCTCGGCGAGGACGCGTTCGGTGTTGCGCGGGGTGGTGAGGGTGGCACCGGTGAGCGGGACGACCCGGTCGGGGGTGCCGGCGGCGGGCTTCACGCGGCCCTCGGCGGTGTGGAAGGTGAGGGTGACGCGGACGTCGATGACACCGGTGTACGTGTCGTTGACGACGTTGCCGATGAGCATCTCGACGGGCCCCGGGCGGCTGAGGGCGTCGCGGTAGCGGGTGACGTCCTTCTCGACGGACCAGCTGATGCCGTCGGGAGAGGGCTCGGGGGTGGAGGTGCGGAGGAGCTCGACGCCGCCGAGGGTGAGGTAGCCCAGACGGTCGTACTGACGGCCCTTGACCTGTCCGTCGAGGCGCAGGACGACCTTGTTCCAGCGCTTTCCGGTGCCGCACTCCTTCGGCGGGGCGTAACTCCCCCGGTACGGGGTGAAGTCGCGGAACCGGGCAGCGGCGAGGGTGACCTCGCAGCTGCGGGTCCCGGGGGTCTCGACGGGCGGGGCGGCGGTGACCGGGTCGTGCCAGTCGGTGGTGAACTCCGCGGGCGGCGTCGGGCCGGTCGGGCCGTCGGCGGCGGCCGGGTGCGCGGCGAACAGCGCTCCGGCGGCGAGCACCAGACCGCCGATCACGCTCGTGATCTTGAGTGATCTCATGGCCCGGAAGTGAAGCGCGGTCGCGCGGCGCGGTCCAGAGGACGATGAGCGGACATGGCGCGATCTGTTCCCCGATGGGGAAAAAGCGATGGCCCCGTCGGTCCGGCCCGACGGTCAGGGCCGGTCGGCGGGCGACGACGTGCCGCGGAGCTCGGCCAGGGCCGCGCCGCGGCGGGGCAGGTGCATCCACCCCTCGACGGCGGCCGCGGCCCGCTCCTCGTCGGTCTCCGGAGGATGCGTGAACCCCAGCGCCGCGGCCCGCGCCACGACGGCGGACACCAAGGCGTCGAGGTCGTGGTCGCTGCGCAGGCAGCGCTCGCGGACGGGTGCGGGCAGGTCGAGGCCGAGGCCTTCTTCGAGGGCCGGGACGATCACGGCCCGCGCGGGCCCGCCCTTCTTCCCCTTGTACGTCCCGGCCTGCGCGAGCCCCCACTGGAGCAGCGCGTAGGCGGGGTAGACCTCCAGGACCGGGCCGGAGCCGTCCCGGGGCAGGGCCGGGCCCCCGTCCGCGAGCCGCTCCATGAGGTCGGCGGCCCGCAACGCCACGGCGCCCAGCTTGTCCGTCGACACCGACAGGGGCCGCTGTCCGCGCGCCCCGGTGCGCTTCCAGGCCACGTCGTCGGTGAGGCGATGGGTGAACCGGCTCCCCACGCCGGGCCGGCCGTCCTCGGACATCGGGTAGCGGGCCCTGACGGGCAGCGCGGCCCCCGCCCGGTGCGCGCCGAGCAGGGCCGCGAAGGCGATGGGCCAGCCCAGCGGCGCGTCGAGTCCGGTCCTGTCGGCGGAGCGCATCGCGGCGAGCAGGTCCTCGTCGTCCCTCGCGGGAAGGAGCTCGACGCGGGGTGCGTCGGCCCAGGTCACGCGGCACGCGCCGGTCGTGTTCGTGTAGCCGGCGAGATCGATTCCCACCGTGACCATGACACCGCCGACGGCGGTCGTCGCCCCGTCCCTCACCGTCTCCGCCATCCGAGGACGCCGGGCTCAGAAGACGCCGAGCGCCGAGGCTCCCCCTATGCCGCCCAGGACCATGAAGGCGGGCATCAGGACCTTGAGCTCGACCCAGCTGCCGGCGCGGAAGCGCATGCCCTTGGGCGGGCCGAGCGGGTACCAGCGCTTGCGGCCGACGGGGATGGGCCACAGGACCGGGCAGCCGGAGACGGTCAGGGCGTCGCCGATGTCGTGCACGAGGGCGCCGAGGACGATGGGCAGGCCCAGCCACAGGTACTCCTGGCCGGGGCCGGTGAAGAACCAGTCCGAGCCGTTGCCGGGCTGGTCGAGGACGCCCGCGAGGATCCAGGCGCCGGCGGCGCCGAGCAGCCAGACGAGGACGTCGCTGGACATCCGGGCGGCCCGCCACAGCAGGCCTTCCACGGCGAGGACCAGGTGCACGAAGAGGATCGCGAGGACGGCCCAGCGGCCGCCGGTGACCGCCGCGACGGAGGCCCCGGCGCCGATCAGGACCGCCCAGAGCCAGGTGTGGGTGAGGGTCCGGTGCCCGCCGGACCTGCGGGGGTCGGAGGAGGAGCGGGTCGCCTTGTAGACGGCGTACGACAGCTTGTCGACGATCTCGCAGAGGCCCCGGGAGACCGGCCCGAAGGCGCGGGAGATCGTCGCCGACTTGTGGTCGAGGTCGGGCGCGAGGGCGGCGCCCGCGCAGACGAGCGCGCCGACGACGAGAACCGGCCAGGGCATCGGGTGGTCGAAGGCCGCCGCGGCCGCTCCGACCCCGAGCCAGGCCGCCGCTCCGGACAGCGAATGCGCCGGTCCCATCATGGTCAGCCCGCCCCGTTTCTCCCCTGCCGGCGCTCAGTTGACGACCGGTCGACGGACGAGCCTACCGTCCGTGATCAAGCCTGATGACGGCCGGTTCCCTCATCCGAGCGGAATGCGGGCAAGATGGGGGGCGTGACCCTTATCGATCAGCTGCCGCCGACCGCCGACCCCGACGCCCTCTTCGAGGCCTTCTCCTCCTGGGCCGAGGACCGGGGCATCACGCTCTACCCGGCCCAGGAAGAGGCGCTGATCGAGGTCGTCTCCGGGGCCAACGTGATCTTGTCCACGCCCACCGGATCGGGAAAGTCGCTGGTCGCGGCGGGTGCGCACTTCACGGCGCTCGCCAATGACCAGGTGACCTTCTACACCGCGCCGATCAAGGCTCTGGTGTCGGAGAAGTTCTTCGACCTGTGCAAGCTCTTCGGCACCGAGAACGTCGGCATGCTGACCGGCGACGCCTCCGTGAACGCGGACGCCCCGGTGATCTGCTGCACGGCGGAGGTGCTCGCCTCGATCGCGCTGCGGGACGGCAAGTACGCCGACATCGGCCAGGTCGTCATGGACGAGTTCCACTTCTACGCCGAGCAGGACCGCGGCTGGGCCTGGCAGATCCCGCTCCTGGAACTCCCCCAGGCCCAGTTCGTCCTGATGTCGGCGACGCTCGGCGACGTGTCGATGTTCGAGAAGGACCTGACCCGGCGGACCGGGCGGCCGACCTCGGTGGTCCGCTCGGCGACCCGGCCGGTGCCCCTGTCGTACGAGTACCGGCTGACCCCGATCACGGACACCCTGACGGAGCTCCTGGAGACCAAGCAGGCGCCCGTCTACATCGTGCACTTCACGCAGGCGCAGGCCGTCGAGCGCGCGCAGTCGCTGATGAGCATCAACATGTGCACGCGCGAGGAGAAGGACCAGATCGCCGAGCTCATCGGCAACTTCCGCTTCACCACCAAGTTCGGCCAGAACCTCTCGCGGTACGTCCGCCACGGCATCGGCGTGCACCACGCGGGCATGCTGCCGAAGTACCGGCGGCTCGTGGAGAAGCTCGCGCAGGCGGGTCTGCTGAAGGTGATCTGCGGGACGGACACCCTCGGCGTCGGCGTGAACGTGCCGATCCGCACGGTGCTCTTCACGGCCCTCACCAAGTACGACGGCAACCGGGTGCGGACCCTGCGCGCCCGTGAGTTCCACCAGATCGCGGGCCGGGCCGGCCGGGCCGGCTTCGACACGGCCGGTTTCGTGGTCGCGCAGGCCCCCGAGCACGTCATCGAGAACGAGAAGGCGCTCGCGAAGGCCGGCGACGACCCGAAGAAGCGCCGCAAGGTGGTCCGCAAGAAGGCCCCCGAGGGCTTCGTCGCCTGGAGCGACTCGACCTTCGAGAAGCTGATCGAGGCCGAGCCGGAGCCGCTGACCTCCCGCTTCAAGGTCACCAACATCATGCTGCTCTCGGTGATCGCCCGCCCGGGCAACGCCTTCGAGGCGATGCGCAAGCTCCTGGAGGACAACCACGAGCCGCGCAAGGCGCAGCTGCGGCACATCCGCCGGGCCATCGCGATCTACCGCTCGCTGCTCGACGGCGGTGTGGTGGAGCAGCTGGACGAGCCGGACGCCGAGGGCCGCACGATCCGGCTGACGGTCGACCTCCAGCAGGACTTCGCGCTCAACCAGCCGCTGTCGACGTTCGCGCTCGCCGCCTTCGACCTGCTGGACCCGGAGTCCCCCTCGTACGCGCTCGACATGGTCTCGGTCGTCGAGTCGACGCTCGACGACCCGCGCCAGATCCTCGCCGCCATGCAGAACAAGGCGCGCGGGGAGGCCGTCGGGCAGATGAAGGCGGACGGCGTCGAGTACGAGGAGCGGATGGAGCGGCTCCAGGACATCTCGTACCCGAAGCCGCTGGAGGAGCTGCTCTGGCACGCGTACAACGTCTACCGGAAGTCGCACCCGTGGGTCGGCGACCACCCGGTGTCGCCGAAGTCGGTCATCCGTGACATGTACGAACGGGCGCTGACCTTCACGGAGTTCACCTCCTGGTACGAGCTGGCGCGCACCGAGGGCATCGTCCTGCGGTACCTGGCGAGCGCGTACAAGGCGCTCGACCACACCATCCCGGACGATCTGAAGACCGAGGACCTGGAGGACCTGATCGCCTGGCTGGGCGAGATGGTGCGCCAGGTGGACTCCTCGCTGCTCGACGAATGGGAGCAGCTGGCCAACCCGGAGGTCCAGACGGCCGAGGAGGCCCAGGAGAAGGCCGACCAGGTCAAGCCGGTCACGGCGAACGCCCGCGCCTTCCGGGTCCTGGTGCGCAACGCCATGTTCCGCCGGGTCGAGCTGGCCGCCCTCGACAACGTCGACGCGCTCGGCGAGCTGGACGCCGAGGCCGGCTGGGACGCGGACGCGTGGGGCGAGGCGATGGACGCGTACTGGGACGAGTACGACGACCTCGGTACGGGTCCGGACGCGCGCGGCCCGAAGCTGCTCGCGATCGAGGAGGACGCGGCGCACGGCCTGTGGCGCGTCCGGCAGACCTTCGCCGACCCGAACGGCGACCATGACTGGGGCATCAGCGCGGAGGTGGATCTCGCGGCCTCCGACGAGGAGGGCCGGGCGGTGGTCCGCGTGACGTCCGTCGGACAGCTGTAGGAGGAGAACCGGATGACGAACCCCGCCGAGAGGCTCGTGGATCTGCTCGACCTGGAGCGGATCGAGGTGAACATCTTCCGCGGGCGCAGCCCGCAGGAGTCGCTGCAACGGGTCTTCGGCGGGCAGGTCGCCGGCCAGGCCCTGGTGGCGGCCGGCCGCACCACGGAGGGCGACCGGCCGGTCCACTCGCTGCACGCCTACTTCCTGCGGCCGGGCCGTCCCGGGGTGCCGATCGTGTACCAGGTGGAGCGGGTCCGCGACGGCCGCTCGTTCACGACCCGACGCGTCACGGCGATCCAGGAGGGGCGGACGATCTTCAACCTCACCGCCTCCTTCCACAAGCCGGAGGAGGGCGCCTTCGAGCACCAGCTGCCGCCGAGGCATCTCACCGACCCGGAGACCCTGCCGAACCTGGCGGACGAGATCCGCGAACACCTCGGCACGCTGCCGGAGGCGCTGGAGAGAATGGCTCGTCGGCAACCCTTCGACATCCGCTATGTGGACCGGCTGCGCTGGACGGCGGAGGAGGTCAAGGGCGCGGACCCGCACTCCGCGGTGTGGATGCGGGCGGTGGGCCCCCTGGGCGACGACCCGCTCGTCCACACCTGCGCCCTGACGTACGCCTCGGACATGACGCTCCTGGACGCGGTGAGGATCCCCGTCGAACCCCTCTGGGGGCCGCGGGGCTTCGACATGGCCTCCCTGGACCACGCGATGTGGTTCCACCGGCCGTTCCGGGCGGACGAGTGGTTCCTCTACGACCAGGAGTCCCCCATCGCGACGGGCGGCCGGGGCCTCGCCCGCGGCCGCATCTACGACCGCGAGGGCCGGCTGCTGGTGTCGGTGGTCCAGGAGGGCCTGTTCCGGAAGCTCTGACCCCGGCTCAGGTCACTCGAACTCGGTGCCGCCCTTGCGGGTCAGGTAGGCCGGGCTGACCGCCTTGGCGATGGCCCGGCCGCCGGTGACCGGGCTGTACCGCTCGGTCGCGGGCCGGATGACGACGCCCTCCCGCAGGTGCGTCTCCCGGCCGGAGACGGTCTCCCGGCCGCTCGCGTGGGCGAGGACGGTGTCGAGGTCGTACGGGCCGGAGTACAGCCGCGGTACGAGGGGGACCTCGCCGCTCTCCAGGACCGCTTCCGGGTCGAGCCACCGCACCTGTCCGTCGATCTCGGCGGACACGTCGAAGAGCGCGTAGCCGACGGTCTCGGAGCGGGCGTCGGCGCCGTAGGCGAGGTCCTGCACCCCGGAGCCGTACACCTCGCCGAAGAGCCCGACCCTCCGCGCCCCGAGGCGTTTCGCGAGCCGCTCGGCGACGGCGGCGAGACCGTGGCCGTGGACGGCGCGCCAGTACAGGTTGCGCGGGTCCTCCTGGAGGGCGAGCCCCTTGGCCCCGAAGCCCTTGGAGGAGACCTGTACGCGGCCGTCCTCGGCGTGGAAGGTCAGCAGGCAGGCGGTGCCGTGCAGCTTCTCCGTCAGGACGACGGGCTCGCCGGCCTCGAACAGGTCCGGATAGCGCTTGAGGTTCTCGATGTCGACCCACGGCAGCAGGTCGGGAGCCGCCTCCACGTCCCCGTTCATCGTCGGCGGTATCGGCGGGACCCACTTGGTGATCCCGAGCACCTCCGCGAAGTCGGTCCCCTCGGCCGCGGCCGTCACGAGGTCGGCGTCCGCGAGCGCACGGGGCCGGCACACGATCCCCTGCGACAGCTCCCCGCGCAGCCGCACCGCCTTCACCCGGTCCGCGTTCCCTCCGGCGAGCCGCCCGGTCAGCCCCAGCTCGTCGACGAGCGCGAGGGGCAGCACGGCCTGCTCGGGGATGTAGACGGCGACATCGCCCGTCGTATAGGCCCCCTTGGCCACGACGGCCCGGTAGAGCCCGACCTGGGCGAGCTCCAGGGCGTCGGCGTTCGGATGCGGGTGGACGGTCAGGACTTCGGCGGTGACGCGCAGGGTCGACATGGTTCAGGACTCCGGTCGCTCGGGTTTCGATCTCATCGCGGCCCACCCTCGCGGGCCGGGAAACCGCTGGCCCACCGTTTTTGACGGCTGGTAACGTCCCTCTCTTCGCCCGGCGCGCCGCGCCGGCGGAGTCCCGTCAGGACCACGCCGTGACCTCTCCCGCCCTTGCCTCCGCCCTGCGCCGCGTCGACGCCGTCTTCGGCGGGAAGACCGCGCCCGCCGGGGGCTGCACCTACTGCTACGGCGCCGAGGAACTGGCGTTGCTCGCCGTACCCGGGGCACCACTGGGCGACGATCTGGTGCGGCGGTTCTTCCACGAGGTGCCCGACCACTTCGACGGCCATCCGGCCGTGGTCCGGCGGTTGCTGCCGGAGTTCTTCGCCTTCCTGGCGGCCGGCCGGTTCTCCGGCCTGGGGTACGGCCCGACCGGTCTCGGCCGGGTGAGGTGGCAGGAGTGGCCGGCCGAGCAGGCTGACGCGATCGCGAACTTCCTCGACGTGTGGTGGCGGGAGACGCTCGCCGATCCGGCGCCCGTGTACGGGGTGGGGGCGGTGTGGGACCTGTGCGTGGAGATCCACCAGTCGCTCGCCCCCGTGCACGACGTCTGGGCCGCCGCTCCCCGGGGCGGCACGGAGGACCGGCACCTCGGCGACTGGGTGGCGGACAGGATCGACGACCTGCTCCAGGACGACACCTGCGTCATGCCCTGGTACGTGGACCTGGACGGCGTGCTCCTGCCCGAACTCCAGACCTGGCTCGTCGAGCACGCCGTGCCCCGGCTCGCCGGGCACCCCGATCCGCTGCTCGCCCGGAAGGTCGCGCTGCTGGCGCTCGGGGAGGAGGGGCGCTGGGTGGCCCACTCCGAGCTGATCGCCTCAGCCGGCTGACGGGTCCATCCCCGGCAGCGTGTCCTGCTCCACCTCGTGGCGGCGGGTGCGGATGTCCGGGGCCGGCGGGTGCAGCTTGGCGTCGCAGGTGGGGCCCAGGCCCGTGCGGCGGGAGTCCGCGCCGGTGAGGGGGCGGCCGCAGAGCCGGCAGTACACCCGGCGCGGTCCCTTCTCCGGCGTGGAATCGATCGCGATTGCCAGTGGTTCGTCTCCCATGCTGAGATCAAACCCTATTCCGACGAGGAGCAGTCCATGAGCCTGTACGACATCCCCCTGAAGACGCTGGCCGGCGAGCCGGTCTCCCTTGCCGACTACCGCGACCAGGCGGTGCTGGTCGTGAACGTCGCCTCCAAGTGCGGGCTCACCCCGCAGTACGCCGGTCTGGAGCGGCTGCAGAAGGAGTACGGGGAGCGCGGCTTCACCGTGCTCGGGGTGCCCTGCAACCAGTTCGCCGGGCAGGAGCCGGGCAGCGCCGAGGAGATCGCGACCTTCTGTTCGGCGACGTACGGGGTGTCGTTCCCGCTCCTGGAGAAGACGGACGTGAACGGGGACGGACGCCACCCGCTCTACTCGGAGCTGGTGAAGGTCGCCGATGCCGAGGGCGAGGCCGGTGACGTGCAGTGGAACTTCGAGAAGTTCCTGATCGGCCGTGACGGGGCGGTCACCCGCTTCCGTCCGCGCGTCGAGCCCGAGGCCCCCGAGGTCGTCTCCGCGATCGAGGCCCAGCTTGTCTGACCTGGGGGTCGTCGAGCGGCTGCGGGCCGCCGGGTGCGTCTTCGCCGAGGAGGAGGCGGAGATGCTCCTCGCGACCGCCACCGGGCCCGCCGAGCTCGACCTGATGGTCCAGCGGCGGGCCTCCGGCCTGCCGCTGGAGCACGTCGTGGGCTGGGCCGGGTTCGCCGGGCTGCGGATCGAGGTGGACGGCGGGGTCTTCGTGCCCCGGCGGCGTACGGAGTTCCTCGTCGGGCAGGCGGTGGAGCTGGCCCGGCCCGGCGCCGTCTGCGTCGACCTGTGCTGCGGCTCCGGCGCGGCGGGCGCGGTGCTGCTCGACCGGGTCGAGGGCGTGGAGGTGCACGCCTCGGACATCGAGCCGGCGGCGGTGCGCTGCGCCCGGCGGAACGTCGAGCCGCGCGGCGGCCGGGTGTACGAGGGAGATCTCTTCGCCCCGCTGCCGGAGGGACTGCGGGGCCGCGTCGAGGTGCTGGTCGCGAACGTGCCGTACGTGCCGACCGAGGAGATCGGGCTGCTGCCGCCCGAGGCCCGTGACCACGAGCCGCACGTCACGCTCGACGGCGGGACGGACGGGCTCGACGTGATGCGGCGGGTCGCCGCCGAGGCTCCGGAGTGGCTGGCGCCGGGCGGGCACCTGCTGGTGGAGACGAGCGAGCGGCAGGCGGAGACGGCGCTCGCGGTGATGGCCGCGGCCGGTCTGGCGCCTCGGGTCGTCACCTCCGAGGAGTGGTGGGCGACGGTCGTCGTCGCGAGCAGGCCGTAGGGGGAGCGTCGGGAGCGGCCCCGCGCCGGGCCGCTCCCGCTTCCGCTTCCGGAGCGGCTACGCCGTCCTCGGCACGAGGCGGCAGCGTGCCGGGCCCTCCTGCGTGAGGGTGATCGCGGAGCCGACCGGCACCTCGGTGTCGACGACCTCCAGGCCGTACTTCTGGAGGATCATCGCCAGGGCGATCACCGACTCCAGCATCGAGAAGTGCTGCCCGATGCAGGCGCGCGGGCCGCCGCCGAAGGGGTACCAGGCGTACCGGGGGCGGGCCGCCTCCGCCTCGGGCGTGAAGCGGTCCGGGTCGAAGCGCTCCGGGTCCTCCCAGTAGGCGGGGTGCCGGTGGGTGACCCAGGAGGCGACGATGACGTCCGCGCCCGCCGGGATGGTGACGCCGTCGATCACGGTCTCCGCGACGGCGCGGCGGCCGGTGGCCGGGGCGGCGGGGAAGAGACGCATGGTCTCCTTGAGGACGCGGGTGATGTAGGGCAGCGCGTCGAGGTCGGCGGCGCCGGGGGTACGGCCGCCGAGGACCCGGTCGACCTCCTCGTGGGTCCGCTTCAGCACCTCCGGGTGCTTGGCAAGCAGGTGGAGGGCGAAGCCGAGGGACGTGGCGGTGGTCTCGTGCCCGGCGAGCAGGAAGACGAGGACCTGCTCGCGCAGCTCTGTGGCGTCGAAGCTGCCGTCCTCGGCGCTCTCGGCCTCGACGAGCAGGGTGAGGAGGTCGTCGCCCTCGCCGGAGGCCCGGCCGGAGTCGCGCCGCTCGGCGATGATCCGGTCGCAGACCTCGTAGAGCGCCTGGTGGACGGCGGCGGCCTTGCGGTTGCCGGGGGTGGGCCAGTCACGCGGGAACTTCACCGGGGAGTAGCCGCGGCGGAGCACGTACGCGCCGAGTTCGGGGAAGCAGCGCTCGACGATCTCGACGGCCGCGTCCACGTCGGTGCCGAAGAGGATGCGGGCGACCGCGCGCAGGGCGAGGCGGGTCATCTCGTGGAGGACGTCGACGGTCTCGGCGCCGCCGTCCTGCCATTCGCCGATGAGGGTGGTGACCTCGGCGGCGACGGCCCCCGCGTAGCCGTCGACGCGGCGCTTGGTGAAGAGGGGCTGGACGAGCCGGCGCTGGCGGAGGTAGTCCTCGTCCTGGCTGGTCAGCAGGCCGTTGCCGAAGGACTCGCGGATCTCCTGGTAGAAGGCGTTGTCCTTGCGGAAGTTGGCGGATTCCCCGGCGAGGACCTGCTGGGCTCCCTCGGCGGAGAAGACGCCGTAGAAGGTGGCACGGATCCCGGGCGGGCCGGCGGTCAGCTTCACGACGTCCCCGTGCTCGCGCTGGGCACGCAGGAAGGTGCCCAGCGAGTCCTTCTTGAGGTCGAGCATGGACCCGAGGAGCGGATTCCCCGCGAGCTGTGGTGCTTCGGTACCTGTGGTGGTGGCCATGATCGGTTCCCCCTTGATCGTCACTGGCCCGGTGATTGTCCCTCAGGAAGTAACGCACAGGCAGCCGGGGCCGAACAGCCTGTCGGATCCGGCCTTTTGGCGTGAAACGCTTGACGCTCCGGGCCCGTTGTCAGTGGCGTCTGCGAGGCTCGCCCCCATGGACGAGCGACCCGAACTGACGCTGCAACTGACCATCGACTGCGCCGACCCCCAGCGCCTGGTGCCCTTCTGGATGGACGCCCTGCGGTACGTCCCCGATCCGCCGCCCGCCGGCCATGCCACCTGGCGGGCGTACTGGGAGGCCATCGGCGTGCCGGAGGACGAGCTGGGCGAGGACGCCGGGGAGCTCCCGGAGTCCATCGTCGACCCGAAGGGGGTGGGCCCCCGGGTCTGGTTCCAGCACGTCCCGGACCCCAAGACCGTCAAGAACCGCGTCCACCTCGACCTCAAGGTCGGCGGCGGCCGCGAGGTCCCGCTCGCCGTCCGGCGCGAGCGCGTGGACGGCGAGGTGGCCCGGCTGACGGCGCTCGGCGCGACCGTGCTGTACACGATGGACGAGCCGAACGGCATGGACTACTACGCGGTGGTCCTCCAGGACCCGGAGGGCAACGAGTTCTGCCTGGTCTGAGCCGTGGCTACTTCGCGAGCGCGCGGCTGATCACCATGCGCTGGATCTCGCTGGTGCCCTCGAAGATCGTGTAGATGGCGGCGTCGCGGTGCATGCGCTCCACCGGGTACTCGCGGGTGTAGCCGTTGCCGCCGAGGATCTGGATGGCCTGGGCGGTGACCTTCTTGGCGACCTCGCTCGCGTACAGCTTGGACATGGAGCCCTCGGCGGAGGTGAAGGGCTTGCCGGCGGTGGCCATCCAGGAGGCGCGCCAGACGAGGAGGCGGGCGGCGTCGATCTGGGTGGCCATGTCGGCGAGCTGGAAGGCGACGCCCTGGTTCTCGATGATCGGGCGGCCGAACTGGACGCGGGTCTTCGCGTAGTCGAGGGCGACCTCGTACGCGGCGCGGGCGGTGCCGACGGCCATGGCGCCGACGGCCGGGCGGGAGGCCTCGAAGGTGGCCATGGCGGCGTTCTTCACGCGCTCGCCGCCCGCCTTGGCCTTCTCCCGGGCGCGGGCGAGCCGCTCGTCCAGCTTGTCCTTGCCGCCGAGGAGGCAGTGGCCGGGGACGCGGACGTCCTCCAGGACGACCTCGGCGGTGTGGGAGGCGCGGATGCCGTGCTTCTGGAACTTCTGCCCCTGGGAGAGGCCGGGGGTGTTCGGCGGCACGATGAAGGAGGCGTGGCCCTTGGAGCCGAGCTCGGCGTCGACGACGGCGACGACGACGTGGACGTTGGCGATGCCTCCGTTGGTCGCCCAGGTCTTGGTGCCGTTGAGGACCCACTCGTCCTTGGCCTCGTCGTACACGGCGCGGGTGCGCATGGAGGCGACGTCCGAGCCGGCGTCGGGCTCGGAGGAGCAGAAGGCGGCGACCTTGACGTCGTTCGCGTCGCCGTACATCTGCGGGACCCAGGTGCCGATCTGCTCCTCGGTGCCGTTGGCGAGGACGCCGACGGCGGCGAGGCCGGTGCCGACGATGGAGAGGGCGATGCCGGCGTCGCCCCAGAAGAGCTCCTCCATCGCCATCGGGATGCCGAGGCCGGTCGGGTCGAAGAACTGCTGGGCGTAGAAGTCGAGGGAGTAGATGCCGAGCTTGGCCGCTTCCTGGATGATCGGCCAGGGGGTCTCCTCACGCTCGTCCCACTCGGCGGCCGCGGGGCGCATCACATCGGCGGCGAAGCCGTGGAGCCAGTCGCGGACCTGCTTCTGGTCCTCGTTGAGTTCGAGCGTGAACTCGCCCATGTTCCCTCCCAGCATGACGTTACTTGCGGTAACAGCAGTCTGTTACCGGTGGGTAGAGGCTGTCAACCTGCAAGGGAGCCCTTCGGCCCGACCGGCGCCGGATCCCGGCCGGGTGTTACGTTGCGACAGCCTCACGAATCGCACGGGCGGGGAGACACGCACATGGACATCGCACACCGGGCCACCGACCAGCAGACGTCCGCCGAGCAGCGGCGCCGCGAGCTGTTGGAGGCGGCGGACCGGGTGGTGCTCCGGGACGGCCCCAAGGCCTCCATGAACGCGATCGCGGCCGAGGCGGGCATCACCAAGCCGATCCTCTACCGCCACTTCGGCGACAAGGGCGGCCTCTACCGCGCCCTCGCCACCCGGCACACGGACGCGCTCCTCGCCTCGCTCCGGGCCTCGCTCGACGCGCCCGCCGACCGGCGCCGCCGCGTCGAGGCCACCCTCGACACCTACCTGGCGTCGATCGAGGCGATGCCCCAGGTCTACCGCTTCCTCATGCACCCGGCGGAGGAGCCGCACCAGACCGAGCAGGGCTTCGACGTCGGCCGCCACTCGGCCCCGCTGCTCCGGCGCATGGGCGAGGAGCTCGGCCAGGTCATCGCCGAGCGCGTCGACCTGGGACCGGCCGCCGAGGCCCGCGCCCGGATCTGGGGGCACGGCATCGTCGGCATGATGCACGCGGCCGGCGACTGGTGGCTCGGCGAACGCCCCTGCTCCCGCGCGGACCTCGTCAAGGCCCTGGCCGACCTCCTGTGGGGCCGCCTCGCGGAGGCCGACGACCTCCCGGGCGGGCCCGGCTTCTAGAACGATCACCGGGGCGGCCCGGCTTCCGGGAGATCGGGCTAGGCGATCCGGTCCGCCCCGCTCCCCCACGGCTGCTTGCGGATCGTGCGCAGGAGACGTGACTTGCGCCACCCCGTGACGTGGTCCGCGTAGACCCCGCCCTCCAGGTGGTCCGTCTCGTGCTGGAGGCAGCGGGCGAAGAATCCCGTGCCCTCGATCCGTATCGGAGTGCCGTCCAGACGGACCCCCTCCACCACCGCGCGGTCGAAGCGGGGCGTCGGCGCCTCCAGGCCCGGCAGGGAGAGACAGCCCTCGGGGCCCCGGATCTCGTCGCCGTCCGCCTCCACCAGGCGCGGGTTCACCACATGGCCCAGGTGGCGGTTCTCCTCGTCGTCGGGGCAGTCGTACACGAAGACCCGCAGGCCCACGCCGACCTGGTTCGCCGCCAGGCCCACGCCGTGCGCCGCGTACATCGTGGCGAACATGTCCTCGACGAGCCGGGCCAGTTCGGGCCCGAAGTCGGTGACGGACTCACAGGGCGTGTGCAGTACGGGGTCGCCGAGGAGCGTCATGGCTCGGACGAGGCCGGAACTGCCGGGGATGGGGCGGTTTCGCATGGCCGTAAGGGTACGGTCCGCCGTGACCTCCCTGTTTCGTGCGGCCGCTCGACGGTGCCGCTGTTCGGGCTGCTGGCCGGATCTCGATAGGCTGAGCCCCGACCGACGCAAGGAGGATCAAGAACGATGTCTGGACACCCCGGTAATCCAGAGCCGCTGACGCCGCGTGCCAAGCTGGCCGTGACGGCGGGCAAGGCCGCGGCCGCGGTGTCGCGTGCGGCGGGACGCGGCAGCGGATCGGTGATCGGCGGCCGGGTGGCGCTGAAGCTCGACCCCGACCTGCTCGGACGGCTCGCGCAGCATCTGGACGTCGTCCTGGTGTCGGCGACCAACGGCAAGACGACGACGACCCGGCTCATCGCGGAGGCCCTGCGCGCCGCCGGGCCCGTGGTCTCCAACGCCCTGGGCGCCAACATGCCCGCCGGCATCACCTCGGCGCTGGCCGGCGGCACGGACTCCAAGTTCGGCGTGATCGAGGTCGACGAGAAGTACCTCGCCGGCGTCGCCCGTGACACCACGCCCAAGGTGATCGCGCTGCTGAACCTCTCGCGCGACCAGCTGGACCGCGCGGCCGAGACCCGGATGCTCGCCGAGAAGTGGCGCGAGGGCCTCAACGGCACGAAGGCCGTCGTCGTCGCCAACGCCGACGACCCGCTGATCGTGTGGGCCGCCTCCTCCTCGCCGAACGTGGTGTGGGTCGCGGCCGGCCAGGAGTGGAAGGACGACGCCTGGTCGTGCCCCGCCTGCGGCGGTGTGATGCAGCGTCCGGGCGACGACTGGTTCTGCGGCGAGTGCGGCTTCCGCCGTCCCGCGCCGAGCTGGGCGCTCAGCGGCGACCACGTGCTCGACCCGCACGGTTCGGCCTGGCCCATCCGGCTCCAGCTGCCCGGCCGCGCCAACAAGGCGAACGCCGCCACCTCGGCCGCCGTCGCCGCCGTCTTCGGGGTGCCGCCGCAGGTGGCCCTGGAGCGCATGTACCAGGTGCAGGCCGTCGCCGGCCGCTACGACGTGGTCTCCTTCCAGAACCGCGACCTGCGTCTGCTCCTCGCGAAGAACCCGGCCGGCTGGCTCGAAACGTTTTCCCTCATCGACGGCCCGCCCGCCCCGGTGATCCTCTCGGTCAACGCGCGCGGCGCCGACGGCACCGACACCTCCTGGCTGTGGGACGTGGACTACGGCCGGCTCGCCGGCCACCCGATCATGGTGATCGGCGACCGGAAGCTGGACCTCGCGGTCCGCCTGGAGGTCGCGGGCGTGGACTTCCGCGTCTGCGAGACCCTCGACGAGGCCGTCGCGATGGCCCCGCCCGGGCAGATCGAGCTGATCGCCAACTACACCGCCTTCCAGGACGTCCGCCGCCGCGTCGGCAACTGACCCGTAGAGGACTTGCAGCATGAGTGACAGCAGCCTGCGCCTGGTCTGGGTCTACCCGGACCTGCTCAGCACCTACGGCGACCAGGGCAACGCCCTCGTCGTCCAGCGCCGCGCCGAACAGCGCGGCCTCAGCGTCGAGCGCGTCGACGTCCGCAGCGACCAGCCCGTCCCCACCTCGGGCGACATCTACCTGATCGGCGGCGGCGAGGACCGTCCGCAGCGGCTCGCGGCCGAGCGGCTGCGGCGGGACGGCGGCCTGAGCCGGGCCGCCTCCAACGGCGCGATCATCTTCTCGGTCTGCGCCGGGTACCAGATCCTGGGCCACGAGTTCATCAACGACCTCGGCGAGCGCGAGCCCGGCCTCGGACTCATCGACGTGATCTCGACCCGCGGCGAGGGCGCCCGCTGCGTCGGCGACGTCCTCGCGGACATCGACCCGCGCCTGGGCCTCCCCCAGCTGACCGGTTTCGAGAACCACCAGGGCATCACCCACCTCGGCCCGACGGCCCGGCCGTTCGCCCGCACCGTCTACGGCAACGGCAACGGGACCGGCGACGGCACCGAGGGCGCGTACAACGACACCGTCTTCGGCACGTACATGCACGGCCCCGTCATGGCGCGGAACCCGCAGATCGCGGACCTGCTCCTGAAGCTGGCCCTCGACGTGAACGCGCTGCCGCCGACCGACGACCGCTGGTACGAGGCGCTGCGCGCCGAGCGCATCGCGGCGGCGAGCCAGCCCGCCTGAGTCAGCCCGGGCACCGCCGTTGGTCCCTCGTACGAACGTACGTTGTCCACTGTGCGGACATCCGGTTCGGCCCCGCCACCCTGCGGCGATAGGGTGGCGGGGATCCAGCCGGACGACGTGGTCCGGGAGTCGGCCCACGTTGCAAAGGTTTTTGGGCTATGCGCATTGGCGTACTCACCTCCGGCGGAGACTGCCCCGGTCTGAACGCTGTCATCCGTTCCGTCGTCCACCGCGCCGTCGTCGACCACGGCGACGAGGTCATCGGCTTCCACGACGGGTGGAAGGGCCTCCTGGAGTGCGACTACCGCAAGCTCGACCTCGACGCGGTGGGCGGCATCCTGGCCCGGGGCGGCACCATCCTCGGCTCCTCGCGGGTCCAGCCCGCGCACCTCGTGGACGGCGTCGAGCGGGCCAAGGGCCACGTCGCCGACCTCGGCCTCGACGCGATCATCCCGATCGGCGGCGAGGGCACCCTGAAGGCGGCGAACCTGCTCTCCGAGGCGGGGCTCCCGATCGTCGGCGTCCCGAAGACGATCGACAACGACATCGCCTCCACCGACGTCACCTTCGGCTTCGACACGGCCGTCACCGTCGCCACCGAGGCCCTCGACCGGCTGAAGACCACCGCCGAGTCGCACCAGCGGGTCCTGGTCGTCGAGGTCATGGGCCGCCACACCGGCTGGATAGCACTGCACTCCGGCATGGCCGCCGGCGCGCACGCCGTGGTCGTCCCCGAGCGCCCCTTCGACATGGACGAGCTGACCTCCCGGGTCGGCGCGCGCTTCGAGGCCGGCAAGCGGTTCGCGATCGTGGTCGTCGCCGAGGGCGCGAAGCCGCGCGAGGGCTCGATGGACTTCAAGACCGCCGGCACCGACATCTACGGCCACGAGCGCTTCACCGGCATCGCCAACCAGCTCTCCGCCGAGCTGGAGCGGCGCCTCGGCAAGGAGGCCCGCCCGGTCATCCTCGGCCACGTCCAGCGCGGCGGCACCCCCACCGCGTACGACCGCGTCCTCGCGACCCGCTTCGGCTGGCACGCCGTGGAGGCGGCGCACCGCGGCGAGTTCGGCATGCTGACGGCGCTGCGCGGCACGGAGATCACGATGGTTCCGCTGGCCCAGGCCGTGGAGACCCTCAAGACGGTCCCGGCCGACCGGTACGACGAGGCGGAGTGCGTGCTCTGACGACTCCCGTACGTCACAACCGCCCCCGGTCGCAGTCGCGGCCGGGGGCGGTTCTAGTCTGGTGCGGACAACAAGCGCGAATCGGGCTCCAGGAGTGTACGGATGGATCACAGCGGGCACGGCATGACGATGGATCTGCCGCCGTTCACGCTGGGGCGGGGCCTGGAGTTCTCCCCCGACCTCTTCTTCCTGATCGGATGCCTGACGGCACTCGGTCTGTACGGCTGGGGAGTGGTGCGGCTGCGGCGGCGCGGTGACGCGTGGCCGATCAGCCGGACGGTGTTCTTCACCGTCGGCGTGCTGACCATCGCCCTGGTGATGTGCACCAAGCTCAACGACTACGGCATGGTCATGTTCAGCGTGCACATGGTGCAGCACATGGTGATCTCCATGCTGTCGCCGATCCTGCTGCTGCTCGGCGCGCCGGTGACCCTCGCGCTGCGGGCGCTGCCGGTGGCGGGCCGGGGCTCGACGGGGCCGCGCGAGCTGCTCCTGAAGCTGCTGCACAGCCGGTACATGAAGGTGATCACGCACCCGGTGTTCACCATCTCCATGTTCATCGCGAGCCTGTACGCGCTGTACTTCTCCCCGCTCTTCGACTTCCTGATGGGCTCGAAGGCCGGTCACATCGGCATGATGGTGCACTTCCTGATGGTGGGCCTGGTCTTCTTCTGGCCGATCATGGGCGTGGACCCTGGCCCGCACCGGCCGGGGTACGTGATGCGGATGCTGGAGCTGTTCGCGGGCATGCCGTTCCACGCGTTCTTCGGCATCGCGATGATGATGGCGACCCAGCCGCTGGTGGAGTCGTACAAGAACCCGCCCGCCTCCCTCGGGATCGACGCCCTCGCCGACCAGAACGCGGCGGGCGGCATCGCCTGGGCGTTCAGCGAGATCCCGTCCGTGCTCGTGCTGATCGCGCTGGTCTACCAGTGGTACCACTCCGAGCAGCGGCAGGCCGTCCGCAAGGACCGGGCCGCCGACCGGGACGGCGACAAGGAGCTGGAGGCGTACAACGCGTATCTGGCGAGCCTGCAGACGCGGAGTCGCTGACCTTCGGATCCAACATCCCGGATCCAGGATGTTGGATCCAGGATGTTGGATCCGAACCCAGGATTTTGGATCCGAATCCAGGATTTTGGATCCACGGTCCCCTTCCGGGCCCGGTGCCGCTCACGGCGCCGGGCCCGGTTCGCGTTCCGGCGCACGCCGGAGCGTCCGGGGAGTAGCGCGCGCCCCTCTCGCGGGGCCACGATGGGACGGACGGCTTCCGCGGCCCCGGTCGGGAGGAGGCGGGCTGATGTCCGGTCCCACGAAGACGATGACGGTGCTGACCTGCGCGGCGCTGCTGCTGACGACGGCCTACACGGTGGCGCTCGGCAGCAGCGGCTGGCTCTGGTTCGGCCTGGTGGTGCTGGTCGTGGTGACGATCGGGATGGCGGCGGCGGACAGCACCGTACCTCCCGCTCCTCGGCCCCGCCCGCCGGACCCCGAGGCGTCCTGAGGTCCTAGCCGCGCGGGGCCAGGACGATCCAGACCTGGCCCGGCGCGAAGGGCAGGGGCGCTCCGTCCGGGGTGGTGAAGGTGGTGCCGGAGGAGGCCGAGGGGCGGGACCACCGGGCCTCGTGGGCGCGGCCGTCGCGCAGGACGAGCGCGGTGCCGCTGCCGACGGTCTCGCTGTACGGGGAGACCGAGCCGAAGCGGTCGTGGAACCGGGAGGGGCGGATCGTCACGCGCTGGACGACGACCGTCTCCGGGGTGAGCGGGCCCGTGTCGGTGGCGCGGGCCTCGCGGCCGTCCATGGCCACCCGCCAGGCCCGGTCGGCGGCGGACCAGGTGAAGGAGTAGCGGGCGGCCGGGTAGCGGACGGTCGAGGTCGTGACGGGGGTGCCGCCGGCCGGGTCGGGCCCGAAGCGGAAGCCGATGTCGTGGGGCTCGTCGGCCCCCGGGGCGGCGGCGAGGGCGCGGCCGGGGCGCAGGTAGAGGTTGTGCGGGGCGGGCCGGTCCGGTGAGCGCAGGAAGGCCTGGGGTGTGGTGCCCTCGGTGACGAGGTGGAGCGGTGCGGCCCGGAGGAGCGGGGTCAGGGCGGACTGGGCGCCGGAGTAGGCGAGGACCGGGTGGCCGAAGTCGCCGAGGAGGGCGATGTCGGACTCGCGGGCGCTGCGGACGGGGCCGGTGAGGTCGGGGAGGTGGGAGGAGTAGACGGCCATGAGCCGGGTGACTCCGCCCTCGACCTGTTCGACGTAGACGAGGTCGGCCTTGCCGAGCCCGGTGTGGGGGCGGGCCGCAGGCACGTTGTCGAGCTTGACGGCGAGGACGGGGGCGGGCTTCGCGGGAAGCCCGGTGAAGGGCGAGACGCCGGTGGGCGGGGTGGCGGGCGCGGTCGTCGGCGTGGGCGTCGGCGTGGGGCTCGGCTCCGAGGGACCCGAGCCGGAGCAGCCGTACAGCCCGGCCGCCGTCAGCGCGCACAGCAGCGCGGTGAGGACGCGACCGGGGCGCCCGGAGGGTGTCGTGGCCCTGCGCTCGCCTGTCATGTGACGCTCCCCCACCAGTGGACCACGGGCCCGCGCGGGGATACAACGGGGCGTGACGGACGACGAACGGGGGTCTCGGTGTTCTACCGGCTGATGAAGTACGTCCTGATCGGGCCGCTCCTCAAGCTGCTGTTCCGGCCGCGGATCGAAGGACTCGAACACATCCCGGAGGAGGGAGCCGCGATCGTCGCGGGCAATCACCTCTCCTTCTCCGACCACTTCCTGATGCCCGTGGTCCTGGACCGGCGGATCACCTTCCTCGCGAAGCAGGAGTACTTCACGGGCCCGGGTCTCAAGGGCCGGCTCACGGCCGCCTTCTTCCGCGCCGCCGGGCAGATCCCGGTGGACCGGTCGGGGAAGGAGGCCGGCCAGGCGGCGATCCGCGAGGGTCTCGGCGTCCTCGGCCGCGGCGAGCTCCTCGGGATCTACCCCGAGGGGACGCGTTCGCACGACGGACGGCTGTACAAGGGCAAGGTGGGGGTGGCGGTGATGGCCCTGACGGCCGGGGTGCCGGTGGTGCCCTGCGCGATGGTGGGGACCTTCGAGATCCAGCCGCCGGGAAAGGTCGTCCCGAGGATCCGCCGGGTCACCATCCGCTTCGGGGAGCCGCTGGACTTCTCCCGCTTCGCGGGGTCGGCGGGCGAGAAGGCCGTGGTCCGCGCGGTGACGGACGAGATCATGTACGAGATCCTGCGTCTGTCGGGCCAGGAGTACGTGGACGAGTACGCGGCGGTGGTCAAGGCAGCACGTGCGGACGCAGCACCATGAGCGAGTCCTCCGGGCTCGCCACCATGGCGAAGGGGAACCGGTCGACCTCCAGGCAGAGCGCGACGTCGTCGGGATGGGCTCCCTCGCGCATCCCCCGCGTCAGTTCGGCGGCGGCGCGCGATCCTGCGGCGCGGCGGAGGAAGTCGGCGGCGTCCGTCCCGGTCCCGGTGGCCCTCCGGGCGATGTACTGAGCGCACGCCAGGTCCTCGTCGGCGCGCCCGTCCTCGCCGGTGACCACGAAGGTGACGGTGTCGCTCCCGTGTGTCCGCAGGAGCCGGGCCGTCGCCTCCGCCACCACGAAGCCGGCGCACAGCACCAGCGACGCGTCCTTGACCGCGAGGGCGCCGACCGTCCCCGCCGTGGTCTTCTGCACGACGGTCCGTCCGGCGAGGTCGGCGGAGCGCAGCACGCCCGGCGAGTTGACCAGGTCGAACCCGGGTGCGGGCGGACCGTCCTTGAGGGCCACCCAGTCCGGATGGCGGGCCTTGAGCGCCAGGGCGTCGTCGAGCGACTCGGCGAGCACGATCTTCTCGGCCCCCTGGGCGAAGACCCAGGCGGCCACGGTGTAGGCGCGCATGACGTCGACGACGACCGCCACGGACGGGGTCTCGGTCAGCTCGCTGATGGCAAGGAATCGGGCGTCCATGCCGGTCATGATCACGTATGCCCGGTCCGGGCGCGGGAGAGTGCGCCGAGAGCGGATCCGCGCACGGCGCAATCCCCTGGGCCGCCGCCCGGCGCACCCCTAGCGTCCCTTGCATGACCAAGGGAAACGCGTTCGTGCTGGGTGCGACGGGACAGGTGGGGCGGGCGGCCGTGCGGGCGCTCGTGGCGGACGGCTGGGAGGTGACGGCCGCCTCGCGGGGCGGTGGCGGGGACGAGGGGTGGCCTGAGGAGGTCCGGTCGGTGGGGCTCGACCGGAACGAGGAGGGCGCGCTGGCGTCGGCGCTCGGCGAGGGGACCGACGTCCTGGTGGACATGGTGGCGTACGACGCCGGGCACGCCGCCCAGTTGACCGGGCTCGCGGACCGGATCGGCTCGGCGGTGGTGATCTCCAGCGGGGCGGTGTACGAGGACGAGCGGGGCCGCAGCTTCGACACCCAGGACCGGCCGGACGGCTTCCCGCGCTATCCGGTGCCGATCCCGGAGTCGCTGGCGACGGTGGCCCCGGGCGACGGCACGTACGGCACCCGGAAGATCGCCCTGGAGCAGGCGCTGACGGCGGCCGGGGAGCTGCTGCCGACGACGCTGCTGCGGGCGGGCGCGATCCACGGGCCGCACTGCCGGTCGCCGCGCGAGCTGTTCTTCGTGAAGCGGGCGCTCGACCGGAGGCCGGTGCGGGTGCTCGCGTACAACGGCCTGTCGCGGTTCCACCCGGCGGGCGTGGAGAATCTGGCCGAGCTGATCCGGCTCGCGGCGGCGAAGCCGGGCACGCGGGTGCTGAACGCCGCCGACGGGGAGGTGCCGACGGTCGCGGAGATCTCCGCGGCGGTGGACGCGGTCGTGGGCGTGGAGAGCGAGCTGGTGCTCGTGGACGGGCCGCCGCCGGTGGGCGTCGTGGGCGAGACGCCCTGGGGTCTGGACGCGCCGATCGTGTACGACATGACGGCGGCGGAGCGCGAGTTGGGCTACCGGCCGGTGGTGGGGTACGCGGAGTCGCTGCCGGCGACGGTGGAGTGGCTGGCGGGGCGGCTCGCGGGCCGGGGGTGGCTGGAGGCCTTCCCCAACCTCGCCAAGTACGGGCAGGACTGGTTCGACTACGCGGCCGAGGACGCCTGGCTCGCCTCGCGTTGAGGCACACGCGCGGAGGGGCGGCCGCCCTGTGGCGACCGCCCCTCTTTCTACGCCGTGCGGGTGTTACGGCTTGGGCGTGGCGTGCGGCTCGCACGTCACGTCCTGGCTGTCCACCTCACCGGTGAGCAGGTACGTCTCGACCCGCGGGTTGATGCACGGGTTCACCAGACCGGTGACGCCGTGCGAACCCGCGTTCTTCTCGGTGATGAGACGCGAGCCCTTGAAGCGCTTGTGCAGCTCGACCGCGCCGGCGTACGGCGTCGCCGCGTCACGCTCGGACTGGACGATGAGCACCGGCGGGAGGCCCTTGCCGGTCTTGACCTGGGTCGGCTTCTGCTGCGGCGCGGACCAGGTGGCGCACGGCAGGTTCATCCAGGCGTTCGCCCAGGTCATGAACGGGTACTGCTCGTGGAGGGCCGAGTTGTCCCGGTCCCACCGGTTCCAGTTCGTCGGCCACGCCGAGTCGGCGCACTCGACGGCGGTGTAGACCGCGTTGCCGTTCTCCGACGCGATGTTGCCGGCGGTGTCCGTGAGGTCCGCGGCGGCACCGTCGATCAGCGGCTGCGGGTCACCCGCGGCGTAGGCGCTCCAGGCCTCGGCGACCGGGACCCACGAGGAGTCGTAGTACGGCGCGCTCTGGAAGAAGCCGATGAGCTCGGCCGGACCGACCTTGCCGCCGAGGGGCTCCTTCTTCGCGGCGGCACGCAGGGTCACCCACTGCTGCTGGACCTTCTCCAGGGTGTCGCCGAGGTGGTAGGTGGCGTCGTTCTGGGCGACCCAGTTCATCCAGTCCTTGAGGCGACCCTCGAAGGCGATGTCCTGCTCCAGGTTGGCCTGGTACCAGATGTTGCTCTTCGCCGGGTTGACCACGCTGTCGACGATCATGCGGCGCACGTGGTTCGGGTACAGCGTGCCGTAGACGGCGCCCAGGTAGGTGCCGTAGGAGACGCCGATGAAGTTGAGCTTCTTCTCGCCGAGCGCGGCCCGGATGACGTCGAGGTCACGGGCGGTGTTGCGCGTCGTCATGTAGGGCAGCATGTCGCCGCTCTTCTCGGCGCAGCCCTTGGCGTACTCGGCGGCCAGCTTGCGCTGGGCGAGCTTGTCCGCCTCGCTGTCCGGGACCGGGTCGAGCTTCGGGCCCTTGACGAAGTCGGTCGGGTCGACGCAGGAGATGGGCGCCGAGTGGCCGACACCGCGCGGGTCGAAGCCCACGAAGTCGTACGCCTTCGCGGTGTTCACCCAGAGCGGGCTCTTGGTGGTGACCCGGCGCGGGAAGCGCAGGCCGGAACCGCCGGGGCCGCCCGGGTTGTAGAGCAGCGCGCCCTGGCGCTCGGCCGGGGTGCCGGTGGACACGGCGCGGTCCACCGCGAGCTTGATCTTCTTGCCGTGGGGCTTGGCGTAGTCGACCGGGACGGTGACCCAGCCGCACTGGATGGGCTTGGCGAAGCCCCAGTCGGCCGGGCAGTCCTGCCAGTCGATGCCGGCCTTCGCGGCCTCGGCGGCGGCGACGGTCGCGCCGCGCGCCTCGTCGTCACGGTCCTGACCGGTGACGGCACCGGCCGTCGGCGCCGCGAGCGCGGTCGCCATGAGCGTGCCCGCTATCAGAGTGCCGGCCGAGCCGAGCACTGCTGTGCGTCTCAATGGTCCTCCCCCAGAAGGAGTCTGTGTGTCCGGGGGATCCTTTCGTTTCCGGGGCTCCGGACGAAAGGTCGTACACGTGTTTCTTTACCTAACCAATAACCGGTGACAGGTGTACCGCTGAGCGGTGAACGATCGGAGACGGTCAGAACGGGGCGAACACGGACAGGGCTTCGTCGAGGAGCCGGCGCAGCGCGAGCGCGTCCGGCGCGACGGCGGTGACGAGCGCGGCGGGCCCCGCGAGCGGACTGACCACCGCGTTCTCTCCGTACAGCCGCGCCTCCACCGGCTCCTTCTCGAACGCCGGGTCGACGACGAGGAGTTGGCCGGTCGCCCGGTGGCCACCGAGGACCGCGCCGCCGTCCCAGCCCCCGGGCGCGCCGGGCCCGAAGGCCAGTTCCTGGTCGAACAGGGGGCGGCCGGCGCGGCGGACGGTGAGGCGGGTGGTGAGGGTGCCGGGCCCCTCACCGTGCCGGCCGAGGACCTGCTCCTCGCGGAGGACGAGCCGTGCCGTGGGCGCGAGGTCGACGGTGGTGCGCATCCGCAGGTGCGAGCCGGCCGCGGAGACGAGCTGCTCGGGCAGCCAGTGGAGCACCCCTTCCTCGCCGACGGAGATCCTCACGTCGTACGCGGCGGGTTCGGCGCTCCGGCCGGGCAGGGCCAGGGTGGCGGCGGCCGAGTCGACCAGGAGCCGGGCCCCGTCCCGTACCTCGGTCTCGATCGCGAGCCGGTCCCCGCCGAGCGGGGCGCTCATCGCCCCGACGACGGTGACCCGGGTGTACGGTCCGGCGGCCCGGGTGCGGCGCAGGGCGAGGGGGCCGTCGCTCACCAGGAGCGGCAGTCCCCCGTCGGCGTCGGCCGCGATCCGGGCGGTGGCGCGCAGGCTCACGCGGTCCACGCCGCGAGCTGTGCCCGGACCCAGTCGGCGACGGGTGCGACGCCGTTCTCGCCGCGCAGGGAGGTGAAGGCGACGGGCAGTTCGCCGCGCTGCTCCTTCGCGTCGCGGGCCATCCGGTCCAGGTCGGAGCCGACGTACGGGGCGAGGTCGGTCTTGTTGACGACGAGGAGGTCGGCGGTGGTGACGCCGGGCCCGCCCTTGCGGGGGATGTCGTCGCCGCCGGCCACGTCGATGACGAAGATCTGGGCGTCGACGAGGCCCTTGGAGAAGGTGGCGGTGAGGTTGTCGCCGCCGGACTCGACGAGGATCAGGTCGAGCGGCCCCACGGTGTCCTCGAGTTCCTCGACGGCTTCGAGGTTGGCGGAGATGTCGTCGCGGATGGCGGTGTGCGGGCAGGCACCGGTCTCCACGGCCTGGATGCGCTCGGGCGGCAGGACGGCGTTGCGGAGGAGGAACTCGGCGTCCTCGCGGGTGTAGATGTCGTTGGTGACGACGGCGAGGGAGAGGGTGTCGCGCAGCTCCCGGCAGAGGGCGGCGACGGTGGCGGTCTTCCCGGAGCCGACGGGTCCGCCGAGCCCGATGCGCAGGGCGCGGCGGGTGCCGTCGGGCCGGTGGGCGTCGGCGGAGACGGCGCCGTGGTGGGTGTGGGCGTGGTCGAGGTGCATGGGGGGGCTCCTGGGGTTCTGCGTGCTACGACGCGAAGAGGCGGACGGGCCAGGCCGCGTGCTGTTCGGCGGTGAGGTCGAGCAGCGGCGCGGAGGCGGCGGGCAGGGCGTCGACGCCCTGCCGGGCGGCCGCGGCGGCGCGTTCGGCGACCTGGTCCATCTCGGGCGCGAGGCGGGCGAGGACGGCGGTGGCCCGGTAGGGGTCGAGGCTGAGGAGGCGGACGGCCGCGGTCGCCGGGCCGCCGACCGTCTCGTACGCGACGCAGTGCGCCGCGTCCTCGGGACCGAGTCCGGCGGCGCGCGCGGCGGTGCCGAGGACGACGGGCTGGTGGGCGCCGCGCGGGAACGCGGCGGCGAGCGCGTCGAGTTCGGGGCTCGGCCAGGTGGCGCGGGCGGCCCGCATCAGCTGGCGGCCGAGCCTGCGGGCCGCGGCGCGCAGGGCCGCCGAGGGGGTACGGGCGTCGGCCGCCGCGTCGAGCTCGTACGGGTCGAGTCCGTGCGCGGCCCCGGCGGCGAGCGCCGCCGAGGTCAGGCCCGTGGTGTGCAGGCGGCCCCGGCAGAAGGCCTCCAGGTCGGCGGCGTCCTTGATGCGGCCGGCCTTGACGGCGGCCTCGGCGCCGCCCGAGTGGGCGTGCCCGCCGGCGGGGAAGCGCCCGTCGGCGAGCACGAGGAGAGCGGAGCGCGACATCAGAAGAGGAAGTAGCGCTGGGCCATGGGAAGTTCGGCGGCGGGGGCCGGTTCGACCGTCTCGCCGTCGATGGTCACCGAGAAGGTGTCGGCGTCGACCTCGACCCGGGGCAGGGCGTCGTTCTCGCGCATGTCGGCCTTGGTGACCCGCCGGGTGGAGCCGATGGCGGCGAACTCCTTGTGCAGGCCGAGCTTCCGGGGCAGGTCGTCCTCGATCGCCGCCTGGGCGACGAAGTTGACCGAGCCGGCCGCGGCGGCACGGCCGAGCGCGCCGAACATCGGGCGGGGCAGGACCGGCTGGGGCGTGGGGATGGAGGCGTTGGCGTCGCCCATCTGCGCGTACGCGATCTGGCCGCCCTTGACGACGACGAGCGGCTTCACGCCGAAGAAGGCGGGCTCCCAGAGGACCAGGTCGGCGAGCTTGCCGGGCTCGACCGAGCCGATGAGGTGGTCCATGCCCTGGGCGACGGCCGGGTTGATCGTGTACTTGGCGACGTAGCGGCGGGCCCGGTGGTTGTCGGCGGCCCCGTCGCCGGGCAGGGCGCCGCGCCGCTTCTTCATGACGTGGGCGGTCTGCCAGGTCCGCATGATCACCTCGCCGATCCGGCCCATGGCCTGGGAGTCGGAGGAGATGATCGAGATGGCGCCCAGGTCGTGGAGGACGTCCTCGGCGGCGATGGTGGAGGGCCGGATGCGGGACTCCGCGAAGGCGAGGTCCTCGGGGACGGCCGGGTTGAGGTGGTGGCAGACCATCAGCATGTCGAGGTGTTCCTCGATGGTGTTGACGGTGTGCGGCCGGGTCGGGTTGGTGGAGCTGGGCAGGACGTACGGCTCGGAGACGACGGTGATGATGTCGGGGGCGTGCCCGCCTCCGGCGCCTTCCGTGTGGTACGCGTGGATCGTGCGGCCCGCGATGGCGGCGAGGGTGTCGTCGACGAAGCCCGCCTCGTTCAGGGTGTCGGTGTGGATGGCGAGCTGGGCGCCGGTCTCCTCGCAGACGCTCAGGCAGGCGTCGATGACGGCGGGGGTGGCGCCCCAGTCCTCGTGGATCTTGAAGCCGAGGGCTCCGCCGCGCAGCTGGGAGTGCATCGCCTCCCGGGACGTCGTGTTGCCCTTGCCGAGCAGGCCGATGTTGACGGGGAAGGTGTCCAGGGCCTCGAACATCCGGGCCATGTGCCAGGGGCCGGGCGTGATCGTGGTCGCCTTGGTGCCCTCGGCCGGTCCGGTGCCGCCGCCGACGAGGGTGGTCACACCGGTGGCGAGGGCCTGCTCGACGACGGTCGGCGAGATGAAGTGGACGTGGGTGTCGACGGCGCCGGCGGTGACGATGCGGCCGTTGCCGACGATGATCTCGGTCTCGGGGCCGATGACGAGGTCGGGGTGGACCCCGTCCATGGTGTCGGGGTTGCCGGCCTTGCCGAGGGCGGTGATCCGGCCGTCCCGGATGCCGATGTCCGCCTTGACGACGCCCCAGTGGTCGATGACGACGGCGCCGGTGATGACGGTGTCCGGGGCGCCCTCGGCACGGGTGGTGCGGGCCTGGCCCATGGACTCGCGGACGACCTTGCCTCCGCCGAAGACGGCTTCCTCGCCGGCGCGGCCGGGGCCGCCGCAGCGGTCCTCCTCGATCTCCACGAGGAGGTCGGTGTCGGCGAGGCGGATGCGGTCGCCGGTGGTGGGGCCGAAGAGGTCGGCGTAGACGGCGCGGTGGAGGTCAGGCACGGTCGCCGTCCTTCGTCTCTGTGCTGTCGAGGGGTCCGGCGGTCTCGCCGCGCAGGCCGGGCACGATCCGGCGGCCCGCGATCGGGACGAGCTCGACCTCGACGGGGATGCCGGGCTCGAAGCGGACGGCGGTCCCGGCGGCGATGTGCAGCCGCTTGCCGCGGGCGGCGGCGCGGTCGAAGTCCAGGCCGGGGTTGACCTCGGCGAAGTGGTAGTGGGAGCCGACCTGGACGGGCCGGTCGGCGGCGTTGAGGACGGTCAGGCGGGTGACGGGGCGCCCCTCGTTGAGGGCGACGGGCCCGTCCGCGTACAGGATCTCTCCGGGGATCATCGGCGGCCGCCCGTCAGACGATGGGGTCGTGGACGGTGACGAGCTTGGTGCCGTCCGGGAAGGTGGCCTCGACCTGGACGTCGTGGATCATCTCCGGGATGCCGTCCATGACCTCCTCGCGGGTGAGCACCTTGCGTCCGGAGGCCATCAGCTCGGCGACGGTACGGCCGTCCCGGGCGCCTTCCAGGATGTGGGAGGTGATGAGCGCGACGGCCTCGGGGTGGTTGAGCCGCACACCGCGGGCCCGGCGCTTCTCGGCCACGTCGGCCGCCACATGGATGAGCAGGCGCTCCTGCTCGTGCGGGCTCAGTTGCACTCTTCCACCTCACAGTCGTCGACCGGGACGGGACCCGGACAGCTGCGGACCCTACCGACCGTCAACACTCTGTTGAACTGCGGAGATGCGGTACACGGCCAGACATTGCACGTTAGGGCGGAAGTTTTTCCGGCTCGTTAACTCCGGCTTTGCGTTCCCATGATCATCGGATCGACCGGGGTTCCCCGGGCGCGGGCATCGACATCAGGCCGCGCAGACCGTCCTCCAGGACCTCGACGGACACGTCGCCGAAGAGGGCCTGCTGGGCGATGAAGCCCTGGGCGGTGGCGATGAGGGTGCGTGCCACATGGTCGGAAGGGACGTCGGCGCGCAGGAGGCCGTTCTCGCGATAGGCGGCGACCAGCTTCGTCCAGACGGCCAGCATGCCCCGGTAGCCCTCCTCCAGGGTCTCCGCCAGCCGCTCGTTGCGGAGCGTCTCCGTCCAGACCTGGATGATCAGGCGCGCGAAGGCCTGCCGGTCGGCGCCCTCGATCCGCTCCTCCAGGAAGAGCCGGAGCACCGCGCCGAGGAGGACGTCGGGGGTGGGCGGCGGCGTGGCGCGGGAGGCCTCCTCGAAGGCGCCCCGGATCGAGGCGAAGGCCTCGGTCGCGATGGCCGCGATCAGCTCCTCCTTGCCGCGGAAGTAGCGGTAGACCGCACCCGCGGACAGCCCCACCTCGGCGAGCACGTCCTGCATGGACGTGGCGTGGAAGCCGTTGCGGGCGAAGCAGCGCGCGGCGCCGTCGAGGATCTGGCGGCGGCGGGCGTCGAGGTGTTCCTGGGAGACACGTGCCATGACCAGAACCTAAAACGAATGTTCATTCTTGACAACTTCCGAGCGGCGGCGCACGCTGAGGCCCCCAAGTAAAACGAACGATCCTTCTCTTTGAATCGAGGCCGTCATGCCCGCCGCCACCGCCCCCTCGGCCACTCCCCCGGCCGCCGCGGGGCGCAGAACCCTCGCGGTGCTCCTCCTGATACCGGTCGTCGCCGCCCTCGTCCTCACGGTCTTCGCCTGGCCCGCCGCGCGCATCGCGCCCCGCGACCTCCCGATCGGCGTGGCCGGGCCCGCCGCCGCGGCCGACGCGGTCGAGCGACGGCTCGGACGGCACGAGGGGGCCTTCGAGATCCACCGTTACGCGGACGCCGGCGCCGCCCGGGCCGCGATCGAGGACCGCGACGTCTACGGGGCCGTGGTCGTCACCCCGCGCGGTACGGAACTCCTCACCGCCTCCGCCGGGAGCCCCGTCGTGGCCGGGCTGCTGCGCGAGGCGGTGACCGCGGGGGCCCCGGCGGGGGCACCCGTCACGGTCACGGACGTCGTCGCCGCACCCTCCGGCGACCCGCGCGGCGCGGTGCTCGGCGCGAGCCTGCTGCCCCTGGCCCTCGTCGGGGCGGCCACGGGGGTCGCCACCGTCCTGCTCGGTCTGCGCGGGGCCCGGGCGGTCGCGGCCCTGGTGGGCGCGTCGGCGCTCGCGGGGCTCGTGGGCGCGGCGCTCGCGGACAGCTGGCTCGGCGCCCTGACCGGCGACTGGTGGGCCGAGGCCGGGGTCCTCGGCCTGACCGTCCTGGCGATCGGCTCGGCCTTCTCGGGGCTCGCCACGCTCTTCGGCAAGCCCGGCTTCGGGCTCGGCGCCGCCCTGACGATCCTGCTCGGCAACGCGTTCTCGGGGATGTCGAGCGCGCCGGAGCTGCTGCCCACGGGGATCGGCGCGCTCGGCCAGTGGCTGCCGCCGGGCGCCGGGGGCTCGGCCCTCCGGTCGGTCTCCGCCTTCGACGGCGCGGCGGCGGGCGGCCCGCTCCTCGTCCTCTCCCTCTGGGCGGCGGCGGGCCTGACCGCGACCGTGCTGGGGGCGCGGCGGCGCCCCGCGGAAGCGATCCCCGCGCCGGCTCCGGTGCCGGTGGGCTGAGGCCCGTACCCGAGACGGCCGCGCACCCCCGCTGTAGCGGACGGAGGTGCGCGGCTTTTCGCTCGCGTGCGCCCGTCAGGAGGCGCCGGGCTCCTGGTGGTGGGCGGCGATGCCGAAGCGGCGCTGTTCGCCGGGAGCGGAGTCGACCGGGTGGAGCCCGGAGAGGGAGCTGACCACCTGCTCGTCGGCGGGCTTCTCCGCCTCCTCCAGTCGTTCCAGGTCAGCGGCGGAGACCAGGGCGACGAGCGGCTTCCCGTGGCGGGTGACGACGACGCGCTCACCGCCGTACACGACGCGGTTGATGAGGTCGGCGAGCTCAGCCCGCGCTTGCGTCACCGGGATCTCGTAGGTCATGCTCCTCATCTTACGGCCTGTACGTCCTGTACATTTTTTACAGACAGCTGCTGGAGGTGCTCAGCCATGGACGCCCGATACGTTCTGCCCGAGTTCACGGAGCGGACCAGCTTCGGAACCCGGACCCTCGACCCGTACGCGAAGCTCCTCGAATCCCGGATCGTCTTCCTCGGCACACCCGTCGACGAGACCTCGGCCAACGACGTCATCGCCCAGTTCCTGCACCTCGACCACGCCGCCCCCGGCCAGGACATCGCGCTCTACATCAACTCCCCCGGCGGCTCGATCAGCGCCATGACCGCGATCCACGACACGATGCGGACGCTCTCCTGCGACGTGGAGACCACCTGCCTCGGCCAGGCCGGGTCCACCGCCGCCGTCCTGCTCGCCGCCGGCACCCCCGGCAAGCGGCTCGTCCTGCCCGGCGCCCGGATCACCCTCCGTCAGCCCGCCATGGACGAACCCCTCCGGGGACAGCCGAGCGACCTCGACATCCACGCGCGCGAACTGCTCCGGCTGCGCGCCCTGGTCGCCGGGATGCTCACCGAGTACACCGGACAGGGGCGGGAGCGGATCGACGCCGACATCGACCGCCTCACCGTCCTGGACGCACCGGCGGCCGTCGCGTACGGGCTCGTGGACCACGTGATCACGAGCCGGCGCGACGCCGGCGCGGCGCGGTGAGCCGGCCGTGGTGCCCGAGCTGCCTCCGCTGCCCGCGCTGACACGGGCCGAGGGCGAGCTGATCGACGCGTACCTCGAAGTCGTCGACCTGCTGGGGAAGATCAACCCATCCAGGGGTACGCATACCTATGGGGCGCTGCGCGCGGCACAGGCCCTGGTGGGACGCGCGGAGGCGCTGCGCGAGGCCCTGACGCTCATGCATATGCGGGGCGAGAGCGAGGTGCACGCGGACACCCTGGCGCGCGCCCTGCGGGTGTTGGACGGCGAGCGCCGCGCCGACCGCGTCACCGTCCCCCGCGCACGCGCGAGTTGACATTCCGGCATGTCGTGTCGAGGTCCGGTCGGCCGACACGGATCGCAGAATCGCTCCCTCGTTCGGCGTAGTCGACGAGTCGACATATGTGCCGGGTGAGTTGCGCAACAGGTGTACGCATCTGGCGGAATGGGACGTTCCACCCCTGGTGCGGGGCTCGTCGACCCCGCCTCAAGTGATCACGAAAGCACCCTGTCCACCCGATTGGATCAGTCGTGAGGAGCCTCACATATCGCCGTTTCAACTCGGATTTCGCCCTGGGTGTGAGTCAAGATCCCTGTCGACGACAAGCCCCCGCCATCCGAGGCGGGGCGGTCCGGGCGGACGCCGAGTCCTGCCGCTGTCCCGGACGTCTGGTCGACAGGAGTGGATCGGCAGGAGTGGAGGACCCAGGCAGTACGGGACGTACGCGCTGTTTCCGCAGCGGGGCCGTCCCTTGGGGTGAAGCCGCAGCCGCGGCCGGGCATCTTCGCCAGCCCGAACCCGACAGGTCATCCTTCGCAGGCGGCTGACGAAGGGTTGCGCATGACTGCGCAGATGCACGTCCCGTCCCTGCTGTCCCGGGCCGGAGCCGTCTCGGCTCTCACCCTCGCCGCCGTCGGCGGCACGTTGCTCGCACCAGGTGCGGCACCCGAGGCCCAGGCAGCGACGACCTACGCGAACAAGGCACTGAGCGTCGCCGCGTCCAAGAAGGGAGCCCCGTACCGGTACGGGAGCGCCGGACCCACCAGGTTCGACTGCTCCGGTCTGACGCTCTACGCGTACAAGAAGGCGGGCAAGTCGCTGCCCCGCACCGCGCAGCAGCAGTACAACAAGACCCGGCACGTCTCCGCGTCCAGCAGACAGAAGGGGGACCTGGTCTTCTTCCATTCCGGCGGGAACGTCTACCACGTGGGCATCTACGCCGGGAGCGGCAAGATCTGGCACTCGCCCAAGACGGGATCCTGGGTGAAGCTCGACAAGATCTGGACGTCGAAGGTCTACTACGGACGCGTCCGCTGACGCCCACCGGGCACTGACCGGTCGGGGGTGCGGTGGCGCCGCCGCACCCCCCGACCGGGCCCTACCGTCGCGACGGCCTTCTTCCTAGGATGCCGCGATGAAACTCGATCAAGCACTTGTCGACGCCGCCGTCGCCCAGCTCCAGAGGCGCTGGACACCGGACGAGCCCGGCGGGGCCGCCGCGGTCTACCTGGACGACGGCCGCGTCCTCACCAGCGTGGCGCTGGACAACATGAACGCCGGCGTGACCCTCTGCCAGGAGACCGGCGCCTACTGCCAGGCCTACACCCTCGACCGGCGGGTCACCGCCTCCGTCTGCGTCTTCCGCACCCCGGAGGACGGCCGCTTCGTCGTCCTGCCGCCGTGCGGCATCTGCCAGGAACGGCTCGCCCTGTGGGGCCCCGACGTCGAGGTGGGCGTCCCGGACCCCGAGGACCCCACCCGCTGGCACACCCGCACCCTGGCCGAACTGAACCCGTACTACTGGGCCCGCCAGTTCGCCGAGGGCGCCTGGCCCTCGTACGCACAGCACAGCGGCTGAGGCGGGCCCTAACGGATCGGGACCGGGGCGGCCGTCCACGGGAGGGTGATCCAGACCGTCTTGCCGCCCTCCTCGGTCGGCGTGACCGAGAGGCGGCCGCCCGCCTCCGCCGCCAGGGAGCGGATGATCACCATGCCCCGGCCGTTGTCCTGCTGGACCGCCGCCGGGAGCCGACGGGGCCAGCGCGGGTGGCTGTCGGTGACGCCGATGTGGAGGCGCTCCTCGCGCTCGAGACGGATGTCGACCGTGAACGTGGGCGACTGCCCGAAGGTGTGCAGGACGGCGTTGGTGGCGAGTTCGGAGACCATCAGACGGATCGCGTCCGTCAGCTCCCCGGCCTCGTCGAGACCCCAGCCGTCGAGGACCTCCGCGACGTACCGCCGGGCCGTGGGGACCGACGCGGGATCGCTCGGCAGCGTGACGGATGCTTCTTGGTGGTCTGCCATGGCGACGCTGTCCCTTTCCCGCCGGGGCTTCGACCCCGGATCGCGCTTCGCGCCAGAGTCCCACCGATCGTGCCGCCCCGGCAGGCGTTCCACCAAGATATGTCCCCATCTGTCGCCCGAAGCGGTGAACTCTGCCGTCCGTGACCGCCCTTGGGCCTCCGGACGGCCCGTCATGCCTTCGGCGCGGTCCGCAGGATCGTTTCCACGGCGCGCGCGATCTCCGCGTCCGTCAGATCGGCCCGGGCGGTGAGCCGCAGCCGCGAGATGCCGTCGGGGACGGACGGGGGCCGGAAGCAGCCCACGGCCAGGCCCTGTTCGCGGCAGTCCGCCGCCCAGCGCAGCGCCGCCTCCGGGGAGGGCGCGTGCACCGAGACGACGGCCGCGTCGGGCCGGGCCGCGGTGAGGCCGGCCCCGGTGAGCAGCCGGTGCAGGGTGGTGGCGACCGTACGGGCCCGCTCGGCGAGGCCCGGCTCGGCGGCGATCAGGCGCAGGCTCGCGAGCGCGCCGCCCGCGGCGGCCGGGGCGAGACCGGTGTCGAAGATGAAGGTGCGGGCCGCGTTCACCAGGTGCTCGATCACCCGGGCCGGGCCGAGGACGGCACCGCCCTGGCTGCCGAGGGACTTGGAGAGCGTGAGGGTGGCGACGACGTCCTCGTCGCCCGCGAGCCCGGCCCCGTGCAGGGCGCCCCGGCCGCCGTCGCCGAGGACGCCGAAGCCGTGGGCGTCGTCGACGACGAGCCCGGCGCCGTGCGCGCGGCAGGCGTCGGCGAGCTCCGGGAGCGGGGCCTCGTCGCCGTCGACGGAGAAGACGGAGTCGCTGACGACCAGGGCCCGCCGTCCCGGGTGCGCGTCCAGGGTCTTGGCGACGGCCTCGTGGTCGGCGTGCGGGACGACGACGGCCTCGGCGCGCGCGAGGCGGCAACCGTCCACGATCGAGGCGTGGTTGGAGGCGTCGGAGACGATCAGGGAGTCCCGGCCGCCGAGCGCGGTGAGCGCGGCGAGGTTCGCGGTGTATCCGGAGGAGAAGACGAGGGCCGCCTCGAAGCCGCAGAAATCGGCGAGTTCGCGCTCCAGGCGGGTGTGCAGCCGGGTGGTGCCGGTGACGAGCCGCGAGCCGGTGGAGCCGGCCCCCCAGCGCCGGGCCGCCTCGGCCGCCGCCTCGGTGACCTCGGTGCGGCGGGTGAGGCCGAGGTAGTCGTTGCTCGCCAGGTCCAGGACGTCCGACTCGGCCGCCCGCGGCCGCAGCGTCCGGACGAGCCCGGCCTCGGCCCGGCGGCGCGCCTCGGCGTCGGTCCAGCCGAAGGCGGTACGGCGCGGGCCCTCGGCCCGCGCGTCCTCGGCGCGTGCGTCCTCGTCCCGTGGCATGCGGCGATCCTTTTGTAGGCAGCGCACAGACCCTAACCGCAGGACGCCGGGACCGGGGTGTGGTCATCCACACACCTCTCTCGGAGCCGTTTGTTCGGATCCTCCTTGGCCCGGAGGCGGGCGGTAGGCAAGGATCTGCGGTTATGGACCTGCTGAACACGCTGGTGGAGAAGGGGCTGCGGCGCGAGCTGCCGACCCGTGAAGAAGCGCTCGCCGTGCTGGCGACCTCCGACGACGAACTGCTCGATGTGGTGGCGGCCGCCGGCAAGGTGCGCCGTCAGTGGTTCGGGCGGCGGGTGAAGCTCAACTACCTGGTCAACCTGAAGTCCGGCCTCTGCCCCGAGGACTGCTCGTACTGCTCGCAGCGGCTCGGCTCGAAGGCCGAGATCCTCAAGTACACCTGGCTGAAGCCGGACGAGGCCTCGCAGGCCGCGGCGGCGGGTGTCGCGGGCGGCGCCAAGCGGGTCTGCCTGGTGGCCAGCGGCCGCGGTCCGACGGACCGGGACGTGGAGCGCGTCGGGAAGACGATCGAGGCGATCAAGGAGCAGAACGAGGGCGTCGAGGTGTGCGCCTGCCTCGGTCTGCTCTCGGACGGCCAGGCGGAGCGGCTGCGGGAGGCCGGCGCCGACGCGTACAACCACAACCTGAACACGTCCGAGGCGACGTACGGGGGGATCACCAAGACCCACACGTACGCGGACCGGGTGGACACCGTGCAGAAGGCGCACGCCGCCGGTCTGTCGGCCTGCTCGGGTCTGATCGCGGGCATGGGCGAGACCGACGAGGACCTGGTCGACGTCGTGTACGCGCTGCGCGAGCTCGACTCCGACTCGGTGCCGGTCAACTTCCTGATCCCCTTCGAGGGCACCCCGCTCGCCAAGGAGTGGAACCTCACCCCGCAGCGCTGCCTGCGGATCCTCGCGATGGTCCGGTTCGTCTGCCCCGACGTCGAGGTGCGGATCGCGGGCGGCCGCGAGGTGCACCTGCGCACGATGCAGCCGCTGGCGCTGCACATCGCGAACTCGATCTTCCTCGGCGACTACCTGACCAGCGAGGGCCAGGCCGGTCAGGCCGACCTGGACATGATCGCGGACGCGGGCTTCGAGGTGGAGGGCGCCGGGACGACCACGCTGCCGAAGCACCGCGCGGACGCGCTCGCGGCGGCGGGCGCGACGGGCGGCTGCGGCTCGAAGGCCTCCGCCGGGTGCGGCTCCTCCGCGGAAGCGGAAGGCGCGGGCTGCGGCTCGCACGCCGAGGACGGCGGCGGCTGCGGTCCCTGCGGCGGTCACGCGGCGCCCTCCGCGGCTCCGGCGCGCACCGCCGACGAGGCCCGCACCGATCTGGTGGCCGTGCGCCGCCGGGGCGCCGGCACGGACCTCGCGCCGAATGCGTAACGACGAACTCCTCGCCCTGGACCGGGCGCACGTCTGGCATCCGTACGGCCCCATGCCGGGCCGTGCGGAGCCGCTGGTCGTCGCGTCCGCGTCCGGGGTGCGGCTCCGGCTCGCCGAACCCGCCGAGGGCCAAGGCGAGCTGATCGACGGCATGTCCTCGTGGTGGTCGGCGGTCCACGGCTACAACCACCCGGTGCTCAACGAGGCGGTGCGCGGCCAGCTGGAGAAGATGAGCCACGTCATGTTCGGCGGGCTCACCCACGAGCCGGCCGTCCGGCTCGCCGCCCGGCTCGTGGAGATCACCCCGGAGCCGCTGCGGCACGTCTTCCTCAGCGACTCGGGCTCGGTCTCCGTCGAGGTCGCGGCCAAGATGTGCCTCCAGTACTGGCGTTCCCTCGGGCGCCCCGAGAAGCAGCGGCTCCTCACCTGGCGCGGCGGCTACCACGGGGACACCTGGCAGCCGATGTCCGTCTGCGACCCGCAGGGCGGCATGCACGAGCTGTGGTCGGGGGTGCTCCAGCGGCAGGTGTTCACGGACGCCCCGCCGGCCGCCTACGAGGAGTCGTACGCCGAGCTGCTGCGGACCGCGATCGCCGAGCACGCGCACGAGCTCGCCGCCGTGATCGTCGAGCCGGTCGTGCAGGGCGCGGGCGGCATGCGCTTCCACGATCCGGCGTATCTGCGGGTGCTGCGCGAGGCCTGCGACGCGCACGACGTGCTGCTCGTGTTCGACGAGATCGCGACCGGGTTCGGGCGGACGGGCACGCTGTTCGCCGCCGACCAGGCCGGGGTCTCCCCCGATGTGATGTGCGTGGGCAAGGCCCTGACCGGCGGCTACCTCTCGATGGCGGCGACGCTCTGCACGAGCCGCGTCGCCGACGGGATCTCGCGCGGCGAGGTCCCGGTCCTCGCGCACGGGCCGACCTTCATGGGCAACCCGCTCGCCTCGGCGGTCGCCCTCGCCTCGATCGACCTGCTCCTCTCCCAGGACTGGCGGACCGAGGTCAAGCGGATCGAGCAGGGCCTGCGCGACGGCCTCGCCCCCGCGGCCTCCCTCCCGGGGGTCCGCGAGGTGCGGGTGCTCGGCGCGATCGGCGTCGTCCAGCTCGACCACGACGTCGACATGACGGCGGCGACGCGCGCGGCGGTACGGGAGGGCGTCTGGCTCCGCCCGTTCCGCGACCTCATCTACACGATGCCGCCGTACGTGACGGGAGACGAGGACCTGGCACGTATCTGCACGGCGGTGGGGGCGGCAGCGGCGGCGGGCTGACCGTCGCCCGCACCACCGGCACCTCGCACCCGCAAGAAAGGGACACCCCATGACCGTCATCGTCGTGACCGGCACCGGCACGGAGATCGGCAAGACCATCGTCACCGCCGCCGTCGCCGCCGTCGCCACCACCGCAGGACGCTCCGTCGCCGTCCTGAAGCCCGCCCAGACCGGCGTCGGCCCCGACGACCAGGGCGACGCCGACGAGGTCGTGCGGCTCTCCGGCGCCGCGGCCTCCGCCGAGCTCGGCCGTTTCCCGGAGCCGCTGGCCCCGGGGACGGCCGCCCGCCGGGCCGGGCTCGTGCCGGTCGGGCCCGGGGAGGTCGCCGAGGCCGCCCGGAAGCTGGCCGAGCAGCACGACCTGGTGCTCGTGGAGGGGGCGGGCGGGCTGCTCGTCCGCTTCGACGAGGAGGGCGGCACGCTCGCCGACGCCGCCGCGCTGCTCGGCGCGCCGGTCCTGGTGGTGGCCCCGGCCGGTCTGGGGACGCTCAACTCGACGGCCCTGACGGCGGAGGCGCTGCGGGCGCGCGGGATCGAGCAGCTGGGCGTGGTCGTCGGCAGCTGGCCGGACGCGCCGGACCTGGCCGCGCGCTGCAACCTCGCTGACCTGCCGGAGGCGGCGGGCGCCCCGCTGCTCGGGGCCGTACCGGAGGGTTCGGGGGCGCTCGACCCGGCGGCGTTCCGGGCGGCGGCGGGCGGCTGGCTGGCGCCGGAGCTCGGCGGCACCTGGGACGCCGGGGCTTTCGCGGAGGCGCAGGCGGCACCGCTCTCCGTACGCTGACGGCATGCGCGCACACGTTCAGGAGATCGTCTTCGACTGCGCCGACCCGGCGGCGCTCGTCCGCTTCTGGGCCGGGCTCCTCGGCGGGGATCCCGTCGACCGGAGCGCCGACTGGTCGTACGTGGATCCGCCGGAGTTCGTACGGATCGCCTTCCAGCGGGTGCCGGAGGGCAAGGCCGCGAAGAACCGGCTCCACCTCGACCTGGAGGTGGCGGATCCGGCGCGGGCGGCCGGGGAGGCGCTGCCGCTGGGGGCGGTCGCGGTCGGCGGGCTCGTCACCGACGAGCAGGGCTCCTTCCAGGTCATGCGGGACCCGGAGGGCAACGAGTTCTGCTTCGTGACGGGGTGAGGTGGTCCCCATGACACGCGCCGGCGCGTCTCCTCGCGTCCACCATCCGCTGTTCGCCCGCTTCTACGCCCGGTTGAGCGCCTCGGCCGACGCGCGGGGCGGACTCGGCGCCCTGCGGACGGAGCTGCTCGCCGGGCTCTCCGGCCGGGTCGTCGAGATCGGCGCCGGGAACGGCCTGAACTTCGCGTACTACCCGGCCGGGGTCACCGAGGTCGTGGCCGTCGAGCCGGAGCCCCATCTGCGCGGGCTCGCCGAGGAGGCCGCGCGCCGGGCCGCCGTCCCGGTGACCGTGCTGCCGGGGACCGCCGAGGCGCTGCCGGGGCCGGACGGCGCCTTCGACGCGGCGGTGGCCTCGCTGGTGCTGTGCACCGTACGGGACGTGCCGGTGGTCCTCGCCGAGCTGCGACGGGTGCTGCGTCCCGGCGGCGAGCTGCGGTTCCTCGAGCACGGGGCGGCGGACACGCCGGGGCTCGCGCGGGTGCAGCGGGGTCTGGACCGCACGGTCTGGCCGCTGCTGTTCGGTGGCTGCCACACCTCCCGCACCCCGCTCGCGGCGATCGAGGAGGCCGGTTTCGACCTCGTCTCGTACCGCGCCTTCGACGTTCCGGAGCAGGGCCCCCGGCTGCCGTCCTCCCCCTGTGTCCTGGGCACGGCCCGGCGATAATCCCTGGCACGGCCGCCGTACCGCCTGATGGGATTCGGCCATGATCGATGTGAAGATTCGCGCCGCCGTGACCGACGAGGCGGAGGCCGTCCTCGCCTTCTGGCGGGAGTCCGCCGAGGGCACCTCCATCTCGGACGACGTCCACGGGGTGACCCGGCTCCTGGAACGCGATCCCGAGGCGCTGCTCCTGGCCACGCTGCCCGACGGGCGGATCGTGGGGTCCGTGATCGCGGGCTGGGACGGCTGGCGGGCCTCGCTCTACCGGCTCGCCGTGCTGCCCTCGCACCGCCGGCAGGGCATCTCGACCGCGCTCCTGCGCGCGGCGGAGGATCGTTTCGTCGCGCTCGGCGGGCGCCGTGCGGACGCGATGGTCCTGGTGGCGAACGAGACGGCGCACGCCGCGTGGGGTGCCTCGGGCTACGAGCGGCAGGAGCAGTGGCGCCGCTGGGTGAAGCCGTTCGGAGGCTGACCACCGGGCGATCACCACGCCGTTTTGCCGACCCTTTACCATGGTGTTTCCTTCCGACGACCGAAAGGTGTGAGCGTCCGCCCATGGGCGAGCCCCCCAGTAGCACTGGTTCCGACCATCGACATCGAGCGATCCCTCTCCCGCTGACTGATCATGGGACGGAGGTGAACCGATGACCGAAGTGCTTCTGCTCGTGGTGGCGCTGCTGCTCGCTCTCGCGTGCGGTGCGTTCGTCGCGGCCGAGTTCTCCCTGACCACGGTCGAGCGAGGCGAGCTCGAAGCCGCCGTGGAGCGCGGCGAGCGGGGTGCGGCGGGCGCCCTCAAGGCCGTCCGCTCGCTCACCTTCCAGCTCTCCGGCGCGCAGCTGGGCATCACCGTGACCAACCTGGTCGTCGGCATGCTCTCCGAGCCCTCGATCGCCGCGCTGATCAGCGGCCCCCTGGAGTCCATCGGGCTCTCGCCCTCGACGGCCTCCTCGGTCGCCCTCGTCCTGGGCACCGCCCTGTCGACCGTCGTCCTGATGGTCGTCGGCGAGCTGGTCCCCAAGAACTGGGCGATCTCCTCGCCGCTCGCCGTGGCGAAGGTGGTGGGCACCCCGCAGCGCGTGTTCACGGCCGCCTTCAAGCCGTTCATCAGCCACCTCAACAACACCGCGAACCGGATGCTGCGCCGCCTCGGCCTGGAGCCGACCGAGGAGCTGGCCTCCGCGCGCTCCCCGCAGGAGCTGGTGGCGCTCGCCCGGCACTCCGCGAAGGAGGGCGCCCTGGAGGCGGACACGGCCGAGCTGTTCGTCCGTACGCTCAACCTGGCGGAGCTGCACGCGGAGAACGTGATGACGCCCCGCGTGCAGGTCACCGCCCTCGACGTGCAGGCCACCGCCGAGGACGTCGCCAACGCGACCCGCGCGACCGGCCTGTCCCGCTTCCCCGTCTACCGGGGCAGCCTCGACGCCGTCGTCGGCATCGCCCACATCAAGGACGTGCTCGCGATACCGGCCGAGGAGCGGCCCCGCCGCCGCATCGGCGAGATGCTCCGCGAGCCGCTGCTCGTCCCCGAGACGCTCACCGTGGACCGGCTGCTCGACCGGCTGTCCGGCAAGCAGACGATGGCCGTCGTCATCGACGAGTACGGCGGCACGGCCGGCGTCGTCACCCTGGAGGACATCGTCGAGGAGGTCGTCGGCGAGGTCCGCGACGAGCACGACCCGCACGAGACGCCGGACCTGGCGCAGGCGGGCGAGGACGAGGACGGGCGCGCGGTGTGGTCCGCCGACGGCGCCGCCCGTACGGACCAGCTGGCCGCGATCGGCCTGCGGGTGCCGGACGGCCCGTACGAGACGCTCGCGGGCGTCCTCGCGACGGAGCTCGGCCGCATCCCCACCGCCGGTGACAGCGTGGAGCTCGCCGGCTGGCGGCTCGACGTCGTCGACGCCTCGGGCCGGCGCGCCGCGCGCGTGCTGCTGCACGCCCCCGCGCACCCCGCCGAGGACGAGTCCGGGGAGGCCGGCCGATGATCGCGATCCAGCTGTTGATCGGTCTGCTGACGCTGGTCGTCAACGCCTTCTTCGTCGGCGCCGAGTTCGCCCTGATCTCGGTCCGCCGCAGTCAGATCGAGCCCCTGGCCGAGTCCGGGAACCGTCGGGCGCGCAGCGTCATCTGGGGCCTGGAGCACGTCTCCGCGATGCTCGCGGCGGCGCAGCTCGGCATCACGCTCTGCACCCTGGTCCTCGGCATCGTCGCCGAGCCGGCCATCGAGCACCTCCTCGAACCGGTCTTCAACGCGATCGGCGTGCCGCACGGCGTGGCCGCCACGGTCTCGTTCGCGATCGCGCTGGCCCTGGCGACGTATCTGCACATGCTGCTCGGCGAGATGGTGCCGAAGAACATCGCGCTCGCCGAGCCGACGCGCTCCGCGCTGCTCCTCGGGCCGCCCCTGGTGACGCTCGCGCGGACGCTGCGGCCGGTGATCTTCGCGATCAACGCCTTCGCCAACACCCTGCTCAAGCTGTTGCGGGTGGAGGTCAAGGGCGAGGTCGCGGCGACCTTCTCGGACGACGAGCTGGCCCGGATGGTCACCGACGCGGGCGACGCGGGCCTCCTGGACGACCGGGCCGCCGAGCGGCTGCACGACGCCCTGGAGCTGGGCCGGCGCCCGGTGCGGGACGTCGTGATGCCGGCGGAGAAGGTGGTGTACGCGCGGGTCGGCACCACTCCGGAGGAGCTGGAGGCGCTGTCGGCGCGGACCGGGTTCTCCCGCTTCCCGGTCCTCGACGCCGAGCGCCGCATCCTGGGCTATCTGCACGTCAAGGACGCCCTGGACGTCACCCCGCGCGATCTGCCGTTCCCGGTGTCGGCCCTGCGGCCGATCGCCCGGGTCCGCGCGGCGACGCCGCTGGACGACGTCCTCACCGCGATGCGCCGCAGCCGGACGCACCTGGCGGCCGTGCTCGACGAGGACGGCAAGCCGGCCGGCCTCGTGACCATGGAGGACGTGCTGCGCGAGCTGGTGGGGCGCCCGACGGCGCCGTGACCCGCACGGAGACGGAGGGCCCCGGGAGCGATCCCGGGGCCCTCCGGCGTGTCAGAGCGCGGTGGCGGCGAGCCAGTCGTCGAGCAGGTCCCGGTCGCCGGTGTGCGTGAAGCGCGGGTCGTCGGCCTCGTACCGGCGGTGCAGCAGGAGCAGCAGCTCCCCGGCGTCGGCCGCGACACCGGCGGTCGGCTCGGCGCCGCTCCCCCGGCTCCAGACGAACCCGCCCCCGCCGAGGACGAGGGTCCAGGCGGCGCCGGTGTCGCGGGCGGTGAGGCGGAGGACGGCGCCGTCGCGGCCGAGGTGGGCGAGGGGTTCGGCGATCCAGGGGACGTACGGGGCGTCGGTGAGGAAGTGGTCGATGGCGTCGGCGGCCGTGCGGGGGTCGATCGCCCCGGCGTCGCCGCCGAGGGCGAGCTCGGCGTCGGCGAGGTGGACGACCGCCTCGGAGAGCAGCCGCCGGGGGTGGTACCGGACGTGCGGGTCCGCCCCCGGCGACCAGAGCGGGAGGTCCGGGTCGGCGGTGCTCAGGGCCGTGAGCGCGCTCTCGGCACCGGCGGTCAGCCAGTCGGCGTACGCGGCGGGGTCCGCCGGCAGGTCGAGCGGGACGTCCCGCACGTGGACGCGGACGGCGGCCCGGGTCCGTACGAGGTGCTCGGCCCAGTGGTGCACGGCGCCGAGGTGCCGGGTGAGGTCCGCGAGGGTCCAGCCGGGGCAGGTCGGGACGGGGGTCGCGGGGTCGGCCTCCCGTACGAGGGCGGCGAAGCGCCGCACGTGCCCGGCGACGGCCTCGCAGGTCGCGGCGTGGGTGTCCTCGGTGAGGCCGAAGCCCTCGGAGACCTTGAGCAGCTCGTCCCGCCGGGGCCCCGCCGGCTGCCGCAGCGCGGCCTCGCGGAAGAGGCCGTCGAGGGCGCGGCGGTCGGCGGCGTCGAGTCCGCCCAGGGTGTACGCGGTGCTCTCCAGCCACTTCACGGCCGTGTCCGGATCGAGGACCTCGTCGTCGCAGGTCTCGACCACCGTCACCAGCTCCGCCAGCGCCTCGGCCAGCGTGCTCAGGAGCGCGTCGCTCATCGGGTTTCCCCTCCCGGGTTCTCCACGGCACCCCGCGCATACCGCACGGTATGATCGCTCCGCCATGGAGATCAATGCCACGTACAACAGTCTCGTCGCCGTCGGGGACAGCTTCACCGAGGGTATGTCGGACCTGAAGCCCGACGGTTCCTACCGGGGCTGGGCCGACGTCCTCGCGGGCCGGCTCGCGGCCCGCTCCCCCGGCTTCCGCTACGCCAATCTGGCCGTGCGCGGGAAGCTGATCGGTCAGATCGTCGACGAGCAAGTCGGCCTGGCCGCAGGGATGAAGGCCGATGTGGTGACCCTGGTCGGCGGGCTCAACGACGCCCTCCGGCCGAAGGTCGACATGGTGCGGGTGCGGGACCTGCTCACCGAGGCAGTGGAACGCCTCACACCTTCCTGCGGGCAGCTGGTCCTGATGCGCAGCCCCGGCCGCAACGGTCCGGTGATGGAGCGCTTCCGCCCCCGGATGGAGGAGCTGTTCACCCACGTCGACGCGCTCGCCGCCCGGCACGGCGCCCTGGTCGTCGACCTGTACGGGGCCCCGTCGCTCGGCGACCCCCGGCTGTGGGACGTGGACCGGCTGCACCTGACGGCCGACGGGCACCAGCGGGTCGCCGAGGCCGTGTGGCAGACGCTCGGTCTGGCGCCCGAGGAGGACTGGCGCGCGCCGCTGCCCCCGGCCGTGCGGCCCGGCTGGGCGAACCGCCGGATCGCGGACGCCCGCTTCGCCAAGGAGCACCTGGGCCCGTGGATCGGACGGCGTCTGACCGGCCGCTCCTCGGGCGACGGCCGCGCGCCCAAGCGCCCGGAGCTGCTGCCGTACGAGTCCCCGGCCGGTCCGTAGGGGTCACGCCCGCGCGCGCGTGCCCCGCGCCCCGTGGCGCGCGTGACCTGGGTCTCGTAGCAAGCTCCACACCGGACCGTGGCGCTGGCCTGCAGAAACCACCAGTAAACTCTATCCACGTGACTGCTGTGACTGCGAAGCCCCGCATCCCCAACGTTCTGGCCGGCCGCTACGCCTCCGCGGAGCTCGCCGTCCTCTGGTCCCCCGAGCAGAAGGTGAAGCTGGAGCGTCAGCTGTGGCTCGCCGTGCTGCGTGCGCAGAAGGACCTCGGGATCGAGGTTCCGGACGCCGCCCTCGCCGACTACGAGCGCGTTCTCGACCAGGTCGACCTCGGCTCCATCGCCGAGCGCGAGAAGGTCACCCGGCACGACGTGAAGGCCCGGATCGAGGAGTTCAACGCCCTCGCCGGCCACGAGCACGTCCACAAGGGCATGACCTCGCGCGACCTCACCGAGAACGTCGAGCAGCTGCAGATCCGCCTCTCCCTGGAGCTGATGCGGGACCGTACGGTCGCCGTCCTCGCCCGCCTCGGCAAGCTCTCCGCCGAGTACGCGGAGCTGGTCATGGCCGGCCGCTCGCACAACGTCGCCGCCCAGGCGACCACCCTCGGCAAGCGTTTCGCGACGGCGGCGGACGAGCTGCTCGTGGCCTACGCCCGCCTGGAGGAGCTGCTCGGCCGCTACCCGCTGCGCGGCATCAAGGGCCCGGTCGGCACCGCGCAGGACATGCTGGACCTGCTCGGCGGCGACGCCGGCAAGCTCGCCGAGCTGGAGCAGCGGATCGCCGGTCACCTCGGCTTCGCGCACGCCTTCACCTCGGTCGGCCAGGTCTACCCGCGCTCGCTCGACTACGACGTGGTCACCTCGCTGGTGCAGCTGGCCGCCGCGCCGTCCTCGATCGCCAAGACGATCCGCCTGATGGCGGGCCACGAGCTGGTCACCGAGGGCTTCAAGCCCGGCCAGGTCGGCTCCTCGGCGATGCCGCACAAGATGAACACCCGCTCCTGCGAGCGCGTCAACGGCCTGATGGTCATCCTGCGCGGCTACGCCTCGATGACCGGCGAGCTGGCGGGCGACCAGTGGAACGAGGGCGACGTGTCCTGCTCCGTGGTCCGCCGCGTCGCGCTGCCGGACGCCTTCTTCGCGCTCGACGGCCTCCTGGAGACCTTCCTCACGGTGCTCGACGAGTTCGGCGCCTTCCCGGCCGTCGTCGCCCGCGAGCTCGACCGCTACCTGCCCTTCCTGGCGACCACGAAGGTCCTCATGGGCGCCGTGCGCGCCGGCGTGGGCCGCGAGGTCGCCCACGAGGCCATCAAGGAGAACGCCGTCGCCTCCGCCCTCGCCATGCGCGAGCAGGGCACCGTGCAGAACGAGCTCCTCGACAAGCTGGCCGCCGACGAGCGGATCCCGCTGGACCGGGCGCAGCTCGACGAGCTGATGGCCGACAAGCTGTCCTTCACGGGCGCCGCCGCCGACCAGGTCGCCTCCGTGGTCTCCCGCATCGAGGAGATCCTCAAGCAGCACCCGGAGGCCGCCGCCTACACCCCCGGCGCGATCCTCTGACCCGGACTCCCCGGTTCACCCAGCAGGAGCTGGAGGCCGCTCGCGACCGCGTCGTTCCCGACGTGGTCGCGGGCGGCCTTTCCGTCCTCTTCTGCGGGATCAACCCGGGTCTGATGACGGCGGCGACGGGCCACCACTTCGCCCGCCCCGGCAACCGCTTCTGGCCGGTGCTGCACCTGTCCGGTTTCACACCCCGGCAGCTGCGCCCCGACGAGCAGGACGAGCTCCTCTCGTACGGACTCGGCATCACCAACGTCGTCGCCCGGCCCACCGCGCGGGCCGACGAGCTGAGCCGCGAGGAGTACGTGGAGGGCGGGCGCCTCCTCGTCGAGAAGGTGGAGCGCCTCGCGCCGCGCTGGCTCGCGGTCGTCGGCGTCACCGCGTACCGCACGGCCTTCGGGGAGCCGAAGGCGGCGATCGGGCCGCAGGAGCGGACGATCGGTTCCACCCGGATCTGGGCGCTGCCCAACCCGAGCGGTCTCAACGCCCACTGGACGGCGGCGACGATGGCCGAGGAGTTCGCCCGGCTGCGGGAGGCGGCGGAGGGCTCGTAGAGGTTCGGACCCGTCTCAGGGCGGGTCGACCTCGGTGACGACGGCGAGGAGCTGGAACGGCAGTTCCTTGTCCCCTGGGGAGACGCCGAGGCCTGTCCAGCGTCCGTCCGCCCGCCACAGCCACAGGTGTGGGGCGTGACAGCTGAGCGTGGACCACGGCTCCGGCATCTCCTCGCCGTCGTTGACCCGCTCCAGGACGGGCCAGAGGCTCAGCTCCTCCGGCGGGCCCCAGCGGGCGGTGAGCAGGGCGGCGAGCGCGTCCCGATCCGCCTCGTACTGCTCCTGGACGAGCACGCTGCGGAAACCGTCGTCCTCCCAGAAGTCCTCGCTCGTCGCGAGCTCCCCGACGTGGTAGCCGGGGCCGCTGTCGGCGGGTCCGGATCGCTCCGGTCGCGTCGGGAAGGCGCGGGTGCGGAGCAGGTCGATGGCCGCCAGGTGCTGTGCCGTGGTCATGGGACCAGTGAAGCGGCCACCACTGACAGTTGGCGTTCCGTCAGGAAGCGGGGCGCGCCCGCTCACGTTCCGCCCCGGGGGCGGCACTCGCCGCGATCGGGCGCATTGAGTACCATCCGCCGGAGAGGCGCACGAGCTGGGAGGAAACACTGTGGGGCGGCTGACCGGCGGGGATCCGTCTCTGCTGCGGCGGATCAACTCCGCGGTGGTACTCCATGCGCTGCGCGGCGCCGACGCGCCCACGCTCACGGATCTGACCCGGATCACGGGCCTGTCGAGGCCCACGGTCGAGGGGGTCGTCGAGGGCCTCATGGAGGGCGGGCTCGTCGTCGAGTCGGCGCCCGAGGAGGGCGAGGCCCGGCGGCAGGGACGTCCGGCGCGGAGGTTCCGCTTCCGTGCGGAGGCCGGTCATCTGCTCGGCATCGAGATCGGCCCGCACCGCGTGGCCGCCCTGCTCTCCGGTCTGGACGGACGCATCATCGGCGCCGGGTCCCGCGAGGTGTCGGAGACGGCGCCGGAGGACGAGCGGCTCGACCGGGTGCGTGCGGTCGTGGCCGACGTGCTGCGCAGGGCCGAGGTCCCCCGGTCCAATCTGCGGGCCGTGGGCGTCGGCACGCCCGGCATCGTGGAGGCCGACGGCACCGTACGCCTCGGCACGGCGCTGCCCGGCTGGACGGGTCTCGCGCTCGGCGAGCGGCTGCGGCGCTCCTTCCGCTGCCCGGTGATCGTGGAGAACGACGCCAACGCGGCGGCGGTCGCCGAGCACTGGAAGGGTGCCGCGACCGACTCCGACGACATCGTCTTCGTCCTGGCCGGACTCAGCCCCGGCGCCGGTTCGCTGATCGGCGGTCGGCTGCACCGCGGTTTCGGCGGGGCGGCCGGGGAGATCGGCGCCCTGCACCTGCTCGGCCGGGGCGTCACCCCCGAGCATCTCCTGTCGACCACGGACGAGCCGCTGCACCCGCTGGACGAGCAGGCGGTCGCCGAGGTCTTCGCGCTGGCCCGCGAGGGCGACGCGCGCGCACAGGCGGCGGTGGAGCGGTTCATCCAGCGGCTCGTGCACGACGTGGCGGCCCTGGTCCTGGCCATCGATCCCGAGCTGGTCGTCGTCGGCGGCTGGGCGGCCGGCCTCGACGGGGTGCTCCAGCCGCTCCGCGACGAACTGGCGCGGTTCTGTCTGCGGCCGCCGCGGGTGGTGCTGTCCCTGCTCGGTGAGGCCGCGGTCGGCACGGGCGCCCTGCGGCTCGCCCTCGACCACGTCGAGGAGCAGTTGTTCGCCGTCGAGCGCACGGTGACGGCCCGCCGCTAGGACCCCTGGGGGACCCGGCGGCGGGCCGGTTGCCGCGGCGCGGATCCTACGAGGCCATGACCAGGTCGACCGAGTCGCCGAAGGTGAGGCGGCAGGTGTCGGCGCGGTAGGTGGCCACGGAGACGGCGGCGGGACGCCCGGCGGAGAGGTAGCGGGTCGTCACGACGAGGACGGGCGCGCCCGGCAGCCGGTCGAGTTCCTTGGCGTCGTCGGCGCGGGCGGAGCCGAGTTCCACGGAGCGGTCCTGGCCGTCGAGGGCGAGGTGCTGGAGTTCACGGAGCACGGCGCGGGCGCGGGCGGGTCCGGCGGGCGCGTCGATGGCGCTGAGGCCCGGGACGGATCCGGCCGGCACGTAGAGCAGTTCGGCGGCGACGGGCTGGCCCTGGCTGATCCGGAGGCGGCGGACGACGTGCACCTGCTCGCCGGCCTCGGTCTCCAGGACGCGGGCGACGGCGGCCGGGGCCACGTCGGCGGCGGAGTCCTGGGACTGCCAGGCCTCGTCGGCGACGCCGGGCCAGGCGTGCTGGGTGGTGGAGACGTCGACGCCGACGCGCGGCGGGGCGACCGTGGTGCCGACGCCGCGGCGGCGCTGGAGGCGCCCTTCCAGCTCCAGCTGCTCCAGGGCCTGACGGAGCGTGGCACGGGCGACGCCGAAGCGCGCCGCGAGCTCGCGCTCGTTGGGGAGGATCTCCCCGACGGCGAAGTCCGAGTCGAGCGCTTCGCCGATCACTGTCTTGAGGTGCTGGTACTTCGGCTCCGGTACCGATGTGAGCTGCGTGGTCCCCACCCTGATCCTCCGCACATTCGCCGTGTCCCGCGGCGTTTTTCCGCGCCCTTGTTTATTAAAGGTTCCTGCACTAACTCTGCGACCATAAGGCGAGGCACCCCCTTGGTCAAGACCAATCCTCCGTCGGACGCCCCCGAATGTGACCCTCTGACCTAGATCGTTCACAGGACGTTCGCGCCCCCGTGAGCCCCGCGCAGCAAAAGGCCCCGCCTCCCCGGACGGGGGGACGGGGCGCGGGTGGTGCGGTCAGAGGCCGGCGAGGTGCCGGAGCTTGTCGGGGTTGCGGATGATGTGGACGCACTGGACGAGTCCGTCGCGCGTCTCGACCTGGAAGACGGTGTCGGGCCTCCCGTCGGCGAGGACGAGGACGGCGGGGGCGCCGTTGAGCTCCAGGAAGCGGAGGTCGTACCCGCTCCGGAAGTCCTGGGCGACGGCGGAGAGGAAGCGGCCGACCTTGTCGGCGCTCTCGATGATCCGCAGCGGCGCCTTGGACTTGCCGCCGCTGTCGCCGACGAGCCGCACGTCCGGGGCGAGGAGTGCGAGGAGCTCGCCGAGGTCGCCGCCGGACGCGGCGGCCAGGAAGCGCTCGGTGAGGTCGCGGCGCTCGGCCGGGTCGACGTCGTAGCGGGGCCTGCCCTCGTCGACGTGGCGCCGGGCGCGTCCGGCGAGCTGGCGCACGGCCGCCTCGGAGCGGTCGAGGGCGGTGGCGATCTCTCCGTACGGGAAGCCGAAGGCCTCGCGGAGCACGAAGACGGCCCGCTCCAGCGGGGAGAGGGATTCGAGCACCACGAGGACCGCGAGCGAGACGGAGTCGGCGAGCAGCGCGCGCTCGGCGGTGTCGGGGGCGGTGGGGCCGAAGTCGGTGACGAGGGGTTCGGGGAGCCAGGGGCCGACGTAGGACTCGTGGCGGGCCTGCGCCTGGCGGAGCCGGTCGATGGCGAGCCTGGTGGTGATGCGCACGAGGAAGGCGCGCGGCTCGCGGACAGCGGCCCGGTCGGCGGCGGTCCAGCGCAGCCAGGCCTCCTGGACGACGTCCTCGGCGTCGGCGGTGCGGCCGAGCATCCGGTAGGCGACGCCGAGGAGCATCGGGCGGTGCTCCTCGAAGAGTTCGGTGAGGGTGTCGGTGTCGGTGGGCACGCGTCCATCCCAGCCCACGCCACCGGCCGTGTCCAGTTTCCGTCCCCCGTCTTGAACTCCTGGCTACCGAACGGTAATTCTTCTCGCTGACGGGACGTCGGGAAGGTGGCGCCTGCCGGTGTCCTCGCAGCCGTCCACGACGAACCGAGGAGCCCGCATGCCCGCACGGATCGCGTTCACGATCGAGACCCCGGCGGGTCCCCGCAGCATGTCCCTGGCGTACGAGCGGCGGGGCGCGGGCGACCCCCTGCTGCTGCTCCACGGCATCGGGCACCACTGGCAGGCCTGGGAGCCCGTACTGGACGTCCTCGCCACCGAGCGCGAGGTGATCGCCGTCGACCTGCCCGGTTTCGGTTCCTCCGACGGGCTGCCGGAGGGCGTCCCCTACGACCTGTCCGTCGTCGTCCCCGCGCTCGGCGCCTTCTGCGAGGCCGTCGGCTTCGAGCGGCCGCACGTCGCGGGGAACTCGCTGGGCGGGCTGCTCGCCCTGGAGCTCGGCCGGGAGAAGCGGGTGCGCTCGGTGACCGCCCTCTCCCCCGCCGGCTTCTGGTCCGAGGGCGAGCGGCGGTACGCCTTCGGGACGCTGCGGGCCCTGCGCGGGGCCGCCCTGTCGCTGCCGGTGCCGGTGATCGAGCGCCTCTCGCGCACGGCCGCCGGGCGCACCGTGCTCACCAGCACCATCTACGCGCGGCCCGGCCGCCGTTCACCCGAGGCCGTCGTCGCCGAGACGCTCGCGCTGCGCGGGGCCACCGGCTTCCACCAGACCCTGGCGGCGGGCCGGGACGCCCTTTTCCGCGACGACGTCCCCTCGCTCCCCGTCACCGTCGCCTGGGGCAGCCGTGACCGGCTGCTGCTGCGCCGCCAGGGCGTCCGAGCCAAGCACACGCTGCCCGGCGCGCGCCTGGTGCGGCTGCCCGGCTGCGGCCATGTGCCGATGAACGACGATCCGGCTCTGGTCGCGCGCGTGATCCTGGACGGCAGCCGCTGAGCCCCGCCGGGACGCCCGGGTGAACAGGCCGGTGCCCAGGGCGGCGCCCGCGCCCACGAGGAGGCTGCCGGCCGCCTGCGGGAGGCCGAAGGCGCCGCCTCCGACCAGTGCGGCGCTCAGGGCGGCGGCGATCGGGATGGCCCCCGTATAGAGAGTGGCCCTCTCCATGCCGATGCGCTGGACGCCCATGTAGAAGAGGACGAATCCGACGACCGTGGCCAGGGCCGCCTGCCAGACCAGCGCCCCCGCCTCCACGGCCGTCGGCATCCGTACGAACCCGGCGCCGTCCACGACCAGGCCGACGAGCGCCGCCTCGGCCGCGCCGATCCCGCACACGGCGGCCGTCAGCAGCTTCGGGCCCAGGATCCGCAGGACCGGGACGGCGAGGACGGTGAACCCCACCTCGCCCGCGAGCGCCGCCACCGACCAGCCGATCCCGGCCGGATCGGTCCGCCCCCAGCCCTGCACGGTGAAGGCGCCGGCGGCGACGAGCAGCGCCCCGTACAGCACGGCGGGGGCGGGCCTGCGGCCCTCGGTCAGCGGGACCAGGACGGCGACGACGACCGGGGCGCAGCCGACCAGGACGCCGGGGACGGCGGGCTCGGCGGTCCGTTCGGCGGCGAGGACGGCGAGGTTGAAGCCGACCATGCCGACGGCCGCGAGGGCGGCGAGCCGCAGCCGGTGACGGGCGGTCAGGAGCCGCAGCGGGGCGAGCCCGCCACGGCCGAGCAGGGGCAGGAGGAGCAGGCAGGCGGCGGCGTAGCGGAGCGCCTGCCCGCCCGCGTACGGGTAGGCGCCGAGCAGGCTGTTGGCGGTGAAGGAGGCGCCGACGAGGGCGTAGGCGAGGGTCACGAGAAGGACCCCGCGCGGGGCGTTCGCGTTCATGCCTCCGACGCTAGGAGGCCGGGCGGCCCTGGTGGAGGTCCACTTCCCTCACGCCATCGGGGACCACTTCCCACCGGGGGCGGGGCGGGTCCGGGTGCGGAAGGTGCGGCGGTAGGTGTCCGGGGGGACGCCGACGGTGCGGTTGAAGTGGCGGCGGAGCGTGGTGGCGGTGCCCATGCCGGTGGCCTCCGCGATGGCGTCGACGCTGTCGTCGGTGGCCTCCAGGAGTTCCTGGGCGCGGCGGATCCGCTGGGTGAGCAGCCATTGCAGCGGGGTGGTGCCGGTCGCGGCCCGGAAGTGGCGGCCCAGGTGGCGCGAGCTCATCCGTGCCCGGCGCGCCAGGTCCTCCACGGTCAGCGGCTGGTCGAGCCGTGCGGCCGCCCAGGGCAGCAGTTCGGTGAGCGGGTGGTCGTCCCGGGTGGGCACGGGGGCGGTGACGAACTGGGCCTGGCCGCCGTCCCGGTGCGGGGGCACGACCAGGCGGCGGGCGACCGTGTTGGCGATCGCCGATCCGTGGTCGAGGCGGACGAGGTGCAGGCAGAGGTCCATCGCGGCGGCCTTGCCGGCGGAGGTGAGCACGGTGCCGTTGTCCACGTAGAGCACGTCCGGATCGACGTCCACGCGCGGGTACCGCTCGGCCAGGGCCTCGGTGTGCGCCCAGTGGGTGGTGGCGCGGCGGCCGTCGAGGAGGCCGGCGGCGGCCAGGACGAACGCGCCCGTGCACAGGGAGGCCACGCGCGCGCCCGCCTCGTGGGCCGCGCGGACCGCGTCGACCAGCTCGGCGGGCGGTTCCTCGTCGACGTCGGCCCAGCCGGGGACGATCACCGTGTCCGCGCACGGGAGCCGGTCGAGCCCGTGGTCGGGTTCCATGCGGAACCGCTCGACCCGCGCGGGGCCCGGTCCGCAGAGCGTCACGTCGTACCAGGGGACGTCCACCGCGTCCGGGGCGGAGCCGAACACCTCGTACGCGAGGGAGAGTTCGAAGTGCAGCATGCCGTCGGTGACGGCCAGCGCGAGCGTACCCATGTCCGGAATTGTACGGGGCACGTCGTTCCGGACACTCGCGACCGTCCGGAACGACCGCCAGGATGGCAGTAGTTGAAGGTTCGACAACAGGGAACGGCGGGAGAAGTCATGGGATCGGGTCAGCGGGTCGCGGTGTTCGGCGCCTATGGTCACACCGGACGCTTCGTGGTGGCGGAGCTCCTCGAACGGGGCTTCGTCCCGGTGCTCTCCGGCCGCGACGCCGACAAGCTGCGGACGCTCGCCGCGGCCCACGAGGGGCTCGACGCCCGTCCGGCGTCGGTCGACGACCCGGCCTCGCTCGACCGCGCCCTGGCCGGCGCGGCGGCCGTCGTCAACTGCGCCGGGCCGTTCGCCCTGACCGGCTCCCCGGTCGTCGAGGCCGCGCTGCGCGCCGGGATCCCGTACGTGGACGTGGCGGCCGAGATCGAGGCCAACGCCGACACCTTCGCCCGCTTCGCGGACCGCGCCCGCGCCGCCCGAACGGCCGTCGTCCCCGCGATGGCCTTCTACGGCGGCCTCGGCGACCTCCTCGCCACCACGGCCATGGGCGACTGGACGACGGCCGACGAGGTGCACATCGCGTACGGGCTGAGCAGCTGGCACCCCACGGCGGGAACCCTCGCGGCGGGCAAGGTCTCCCGGGAGCGCCGGGGCGGCCGGCACGTCCGCCACACCGGCGGCCGCCTCGAGTACCACGACGACGCGCTCCCGGTCCTGGAGTGGCCCTTCCCCGCACCCCTGGGCCCCCGGCCCGTCATCGGCGAGTTCACGATGGCCGACGTCGTGACCGTCCCCAGCCATCTGGCGGTGCCCGAAGTGCGCACGTACATGGCGGTCGACGCGGCCCAGGACCTCTCGGCGCCCGCCCCCTCGGCACCCACCCCGGTCGACGAGCGCGGCCGGTCCGCGCAGACCTTCCTCGTCGACGTCGTCGTCCGCTCCGGAAACGCGGAACGCCGGGCCGTCGCCGCCGGGCAGGACATCTACGCGATCACCGCGCCGCTCGCGGTGGAGGCCGTCCACCGCATCCTCACCGGCCGCACCCGGACGACCGGCGTCGCCTCGGCCGGCGAGATGTTCGACGCGCCCGACTTCCTCCGCGCCCTGTCCGGGCACCTGTCCCTGGACGTGAGCCACGAGCCCACGGGCGATCTCGGCATCATGGACCCCGACCGGGACCGATCGGCGAACTCCCGGACCGCGACGGCGAGAAGGGCCACGTGACATGAGGAGCCAGGGGCAGGCCGCCTGGGAGCTGCTGCTGCCGGCCGCCGCCGCGCCGGCGCGGCGGCGGGGACGGGCGCTGCAGGAGGCGCTGCGGGAGGCCGTGCGTTCGGGACTGCTCGCGGCCGGGACCCGGCTGCCGTCCACCCGGGCGCTCGCGGCCGACCTCGGCGTCTCGCGGGGCCTGGTCACCGAGGCGTACGAGCAGCTGACGGCCGAGGGGTACCTGCGCAGCGACCGGGGCGCGGGGACCTGGGTGGGCGAGGCGGCCAGGGCGGCCGTGCGCGGAGCCCGTGACCTGGCCGCCGGGACGCCCGGGGTCCGGGTCGACTTCCGCCCGGGGACCCCCGACCTGTCGCTGTTCCCGAGAAGCGCGTGGGCGGCGGCACAGCGGTCCGTGCTCGCACGGCTCCCCCACCCGGCGCTCGGCTACCCGGACCCGCGCGGACTCCCCGAACTGCGCGAGGCACTGGCCGCGATGCTGGCGCGACGGCGAGGCGTGGTCGCCGATCCCGAGCGGCTCGTGGTCTGCTCGGGCGTGGCACAGGCATCCACCCTGATGGGCTTCGTGCTCCGCGCGCGCGGACTGCGGCAGGTCGGCATCGAGGATCCCGGAAGCCCGGAACACGGGCGGCTGTTCGCCTCGACCGGCATGGAGACGGTATGGCTGCCGCTCGACGAGGAAGGCCTGCGTCCCGAGCCACTCGCCGACTCCGGAGTGCGGGCGGTCGTCGTCACTCCCTCGCACCAGTTCCCTTCCGGCATCAGCTGGTCCGCGGAACGCCGGGCCGCACTCCTCGACTGGGCACGCACGGTCGACGGCTACGTCCTGGAGGACGACTACGACGGCGACTTCCGCTACGACCGCGCCCCCGTCGGCGCACTCCAGGGCCTCGACCCCGAGCGGGTCGCCTACGCGGGCTCCGTCAGCAAGTCCCTGGCCCCCGGGATGCGGCTCGGCTGGATGCTCGTCCCCGAGGCCCTGCTCGGCGAAGTCGTCGAACGCAAGCGCACGATGGACCTCGGCAACCCCGTACTCGACCAGGCCGTCCTCGCCGAATTCGTGACCCGAGGCGGATACGACCGACAGCTCCGCCGCTGCCAACGCGCCTACCGGGAGCGGCGGGACGCCCTCCTCACCGCCCTCGCCGAGCACCTGCCGGGGACCGGAGTGAGCGGCATCGCCGCCGGACTGCACGTCATCGCGCGCGTACCGGCCCGCTTCGGGCCCCCGGAGCGGTTCCTCGCACGGGCGGCGGAGGCCGGAGTCGCACTGCGCCCGCTGGAGGAGTACGGCACCGCCCGGCCGGCCGACGGGGACGTACGGCTCGTCATCGGGTACGCGCACCTGGCGCCTTCGGCCGTCATGACGGGGATCCGGCTTGTGGCGGAGGCGTTGGGGCGCGGGTGAACGGGGGCCAGGATCCTGGATCCAAAATTCGAATGTTGGATCCAGGATTCGGATCCTGGATCCAAGGTCCTGGATCCAAGGGCCTGGATCCAGGATCCGGATGGTGGATCCAGGATCCCGAGCAGAGACGCTCGGGCGCGGGCGACCGGCCCCTGAGGCCCAGAGCTCCCCGAACGGCCATCTGTTCACGCGGGGTTCGTGTGGGCGCCGCACCCGGCCGTTAGGCATGGGACGGCGCACCGCCCACGGCCCGAACGACCGACCCCGGAGGCCCCTTCATGTCCCTTCCCGTGCCCGGCAACTCCCCTTCCCCCGCGCGGCGCAGTGTGCTGCGTGGTTCGTTCGCCGCGTCGGCGGCGCTGGCTCTCGGCGGTACCGGCTTCGCCGCGCCGGCGTTCGCGCTGTCGGGCCGGCCCCGGGCCGAGTGGGGTGTGCAGGCGGGTGATGTCACGGCCTCCGCCGGTCTGGTGTGGGTGCGGGCGGACCGGCCGGCGCGGATGCTCGTGGAGACCTCGGCGACCGAGTCCTTCCGGCACGTGCGCCGCCACCTCGGGCCGCTGATCGGCGCGGACACGGACTTCACCGGTACGACCGCCCTGCGCGGCCTGCCGGCGGGCGAGCAGATCCACTACCGGGTCACCCTCGTCGACCCGGACGATCCGCGCCGGGCGGGCGAGCCGGTCCTCGGCACCTTCCGTACGGCTCCGGACCGGCGCCGCGACGGGGTCCGCTTCCTGTGGTCCGGGGACATCGCGGGGCAGGGCTGGGGCATCAACCCGGACATCGGGGGCTTCCGGGCGTACGAGGAGATGCGCCGGCTCGACCCGGACTTCTTCCTGTGCAGCGGTGACACGATCTACGCCGACGGGGTCATCCAGCCGAGCGTGACCCTGCCGGACGGGCGGATCTGGCGGAACGTCACGACGCCGGAGAAGGCGAAGGTCGCCGAGACCCTGGACGAGTACCGGGGCAACTTCCGCTACAACCTCCTCGACCACAACGTCCGGGCCTTCAACGCGCAGGTGCCGTCGGTGGTGCAGTGGGACGACCACGAGGTGCGGAACAACTGGTACCCGGGGCAGATCCTGGACGATCCGCGCTACGCGGAGAAGGACGTGGACGTCCTCGCGGCCCGGGCCTCGCGCGCGTTCGGCGAGTACTTCCCGGTGTCCACCCTCCACGCGCGCGGGGAGGGGCGCGAGCGGCGGGTGCACCGGGTGGTGCGGTACGGGCCGCTGCTCGACGTGTTCGTGCTCGACATGCGCTCGTACCGGAACGCCAACTCGCCCGGCCGCCAGGCCGACGACACCACCGGCATCCTCGGTGCCGAGCAGTTGGCCTGGCTCAAGCGGGAACTGGCCGCGTCCAGGGCGGTGTGGAAGGTGCTCGCGGCGGACATGCCGATCGGCCTGGTCGTCCCGGACGGGGCGGCGAACTTCGAGGCGATCGCGCAGGGCGACCCGGGCGCGCCGCTGGGCCGGGAGCTCCAGATCGCGGAGCTGCTGCGGTTCGTGAAGCACCGGCGGATCACCGGCACGGTGTGGCTGACGGCGGACGTCCACTACACCTCGGCGCAGCACTACGCGCCGGAGCGCGCGGCCTTCCGGGACTTCGCCCCCTTCTGGGAGTTCGTGTCCGGCCCGCTGGCGGCGGGCGGTTTCCCGGCGAACGCCCTGGACGCGACCTTCGGTCCGGAGCGGGTGTTCGTGCGGGCGCCGGAGCGGGCGAACCTGTCGCCGATGGAGAGCCCGCAGTACTTCGGCGAGGTCGACATCGACGGCCAGAGCGGGGAGCTGACGGTACGGCTGCGCGCCGAGGGCGGGACGGTGCTGTTCAGCAAGGTCCTCCAGCCGGGGCTGGTCGGGCAGTAGCCCCTGGTCGGGGGTGGTGTGCCGCCTCGTTCCCGGTGGTTGTCAGTGGGGGGACCTAACGTCGTTCCCATGACGCGATCCGTACAGGCGCTCGCCTACCCCCGCCCGTCCGCGCTGGAGTCCACGGGCTCCGGCCGGCTGCTCGGGCTGGAGACGGCGGGGGGCCTCACGCCCGCGGGCGCCGAGGCCCACCCCCGCTTCTTCTCGGGCTTCCTGACCTCGCCTCAGATCGCCGCCCGGGGCCTGCTCGCGGTCGCCGACGTGGCCGCCGCCCGGTACGACCGGCCGCCGGCCCTGCCGGGGTCGCTCGACCCGGTGGTGACGGGGAACGGGGACCGGCTGAGGTTCGAGTCCTTCTCGGGCTGCGGCGGGGTGTACGCGCGCCTGGACGTGCTCGACGAGGGACTGGGCGGTACCGAGACGGGTCACGGCACGACGAACGTCGACGTGAACGACCCGCTGCGCGAGGCCCTGTCCCGGATGACCGGGGACGAGCCGCTGCATCTGCGGGTCGGCCCCGAGGAGCTGGCGGTGACCACGCTCTCCGGAGCGGTCGTGGAGAAGAAGGTCCCCCTGTCGGACCGCTGGCTGCGGGGCTTCGCGGAGGCGCAGGTCGCCTCGGTCCGGTTCGACCTGCGGGCCGAGCTGAGCGGGCCCGAGGCCGTCCGTTTCCTGCGGTCCCTGCCGCGCGGCCGGGCCCGGGGGCGCGGCCCGCTGTGGATCGCGCAGGCCGGGCGGGCCCTGCGCCCGACGACCCGGCCGGGCGCGGGCGCGGTGTGCCTGCCGGGGCCGGACCGGCTGGCCGCCCTGGAGCGGGTGCTGCGGCACGCGACGGGGCTCCGGGTGTACGGCCCGGTCCCGGACGGGACGCTCGCGACGGCGAGCGCCTGGGAGGTGACCCTGCCGGGCATGCGGCTCACGCTGACGCTGTCGCCCGACCCCGCGCGGGGCTTCTCCGGCGAGGGCGGTGTCCTGGAGGCGCTGGCCGCGGAGGAGGCGGCTCAGGACGCCGAGCTGATCGCGGTGCTGCTCGCCTGGGAACCGCGGATCGACCCGGCCGACCTCGCGGCGCAGGCCGGTCTGACCGTCGACCGGGTGCGGGCCGCGCTGACCCGGCTCGGCACGGCGGGACGCGTGGGGTACGACGTGGCGGACGCGGCCTACTTCCACCGCGAGCTGCCGTACGACGCGGACCGTGCCGAGCGGCACAACCCCCGCCTGGTGAGCGCGCGCCGGCTGGCCGCGGAAGGTGCGGTGGAGCTGGCCGGGGACCTGGCGGCGGTGACTTCGGGCGACCGGCGCTACCGGGTGCGGGAGCAGGACGGGGTGCTCGGCTGCACGTGCCGGTGGTGGGCGGACCACCGGGGACGGCGGGGGCCGTGCAAGCACGCGCTCGCGGTCCGGATGGCACGACGGGGGACGACGGGCGCCGCCGGGGCGTCGTGATGACGGGGAGATGACGGGGACACGGGCGGAACGGCAGGACGGGGCGAGGAGCAGGATGGGGGACGGGATGGGGAACGGAACGGTGTCGGTGACGGTGACGGACATGGGGACCGGAACGGGCGAGGCCGAGGGCGCGGTCGCGGTCGGCGCCGGCACGGCGGAGAGCCCGGGTACGGGCACGCCGGCCACGGGCACGCGGAACGCCGACACGGCAGACGGCCCGGGCACCGGCGCGACGGACGGCCCGGCCACGGGCACGACGGACGCAGACACCGCAGACGGCAGGGGCGCGGGCACGGCCACAACCACGACGGACGCCGACACCGCACACGGCGAGGGCGCGGCCACGGCGGACGGCGCGGGCACGGCGGACGGCCCGGACACAGGCGACGACTCCGGCGTCGAGAGGCTGCTCTCGGCGGTGCGCGCCGGTGAGGCCGGCCGTGTTCCGGCGCTCCTGGAGCCGCTGGACGCCGCCGAGCGCAAGCTCGCGCTCGTCCGGCTGAAGGCCCTGCGCGCCGAGGTGCGTGCCGGGAAGTGGGCGACGCCCCCGTACGTGCCGAGCCGCATCCGCAGCGCGCTGTACGTGGCGGGCGCCGGCTGTGTCCCGACGCCCGCGGCGGCCGCGAGCTGGCTCGGCGCGCGCGACCTCCAGCTCTGGGAGGAGGACAAGCCCCTGGCCCTCGCGGCGATCGGCGACCGGGACCCGGAGTGGGCGGCGGACCTGGCGGGGCGGCTGGCCGGGCGCCGGACCGTGGCGGAGAACAGTTACCCCCTGCTGCACGGGTTGATCGTCCGCGCCGGGTACACCGTTCCCCCGACCGACGGCTACGTCACCGGCTGGGCCTGGCACATCACCGACGACCGGCTCGTGGAGCGGCTCCGGGAGGATCCGCAGACGCCGGTTCTGGTGGCGCACGCGCTCGCGATGGCCGAGGCCCCCGAGCGGCTGACCCGGCCGCTCGGCCGCCGGCCGGAGAGGCACTGGCCCACGGCGCTGCGGACCCTCGTCGAGGAAGGGGTCCTGGACCGGGCGCAGCTCCTGGACGTGTGCGTCTCCCGGCTGCTGCGCGGCGGCCCCCTCCGGAGCCTGCGCCTCCCGCTGGAGATGGTGCAGCTGCTCGCACCGGACGCGGAGGAGCTGCGGGCGCGGATCCCGGACTGGGTCGGGATCGCGGCCGACGCGCCCTCGCTCGTCGCCGGGTACGCCCAGGACGTCCTGACGGAGCTCGCCTCGGCGGGGACGCTGCCGGTCGGGGCGCTGGCCGAGATGACGTCCGGCGTGCTCTTCCGTACCGAGAAGAAGCTCGTACGGGCCCAGTTGGCGCTGGTCGGCAAGGTGCTGGCGCGGGAGCCGGGAGCGGCCGGGGAGCTGCTGCCCGCGGTGACGGAGGCCTTCGGGAACGAGGACACCGAGATCCAGGAACGGGCCCTCAAGCTGGTCGGCCGTCATCTGCCGGACGTGGACGCGGAGACGCGGCGCGAGCTGGCCGAGGCCGCCGGGCTGCTGAGCCCGACGCACCGGCGGGCCGCCGAGGAGCTGTTCGGCGCGGACCTGGGGCAGGAGGAGGGCCTTCCGTACGAGGAGATCCTGCCGCCGGTCCCCGAGGCGCAGCGGGTCGCGCCCCCGGCGACGACCGTCGAGGCGCTGATGGCGGAGCTGGTGGTGAAGCGGCTCTCGGAGGAGCCCGTGGCGTTCGAGCGGGCGCTCGACGGGCTGGTGCGGCACGCGCACCGGGACCGGGCGGCTGTCGCGGAGGCGGTGCGGGAGGCCTTCCCCGCGCCCCGGTGGGAGCAGCAGACCCACTACTTCACCCACGAGGCCCATGGGATCCATGTGGTGCTCGCGGGGCTGCTCGGCCTGCTGAACCCGACGCTCGTCGACTTCCACCGGACGAAGGGACACGGCGCGGACTCCTGTCTCCACCAGGCCCTGTCGGGGGTCCTCGACGCCCGACTGTGGGAGGCCGCCGCCCTGGTCGGTACGGACGCGCTGCCGTTCCTCCTCGCCACGCCCACCTGGCACACGGGGGCGATCGACCCGCTGGTCCTGGTGGAGCGGCTGCGGGAGTACCGGGAGGCGGGCGTCGAGCCCGCTCCGGCCGATCTCGCGCAGGCCCTCCTCCGGGTGCTGCGGGCCGACCCGTCGGCCGGGCGGGCGGCCGAGGAGGCGGCGGCGCTCGGCACCGCGGCCGGCCGGCGGCTCGCCGCCTGGCTGCGGGAGGAGACGACCGTGGGGGCGACCGTGCGGTTCCTCCAGCGGGACGAGGACAAGACCCTGCGGAGGTACTACCTGTTCGACCGGATCGTGGTGGACCTCGGCGAGCGCCCGGTGGTGCGGGCGGAGTTCCCGCCCGCCTTCCAGTGGCTCGGGGGCGCCCTGGAGGCGACCCCCCGCCGCTGCCACCACTGGGTGGAGGGCCGGGCGCAGTGGGCCCCGGTGCTGCCGGCCGACCGCGAGCTGCTCGCGGCCTGTCTCCTGCCGACGCTCGCGCACTCCGCCGAGGCGGACGCGCGCGGCGCGACGGAACCGCTGACCGCGCTGGCCGAGGCCGACGGCCCGGTCGGCAGGGCGGTCCTGCTGGCCCTGGCGTTCGGTCTCGGCTGCGTGGACGCGGACGACCGGCTGCGCGCGGTGGACGCCGTGCTCGTCCTCGCGTCGCGGGGCGAGCTGAACGCCCGGCGGCTCGGCGAAGAGCTGGCGTGGCTGGTCGCGGAGGGCGCGGTCAAGCCGAACCGGCTGGCGGACGCGGCCCGTACGGCGGCGGCCACGGGGGCGTACGGGACGGTCTGGGCGATCCTCGAGGCGATGCTTCCGGAGCCGGCGACCCGGGCGAAGCCGGTACGGGGTCTCGGCGAGGTCCTCGCGGTCGCCGCCGACTGCGTGGAGCGGTCCGGGGCCCGCGGCGGGGTCGCAGGGCTCGAAGCGCTCGCCTCGGGGCGGGGTTCCTCGCAGCTGGTGGTGCAGGCCAGACGGCTGCTGGGCGCACTCCGCCAGGGGGCCGATCACCTTCTGACAGAAACGTCCTGAATCGGTCTTTAAGTCACCAGATCGGCGCTTTAACCCGTCAGTCACAAAGCGTTCGTGATCACGCAACACCGCTGGGTCACAGTGAAGCCATGACCGATGTGACGTCTTCGAAGAGCACCCGCCGTCCGCACCACTGGCGGCACGACCTGATCGAGCTCGCCGCCATGTTCACCGCCGTGGTGGTGGCCGACACGATCGCCAAGACCATCGCCAAGGGCCCCGACGGACCCTACCTCCTGGTCTTCTCGGCGATCGCGCTGGTCGCCACCGCCACGTTCCACACCTGGTGGGCGCGGCGGCACAGTCATGCCCCGCCCGCCGGTGACACCGGCGGGCACTCCGCCACGGAGGCCGTGACCGCACCCACGCGAAACGAGGAGGAGGAGTCCGGGGCGCCCGTGGAGACGACGCTGTGGCGGATGCGGACCACCGTCGCGGACACCCCGGGCACCCTCGCCGCGCTGTGCACGGCCCTCGCCCGCCTGGGCGTGGACATCCTCACCCTCCAGACCCATCCGCTGGGCGACGGCACGGTCGACGAGTTCCTGCTGCGCGCCCCCGCCGACCTCTCCGCACGGACCCTCGCGCACGAGACGGCGGCCGCCGGCGGCCGCGACACCTGGACCGAGCGGGCCGACGCGCACGACCTGGTGGACACCCCCACCCGGGTCCTCGGCCTCGCCACCCGTACCGCGCTCGACGCGGCCGAACTGCCGCTCGCGCTGCGCCAGCTCCTGGGCCGCTGCACGCTCCACTCCGTGCCGGCCGTCTCGCTGACCGGCCGCCCGACCGGCGAACAGGCCCCGGTCGAAGGCGTCCTGGAACAGACCGTGATGCGGCTGCGCGACCCGCACGGCGGCACCCTCGTCATCGAGCGGCCCTATCTGCCCTTCACCCCGACCGAGTTCGCCCGGGCCCGCGCCCTCGTCGAGCTCGACGCCCGGCTCGGCCTCCGCGTCCCGCACAGCCAGGACGTGCTGACCCTCCCCGAGGGCAACGAGATCACCGTCCGCCGCGCCGACCAGCGCGACCTGGCCGCCGCGCGCGCCATGCACGACCGCTGCTCGGCCCGCACCCTGGGCCTGCGCTACCACGGCCCGGTCGGCGACGCCGACCGCTACCTCGACCACCTGCTCAGCCCCCGCTTCGGCCGCACCCTCGCCGTCCAGACCGCCTCGGGCCGTCTCGTCGCCCTCGGCCACCTGCTGTGGGACGGCGACGAGACGGAGGTCGCCCTCCTCGTCGAGGACGACTGGCAGCGGCGCGGCATCGGCGCCGAGCTCCTCGGCCGCCTGGTGGCGATGGCCGGGGAGACCGGCTGCGACAGCGTGTACGCCGTGACGCAGTCCTCCAACACGGGGATGGTGGCCGCGATGCGGGCGCTGAACCTCCCCCTCGACTACCAGATCGAGGAGGGCACCCTGGTGATCACCGCCCGGCTGTCCCCGGCACCGCGACCGGCTGCCCGGACGCAGCAGGCGCAGTCTCACGAAGGGGCGCGGCGGGCGGAGCGCTGAGCGCCTGGGTCAGGTCGCGCCACAGGTCCTCGACGTCCTCGAGACCGACCGACATCCGCAGGAGCCGGTCGCTGACGCCGGCCGAGCGCCGGTCTCCCTCGGCCACGATCCGGTGGCTGATGGAGGCCGGGTGCTGGATGAGGGTGTCGACGCTGCCGAGGCTGACCGCCGGGGTGATCAGGCGCACTCCGGCGATGACGTCGTGCGGATCCCCGTACACCTCGAAGGCGATCATCGCGCCGCCGATCCGCGGGTAGTGGACGCGGGCGATCCGGGGGTCGGTGGCGAGTCGCCGGACGAGCTCCGCCGCCGACGAGGACGCCGCCCTGACCCGTACCGGAAGGGTGGAGAGGCCGCGGAGCAGCAGGTAGCCGGCGAGCGGGTGGAGCACCCCGCCGGTGGCGAAGCGGACCTGGCGGAGGGTACGGGCGAACTCCTCGTCGCAGGCGACGACCCCGCCCATGACGTCGCCGTGGCCGCCGAGGTACTTGGTGGCGCTGTGCAGCACGATGCGGGCGCCCTGCTCGACGGGGCGCTGGAGCACCGGCGTGGCGAAGGTGTTGTCGACGAGCAGCGGGACGGAGCCGCAGGAGTGGGCGATGGCCCGGATGTCGGCCTCGGCGAGGGTCGGGTTGGCGGGCGACTCGACCATGACGAGGCCGGTGTCGGGCCGTATCGCGTCGGCGATGCCCGCCGGGTCGGTCCAGGTCACCTCGGTGCCGAGCAGTCCGGCGTCCAGGAGGTGGTCGCTGCAGCCGTACAGCGGGCGGACCGCGACGACGTGCCGCAGGCCCTGGCTCGCCCGCGCGAGGAGCACGGCGGTGAGGGCGGCCATGCCGCTGGCGAAGGCGACGGCGGCCTCGGCGCCCTCCAGGCGGGCGAGGGCCTCCTCGAAGCGGGCCACGGTCGGGTTGTCGAGCCGGGCGTAGACGGGCGGGCCGTCGAGCCGGGCGCCCGTGGTGGCGAACTCGTCGATCCGGGCGGCCTCGGCCCGGGCGTCGTACGAGGGGTAGGTGGTGGACAGGTCGAGCGGCGGGGCGTGCACCCCGAGTCCGGCGAGGTCTTCGCGGCCGGCGTGCACGGCTTCGGTGGCAAGGGCCCTCGGGGTGACCGAGAGGCCGTGATCCATGGCGTCCATGGCGGCACTGTGAACGGATACCGGGAAGTAGCGGGAATTCGCCGTGCTACGTTCGCCAGATGGCCGATTCTGTCGTACTGGACGCGGTCGATCTGCACATTCTTCGCCTCCTGCAGAACGACGCCCGGAGCACCTACCGCGAACTCGCCGCCGAGGTCGGAGTCGCACCCTCCACCTGCCTCGACCGGGTGGCCCGGCTGCGCCGCACAGGCGTGATCCTCGGACACCAACTACGACTGGATCCGGCCAAACTCGGGCGCGGGCTCGAAGCGCTGCTTCTCGTCCAGGTCCGGCCCCACCGGCGCGAACTGATCGGTCCGTTCGTCGACCGGATCCGGGCCCTGCCGGAGTCCCGGGCGCTGTTCCACCTCACCGGACCCGACGACTACCTGGTGCACGTGGCCGTGGCGGACCCCGCCGACCTGCAGCGTCTCGTCCTCGACGAGTTCACCTCGCGCCGCGAGGTGGCCCGCGTCGAGACCCGGCTGATCTTCCAGCAGTGGGAGTGCGGCCCCCTCCTGCCGCCTTCCTCCGGCCCTTCCTTGTCAGCCGACTGACGCCGGACGAGGGTGACGCGGGCCCGCCGGAGGCGCCAGGATGACCCCCATGCCAGACACTTCCAGCAGCCTGCTGCCCCGCCAGGTCGCCGACGACTACGTCGACGCACTCATCGCCCTCGACCCGATCACCGGTACGTTCCTGGGAGTCAAGGAGAGCGCCGGACGGCTGCCGGACTTCTCGCCCGCCTGGCAGCGGGCGACGGCCGACCTCGCCCGCCGCACCCTCGCCCGGCTCGACGAGGCCGAGCGGACCCCGGGCGCGGACACCGACGCCGAGCGGCGCTGCGCCCGGCTGCTGCGGGAGCGGCTGACGGCGGAACTCGCCATCTACGAGGCCGAGGAGAGCCTCTGCATGGTCAGCAACATGCGCTCGCCCGCGCACAGCGTCCGCATGGTCTTCACCGTGATGCCGACGGGGACCGAGGAGGACTGGACGGCGGTCGCCGCCCGGCTGCGCGCGGTCCCGGCCGCGTTCGACGGCTACCGCACCTCGCTCGCGCTCGGCCTGGAGCGGAAGCTCTACGCCGGGCCGCGCCCCACCGCCACCTTCGTCGAGCAGCTCACGGAGTGGGCGGGCGGCGACAGCGGGAAGCCGGGCTGGTTCGAGGAGTTCGCCGCCGCCGGCCCCGCCGCGCTGCCCGCGGAGCTGAGGGCCGAACTCGCGGCGGCCGCGCGGGACGCCACCGCGGCCGTCGTGGCGCTGCGGGACTGGATGCGGGACGTGTACGCCCCCGCCGTCGCCGACGCGCCGAACACGGTGGGCCGCGAGCGCTACCAGCGCTGGACCCGCTTCTTCAACGGCACCGATCTGGACCTCGACCAGGCGTACGCGTACGGCTGGTCCGAGTACCACCGGCTCCTCGGCGAGATGCGGACCGAGGCCGAGCGGATCCTGCCGGGAGCGGGCCCCTGGGAGGCGCTCGCCCACCTCGACGAGCACGGCACCCACATCGAGGGCGTCGAGGAGGTCCGGGTCTGGCTCCAGGAGCTCATGGACGAGGCCATCGAGGCGCTCGACGGCACCCACTTCGAGCTCGCCGAACGGGTACGGCGGGTGGAGTCCCGCATCGCCCCGCCGGGCGGCGCCGCGGCCCCGTACTACACCGGCCCGTCCGAGGACTTCTCGCGCCCCGGCCGCACCTGGCTGCCGGTGGACGGCACGACCCGCTTCCCGGTGTACGACCTGGTGTCGACCTGGTACCACGAGGGCGTGCCCGGCCACCACCTGCAGCTCGCGCAGTGGGTGCACGTCGCGGACCGGCTCTCGCGCTACCAGGCGACCATCGGCAAGGTCAGCGCGAACTCGGAGGGCTGGGCGCTGTACGCGGAGCGCCTCATGGACGAGCTCGGCTTCCTGCCCGACGCGGAGCGGCGCCTCGGCTACCTCGACGGCCAGATGATGCGCGCGTGCCGGGTGATCGTGGACATCGGCATGCACCTCGGTCTGGACATCCCCGCGGAGTCGCCCTTCCACCCGGGCGAGCGGTGGACGCCGGACCTCGCACAGGAGTTCTTCCAGCTGCACAGCAGCCGTCCGCCGTCGTTCGTGGAGAGCGAGATGACCCGCTACCTGTCGATGCCGGGCCAGGCGATCGGCTACAAGCTGGGCGAGCGCGCCTGGCTGCTCGGCCGTGCCAACGCGCGGACCGCGCACGGCGAGGCGTTCGACGCGAAGGCCTGGCACATGGCGGCGCTCTCCCTGGGCCCGCTGGGACTTGACGACCTGGTGGACGAGATCTCCCGCCTCTGAGGTCCACGAGCGCGGGAATCCCCGGCCGTCCGCTTGATCGGCCGGGGATTCCCGCTGCAAGCTCTCCCCCATGAGCACCGATTACACGCCCGACGCCACCGACTGGCGGATCCTCGAAGCCCTCCAGTCCGAGGGCCGCGCCAGCTTCGCCGAGCTCGCCCGTACGGTGTCGATGTCGCCGTCCGCGGTGACCGAGCGGGTGCGGCGCCTGGAGGACGCCGGGGTGATCACCGGGTACGCGGCGCTCGTCGACCAGGACCGCCTCGGCCTGCCGATCCTCGCCTTCGTACGGCTGCGCTATCCGCACGGCAACTACAAGCCGTTCCACGACCTGCTCGACGCCACGCCCGAGGTCCTCGAGGCCCACCACGTCACCGGCGACGACTGCTTCGTCCTCAAGGTCGCCGCCCGCTCCATGAAGCACCTGGAGGGCATCACCGGGAAGATCTCCACGCTGGGGTCCGTGACCACCAGCGTCGTCTACTCGTCCCCGCTCCCCCGGCGGTCCCTCAGCCGCTGAGCGCGTCCCCTCCGGTGCGCAGCCGGACCGCCGAGCCCTGGCGCGCCTTGACGACCTCCAGCTGGGCCGGGATACGGCGCCGGAGGTCGCCGACGTGGCTGACGATGCCGACGCTGCGGTCCCGCTCGCGCAGCGAGTCGAGGACGTCGAGGACCTCGTCGAGCGTCTGCTCGTCGAGGCTTCCGAAACCCTCGTCGATGAAGAGGGTGTCGAGCCGGACACCGCCGGCCTCGTCGGTGACGACGTCGGCGAGGCCGAGGGCGAGGGCGAGCGAGGCGAAGAAGGTCTCCCCGCCGGAGAGGGTGGCCGTGTCGCGCTCGCTGCCGGTCCAGGCGTCGACGACGTGCAGTCCGAGGCCGGCCCGCTTGCCGCCGGAGCGCGCGTCGGAGTGGACGAGGGTGTAGCGGCCCGAGGACATGCGCTGGAGGCGGGCGCTCGCGGCCGCCGCGACCTGTTCGAGGCGGGCGGCGAGCACGTACGACTCCAGGCGCATCCGGCGCTCGTTCTCGGCGGAGGTGCCGGCGGTGAGGGCCGCGAGGCGGGCCACCCGGTCGTACTCCTCGCGCAGCGGCCCGAGGCGGCGGACCTCGGTGGCGGCCTGCCGGGAGAGTCCGGTGAGTCCCGCGGCCCGCTCGCGGGCGGCGGCCAGGGCGGAGTCGGCCTCGCGGAGCGCGCGCTGCGCCGCCGTGTGCGCGGCCTCGGCCCCGGCGGGGTCGGCGGGCGGCAGGGCCGCGGCCTCGGCCGTGCCGGGCTCGGCGAGCCGGTCCGCGACGGCGGCGGCCTCCGCCCGCCAGGCGTCCACGCGCTGCTGGAGGGTGCGGCGTTCGCCCTCGCCGAGGAGCGCTCCGGCGGCCTCGGCCGGGGTGGCGAATCCGGCGCGGTAGGCGGCGTCGGCGAGCCGGTCGTCGGCATCCTTGAGGCGCTGGGCGGCGAGTTCGGCGGCGCGTACGGTTCCGGCGGCGTCGACGAGGAGGGCGATGCGCCGCTCCAGGAGGGTGGCGTGTTCGGCCACCGTGGCGAACGCGCCGCGTCCCCGGGCGAGTTCCTCGTCGAGTGCGGACTGCTCCCGCTCCAGGGCCTCCCGGCGCGAGGTCCGCGCGGCGACCCGCTGCTCGGCCTCCCGCTGCGCGGCGACCCGTTCCTCGTGCTCCCGCTCGGCCCGCGCGAGCGCCTCCCGGGCGCTGTGGGTCTGCCCGGCGAGGGCGTGCGCCTCGGCGTGCAGCCGGGCCAACTCGTCCGCTTCGCCGGCGAGTTCGGTGACGGTGGGCTCCGGGGAATCGGCCCCCGCCCGGACCTCCGTACGCGCCGCGGACCAGGCCTCGCGGGTGACGGCGAGGTCGCGTTCGGCGGCCGTGCGGGTCTCCTCGGCGCGGGTGTAGGCGGCGTAGGCGGCGTCCTCGGTGGCGCGGTCGACGTGGTCGGCGGTGGTGCGGGCGGGGGCCGGGTGGGCGGTGGAGCCGCAGACCTGGCAGGGGTCGCCCGGGATGAGGGTGACCGCGAGTTCGGCGGCGATGCCCTCCAGGCGGCGGGACTTGACGTCGAGCCAGGTCTCGTGGGCGCTGTTGCGCCGTTCGCGGGCCTCCGCGAGGCGCGTCCCGGCGGCCCGGGTGTCCTCGGCGAGCGCGTCGCGGCGGCGGGCGGCGGCGAGCCGGCGGCGGGCGGGCTCCAGGCGGCCGGCGAGGTGTTCGGCGCGGGCGGCGGCGTCGCGGGCGGCCTCGACGCGTTCGCCGAGGGCCGTGCGGCGCGGTTCCCAGTCGGCGAGCCAGTCGGCCGCGTCCCGGAGGGCGTCCTCGTCGGCGCGCGCCTCCCGGGCGAGTACGGCGCGCTCCTGGGCGACGGCGGCCGCGCGGTGCTCGGCGCGGCGGGCCGCGTCGAGTCCGCCGAGCTCCTCGCGCAGCCGGTGTTCGAGGGCGGAGAGCTGTTCGGCGCCGGCCTCGGCGAGGTCGGGGGGCAGCTGGGTGCGGGCCCGTTCCCGGGCGGTGTGCGCGGCGGCGTGCTCGCGGTCGGCGTCCTGGCGCAGTCCGAGCGCGGGGGCCACCCGGTCGGCCTTGAGGCTCCGGTCGAGGGAGTCCTGGAGGCGGTCGCGCTCGGGTGCCTGCTCGGTGAGCCGCTCGCGGCGCCGGAGGGCGTCGGCGTGGCGGGCCTGCCGGGCGGCGAGGTCGTTCTCGGCGTCGAGGGCGGCGCGCGCGGCGGCCTGCCCGCCCTCGGCGGTGGCGAGGCGTACGCCCGCGATGTCGAGGGCCTCGCGGGCCTCGGTGCGGGCGACGGCGGCCCAGGTGAGGACGGAGTCGGCGAGCCCGGGGTCGCCGGGCCGGCCCTCGACGGGCGTGCGGGCGGCGTCGAGGCCGCCGGCGGCCTGGGTCATGCGGTGGGCGAGCGTGAGCAGCCGCGCGTCCCCGTCCTCGACCTCCTCCTTGGCGGCCTTGCGCAGTTCGGCGAGGCGTTCCTCGACGGCGGCGAAGCGGCGGGTGTCGAAGAGGCGGCCGAGGAGCTTGCCGCGCTTCTCGGCGTCGGCGCGCAGGAACGCGGCGAAGTCGCCCTGCGGGAGGAGGACGACCTGGCAGAACTGCTCGCGGCTCATGCCGACGAGCTGGGTGATCTCCTCCCCGATCTCCTGGTGGGAGCGGCTGAGCCCGGCCCACTCCCCGGTGGCGGGGTCGTACTCGCGGAGCCAGGTCTGGGCCTTCTCGGTGGTGAGGCCGCCGCCGCGTTTCTTGGGCCGCTGCTGGGCCGGGCGGCGGGTGATCTCAAGGCGTCGGTCCCCCACGGTCAGTTCGAGGAGGACCTCGGTGTACGTGCCGACGGGGGCGTGGTCGCTGCGCAGGGAGGTGCCCGGGTTCTGGCGGACGCCGGGCACGCTTCCGTACAGGGCGAAGCAGACGGCGTCGAGGACGGAGGTCTTGCCGGCGCCGGTCGGCCCGTGGAGGAGGAAGAGCCCGGCGGCGGACAGGGCGTCGAAGTCGACCTTCTGCGTGGCGCCGAAGGGCCCGAACGCGGTGATCTCCAGGCGGTGCAGCCTCACCGGCCCACCTCGCGCTCGGCCGTGTCGACGCGGACGTCGTCGAAGGCGCCGTGCAGGACGGCCCGTTCGGCTCCGTCGAGGGCGGCGCCGCCGCGTACGTGGGCCACGAAGTCCTCCGCGATCTGCTGGTCGCTGCGGTCCCGCAGGCGCTGGGCGTAGGAGGCGCCGGGGTCGTCCCCGGTCCGCTCGGGGTCGAAGACCAGGTTGAGGGTGTGGGGGAAGCGTGCGGTGAGCCGGGCCATGGGATCGGCGGGCCGCACGGGGTCGGTGAGGGTGGCCTCGACCCAGGACCGTTCGTGCGGGGTGAGCGCGGGGTCGGCGAGGAGGTCGTCGAGCCGCCCCCGGATGCGGGCGAGGGGGCGCGGGACGGGGCAGTCGAGGCGTACGTCGCCGGTGATCCCCCCGTCCTCGCCGAGGTCGATCAGCCACATGGTCTTGCGGTGGTCGGTCTCGGAGAAGGAGTACGCGAGGGGGGAGCCGGAGTAGCGGACACGCGGGGTGAGGGTCTGGCTGCCGTGGAGGTGGCCGAGGGCGACGTAGTCGACGCCGTCGAAGATCCCGGTGGGGACGGCGGCGACGCCGCCGACGGTGATGTCCCGCTCGCTGTCGCTGGGCGCGCCGCCCGCGACGAAGGCGTGGGCGAGGACGACGGAGCGGGTGCCGGCGGGCCGGCGGGCGAGGTCGGCGCGGACCCGGTCCATGGCGGCGGCGAGGACGGCCTCGTGGCCGGTCCTCTCGGCGCCGAGCCGCTCGCGGACGAGCGCGGGTTCGAGGTAGGGAAGGCCGTAGAGGGCGACCTCGCCGTGGGCGTCGGCCAGGACGACGGGGGTGCCGATGCCGTCGGGGTCGGTGCGGAGGTGGATGCCGGCCCGCTCGATGAGTCCGGCGCCGACGCCGAGCCGGCGGGCCGAGTCGTGGTTGCCGGAGATCATGACGGTGGGCACCCCGGCCTCGGCGAGGCGGTGCAGCGCGGTGTCGAAGAGCTCGACGGCGGGCAGCGGGGGCACGGCCCTGTCGTAGACGTCCCCGGCGACGAGGACGGCGTCGACGTCGTGCGCGTGGACGGTCGCCACGAGGTGGTCGAGGAAGGCGGCCTGCGCTTCGAGGAGGCCGACGCGGTGGAAGGACCGGCCGAGATGCCAGTCCGAGGTGTGCAGGAGCCTCATGCCGCCGTCCCACCCCGCATGTGTCCCGCTCCTCGCCGCCGGTTCCCGTCGTGTGCGCCCACCACGCTATCCCGAGCCGGGGTGTGGGCGGGGCCGGTCCACGCGTGCGCGTGGGGGCCGGCCCGGTGCGTACGCGCACGCGTGACGCGTCCCCGCGTCACGCGTCCCCGTACGCCTCGCCGCCGAGTTCGAAGGAGGCCGTGCCCGCCGTGGCGTCGGCGAGCCAGCCGCGGAAGGCGGGGACGTCCGCGTCCGGGAGGCCGATCTCGATCGTGACGGCGTCGGCGTACCGCACGTCGCGGACGGCGCGGCCGGTGGCCCGCAGGTCGTTCTCCAGCTTGCCCGCGCGCTGGTGGTCGACGGTGACGGTGGCGAGCCGGAAGCGCTGCCGGGTGATGGTGCCGAGCGCGTCGAGCGCCTCGCCGACCACCCCGCCGTACGCGCGGATCAGGCCGCCCGCACCGAGCTTCACGCCGCCGTAGTAGCGGGTGACGACGGCGGCGACGTACCGCACCTCGCGGCGCAGCAGCATCTGGAGCATGGGGACGCCGGCCGTGCCGCCGGGTTCGCCGTCGTCGCTCGCCTTCTGCACGGAGGCGTCGGCGCCGAGGACGTACGCGAAGCAGTTGTGCGTGGCGGTCGGGTGCTCCTTGCGGATCCGCGCGACGAACTCCTGCGCCTCCCGCTCGTCGGCGACGGGCGCGAGCGCGCAGAGGAAGCGCGAGCGGTTGATCTCGGTCTCGTGCACGCCCTCGCGGGCCAATGTGCGGTACTGCTCCTGCATCCGACCAGCCTACGTTCCGTACGGTCCGGCCTTGTCCGCGCGGCCCGGCCTTGCCCGTCGGCCCGTAGGGGACATCTCGGGGACGCTTCGTCGGGCGTACGGGAATCACGGCCCGGCGCGGCTCGTTCAACCGACAGACGGGGCGCGCCGACGAAAGGCAGCAGAAGCGATGAGCGTAGACACCACGACCACGGACCCCGCCGCGTACTCCGCGTCGGAGGCGGTGCGGCGGATCCTGACGTCCACGGGCGACACGTGGGCGGTGGTCGGCCTCTCCTCGAACCGGGCCCGCGCCGCGTACGGGGTGGCGGCGGTCCTCCAGCGCTTCGGCAAGCGGATCGTGCCGGTGCATCCGAAGGCGGAGACGGTCCACGGGGAGCAGGGGTACGCGTCGCTGGCCGACATCCCGTTCCCGGTCGACGTCGTCGACGTCTTCGTGAACAGCGACCTGGCGGGCGCCGTCGCCGACGAGGCCGTCGCGATCGGCGCCAAGGCCGTCTGGTTCCAGCTGGACGTGATCGACGACGAGGCGTTCGCCCGCACCCGTGAGGCGGGCCTCGACATGGTCATGGACCGGTGCCCCGCGATCGAGATACCGCGCCTGGGCTGAGCCCCGGGAGGTTCAGCCGACGGGGACGCCGAGGCCCTCCAGGACGACGGCGCCGGGGAGCTGGGCGAAGGCCTTGCCGGGGACGATGAGCTTGCCCCGGCGGCGGCCGCTGCCGACGAGGACCCACTCGGTGTCGACGACGGCGGCGTCGACGAGGAGGGGCCAGTCGGCCGGGAGGCCGATGGGGGTGATCCCGCCGTACTCCATGCCGGTCTCGCCGGTCGCGGTGTCCATCGGGGCGAACGAGGCCTTGCGGGCGCCGAGGTGCTTGCGGACGACGCCGTTGACGTCGACGCGGGTCGCCGACTTCACGAGGCACGCGGCGAGGGTCGTCGTCTCGCCGCGCCTGCCCGCGACGACCACGCAGTTGGCGGACTCGTCGAGGAGCTCGGGACCGTAGTGCTCCACGAAGACGACCGTGTCGGCGATGGCCGGGTCGGTGTCCACGTACACCAGCCGGTCGGCCTGGACGGGACCCGTCCAGGCGCGGACGGCGGCCGCGACGGGGCCGGTCAGCAGGTCGAGGCAGTCGGGGGCGGGCCGGGCGTCGTCGAAGTCTCCGATGGGTGCGCGCATGCGCTTCACGCTAACAACCACGGGAGGGCGTACGGCGGTCCGTCTCAGTGTGCGGGCGCCAGCGCGCGGTCCGTGCGCGGGCGTCCGTGCGCGGGCGTCCGTGCGCGCGTGGCAGCGCGTGGGCGTCGGTGCGTGGGCGTCAGCGTACGGGTGGGATGGAGACGGCCATCGTCATCTCGACCGGTTCGTCGCCGTCGTTGCGGTAGGAGTGCGCGACGTTGGCCTCGAAGACGGCCGAGGTGCCGGCGGGGAGCGGGTGTTCCTCGTCGTCGACGACGAGGGTGAGCGTCCCGGCGGTGACGTGCAGCAGTTCGACCGTGCCCTCCGGGTGCGGGTCGGAGGCGCTGCCGTCGCCGGGCATCAGGGTCCAGGACCAGAGCTCCAGGGGGCCGCGGGCCTCGGCGCCGACCAGGAGGGTGGTGTGGCTGCCGGTGGAGGTGGACCACATGCGGACGGCCTGGCCGGGCGGGACGAGCCGGACGTGGGGGCCCTGCTCGTAGTCGAGGAGGGTGGTGATGGAGACGCCGAGGGCGTCGGCCAGCTTCACGGTGGTGCCGACGCTGGGGTTGGTCCGGGCCTGCTCGATCTGGATGATCATGCCGCGGCTGACCCCCGCCCGTGCGGCGAGCGCGTCCAGGGTGAATCCCCGCTCCTTGCGCCAGCGCTTCAGGTTCCGGGCGAGCGACTGCGTGAGCTGGTCGAGGTCCGACACATTCCGTCCAATATTCTGAATGACAGAGTTCAATGCACTGAACTACGGTGGGGTGCACCCGATGGTTCACTGCACTGTACTGCCGCACGCCCCTGCGAGGATCCATGACCGCCCTGTTCGCCCTGGCCACCAGCCTTCTGTGGGGCCTCGCCGACTTCGGGGGCGGGCTCCTCACCCGGCGGATCCCCGCCCTCACCGTCGTGGTGGTCTCCCAGGCCCTCGCGGTCCTCGTGCTCGGCACGATCGTCCTCGCGACCGGCGCCTGGACCGAAGCGGGACCCCAGCTCTGGTACGCGGTCGGCGCGGGCGTCGTCGGCCCGGCCGCCATGCTCGCCTTCTACAAGGCGCTCGCCCTCGGCCCGATGGGCGTCGTCTCCCCGCTCGGCTCCCTCGGGGTCGTCGTCCCCGTCTCCGTCGGCCTCCTCGTCGGCGACCGGCCGGGACTGCTCCAGTTCGCCGGGATCGCGGTGGCGATCCTCGGCGTGGTGCTCGCGGGCGGACCGGAGCTGCGCGGGGCGCCCGTCCAGCGCCAGGCCGTCCTCCTGACCCTGGTCGCGGCCTTCGGCTTCGGCTCGGTGATGACGCTCATCGCCGAGGCGTCCACGACCGTCACGGGCCTGTTCCTCGCCCTGTTCGTGCAGCGCGTCACCAACGTCATGGTGGGCGGCGGGGCCCTGTACGCCTCGGTGCGGCGCGGCGGCCGCGCGCTCCCCGAGGGCGGCCCCCCGGTCGTCCGCGCCGCGCTCCCGGCCCTCGCCTTCGTGGGCCTCGCGGACGTCGCCGCCAACGGCACGTACGCGATCGCCGCCCAGCAGGGCCCGGTCACGGTCGCCGCCGTCCTCGCCAGCCTCTACCCGATCGTCACGGCCCTGGCCGCCCGCGGCGTCCTGAAGGAACGCCTCCGCGCCGTCCAGGCAGCGGGCGCGGGCCTCGCCCTGGTGGGCACGGTCCTCCTCGCGACGGGGTGACCGCGCGGGTCACGACGGCACGGACTCCGAACTGCCCGCCCGCTGCGCCTCCCACACCGCGAGGGCGGCCAGCTGCTCCGGGGTGACGTGTTCCGGGATCGGGACGGGAGCGGGGGTGCGGAGCGGGGGCTGCCAGCCGGTCTCCGGGGTCCAGCTGCGGACGACCTTCGCCGGGGCGCCCGCCACCACCGAGTGGTCCGGGACCTCGCCGCGCACCACCGCGCCCGCCGCGACGACGACGTTCCGCCCGAGGCGCGCGCCGGGGAGGATCACCGCGCCCGTGCCCAGCCAGCAGCCGGGGCCGATGGAGACCGGTTCGGAGCGGGGCCACTGGCGGCCGACGGGCTCGTCCGGGTCGTCGTAACTGTGGTTGGTCGAGGTGATGTAGACGTACGGACCGCAGTACGTGTCCGAGCCGATCGTCACCTTCGCGTCGGCGATGACGTGGCTGCCCCGGCCGAGGACGACGCCGTCGCCGAGGGTCAGGACCGTGTCCTTCCCGAGGTCGAGGTCCGGCAGCATCCCCGCCGTCAGCGTGACCTGCTCGGCGATGATGCAGCACTCGCCGATCTCGATCCATTGCTCGCCGAAGACCGTGCCCTGCGGGAAGGCGAGCCGGGTGCCCGCGCCGAGGCGGCGGAACCGCAGCTTCCCGGGGTGTTCGGCGGTGACGGAGCCGGCCTGCTGCACCCAGCGCCAGCCACCCTGCACGGCACGGGCGAGGACCCGGCGCCGCCAGGCGGCGAGGGATGAGAACGTGTTTCTGTTCCTGGGCACCCGGCCACCGTAGTCGGCGCCGTCGTGCCTGATCAGTGCGGTGCGCTGTGATGTCCGTCATGAGCACGGCATAGGCTGCGCCCGGGGGCATCCCCGGGCGTGACACGACGGCTGACGATCCCAGGATCCGACCATCAGGAGCGAACCATGACAGAGGCGTTGATCAGGGCAGTGGGCGGCAAGGAGCCGCAGATCGATCCGACCGCCTTCACCGCCCCGACCTCCGTGGTGCTCGGCGAGGTCACGCTCGGCGCCCGCGCCAGCGTCTGGTACCACGCGGTGCTGCGGGCGGACTGCGGTCCGATCGCGATCGGCGAGGACTCCAACATCCAGGACAACTGCACCGTCCACGTCGACCCCGGCTTCCCCGTCTCCATCGGCGACCGGGTGACCGTCGGCCACAACGCGACCGTGCACGGCTGCGTCATCGAGGACGATGTCCTCGTCGGCATGGGCGCGACGGTCCTCAACGGGGCCCGGATCGGCGCCGGCTCGCTCGTCGCCGCCCAGGCGCTCGTCCCGCAGGGCATGGAGGTCCCGCCGGGCTCGCTGGTCGCCGGCGTCCCCGCCAAGGTGCGCCGCCCGCTGACCGACGAGGAGAAGGCGGGCATCCAGCTGAACGCCGAGATGTACCTGCTGCTCGCCAAGGGACACACCGAGGCCTTCGAGGACTGAGAGCCGGCCTCACCGGACCGAGGACCGAGAGCCGGCCCCACCGGACCGAGGACCGAGAGCCGGCCCCACCGGACGCCCCACCGGTACGACGGAGGGCGGCACCCGATCCCGGGTGCCGCCCTCCGCTCCGTACGCGTACGGTCCGCGCTCAGTCCGCCGCCGGGACCGGCTCCGGCTCCGTGGCCCCGGCCCGCTGCGCCGCCGCCTTCTTGGCGCGGTTCTTGATCACCAGCATCGAGACGATGCCGATCAGCACGGCGAGGACCAGGCCCAGCCAGGAGAAGCGCTTGAGCCAGGCCTCGGCGACGACGCCGACCGTGTAGATGACGGCCGTGGTGCCGCCGGCCCACACGATGCCGCCGAGGACGTTGGCGATGAGGAACTTCCAGTACGGCATCTGCAGCACGCCCGCGAGCGGACCCGCGAAGATGCGGAGGAGGGCGATGAAGCGGCCGAAGAAGACCGCCCACATGCCCCACTTCTGGAAGGAGTTCTCGGCGAGCCCGATGTTGGCCTCGCTGAAGTGCTTGGGGAACTTTCTGCCCAGCTTGGCGAGCAGCGGCCGTCCGCCCTTGCGGCCGATCGCGTAGCCGATCGAGTCGCCGACGATCGCTCCGGCGGTGGCGCAGGCGCCGAGGACGTACGGATTGATGTGTCCGTGTTGCGAGGCGAGCAGCGCCGAGCTCACGAGCACGATCTCACCCGGGAGCGGGATGCCCAGGCTCTCCACCCCGATCACCACCGCCACGAGGACGTAGACGGCGACCGCGGGGATCGTCTCCAGCCATTCCTGCACGTGCAACGCGGTACCTCCCGTGACGACCGACCAGGTGTGCACCGCGTCGGGCACACCTGGGCAGCGTACCGGCTCCGGCGTGCCCGACCTCGACACGCCGAGGTGAGGGCATTGTCACCCGCCCGGGAGGCAACCCGGGAGCGACCGGGCCGTTCGCGCGCCGGGCGCGGCGTTCGGACGGCGGTGGCATAAGCACCGGTTAAGATCCCGCCGAGCCGGCGAACGGCTCGTCAACTCACAAGGGGGAAATGCAAGATGCTCCAGCGGATCACGCGCGTGGTCGCCGCACTCGCGATCACGGCCGCCGCCACGGTCACGGCCGCGGGCCAGGCCGTCGCGCGCAGCGAACCCACGGGAACCTTCTGCTACCAGGCGCACGTGCAGAACATCGGCTGGCAGGACTGGCGCTGCGACGGGGAGTGGGCCGGGACCACCGGCCGTTCCCTCGCCGTCGAGGCCGTCCGTTTCCATGTGCAGCCGGGCAGCTCCATCCGGTTCTGCGCCATGGCGCACCGCGCGAACTACGGCTGGGACAGCCGCCAGGTCTGTGTGAACGGCTCGCACACGACCGATCAGATCGGCGTCGACGGGGTGAACGTCGCGATGGAGGCGATCATGTTCGCCAGCTCGCCCACGCTGAACGCCGACGCCCACGTCCGCAACATCGGCTGGCAGGGCGGCGCGGGCTACATCGGCTCGACCGAGTACAACACGCTGCCCAGCTACATCATCGGCACCACGGGCCGTGGCCTGCCGATGGAGGCCTTCTGGTTCCAGGTCGCGTGACGCGCGTGGCCCCCGCTCCGGCGGGGGCCACGGTGCGCACGCCGCGACGGACTACGCCTTGCCGTGGGGGCGCAGGGTCCAGACGACGGTCATCTCACCGGTCACGGCGCCGTCCTCGCGGGTGATGTCGATCCGCACCGGGAACTCCGGCCGCTGTCCCGCGTCGAGTTCGGCGACGACCTCGGCGGCGGGGCGGCCGAGGGTGGCGGTGGCCGTGACGACGCCCATGGCGAGCTTCTTGTAGCCGATCTCGGCGCTGACGGCGAGCGGCACCGCGCGGCCCAGCTGGTCGCCGAAGGCGGCGAGCACGATGGCGCCGCTGGCGGACTCGGCCAGGGTGAACATCGCTCCGGCGTGCGGGCCGCCGACGTGGTTGTGGTAGGCGGGCTGGTCCGGGAGGCGCACGACGGCGCGCTCGGCGGTGGTCTCCAGGAACTCCAGGTTGAGGGTTCCGGCCATGGGGACCGTGGCGGCGAGCATCTCGCCGACGGACATCTGGTCTGCGCTCATGGACCGTGATGTTACCCACGAGTAGCAGCCTTGGCCATCCCTTGCCCGTCCCCGGCCCGGGGGCGGGCGTGGTCGTGCGGCCCCCGCACCTCTATGGTTACTGGCCATGTGGCCAGGACAGCAGCCGCCCGGGGGCGAGCAGAACCCGCAGGACCAGAGTCAGAACCCTTACCAGCAGTCGGGGTACCAGCAGCCGAACCCGTATCAGCAGCCGCCGACCCAGCCCGGGTACCCGCAGCCGCCGACACAGCCCGGCTATCCGCAGCAGCAGCCCGCGCAGCCCGGTTATCCGCAGCAGCAGGGCTACCCGCAGCAGGGGTACGCCCAGCAGCCGGGCTACCCGAACCCGTACCAGCAGCCGACCGTGCCGCAGCAGTACGCGGTGCCGGGCGGCCCCGGACAGCCCGGCGGGTCCGGCGGGGGGAAGAAGAGGACGACGGTCGTGGCGATCGTCGCCGCCGCGGCCGTGGTCGTCGCGGCCGGAGTCACCGCGTTCCTCGTGCTCGGCAAGGACGACGACAAGAAGAACGTCGCCGACGACAAGCCGTCCACCACGGCCACCGCCTCCGCGAACCCCTCCTCCGCCCCGGCGCCCGACCCGAGCCAGTCGATCGCCAACCCGCGTGACGGCGCGGCCCAGCAGCCGACGATCCCCGGCTGGAAGGTCGTCTACAACCCCAAGTACGGCACCCTCTTCGACGTGCCGCCGGAGTGGGACGTGCTGAAGCCGGGGTCGATCTACTTCTTCGAGGACGAGAAGAAGCACGACGGCACCCCGCTGGTGACGATGTCCGGGCCCACGCGCTACAAGAGCAACTGGTGCTCGTACGACACCGACAAGAACGGCACCCCGGAGACCTGGGACCTGGCCGCCGCCGGCACCAAGGGCGGCCAGGGCGCCAAGGACACCGCGTCCGCCGCGCGCGGCGAGGCCGGCACCTGGGTGTGGGGCGGCTACGCGCAGCACATGCCGCAGAGCACCATCAAGATCACCAAGCCGGTGCCGTACACGACGAAGTCCGGTCTCACCGGCAGCCTGGCGACCGCCACGGCGCCGGGCGTCAAGAAGCGCAACAAGTGCGAGTCGGACGGCAAGTCCTACGCCTTCACCTTCAAGAACGCCGCCGGCGACTTCTCGACCTGGGTGCTCTACGGGGCCGACGGCGTCAAGGACGAGCTGCCCGACGCGACGATCCGGCAGATCCTCTCCACGGTCCGGCTCGCGCCCTCCTCCTGACCCCTCCGTCCACCGGGTCCGGCCGCGCCGGACCCGGTGGGCGGGCTCACCGAGCGGCACCCCTCGGACCGACGCACCGTCCGAATATCGGTTGGCGGGACGGGGAGGAGCCGGGGATAGTCCCGGGGTGACCACTCCCGCCGCCTCCCCCCGCCGAGGAGCAGCCCGCTCCCGCCGCCCCGAGTGGGCCGGCCGCAACTACCTCCTGCTCACCGCCGCCACGATCGTGACCAACCTCGGCACGCACGGCGCGCTGATCGCCACGACCTGGGCGGTCTTCGACTCCGGGGGCGACGCGGGCGACGTGGGTCTCGTCGCCATGGCGCGGTTCGCGCCGCTGGTCCTCTTCCTGCTCATCGGCGGCGCGGTGGCCGACCGGGTGCCCCGGCACCGGGTCATGGTCGCGGCCAACGCCCTCAACTGCGTCTCCCAGGCCGCCTTCGCCGTCCTCGTGCTCTCCGGCGAGGCCCGCATCTGGCAGATGATGGTGCTCACCGCGCTCTGCGGCACCGGCCAGGCCTTCTTCAACCCGGCGGCCGAGGGCATGCTCATGTCCAGCGTCAGCGGGGAGCAGGCGAGCCGCGCCTTCGCCGTCTTCCGGATGGCGATGCACGGCGCCGCCATCGGCGGTGCCGCGCTCGGCGGCGCGCTGGTCGCCTTCGTCGGCCCCGGCTGGGTCCTCGCGATCGACGCGGTCGCCTTCGCCGTCGCGGGCGGCCTGCGGTCCTTCCTCGACGTGAGCGGCATCCCGGACCGCGCTCCCGGCGGCGGGCTCTTCGCGGATCTGCGGGAGGGCTGGCGGGAGTTCGTCGGCCGACCCTGGCTGTGGTCGATCGTCGCCCAGTTCTCGGTGGTGGTGGGACTGATCGGCGCCGTCGAGTCGGTGTACGGACCGCTGGTCGCCAGGGACGCGCTGGGCGGCTCGCGCCCCTGGGGCATCGCGCTGGCCGCGTACGGGGCGGGGACGGTCGCGGGCGCCGTCCTGATGACCCGGTGGAAGCCGCGCCGGATGCTGTTCGTCGGGACCCTGTGCGTCTTCCCGATCGCGCTGCCCTCGGCGGCGCTCGCCGTGCCGCTGGACGCGGCGGGCCTGACGGCGGCGATGTTCGTCAGCGGAGTGGCGATCGAGGTCTTCGGCGTCTCGTGGATGACGACCATGCACCAGGAGATCCCCGAGGAGAAGCTGTCCCGGGTCTCCGCCTACGACTGGTTCGGCTCGACGGCGCTGCTGCCGCTGTCCACGGCCCTCGCCGGCCCGGCGGAGAGCGCCTTCGGCCGGAGCGAGGCGCTGTGGGGCGCGGCGGCACTGATGACCGTCGTCACCGCGCTCGTCCTCCTCGTGCCGGACGTACGGAACCTGACGCGGCGCCCGCACACGAAGGAGGTCGCGGGCGCCTCCGCCCAGGAGACCTCAGCCGATGCCGAAGGCGCCCTCCGGGGGAACGGGTGACGGTACGGCCCCGGCGTCGAGGACGGGTTCCGCGCCGCCGGTGAACCGGGCGAGCGTCTCCCCGTGCTCCACGCGCGCGGGGAAGGCGTCGGCCGCCGCGCGCCGCGCGAGGTGGGCGATGTCGATCGCGCGGCCGGAGGCGACCAGGACGGCGTTCCCGAAGCGCCGGCCGCGCAGCACGGCGGGCTCCGCGACGAGCGCCAGCTCCGGGAAGACGGCGGCGAAGGTGGCGAGCTGGGAACGGAGGAACGGGAAGGGCGCCCCGTCGGCGAGGTTGGCGGCGTACAGCCCGCCGGGCCGCAGCACGCGCCGGACCTCCCGCGCGTACTCGACGGAGGTGAGGTGCGCGGGCACGCGCGAGCCTCCGAAGACGTCGCCCACGATCAGATCGGCCGAGGCGTCCGGTGCCGCCTCCAGCCAGGCCCGGGCGTCCGCCCCGTGCACGGTGGTCCCCGAGCCCTCGGGCAGCGGCAGGTGCTCCTCGACGAGGGCGAGCAGCCCCCGGTCCGCCTCGACGACGTCCTGACGCGAGCCGGGCCGGGTGACGGCGACGTACCGGGGCAGCGAGAGCGCCCCGCCGCCCAGGTGCAGCACGTCGAGGGGCGCGCCGGACTCGGCGGCGCCGTCGACGACATGCGCCAGACGCCGCGCGTACTCGAACTCCAGGTACGCCGGATCGTCCAGGTCGACGTACGACTGCGGCGCGCCGTCGACCGTCAGCAGCCAGGCCCGCTCCCGGTCGACGTCGGGCATGAGGCGCGCGGTGCCGTGGTCGACTTCGCGGATGACGGGGATGTGCTCGTTCACGCGTTCATTGTGCCGCCACCGCTGCCGTGCCCGGTGCCGGGCGCCCGCACCGCCGCCGCGCCCACGGCGGTGAGCCGTCAGCCCGTCCAGACGGCGGCGACGGCCGAGGCGTGGGCCGCCGCCTGCTCCCGCCCCGCACGCGCCGCCGCCGCCCGGTGCGCGGGGTCCAGCGCGTTGCGTCCGATCGCCTTGCGGGACGCCGCGTCCGGCGTGATCACCTCGACCCGCGCCCCGCCCTCGGCGAGGTCCGCGCCCTGCCGGGCCGGCGAGAGCACGACCTTGCTGCCCCGGGCGCTGGGGGCGACGACGACGATCCGGTCGTAGCCGGCGGCGAGGTGGGCGTTGGCCGTGGAGTGGATGCCGCCGTCGATCCAACGGCGCCCGCCGACGGTCGCCGGGGGCCAGACGCCGGGGATGGCGCAGCTCGCGGTGACGGCGTCGGTCAGCGGGACCCCGCTGTCCTCGTCGTACGCGGTGAGCTCGCCGGTGGCCGCGTCGACCGCGGTGACGAGCAGCGGCCGTGCGGGCCAGTCGGTGACCCCGCCGAGCCGCCGGGCGACGGTCGCGCGCCGGTCCTCCTCGGGGACGGTGGTCGCGTCGAGGGCGAGCCGGCCGAGCCTGCGCCCGTACTCCTCGGGGGTACGGGACCGGAGGACGGCGACGGCGTACCGGAGGATCGTCCGGGCCCCGAGCCGTACGGCGGGCTCGGTGACCTCCCCGTCGAGCTGCTGCTCGTACAGCGCGTGGAGCCCGCCCTTCCCGGCGGCGAGCTGTGCTCCGACGACCGCCCCGGCGGAGCTGCCGACGATCAGATCGGCGGTGCCCGGATCGATCCCGGCGTCGAGGAGCCCGCGCAGCACCCCGATCTCCCACGCGCCTCCGACGAGCCCTCCGGAGCCCAGCACCAGCGCCGTCCGCTTCCCCGTCCGCTTCTCCGTCTGCGTCATGGACCAAGTCTGGCGCAGGAGTTGACCGGGGCCGCGGCCGGGGTGGGGTCAGTGGGTCAGAGGTTCTTGAGGGCCTCGCGGACGGAGAGCGGGGAGAGGCGGGAGCCGTGGGCGGCGACGAAGGCGCGGACTTCGGCGGGGGCCGTCTTGCCGTACTCGCGCAGGCTCCAGCCGATGGCCTTGCGGACGAAGAAGTCGGGGTGGGCCGAGCGGCGCAGGCAGTGGGCGAAGAGCCGGTCGGCGTCGGTGGCGTCCTTGTGGCGGAGCTGGTGGAGGAGGGCGGTGCGGGCGACCCACAGGTCCTCGTCGTCGATCCACGTGTCCATCTCGCCGGCGAGGGCGGGGTCGGCCGCCACCAGGCCGCCGACGACATGGGCGGCGAGGTGGTCGACCGTGTCCCACCAGGAGACGGTGGTGACGAGCCTGCGGGCGACCGGCAGGAAGCCGGAGGAGCAGCGCTTCACGTGCCGGCGCAGGTAGTCGACGGCGAAGTAGTGGTACTCGCGCTCGGGGAGGGCGAAGCAGCGCAGGGCGATCGCGGCGCAGTCGGTCTCGTCGGGGCGCGGGGTGCCGTCGAGGACCGTACGGGACAGGGCGCGGCGCTCGGGCGTGCGGATGCCGAGGAAGGGGGCCACGCCCTTCATGTACGCGACCATCTCCTGGGCCCGGAAGGGGTTCCCCGCGGCGGGGTAGACCGTGGTGAGCCGCTCCAGGACGGTGTCGGCGAGGGTGCTCGCGGGCGGCGCGGTGTCGGTCATGGGGCCCTCTCGGTCACGGCGCGCCCCAGGAGCGCGCCCGGACGGACATGACGCACGTCCGCGAGGGACATGACGCACATTACGGCGATCATACGGACGCGTCCGTTACTCTCCCCGAATGCTCGCTCCCGTGCCCCGGCCGCCGGGCTCCCTCGCCGTCCGCTGCTCCCGGGCCCTGCTCTCGCCCCGCTCACGGCTCTCGCTGCTCGCTCTGCTGCTGCTCACCGCGGCCACCCTCGTGGTGCTGTACGAGCCGCAGCGGATGCTGTCCTCGGGCTGGCCGCCGCACACGAGCGGCGCCGGGGCGGTGCTGCTCTTCGCTCTCGCGTACGGGGCGTGCGCGGCGGCGTTCGTCCCGCGGCCGGTGCTCAATCTGGCGGCGGGCGCGCTCTTCGGTTCCGCGGCCGGTCTGACGGGGGCGCTGGCGGGGACGGTGCTGGGCGCGGGGATCGCGTTCACGCTCGGCCGGTTCCTGGGGCAGGACGCGCTGCGGCCGTTCGTACGGGGCCGGTGGCTGACGGCCGCGGACGGGCAGCTGAGCCGGCACGGTTTCCGTTCGATGCTGGCGATCCGGCTGTTCCCGGGGGTGCCGTTCGCGGCGGCCAACTACTGCGCGGCCGTCTCCCGGATGGGGTACGTGCCGTTCCTCCTGGCGACGGCGCTGGGTTCGCTGCCGAACACGGCGGCGTACGTGGTGGCGGGCGCCCAGGCCGGTTCGCCGGGCTCGCCGGCGTTCCTCTTCTCGGCGGGGTTCATCGTCCTGTCGGGCCTCGGCGCGGCGGTGGTGGCCTGGCGCAAGCGGCACGGCCTGCGGGCCGCCGCCCCGGCTCCGGCCGAGGCGCCCGAGCAGGTGCGGGAGCCGGCCCTCCCGTAGCACCACGGGCTCGCCATGGTCCCGTCATCTTGGGCATGTACGCTGCGCTCGACCTTCTGACCGCACACGTACAAACGGGACGGCCCTAGCCCCATGAGTTGGTTCGAATCGTTCATCCTCGGACTCGTCCAGGGGCTGACGGAGTTCCTTCCCATCTCCTCCAGCGCGCACCTCCGTCTCACCGCGGCCTTCGCCGGCTGGGAGGATCCGGGTGCGGCCTTCACCGCGATCACGCAGATCGGCACGGAGACCGCAGTCCTGATCTTCTTCCGCAAGGACATCGCCCGGATCGTCTCGGCCTGGTTCCGCTCGCTCACGAACAAGGCGATGCGCTCCGACCACGACGCCCAGATGGGCTGGCTGGTGATCGTCGGCTCGATCCCGATCGGTGTCCTGGGCGTCACGCTCAAGGACCAGATCGAGGGCCCGTTCCGTGATCTGCGGCTCACCGCCGTGACGCTGATCGTCATGGGCATCGTCCTCGGCGTCGCCGACCGGCTCGCCGCCCGCGACGAGATAGGCGGCCGGCACCGGGCCGCGCGCGAGCGCAAGACCCTCAAGGACCTCGGCGTGCGGGACGGCCTGATCTACGGCGTCTGCCAGGCGATGGCCCTCATCCCCGGTGTCTCCCGGTCCGGCGCGACCATCTCCGGCGGTCTGCTCATGGGCTACACCCGCGAGGCCGCCGCCCGCTACTCCTTCCTGCTCGCCATTCCGGCGGTGCTCGCCTCCGGTGGAATGGAACTGAAGGACGCGGCCGCGGACGGCAGCGTCTCCTGGGGACCGACCATCTTCGCCACGATCGTCGCCTTCGCCGTCGGCTACGCGGTGATCGCCTGGTTCATGAAGTTCATCACCACGAAGTCCTTCATGCCGTTCGTGATCTACCGGATCCTGCTCGGCATCCTGCTGCTCGTCCTGGTCGGCGCGGGAGTCCTCAGCCCGCACGCGGGCGAGTCCGCCGGCTGACGAGGCGACGCGGAAGGGCCCGCACGGTCACAGCCGTGCGGGCCCTTCCGCGTCGGAGGCCTTCTGCGTCGGAGACCGAAGGCGGCCGACGCGGCCGCGGGCCGGTCTTCGCCGCCGAGCGGCAGCAGAGCTTCTGCACATCGGCCCCAGCCGTCCCCGTCGGAACTCCACTCCCCCGTCTTCACCAAATGGTCACCGTGTGATGACCAATGGGTCCGCACGCCTTCTCATCCGCCTCGTGGCGCGAATACCATAGCCCTGCGTTCCGGTCCGCTCGCCGTGTGTGACGCAGGGGGTGCTGTTCGTCCGGGTGGCCGGTTTCGCGATTTCGTCATCGGATCCGTGACTCATGGAATTGGGTGACCCATGCCTCCTCGGCTCGTCGGCCATCAGGGCTCTCTGGCGGGACAGCAGTTTCCGATCGGCGCCACACCTCTCACCCTGGGTCGCAACGTCGACAACAGCGTGGTGATAACGGTGGGGAACGTCTCGCGCTTTCACGCCGAGGTGCGTCGCGAACGCCACGGATTCATCCTCTACGACAGCGGCAGCAGCAATGGAACACGCGTCAACGGGACGCGTGTCACCTCGCACGAACTGCAGCCCGGAGATCTCATCGAGATCGGCACCGAGACGTTCCGCTTCGAAGCCGCCGACGCGATGGAGACCATCCTCGACCTCTCCGTGCTCGGGCCGGTCACTCCGTCCGAGGCCACCCTCGCGGCGGGGCCGGTCCTGAACGTCACGGTGACCGGCGGCGGCCCCGTCGGTCTGAGCTTCGCCCTCCTCCTGGAGAGCCTCATGGGCCCCCGCGTGGCGATCACCGTGTACGACGGCCGGTGGGTGCGGGACGGGACGAAGGTCGTCTGGAAGAGCGAGGGGCAGGGCAATGTGCGCCGGCAGCAGGTCGTCACGGTGCAGAGCCGCCAGTACCTGAACCTTCCCGAGGAGGTGCAGGCCCGGCTTTTCCGCGGCGACGCGTTCTCCGAAATGTGGCCGGTCGGCCCCGATTCGCTCCGTGGCCACAAACCGAGGAACCTCCGGATCGCCTACATCGAGGACACCCTCCTCGAATTGGCCAACGAGAAGGCGGAGCGGATCCGGCTGGTTCCCGAAGTCTTCGACCCGGCCGAGTATCACGGGGCGGAGCCCCGGGGGCATGTACTCGCCGTCTGCGAGGGGAGTCGCTCCCGGACGCGCGAGCATTTCACCGACAAGTTCGGCAACGCCGACAAGTCCGTCTACTCGCTCTCCGGGCAGCACATTCAGGATGTGGTCCTGGGCCTGCGCGTCAGATCGACCCTGACGGACCCCATGACGGTCCTGTTGACCGTGGCCCAGAACCGCTTCCTCCTCAACGCCCTGCGCGGCGAGGGTTTCCTGAACATGCGGCTCACCGACGCCGAGGCCACCGAAGTGGTCGGAATCGACCCGGTCCGGCACGTCTTCGAGGAATGCATCGCCTCACGCCCGTGCGTCATGGGACGGGACGACCACGGCGACTTCCAGTGCTCGACGCACAGCACGCTCTTCCTGCCCGCCATGGTCAGGGGTTCGGCCCTGTGGAAGCGGGTGAAGGAGGGGCTGGCGCTGTTCGGCGTCGCCGAGCGGGACCTGAGCGCCGTCACGGCCTTCCGGCTCGACATGGTGCAGCGGCCACGGTTCACCACCCGGCTGTTCCCGGCCACGTCGACCACCCCGGGGACCTACGGCTTCCTCCTCGGCGACGCCGCCAACGCGATCCACTTCTGGCCCGGCCGCGGGCTCAACAGCGGTCTGGGCTCGGCCATCTCCCTGGCCCGGTCCCTCAACGGCGGCTGGACCGGCCGGGCGTTCCGGGACGCCGACTTCGCCCGGCACGAAGCGGCCATGTCCATGCTCCAGTACCGGCACAAGAGCCGCGCCTGGAACACGATGATCACCACCGACGAGAACGGCGTCAGCCGCGCGATCAAGGAGAAGATCGCCCAGAGCATCGAGGAGTCGGAGGGGAAGGACCTGGAGCGGGACGCGGACATCGACGCGCTCATGGAACGGCTGCGGGGAATCCGCGACCGGCTGGCACCGCGCGTTCCCGGCATGCCCGACGACGCGACCCTCCGGAACCACCTGGAAACGCTCGGCTCCTCCACCCTGCGGACCCTGTGGGAGAGCGGAGCCTGGGACACCCTGATGGTCGGCGGCGAAGAGGTGGACATCGACATCTTCTACCAGCAGGCCGTGCCGGCCACGACCGACCCCACCAGGGCCCCCGCCCCGAACTGATCGCGCGAGCGCCCGTCCGTCCCGCCCGGCTGTGACCCGGGGCCGAAGCGGGAGGCCCGCTCGTTCGACGCCGGGGGCACGGCCGCATCCGTAAGCACCCGCCGAGGCGAAGAACCGGCGTAGGACGTGTACGCCAAGGCGATCGGCGAAACGGATCAGCGCATGAACACTCCCAGCCCGGCCGGAGGCGCCCGCTGCCTGGTCACCGGCGCGACCGGCTACGTCGGGGGCCGCCTGGTGCCGGAGCTCCTCGACGGCGGTCACCGCGTGCGCTGCCTCGCCCGGCATCCGGACAAGCTCCGTGACTTCCCCTGGGTGGACCGGGTGGAGGCGGTGCGCGGTGACGTCACCGACGCCGTGAGCCTCCGCAGGGCGCTCGACGGCGTCGACGTCGCCTACTACCTCGTCCACTCCATGAGCTCGACGGCGGAGTTCGAGGACAAGGACCGCCGGGCCGCCCGTGTCTTCGCCGCGGAGGCCCGTTCCGCCGGGGTGCGACGGATCGTCTACCTGGGCGGCCTCACCCCGCGCGGAGTGCCGGAGGGCGAGCTCTCGCCGCACCTGCGCTCCCGCGCCGAGGTGGGTCGCATCCTCCTGGGCTCGGGCGTCCCCACCACAGTGCTGCGGGCCGCCGTCGTCATCGGCTCCGGATCGGCCTCCTTCGAGATGCTGCGGTACCTGACGGAACGGCTGCCCGTCATGGTCACGCCCAGCTGGGTCGGCAGCAGGGTCCAGCCCATCGCCGTACGCGACGTCCTGCGGTATCTGGTGGGGAGCGCCGACATGCCCTCCGACGTCAACCGGACCTTCGACATCGGCGGACCCGACGTGCTCAGCTACCGGGAGATGATGGTGCGGTACGCCGAGATCGCCGGCCTCCGCAGGCGCCTCATCGTCCCCGTGCCCGTCCTCACCCCGCGGCTGTCGAGCCACTGGATCGGTCTCGTCACACCGGTGCCGGCCTCCCTGGCCAAGCCCCTCACCGAGTCGCTCCGGCACGAGGTGGTGTGCGACGAGCACGACATCGCCCGGTACGTTCCCGACGGACCCGGGCGGCCCATCCCCTTCGAGGACTCCCTCCGTCTCGCCCTCCGCCGGGTGCAGGACGCCCAGGTCACGACCCGCTGGTCCTCCGCCTCGCCGCCCGGCGCGCCGAGCGACCCGCTGCCGACCGACCCGGGCTGGGCGGGCGGCAGCCTCTACACGGACGAACGGTCACGCGCCGTCGACGCCGACCCGAACGCGCTGTGGAGGGTCGTCGAAGGCGTGGGAGGGGAGAACGGCTGGTACTCCTTCCCGCTGGCCTGGGCCGTCCGGGGCTGGGCCGACCGACTCGTCGGCGGAGTGGGACTGCGGCGCGGCCGCAGGGACGCGACGCGTCTCCGGGTCGGCGACGCCCTGGACTTCTGGCGCGTGGAGGAGATCGGCCGCGGACGGCTGCTCCGTCTCCGGGCCGAGATGCGCCTGCCCGGCCTCGCATGGCTGGAGATGATCGTCGAACGGGACGAAGCGGGCCGTACGTCCTACCGGCAGCGGGCGATCTTCCATCCGAAGGGCCTCGCGGGCCAGGCGTACTGGTGGAGCGTCTCCCCGTTCCACGCCGTGGTCTTCGGCGGCATGGCCCGGAACATCGCCCGGACCGCCGAGGCGGAGAGCGGGCGGCGGGACGGGCAGTGATCACCTCCGCGTGCGTCCGGGTGCCGTGGAAGGCCCGCTCCGCACACACCGACACGAGGAGGCCGCGGCGATGAGCCGTTCATGGGACCTGCAGGGACGTACCGCGGTCGTCACGGGCGCCGCCCGAGGCCTGGGAGCGGGCCTTGCCCGCCGACTCGCCGACCGGGGGATGGACGTGGCCCTGCTCGGCCGGGAGGCCGCCACCCTGGAGGCGGTCGCCACGACCCTCCGGGCGCGGAGCCACGTCGTCGAGGTGGACGTCACCGACGACGCCGCTCTGCGCCGGGCCGCGGACGAGGTGACCCGGCGCCTCGGCGCCCCGTCGGTCGTCATCGCCAACGCCGGCGTGGCCGAAGGCGGCCCCTTCGAGACCTCCGATCCGGACACCTGGCGCCGGGTCATCGAGGTCAATCTCGTCGGAAGCGCCGCGACCGCGCGTTCCTTCCTGCCGGGACTGCGGGCCACGCGGGGCTACTTCCTGCAGATCGCCTCGACCGCCGCCTTCGGCGCGGCCCCCATGATGAGCGCCTACTGCGCCTCCAAAGCCGGGGCCGAGGCCTTCGCGCGTTCCCTCCGCGCCGAAGTGGCCCACGTGGGCGTCGCCGTGGGCGTGGCCTACCTGCACTGGACGGACACCGACATGATCCGCGACGTCGACCGCCACACGGTCCTCCGGGAACTGCGCGGACACATGCCCGCACCCGCGCGCCGGGTCTACCCGGTGGACCGTGTCGCGGCCTGGATCGGCCGAGGGGTCGAGCGCCGCTCCTCTTCCGTCTACGCGCCCCCGTGGCTCCGGCTCGCCCAGGCCGGGCGCCCGGTCTTCCCCCTCGCCGTCGACCTCCTGTCGCGTCGTGAACTGCCGCGCCTCATGGGCGAGTCCGCTTTCGAGCAGACCGGTCTGCTCGGCCACGGCGGTCGCATCGAAGAGGCTTCGCTCTTCCGTTCCGCCACCGGACCGGAAGCGGGTGACGCCCACTGATCGCGGGTTCCCGGGGGAGGCTTCCGCATAGGCTTGCCCCGTGGGCGACGGGCAGGCGGGGAAGAGCGTGACGGAGAACGGGACCAGGGCCGATCTGCAGGCCTTCGCGGTCGCCCTGCGCCGGACGGTCGGTGAGGTGAACCGTCTGGTGCACGGCTTCGCCTCCGCGGAGAGCCTGCATCCCACCGATGTCCACGCGCTCTCGTTCGTGCTCGACCACCCCGACACGGCCACTCCGGGGCTGCTGAGGGAGCATCTCGGCCTGACCTCGGGCGCGGTGACCGCCTGCCTGGACCGTCTGGAGAAGGCCGGCCACATCCGGCGCAGCAGGGCGGACGACGACCGGCGGGTGGTCCGCATCCACTACGTCCCGGGAGCCCGGGCCGTGGCGCGGGCCCACTTCATGCCGCTCGCGCAGGCGGCGGACCGAGCGCACGACCGGTTCACCGAGGACGAGCTCGCGGTCGTACTGAGATACCTGGACGCGCTGAACGAGGAACTCGGCGAGCTGCGCGCTCCCCGCCGCTGACGAGCGGTCGGCACCCCGGGTCTCGGCGCCGCGGGTGCGGTGCCGGTGCATCCATGTCGTGCGGGTGCGCGGAAGGGATGACCGAGGCGTGAGGTGCGGGCGCCGTCACGCCACCCGGTTGCGGGGTTCGCGACGGACCGTGCTTCATTTTGCTTCAATCATTGAGATTGTTGATTGTCGAGAGACTTGGGGGTCCTGCCGTGTCCACACCCTCGCGGTGGGCGAGCGGACTGCTGCCGCTGCTGGTGCTCGTCGTCTGGCTCGCCGTCGGAGGCGGGCTCGGTCCCTACGCGGGCAGGCTCGGAGAAGTGGCGACCAACGACCAGGCCGCCTTCCTGCCCCGCAGCGCGGAGTCGACCCAGGTCCTCCGGGCCCAGGAGGCGTTCCGTCAGGAGGAGACCCTGCCGGTCCTGGTCGTCTGGACCGCCGAGAGCGGCGGAGGAGCCCTCGGTCCTTCCGCAACGGCGGACGCCACCCGGGTGCTGGCCTCCCTGAAGGGCGCCGAAGGGGTGGTCGGCGCGCCGTCGCCGGCCTTCCCCGCCGAGGACGGGGAGGCCCTGCGGGGAATCGTCCAGCTCCGCCCCGACCTCGGCGACCGGCTGCCCGCCACGCTGGACCGGGTCGAGGCGGCGGTCTCCGCCGTGCCGGGGACCGAGGTGTGGCTGGGTGGCCCGGCCGCCTCCCAGGCGGACCTCCGGGACGCCTTCGCGGGCATCGACGGTCTCCTTCTCGTCGTCGCCCTGGTGACCGTCCTGGTGATCCTGCTCCTGGTCCACCGGAGCGTCCTGCTCCCGCTGGTGATCATCATCGGTGCCGTCTTCGCCCTCGGTCTGGCCTGCGCCCTCGTCTACGTGCTCGCCGACCACGACGTCGTGCGGGTCGACGGCCAGGTGCAGGGCATCCTGTCCATCCTGGTCATCGGCGCGGCCACCGACTACGCCCTGCTGCTGGCCGCCCGCTACCGGGAGGAGCTCGGCGCACGGGACGGCGACCGGGTGCCTGCCATGCGGGCCGCCCTGAAGCAGTCGTTCGGCCCGATCCTGGCCAGCGCCGCCACGGTCGCGCTCGGTCTGCTCGCCCTGCTCCTCAGCGACCTCACCAACAACCGGGCGCTCGGCCCCGTCGGCGCCATCGGCATCGGCTGCGCCGTCCTCAGCGCGGTGACGTTCCTCCCCGCCGCCCTGGTCCTCCTCGGACGGGCCGCCTACTGGCCGGCCCGCCCCCGGGCGACCGTCGGGGACGACGCGCACCCCGCCTGGCGCAGGGTCGCGGCGCTGGTCGACCGCACACCGCGCAAGGTCTGGGCCGGTTCCCTCGCGGCGCTGCTCGCCTGCGCCGCCTTCTCCTTCACCCTCGACTCCCGGGGCGTCCCGCTCGACGAGATCTTCGTCAAGGACGCCCCCTCCGTCGCCGCCCAGCAGCGCCTGGGCGAGCACTTCCCCGGCGGCGCCGGCAACCCCGCCGTCGTCATCGCCGACGCCGACGCGGCGGAGACGGTCAGGGCCGCCGCGAAGGCCGTCGACGGAGTCGACTCCGCGACCCTCTTCACCGTCCCCGGCACCCGACGGACGCTCGTCGCCGACGGGCGCGTACGGATCGACGTCACCCTCGCGGACGCCGCGGACTCCGATGCCGCCGAGCGCGCCGTCGCCGATCTGCGCGGCGCCCTGCACGCGGTGCCCGGCGCCGACGCCCTCGTCGGCGGCTTCACCGCCCAGCGGTACGACACCCAGGTCACCGCCGCACAGGACAGGAGGCTCATCGTCCCGGTCGTGCTGGCGATCATCCTGGTGATCCTGGTCGGCCTGCTGCGCTCCCTGCTGCTGCCCGTGCTCCTGGTGGCGACGGTCGGCCTCAACTTCCTGGCCACGCTGGGCGTCTCCGCCCTCGTCTTCGAGCACGTCCTCGGATTCACCGGCACCGACGCCGCCGTCCCCCTGTACGGCTTCGTCTTCCTGGTCGCCCTCGGCGTCGACTACAACATCTTCCTCATGTCACGGGTGCGCGAGGAGACGGCGCTGCACGGGACGCGCGAGGGCGTGCGCCGGGGACTGGTCGCCACGGGAGGCGTCATCACCTCGGCGGGTGTCGTCCTCGCCGCCACCTTCGCCGCGCTGGGGGTCATCCCGCTGGCGTTCCTGGTCCAGATCGCGTTCATCGTGGCCTTCGGCGTCCTGCTCGACACCCTGGTGGTCCGCTCGCTCCTGGTGCCGGCCCTCGTCCGGGACATCGGCCCCGCGGTCTGGTGGCCGGGCTCGCTCCGTCACCGGCCCTGACCCGGGGCGCTCGTGGCCGTCCGGGCGGGCGGGCGGGGCATCACCCAGCGGATCAGCGCGGTGACGACGAGGCCGCCCCGCCGCGCGAAGGGCAGGAGCAGCCGGATGCTCACCGGCAGGGTGAGGAACTCCCTGGCCCAGGAGGGCAGGAGGTCCACCGCGGCGGCCGCGAGGAGGGCGTAGGGAACGCGCACCGGCCACGGCAGCGGCGGCGCGGCCAGCAGGTAGTGGGCCGTGGCCGCCGACTCCTCCGTGGCCGCCAGCTCGGGGCGCCGCCGGTCCAGCGCCTCGACGAGAGCGGCCTCGGTCAGGGGCGGCCGGGGGACGCCCAGCCGGCGGGCGACCGACGCCATGTCCTCGACGTAGGCGTCCCGCCGGGCCTCGGTGAGCGGGGCCCGGCCGTACTCCTGGTACGCCCGCAGGAAGCAGAAGGCCTCGGCGATGTGCACCCAGGCGAGCAGTTCCGGATCCGAGGCCCGGTAGGGCACCCCGCCGGACGTCGTCCCGGTGACCCGGGCGTGCACCCCGCGCACCCGCGCGACCGCCCGCTCGGCGTCCTCCACCGGCCCGAACGTCGTCTCCGCCAGGAAGGTGCTGGTGCGCTGGAGGCGCCCCCAGGGGTCACCGCGGAACCCCGAGTGCGCCCATACGGCGGCCATGGCGACCGGATGGAGGGACTGCAGGAGGAGCGCCGCGAGCCCTCCGACGTACATCGAGGCGTCCGCGTGCACGACCCGGATCGGCCGGTCCGGGGCGAACCAGCGCGGACCCGGTGTGTCGTGGATCCGGGCACGCTTCCGATGGGCCGTGGGTCCGGCCACTCGCAGCAGCAGCGCTTCCCCGGCCCTTCCACGCAGCCTGTCGATCAGCACCAGGGACACGGGAACCGCCTCTTGTCCCCCTTACCCGCCACGCGGCGCGCCCATGCGGCACGGCCCCTGCCCGGGACGCGGGGCCACCGGTGTCCTCCGGCCCGGAGAAGGCGGCCGCCCCCGCGCGCATCCGGCAGGCGGGGCAGCGCCGAACCGCGGAGGTGGGAATGGGAAATCCATACGCCGACGGCGCGCTCGCGACCGGCGGCCGAGCAGGGAGGACGCGATGACCGTCGCCGTCGTTCTGTACACCTCCGACCTCCGGGTGCACGATCACCCGCCGCTGAGGGCCGCGCTCGACGGGGCGCAGGAGGTGGTGCCGCTGTTCGTGCGTGATCCGGCCGTGGACCGGGCGGGCTTCGCGGCCGCCAACCGGCTGGCCTTCCTCGCGGACTGTCTGGTGGACCTCGACCGGGCGCTGAGGGAGCGGGGCGGCCGACTCGTGGTGCGGAAGGGCGACACGGTGTCCGAGGTGAGGGCGCTGGTGCGGCAGACCGAGGCCGACGAGGTCCACCTGGCCGGCGGTGTGACGGCCTTCGCCCGGGCGAGGGAGGAGCACCTGCGCAAGGTGCTGGAGGAGGACGGCTGCCGGCTGTACGTGCACGACGGCGTGGTGGACGTCGTGCCGCCCGGTGACGTCACCCCGCAGGGCTCGGACCACTTCGCGGTCTTCACGCCGTACTACCGGCGCTGGGCGGGCGAGCCCCTGCGCGCACCGCTGTCCGCCCCGAGGGAGGTGCGCGTGCCGACGGGGGTGCGGTCGGAGCGGATGCCCGGGCGCTCCGGAATCGCCGGCGTGTCGCCGGGGCTCGCCGCGGGAGGGGAGAGCGAGGGCCGCAAGCGGCTCGCCTCCTGGCTGACGGCGCACGGTGACGCGTACGAGCAGCGCCACGACGACCTGGCGGGGGACGCCACGTCACGTCTCTCGCCGTACCTCCACTTCGGGGCCGTCTCCGCCCTGGAGGCCGTGCACCGGGCCAGGAAGCGCGGCGGTGCCGGAGCGGAGGCCTTCGTGCGCCAGCTGTGCTGGCGCGACTTCCACCGCCAGGTGCTCGCCGCCCGGCCCCGGGCGGCGGGCGCGGACTACCGTCCTCGTCACGACCGCTGGCGCCGGGGCGCCGGGGCCGAGGCGGACCTGGCGGCGTGGCGCGAGGGGCGGACCGGCTATCCCGTCGTCGACGCCGCGATGCGGCAGCTCGCCCACGAGGGCTGGATGCACAACCGCGGCCGGCTGCTCACCGCGTCCTTCCTCACCAAGACGCTGTACATCGACTGGCGGGAGGGCGCCCGCCACTTCCTCGATCTGCTGGTGGACGGCGACGTGGCGAACAATCAGCTCAACTGGCAGTGGATGGCCGGCACGGGGACGGACAGCCGCCCCAACCGCGTCCTCAACCCCGTGCTCCAGGGCAAGCGGTACGACCCGGACGGCGTCTACGTCCGGCGCTGGGTGCCGGAGCTCGCCGGCCTCGGCGCGCCGACCGTCCACGAGCCCTGGCGCCTCTCCGGCCTGGATCGGGCCGCCTACGACTACCCGGACCCGCTGATCGGGCTCTCCGAGGGGCTGGAGCGCTTCCGCCGGGGCCGGGGGACCTCCTGAGCGGAGCCGCGTCTCCTGGCGCGGACGGGCGGATCGATGCGCATCGCTCGCATTTCGATGCGGAAACGATGCGAGTTGAAGGGCGGGGGGCTCTCGCCGGAACGTGAGGACACGGAATCGACGAGGTTCCGCCGTACCGCCGCTCCGAGACCGGCGGTCGTACGTCCCGGTGGTCGCCCGCGCCGCCGCCCGGAGGAGGAACCGTCATGACCGCGCACCGGACGACCGGCCGCCTCGCCACCTCGACGGAGCCCCGTGCCCACCGCGCGAGGCGCGACACGGCGGCCGAGGACGACCGGATCGCCCGAGGGCTGGTCCAGGGGGACGAGCGCTGCCTGGACGCGGCCTACCAGCGCTGGGGACGACTCGTGCACACGCTCGCGGCCCGTGCCCTGGGCGACCACCGCGAGGCGGAGGACGTCACCCAGCAGGTGTTCGTCGCCGCCTGGCGGGGCCGGGCGAACTTCCGTCCCGACCGGGGAACCCTGCCGGCCTGGCTCACCGGCATCACCCGCCGGAAGATCGCCGACGCGCTGACCGCCCGCACCCGGCGCACCGAACTCACCGCGGCCCTCGGCGCCGCCCTGGAGCACACCGGCGACTCCCACGAAGGCCCCGAGCGGATCATCGACCGGCTCGTCGTCACCGAGGAACTGGCCCGGCTCCCCCGCGTCCAGCGCGACGTCCTGGAGCTCGCCTACTTCGCCGACCTGACCCAGACGCAGATCGCCGACCGCACCGGCATGCCGCTCGGCACGGTCAAGAGCCACGCCCGCCGCGGCCTCCAGCGGATGCGCCACAGTCTCGCCCCCGCCGCGACCGGCGGGTGAGCGGACCCGAGCGGCGGCGAGGGGCGACCCGTCCCCGCCCTTGAGGCGGCCTCACTCCTTCGCGCTCACGGCCGGTTCCCCGTACAGCCGGGAGATCACGTCGATCGCCTCGGGCAGCCCGGTGGGACGCACCGTGCCGGGGGCGGGGGGCCGGCCGAGCCAGCCGGGGCCCGCGAGCAGGACCACGGGGGCCCTGCGTGCTCCCCGTACCCCGAACGCCGTCCCCGCGACGTGCCGGGCCAGGGCGTGGTTCGCGGTGGACCTCGCCTGGGACCAGAGGGCGACGGCGGCCGGACCCGAACGTCGCACCGCCGCGTCGAGGGCCTCCGCGGGCACCGCCGCGCCGAACATCCTGGTCGGCAGGCCCCGCTCGGCCAGTCCCGCCGCGAGTGCCTCCAGGGGCAGCGAGTGCTGCTCCCCGGGGACGCACGCCAGCACGACCGGAGCGGCCGGGGACGCCGTCGCCGGGCCGGTCACGGCGGCCCGCCGCAGCGCGGTGGAGATGTGCCAGGAGAGCAGGTGCTCCACCTCGACGTAGCGGTCTTCGGACGACGCCCACTTGCGGCCCACGGCGTGCAGCGTCGGGACCATGACCTCCTGCCACGCGGTGACCAGGCCGTGCTCGGCCAGCGCCTCCTGGAGCAGCCCTTCCATGGCGGGGCCGTCGAGGCGTACGGCGGCGCGGGCGAGCCCGCGGGCCTCCTGCCGTACGTCGCCCAGCGGCAGGCCGCTGCCGGGTCCGGGCCGGCGGGCCCTCCCGGGGGCCACGGGGGCCACGGGGGCCACGGGGGCGTCGGGAACGGTCGGCTCCGCCGAGGTCCGCGCCTGCCGGGCGGCCCTCGCGGCCTCGGCGGGCGGGACGCCCGAGGCCGTGAGACGGCACATCTCGTCGAGCATCGCGATGTCCGCCGGGCTCCACCGCCTGTGCCGTCCGTCCGCGCGTACGGCCGGGCCGATGCCGTACCGCTGGTCCCAGGAACGCACCGTGGTGGGAGAGACGCCCAGACGCCGTGCCACGGCACCGGTCGTGATCCCGTGAGCCGTATCGGACATGTCACCCACCCTACGAGGTCCGGACGATGCGGAAACGATGCGAGCAGGGGAGGTCCGCGCGGGCTGAGGCCCTCAGCCCCGGTAGGGCACCCTGGCGATCTCCTCGATGCCGCCCAGGGTGCCCCATTCGTTCTTGCCGAGTCGCGTCAGGGGGCGCATCAGGGTCATCTCGGGGTGGCCGCCGATCATGACGGACTCGTCGACCGCCGCGTGCACGACCCGGCCGAAGACGACCGTCGAGTCGCCGATCCGCAGCGTGCTGTGCAGCTCGCACTCCAGGGCCACCGGCGACTGGGCGACCCGCGGCGGCTTCACCCGCAGGCTCGGCTCCCGCTCGATGCCGCACGCGTCGAACTCGCTCACCCCGCGCGGGAAGTCCGTGGCCGTGGCGTTGATCCGCTCGAAGAGCCCCTCGGGGGCGAGGTTCACCACGAACTCCCCGGTCTCCTCCACGTTGCGCAGCGTGTCCTTGCGCCCGACCGAGGTGAACTGCACGACCGGCGGCGCGACCGAGGAGATGGTGAAGAAGGAGTGCGGGGCGAGGTTGTCCGTCCCGTCCGCCGAGGCCGTGGACACCCAGGCGATGGGCCGGGGCACGACCGTGGCGGTCAGCAGCCGGTAGAAGGAGGTGCGGTCGGTCAGTTCGGGATCGATGTTCACGCGCATGGCCGCCAGTATGACCGGCCTCGTTCCGACCTCTTGGCCCCTGGCCTCCGCTGCCCGACACTGAGCCGATGACGCAGCGCGTGGACCTCGCGACCGTGATGGACCGCTTCGCCCTCGACGACCTGGTCACCGGCTACGCGGCGGCCGTGGACGAGGGCGACTGGAACGCCTACCGGGGCCTGTTCGCCCCGGACGGCAGGGCCGACTACCGGGGCTCGGGCGGGATCGAGGGGCCGGCGGCGGAGGTCGCCGAGTGGCTGGCCGGGACGCTGCCCCTCTTTCCCGTACGCCAGCACCTCATCGTGAACCGGCGGGTGCGGTTCACGGAGCCGGGCGGCTATCCGGAGACCGGGGACCGGGCGGACGTCGCCGCCGACTACGTGAACCCGATGCGGTTCGCCTCCGGCGAGGACTTCGTCTGCGGCGGGCGCTACGCCTTCGCGGCCCTCCGCACCGCCGACGGCTGGCGGCTGACCTCGGTCGTCGTCGACGAACGCTGGCGCCGTCACGGCTGACCCGGCCCCGGACGCCGAGGCGTCGCGGACACTTGAGGCATCGACGGGAGGCACGTCATGCGTGGTCCGTTCGTGATCCGCCGCCGTGGAGGCCGGGCCGACCGCTCCCCCGCTCCCCGGCGTGCCGGGCACGGGGCCGCGCGCTCCCTGCTCGCCGCCTGCTGCGGCGCCCTGCCCGTGCTCGCCTTCCCGGCTCCCGGGCTCTGGTGGTGGGCCTACCTGGCGCTCGTCCCGTGGCTGCTGCTGATCCGTACGGCGCCGGGGGCCCGCCGTGCCGGTCTCGACGGCTGGTCCGGCGGTCTCGGCTTCATGCTGGCGATGCACCACTGGCTGCTGCCGAGCCTGCACGTCTTCCTGCTTCCGCTGGCCGCGCTGCTCGGTCTGCTGTGGCTGCCCTGGGGGTGGCTGGTCAGGGGACTGCTCGGCGGCACCCCCTCGCCGCTGCGGGCGGGCGCGGCGCTGCTCGCGGTGCCCTCGGGCTGGCTGCTGATCGAGCTGGCCCGTTCCTGGGAGGGGCTCGGCGGACCGTGGGGGCTTCTGGGGGCGAGCCAGTGGCAGGTCCCGGCGGCGCTGCGGCTCGCCTCGGTCGGCGGGGTGTGGCTGGTGAGTTTCCTCGTGGTGGCGGTGAACACGGCCGTGGCCCTGCTCGTGGCGGCGTCGGGGCGGCGTTCCGTCGGGGCGGTGGGGCTCGTGGCCTGCGCCCTGGTGGCGGGGACGGCCGCCTGGGGCGTCCCGGCCCCCCGGGAGAGCGGCTCGGTACGGGTGGGCCTCGTGCAGCCGGGGGTGTTCGACGGCCCCGGCGGGCCCGGGGCGCGCCTCGCGCGGGCCGAGGCGCTGACCCGTTCCCTCGCCGGGCAGCGGCTGGACCTGGTCGTGTGGGGCGAGAGCGGGGTGGGTGCCGATCCGACGGGCGACCCGGCGCTCGCGGCCCGGCTGGCCGCGCTGTCGCGGGCGGTGGGCGCGCCGCTCCTGGTGAACGTGGACGCGCGGGCCGCCGGCCGTCCCGGCATCTACAAGAGCGCCGTCCTGGTCGGCCCGGCGGGCCTCACGGGGCAGCGCTACGACAAGATGCGGCTCGTCCCGTTCGGCGAGTACGTCCCGGCGCGCCCGCTCCTGGGCTGGGTGACGTCCGCCGGCCGCGCCGCGAAGGAGGACCGGCGGCGCGGCACCGAGCCGGTGGTGATGACGCTGCCCGCCCGTGCGGCCGGCGCGTCCCCGCTCCGGGTCGGTCCGCTGATCTGCTTCGAGTCCGCGTTCCCCGACATGAGCCGGCGGCTCGCCCGCGACGGGGCCGATCTCCTGGTCGTGCAGTCGTCGACCAGTACCTTCCAGGACAGCTGGGCGCCCGCCCAGCACGCCTCGCTCGCGGCCCTGCGCGCGGCCGAGACGGGCCGGCCCGTCGTGCACGCGACGCTCACCGGGATCAGTGCCGCGTACGGTCCCGACGGCCGCCGGATCGGGCCGGTGCTCGGCACGGACGCGAGCGCCGCCGTCGTGCGCGAGCTGCCGCTCTCGGGGACGACGACGGCCTATGTCCGGTGGGGCGACTGGCCCTTGTACGGGGCGCTCGCGGTGGTCGGCGCGGTGTGCGCCGCCGAGGGCGCGGGCGCGCTCAGGACGACTGGGCCAGCGCTTCGCGGACGACGCGCTCGCACAGCTCGTGGGTGAGCAGGGCGTCGCGGGCGCTGAGCACCCGGCCCTGCCGTACCGAGTCGAGGAAGGCGAGGGTCGCCTGCTCGATGCCGCGCTGCCGGGCGACGGGCACCCAGTCGCCGCGCCGGCGCACGGTCGGCTGCCCCTTGTGGTCGACGACCTCGGCGAGGTTGAGGACCTGGCGCTTGGTGTCCTGCCCGGACACCTCCAGGACCTCCTCGGTGGAGCCGTTCATCCGGTTCATCATGCCGATGGCGGTGAAGCCGTCTCCGGAGAGCTGGAGCACCACGTGGTGCATGAGCCCTTCGCGGATCCGGGCCCGCACGTCGATGTGCTCGACCTCGCCGGGCACCAGGAAGCGCAGGGTGTCGACGACGTGGATGAAGTCGTCGAGGACGAAGGTGCGGGGGTCCTCGGGCAGGCCGATGCGGTTCTTCTGGAGGAGGATCAGCTCGCGCGGGTGGTCGAAGCACTGGGCGTAGCTGGGGGCGAGGCGCCGGTTGAAGCCGACGGCGAGGCTGACCGAGCGCTTCTCGGCGAGCTCCACGATCCGCTCGGAGTCGGCGTACTCGTACGCGAGGGGCTTGTCGACGTACGTGGGGACGCCGGCTTCCAGGAGCCGGGCGGCGATCTCGGCGTGGGCGGCGGTGGAGGCGTGGACGAAGGCCGCGTCGAGCCCGGCGGAGATCAGCGAGTCGAGGTCGGCGTGGCGCCGCTCGGCGGGCAGGTGCAGGGTGTCGGCGACCCGCTCCAGGGTCGCCGGGGTGCGGGTCTGGAGGTGCAGTTCGACTCCGGGGAGGGTGCCGAGGACGGGAAGGTAGGCCTTCTGCGCGATGTCGCCGAGTCCGATGCAGCCAACCTTCACGGGGTCTCCCTTGTCGTCCACCGGCCCTTGCCCGTAAGGGCCGTTCGCGCCGGTCAGCTTACGCGGGACGGATCATGCGCCGAAGGTGCCGGGTCGACCGGCGGGCGCCAGTCGCAGATGCCGTCGAAGCCGCGCAGGGCGAGGCCGGGCCCGAAGCGGGAGACGGCGCTGACGGCCGCGGAGCGCAGGGCGACGGCGGGGCGGGCGGCGAGCATGGTGAGCGCGCCGGTGCGGGCGGCCTTGCGGACGATGGCGGTGGTGCGGGGCAGCCGGTCGGCGGTGTACGCGGCGAGCGCGCGGCCCGGCGCGAAGTCCGGGGCGGTGCGGGCGTGGTGGGCGAGGACGACGGCGTCCTCGACGGCCTGGTTCCCGCCCTGGCCGAGGCTCGGCATCATCGCGTGCGCGGCGTCGCCGAGGAGGGCGACCCTGCCCCGGTGGAAGGCGGGCAGCGGGTCGGGCATGTGGTGGACGTCGTGCCGCAGGATCCGGTCGGGCTCGACGCCCGCGAGGATCTCGGGGACGGGGTGGTGCCAGTCCCCGAAGAGCCGGAGCAGTTCGGCCTTCTCGTCGTCGGGCGCGTGGCCGCCGGCGGGGGCCACGGCCATGGCGTACGCGTAGACCCGGCCGTCCTTGAGCGGCTGACTGCCCCACAGCCTGCCCGCGCCCCAGGTCTCGTGCGGGGCGAAGGGGCGCCCGGGGGCGGGGACGACGACGCGCCAGCTCGTGGCGCCGGAGTAGCGGGGTCCGGGGTGGTCGGGGAAGAGCGCCTTGCGGGTCGCCGAGTGGATGCCGTCGGCACCGAGGACGAGCTCGGCCTCCAGCTCGCCCGGGGCCGCGGTCCCGGGGGCGGCGACCGTGACGCGGGCGGGGCGGTGGTCGTCGCCGGGGTCGGTGACGGTGGCGGTCACGCCGGTGCGGACGACGCCCTCGGGGAGGGCGGAGGTGAGGATCTCGACGAGGGTGGCGCGGTGGAGGAGGACGAGGGGCCCGCCGAAGCGGTCGGCGGCGGCCTTGGCGTCGGTACGGGCGAGCCAGCGGCCGCCGGGGGTGCGCATGCCGCCGTCGCCCTGCCAGGCGGAGAGCGCGCGGACGCGGTCGCCGAGCCCGATGACGTCGAGGGCGCGCTGCGCGTTGGGGGCGAGGGCGATGCCGGCGCCGACGGGGGTGAGGTCGGCGGCGCGTTCGAGGACGGTGACCCGCCAGCCGCTCCGGTGCAGGGCGACGGCGGCGGTGAGTCCGCCGATGCCGGCTCCGACGACGACGGCGCGGTGCTGTTCCATGGCTGCTCCTCGGATCGGGCGGGACGAACGGGCGGATCGACGCTCACTACAGGTGTAGTGAGCTCGACGCCATGACCGTACTACAGCTGTAGTGGGGTCGGTAGTAGGTTGTCCCCATGACCTCAGCCACCGCCGGGACCCCGGCCCCGGAGTCCCCCGTCTCCCGCGCCGAGCGGATCGGCGACGCCGCCCTCGCCCTCCTGGTCGAGCGGGGGATGCGGGGCCTGACCCACCGCGCCGTGGACGAGCGGGCGGGGCTGCCGCAGGGGTCGACGTCCAATCACGCCCGCACCCGCCAGGCCCTCCTGGAGACGGCCGTACGGCGTCAGGTCCAGCGGGAGGCCGAGGTCCTCACCCCGCACGAGCTGCCGGGCCCGCGGAGCGGCGGCGACGCGCTCGTCGACGCGCTCGCGCTCGCCCTGCACCGCTACCTCACCGACCACCGCTCGCTGCTGGTCTCCCGCTACGAGCTGGCCCTGGAGGCCACCCGCCGCCCCGAGCTCCGGAGCTTCTTCGACACCGCCGGGGCGACCTTCCACACCCCGCTGATCGCGATGATGACGGAGGCCGGCTCGCCGGAGCCCGAACGGCACGCGCTCTCCCTGATCGCCTGGTGCGAGGGGCTGATGTTCTCCTGCGCGGCGGGCTCCTTCCACGCGGCGGTGCCGAGCCGCGCGGAACTGCGCACCGGCTTCGACGAGTTGCTGCGCGGCATGCTCGGGGACCGGCCCTGACACGCGCGCCCGGCGCGCGCTCCGGCACCGGCCGCGCACCCTGGCGCCCTCCGCGATCATGGGAGACGATGCCGCCCATGACCACCGAACACACCGAGACCGTCCCGCGCGTCGACCCGGCCACCACCACGGGCGAGCGCGAGGCGCTGGAGCAGTGGCTCGACTTCCACCGCGCGACCCTCGCGATGAAGTGCGAGGGGCTGGACGACGCCCAGCTGCGCACCCCGTCCGCCCCGCCCTCGGACCTCAACCTCCTCGGCCTGGTCCGCCACATGGCCGAGGTCGAGCGCGGCTGGTTCCGCCGCGTCCTGGCCGGCGAGAAGGTGCCGTGGATCTACTCGACGGAGGAGGACCACGACCGGGACATCCACGTCACCGACGAGGACACCTACGAGGAGGCCCACGCCACCTGGCAGGCCGAGATCGCCCGCGCGCGCGAGCTGGCGGCCGGCCGTGACCTCGACGACCTGGGCGTGGGCGAGCACCGCACCGGCCGCACGTTCAACCTCCGGTGGATCTACCTCCACATGATCGAGGAGTACGCCCGTCACAACGGCCACGCGGACCTCGTCCGCGAGCGGATCGACGGCGCGACCGGCGACTGACCCCGTACCGGCCACCGGTCCGGGGGACCGGCCCCGGGCAGGTCAAGACCGGGCCCCGCACGGCTCACCCGTGCGGGGCATTCCCCGCCGGTAGGGGCGCGAAGATCGCTACCGGACCAGCAGAGTTGCGCGGGTGCATGGAACCCGAACCACAGTGAAGATCCTGGTCGGGGCGGCGGTCGCCGCCCTCGCCGGCTGCGTCTCGGTGGACGCCCCGCCGACGGCGCCCGCCCCCGCGCCCGCGGCCGACACCGTACGCCCCGCCCAGGACGTGGCACCGCAGATCGTCGAGGGCCCGGCCCGCGAGGCGCTCGAAGCGGCGCTCCCCGCTCCCCCGCCGTCCACCGCGCCCCGCGCGACGCCTCCGGCGGAGCGGCACCGGCGGGCGGCGGCGCCTCCCCGGCCGCAGACCCCGCACCCCGCCCCCGTACCGGAGGGGCACGAGCGTCCGCGCCCGGCACTCCGGCCGGACCTTGCCGAACTGCCGGAGCTGAGGGGGCTGCCGGAGCTCAGGGGACTGCCGAAGCACCCGCCGGTCTCCCGGGCGGGCGTCTGCGACCTGGGCGAGCGGTACGGCGGCTGGGCCCCCGGCAGCGATCAGGCCAGGATCTGCCACGGCGCGTACGGCCGGTGAGCCTCCTCCACGGGGCGCTTCACACGCCCCTGAGCCGTAGCTCCAGGCGCTCGATCGCGGCCCGCACCCCGTTCCCGTAGCCGTCGTCGTCGAGGTGGTCCGAGGCGGCGCGGGCCCGGTCCAGATGGACCCGCGCGGCGTCGGGCCGCTGGAGCTTGACGTAGTCGGCGGCCAGGTTGAGATGGAGCGAGGGGTACAGCGCCCGGAGCGCGGCCGCCGAGTCGTGCGCGGCGAGCCGCTCCTCGGCGAGGCCCTCGGCCGCGCTCAGCGCCCGCAGGTCCCAGGCGAGCTCGGTGTCGGGATCGTCCTGGGCGTCCGCCATGTAGTGCGCGAGGGTGCAGCGGTGCAGGGGGTCGCCGTCCGGGCCGATCTGCTGCCACAGCAACCCGAAGCGGTTGCGGGCCTCCTCGCGGTCGCCGCCGTGGAGCAGCATCATGGCCTGCCCGATCCTGGTCATGACCCCGTCGTCCGACACCCGCTGCTGCTCGGTCACCGCACCCTCCGCCCGCTCACCCACTGGGACTGACGACGCTAGCCGCAGCGGGCCCGGATCGGGCCGAGGCTCAGCCGAGGTCCGGGATGCGCCAGTCGATCGGCTCGTGTCCCTGGGCCGCGACGGCCTCGTTGATCTGGGTGAAGGGGTGCGATCCGAAGAACTTCTTCGCCGACAGCGGCGAGGGGTGGGCACCCTTCACCACGACGTGCCGCTCCTCGTCGATGAGCGGGAGCTTCTTCTGCGCGTAGTTGCCCCACAGGACGAAGACGGCGGGGTCGGGACGGGAGGCGACGGCGGTGATCACCGCGTCGGTGAACTTCTCCCAGCCCTTGTTCTTGTGCGAGTTCGCCTCGCCGGAGCGGACCGTCAGCACGGCGTTGAGCAGGAGGACGCCCTGCTCGGCCCACGGCATCAGATAGCCGTTGTCCGGGACGGGGAGGCCGAGCTCCGCGTGCATCTCCTTGTAGATGTTCCGCAGGGAGGGCGGGGTCTTCACGCCGGGGCGGACGGAGAAGCAGAGGCCGTGGCCCTGCCCCTCGCCGTGGTAAGGGTCCTGACCGAGGATCAGGACCTTCACCTTGTCGTACGGGGTGGCGTCGAGGGCGGCGAAGACCTCGTCCTTCGGCGGGAAGACCGGCCCCTTGGCGCGCTCCTCCTCGACGAACTCGGTGAGCTGGGCGAAGTACGGCTTCTGCAGCTCCTCGCCGAGGACACCCCGCCAGGACTCGGGCAGCATGCTGGTGTCGGTCACGGTCACAACCTCCGGTGGACGTTCGTGTTTCTCCGTCCGAAAACCTACCGGGGGCCACTGACAGTGGCCCCCGGCAGGTCGTGGGCGAGGTCCGCTACCAGCTGGCCCGGCGGCTCAGCTCCCACATCTGCATGACCGTCTGCGGGTCGAGGGCGCGCTCGCCGCCGCCGATGTCCTCGCCGGCCGCGATGTACAGCTTGCCCTGCCACAGGGGCAGCAGCCGGACGTCCTGGACCATGATCTCCTGGGCCTCCACGAACTCGTCCGTGACGGTCCCGCGGTCGCTCTCGCGGCGGGACTTCGGGATGAGTTCGCCGGTGATCCGGGGGCTCTCGTAGGGCGTGCCGAGGACGTTCTCCTTGCCCACGAAGGGGGCGACGAAGTTGTCCGGGTCCGGGAAGTCGGGGAACCAGCCGCGGCCGAAGACCGGGTACTCGCCCTTCTGGTAGCCCGCCTGGAACTCCTTCCAGGGCTTGCCGTGCAGGGTGACCTTGAAGAGGCCGGAGTCCTCCAGCTGCCGCTTGAGTTCGGTGAACTCGGCGGCCGTCGAGGAGCCGTACCGGTCGGTGGCGTACCAGAAGTCCAGCGCGACGGGCTTGGTGATGCCGGCGTTGCGGAGGATCTTCTTCGCCTTGTCCTTGCTGGGCGAGCCGTAGCGGTCGAAGAACTTGGTGGTGTGGGCGGCGATTCCCTTGGGCACCATCGAGTACAGGGGCTCGGCGGTGCCCTGGTAGACCTTGTTGACCAGTTCGTCGCGGTCGACGAGCTGGGCGATGGCCTTGCGGACGGGGAGCTTGGCGACGGACTCGTCCTGGGTGTTGAAGACCAGGTAGCGGATGTCGGCGCCGGTCGACTCGATGAGCTGGAGCTGCTTGTTCTCCGGCTTGTCCTCCTGGAGGTTGACGACCTCCTCGGCGGTGAGGCCGCGGTAGGTGGCGTCGATCTCGTTCTTCCGGAGGGCGGTGACCATGGCGTCGGAGTCGTCGAAGTACTTGATCGTGACGCCGCCGTTCTTCCGGTCGGCGAAGCCCTTGTAGAAGGGGTTCTTCGTCAGCTCGGCCGACTTGCGCTCGGTGTACGAGTCGAGGACGTACGGTCCCGAGCCCATGATCTTGCCGTCCTTGCGGAGCTGGTCCGCCGGGTACTCGGCCGGGTCCACCAGCGACATCGCGGGGGTGGCGAGGATGAACGGGAAGGTGGCGTCCGGCTTGTTGAGCCGGAAGACGACGGTGCGGTCGCCGACGGTCTCGATCTTGTCGAGCGAGCCGAGCATCCCGTTGGGGCCGCCCTTGACATTGATCGTGCGGATGCGCTCGATCGAGTACTGCACGGCCTTGGCGTCCAGCTTGTGCCCGTTGGAGAACGTGAGGCCCTCCACGAGCTTGCACTCGAAGACCCGGCTGGAGGTGTCCGTGAACTTGCAGTCGGCGGCGTCCGGCTGCGGGGTGGTGCTGCCCGTCGGGAACGCGACCAGAGTCTGGAAGACATTCCGGAAAAGCTCCCAGGAATTGTCCCAGGCGGCGGCCGGATCAAGCGTGGAGGGAGAACTCATCGTGCCGACGACGATTCTCTGATCCCCGGCGGATTCACTGTCCGAGAAGACACCGCATCCGGTTACCAGGGATATGGACACAAGGGCTGCAGCGGCCTGCAGACTGGTCCGGTTGAACACGTGCACGCTCCTCGTTCAGCCAGGGGTCGGCCGACCATACCGCAGCACCCCGCCAGGTCAATCTTCGAGTCCGGCGGGGCACTTGAGGCATTCGACGTATAACCGGGGTCAATCCGGACAGGAGATTCCGGAAAGTGTCCGGTAATCGGTCACCCGACTCCGGCGTTCAGGAAAATGCCCCCGTCGACGACGAGCGTCTGGCCGGTGATCCACTCCGACTGTGACGAGGTGAGGAAGGCTGCGGCGCCTCCGATGTCCTCGGGCTCGCCGAGCCGGCCGAGCGGATAGGAGGCCGCCGCCTCCACCTCGCGGCCCTCGTAGAGCGGCCGCGCGAATTTCGTCTTCACGACGGCCGGAGCGATCGCGTTGACCCGCACGAGCGGCGCGAATTCATGCGCCAGCTGAAGGGTCAGATTGATCATCGCGGCCTTGCTCACGCCGTACGCGCCGACGAAAGGCGAGGCCGAGATGCCGGCGATCGAGGCGATGTTCACGATCGCCCCGCCGTGCTCCTTCTGCCAGGCGTGCCAGCTCCGCTGCGCGAAGCCCAGCGCGGAGATCACGTTCGTCTCGAAGACCTTGCGGGCCACCCCGAGGTCCAGGTCCGCGAGGGGCCCGAAGACGGGGTTCGTCCCGGCGTTGTTGACGAGGAAGTCCAGGCGGCCGAAGCCGTCCATCGCCGCCTCGACGGCGGCGGCCTGGTGGGCCTCGTCGTGCGCCTTGCCGGGGACCCCGATGACCCGGTCGGCCCCGAGCCGCTCGACGGCCTCCTTGAGGGCCTCCTCGCCGCGCCCGGTGATGACGACCCGGTCGCCGCGGGCGACCAGGGCCTCGGCGACGCCGTAGCCGATGCCCCGGCTGGCGCCGGTGACGAGGGCGACCTTGCCGGACAGCTCCGGCCGTTCCTGTGCGCTCATGTGCGTCTCCTCCTGTCGCTGCCGGTCGTCAGTCGAGCGGTCCGCCGGCCACGTACAGGACCTGGCCGGAGACGAAGCCGGCGTCGTCGCCCGCGAAGAACGCGATCGCGTTGGCGACGTCCTCGGGGCGGCCGACCCGCGCCACCGGGATCATCGAGGCGGCGGCGGCCTGGAAGTCCTCGAAGCCCATGCCCACGCGCTCGGCGGTCTGCGCGGTCATCTCGGTGACGATGAAGCCCGGGGCGACGGCGTTGGCGGTGATGCCGAACTTGCCGAGCTCCTTGGCGAGGGTCTTGGTGAAGCCCTGCAGACCCGCCTTGACGGCCGAGTAGTTGGCCTGGCCGCGGTTGCCGAGCGCCGAGGAGGAGGAGAGGGAGACGATCCGGCCGAAGCCCGCGTCCACCATGTGCTTCTGGACGGCCTTGGCCATCAGGAAGGCGCCCTTGAGGTGGACGTTCATGACGATGTCCCAGTCGGACTCGGACATCTTGAAGAGCAGGTTGTCGCGGAGCACGCCCGCGTTGTTGACGAGGATCGTCGGCGCGCCGAGCTCGGCGGCGATCCGCGCGACGGCGGCCTCCACCTGGGCGCTGTCCGAGACGTCGCAGCCGACCGCGAGGGCGGTGCCGCCCGCGGCGGTGATCTTCTCGACGGTGTCCTTGCAGGCCGCCTCGTCGAGGTCGAGTACGGCGACGGCGCGGCCCTCGGCCGCAAGGCGGAGCGCGGTGGCCGCGCCGATACCCCGTGCGGCACCCGTGACGACGGCTACGCGCTGCTCGGTGGTGGACATGCTTGGTTCTCCTCGCCCTTGGATCGTCCCTGGATGCGGTCCGTACCGGCGGCCCGCTCGCTCTCCCGCACATGAGCGACCGCTTAGTATCGTCCGCAGACGAGACGCTAGAAGCCCTGGCACCCGGTGTCAACGGCCCACCGGGTGCACCGGGTCATTCCCTGTACTCCTACCGGACGAGAAGGTCGAGCAGCCGCTCCACCTCGGCCTCGGGGTCGGCGGTCAGACCCGTGTGGACGGGTCCCGGCTGCACGACCGTCGAGCGCGGCGCGATCAGCCAGCGGAAGCGCCGCCCCGCGTCGTCGCGCGCGGCCTGGCCCGCCGCATCGCCGCCCAGGCAGACCCCCTCGACGGCGCGCAGCGCGGCCCGTACGCCGGTCACGTCGGCGGCCGGGTCGAGCACCGCCAGCTTGGCCTCGTCCAGATGCGTGCGGGCGGCCACGAAGGACCGGGCACGGCAGTAGACGACCACTCCCGCGTTGAAGCACTCGCCGCGCTCCACCCGCGGGACGACGCGCAGCAGCGCGTACTCGAAGACATCGCGGTCGGTCACGTCGTGCTGTCCTTCTCGGTGGAGTGCTTCCGGGGCGCGAGGCGGTCGGCGAGCCAGCCGGGCGGCTGCTGCGGCCGGCCCTCGCTGCGCGGTCCGAGCGTGATCCGCTCGTGGATGGTGGCGGCGCGCGGCAACAGGGCCTCGACGTACGCGGCGCGCAGCTCGTCCGTGCTGTCGAAGCCGGGCTCGTCGACGAGCCACTCGTCGGGGACCTCGGCGGCGACCTCCTCCAGGAGCTCGCGGGTGACGAGGGGGGCGAGCTCGGCGGCCGCGGCGGCGATGTCCGGGGCGAAGGGGGCGAGGGCGTGGTCGGAGGCGTCGTACGGCTTCGCGGCGGAGGCCTGGGCGCCCGGCCAGTTGTGGTGCCAGATCATGGTGGCGCCGTGGTCGATGAGCCACAGGTCGCCGTGCCAGACGAGCATGTTCGGATTGCGCCAGGACCGGTCGACGTTGTTGATCACCGCGTCGAACCAGACGACCTTCCCGGCCTCCTTCGGGTCGACCTCGTACGCGAGCGGGTCGAAGCCCAGCGAGCCGGGCAGGAAGTCCATGCCGAGGTTGAGCCCGCCGCTCGCCTTGAGCAGCTCCTGCACCTCCTGGTCGGGCTCGGAGAGCCCGATGACCGGGTCGAGCTGGATGGTGACGAGCTCCGGCACCCGCAGGCCGAGCCTGCGGGCGAGCTGCCCGCAGACGACCTCGGCGACCAGGGTCTTGCGGCCCTGACCGGCTCCCGTGAACTTCATGACGTATGTCCCGTAATCGTCGGCCTCGACGATCCCGGGGAGCGAGCCGCCCTCGCGCAGGGGCGTGACATAGCGGGTCGCTGTCACCTCTGTAAGCATTCGCCCAGGGTATCGGCGTGGTGATCCTCAGGGCCCGGGCGTCCGCCCGGACCCGCCCCCGGCAGGAGGAGCGTCCGCGCGGGCGGCGGACGCGGCCAGGATGCGGTCGAGGAGCGCGTCGAGGCCGTCCGTCAGCTCCTGGTAGCCGCCCTTCTCGGCCAGGGAGGGCGCGGTCTCGCGCAGCCGGGGGAGCTCGCGGGCCGGCATCAGGTGCAGGCCGAGGCGGAAGGCCGGGTCGGGCTCGTCGGGGTTGTCGACCATGGCCCGCAGGTCGCTGAAGATGTAGCCGAGCACCCAGGCGGTGACCGCCCGGTAGGCGGTGACGACGCCCTGCGCGTCGAGCCCGGCGCGGTCGAGGAGGGCCAGCACCCGCTCGTGGGCCTGGAGCACCGCGAGGGGACGCCGGGCCAGCGGGACGGCGAGCAGCCGCGTGGCGAGCAGTGGCACGACGTGCGGGTGGGCGAGGGAGATCCGGTAGAGGGCGCAGGCGCCGCGGCGGAGCTCGGCGCGCCATTCGGGCAGGTCGGGCGCCTGGCCGAGGGGGGCGGGCTCCTCACGGGCGAGGTCCTCGTCCAGTTCGGTGTAGAGCTGTTCGACCAGGCCGTCCAGGAGCGCGTCCTTGCTGGGCGCGTAGCGGTACAGCGCCATCGCCTCGACGTCGAGCTCGGCGGCGACCCGCCGCATGCTCAGGGCCGACAGGCCCTCGCGGTCCACCACGTCGAGGGCCGCGGCGAGCACGCGTTCGCGGCTCAGCCGGCGGCGGCCCCGGCGGCGCTCCGTGGCATGGCCGATGTCCACCTTCCTGCGGTCCGGCTGGGTGCTGCTGGCCATGGGGCGCCTCCGGGCTCGATGTCGCGATGCGACTGCTCCGACTATATCCGAATGCCGCTAAACGCTACGTTTACACCATAAGTGGACATTTATTGACAGGCGTGACACGGCGGAGCAATATGTATGTTTAAAACGTAGACGTACGGCGACAGCCCTCCGCACGGTCGCCGCAGGAGGCCGCTGACATGGACGGCAACCGCATCCCCCGCACCGAGTGCTCCGAACTGAACGACCCGCGTCCGCGCGTTCGGCCCCGTCTGACCCTCGTCATCCCGACGCGCAACGAGCGCGAATCCGTACCGCTGCTGCTGCGCGCCCTGGAACCGGCCTTCGACGGGCTGCCCGTCGAGATCCTGTTCGTCGACGACAGCGACGACGACACACCGGCGACGGCCGCGCGGCACGCCCCGGACTGCCGGCTGCCGGTCCGCCTCCTCCACCGGCCGCAAGGCGCCCGGGAGGGCGGTCTGGCGGGAGCGGTCCTCGCCGGCGCGCGCCACGCCCGGGGGGAGTGGGCCCTGGTCATGGACGCCGACCTCCAGCACCCGCCGGAGGCCGCCGCCGCGCTGGCCCGCACGGCTCTGGGACACGGCGTCGACATCGTGGTCGGCACCCGCTACGCAGGATCCGGATCGACCGGTGACGGACTCGACGGCCCCGCCCGCCGGCTCGTCTCCCTCGGCAGCACGATGCTCGCCAAGGCGTTCTTCCCCCGCCGGCTCGCCGGCGTCAGCGACCCGATGAGCGGGCTCTTCGCCTTCCGGATCGCCGCGACCGACCTGGACCGGCTCAGCCCCCTCGGCTTCAAGGTGCTCCTCGAACTGCTCGTCAGGCACCCGGGCGCACGCGTCGCCGAGGTCTCCTACCGCTTCGCGCCCCGCGCGGCCGGCACCTCCAAGGCCTCGCTCCGCGAGGGGCTGCGGTTCCTGCGGCACCTGGCCCGGCTGCGCCGGCCCGCCCCCGGCGCGGGCCGGGGCGGCGGCACCGGCCGCCACGCGGCACCCGACCGCCCCGGCCTCGGCACCACCGGGCGGTTCCTGGCCTTCGGGCTCGTCGGCCTCAGCGGCATCGCCGTCAACACCGCCGCCCTGTGGTTCTTCCACTCCGTCGTGGGACTCCACGAGCTCCTCGGCGCGACGCTCGCCACCCAGGTGTCCTCCCTGTGGAACTTCGCCCTCCTCGAAACGCTGGTCTACCGCGGCGGCGAAAGCGGCGGCAGGCGCGCGGTCCTCGGCCGCGGCATCGCCTTCCTCGCCCTGAACAACCTCCTGCTGCTCGGCCGCCTGCCCCTCCTGGAGCTGTTCGTCCTCGCCGGGGTCGGACTGCTCACCGCCAACGTGCTCAGCCTCGTCGTGCTCTTCGTGGCCCGGTTCCTCTTCAGCGACCTGCTGATCTACCGCCGTCGCCGCGAGGACCGGCCCCGCCGCGACCCGGTGCGCGTCCTCGTCGCCCCCGGCGCCACCGCCCCCGGCTCCGCGCCCCCCTCCCCCACCGCCTCCGCGCCGGCGGCTCCGGAGCATCCCAAGAACACCAAGCACCCCAAGCACCCCAAGTACCTGACCTACCGTTACGACATCGCCGGCACCGTCACCATCGGCTCCCAGATCCGCCTGCCCGAGCTGGAGTTCTTCCGCGCCCAGTGGGTGCCGCCCGGCGCCTGCGACATCACCGTCCGCGTCGGCGACGTGGGCCGCCGGCTCCCCCGCCACCGCGCGGTGATGACCGAGATCCCCGGCCTCGGCGAACCGCAGCCCACCACCGTGCAGTACGAGGAGCAGCTCGGCCGGCTCGGCGCCAACTTCCGCGTCGACATCGGCGACCCCATCGACGTCCTCGTCAGCCCGCTCCTCGCCCGCTCCCCGCACGTCGTCTACACCAACGTCCTGGAGGCGCTGCTGCGCTTCGTGCTCGTCTCCCGCGACCGGATGCTCCTGCACTCCGCGTGCGTCGAGCTGGGCGGCACGGGCGTGATGCTCTCCGCGCTCACCGACACCGGCAAGACGTCCACCGTCCTGCGGCTGCTGAGCGAACACGACGGACGGTTCCTGTCCGACGACATGACCGTCGTCGACGCCGGCGGCAACGCCCTGTGCTTCCCCAAGCCGCTCACCATCAGCGCGCACACCCTGCACGCCGTGCGCTCCGACGACCTGACCCCCCACGAATGGCACCGGCTGCAGCGGCAGAGCCGCCTGCACTCCAAGGAAGGCCGCTCCTTCGCCTTCACCCTCGCCCGCCACAACCTGCCCATCATGGGCATCAACGCGATCACGCAGATCCTGGTGCCCCCGCCGAAGTACGCCGTCGACAGGCTCGTGGACTGCCGGCTGAGCAGCGCGGTCAAGGTGAGCGAACTGTTCGTCATCGAGCGCGGCGAGCCCCGCCTGAGCGACCTCGGCCACGACGAGACCGTGAACCGGCTGCTCGTCAACACCGAGGACGCCTACGGCTTCCCGCCCTTCCGGTACTTCGCCCCCGCCATCACCGTCGACGGACTCGACCACGCCCAACTGCGCGGCCGCGAGCGGGACATCCTGTCCGGCTTCCTCTCCGGCGTGCGCACCCGCGTCCTGGCCTCCGACCGGTTCGGCTGGGCCGACGAGATACCGCGGCTCCTCGCCGCGGACCGGCCCGCGGTCAACGGCCACTCGATCCCCCTCGCCGACGGACACCCGTGGCCGCACTGGGCGCCGGAGGCACCGGAACGCGAACGGCCCCTGTCCGTACGCTCCGGACTCCTGCCCCTCCACCACGCCGTCCCGACCGACTCCGGCGCCTCCCGCCCGGAGGACCCCGGCGGGAGGACGCCATGAACCGTCCCGCGTACTCCGCCACGGACACGACGGCCGCCCCCGGCACGGGGGGTGCCTCCGGCGGCCCCCTGAGGACGGCCGGGACCGCCTCCACCGGCACCGCCGCCCGCCCGCGCCGCCCCACCGCCTCCTGGGCACTGCGCAGCGCCCTGCCGCTCACCGCCATCCTCGCCCTGGCCGCCTTCCTGCGGTTCTGGCAGCTCACCGCGATCGGCTTCAACAGCGACGAGGCCGTCTACACCGGCACCGCCGCCTCCCTGGCCGGCGACCCGAGCATGCAGACGGTGTTCCCCGTCTTCCGCGCCCACCCCGTGCTCTTCGCGAGCGTCCTGTCGCTCTTCCTGCGCGGCGGTGCCGACGAGTTCACCGCCCGCGCGGTCGCGGCCGGGATCGGCGTCGTGACCGTCGCCGTCACGTATCTGCTGGCCCGGAGGCTCTACGGCCGCGCCGCGGGACTCGCCGCCGCGCTGCTGCTCGCCGTCATGCCGTACCACGTGGTGGTGACCCGGCAGGTGCTGCTCGACGGGCTGATGACGCTGTGCGCCACGGTCGCGCTCTACTGCGTCGTGCGGTACGTGCAGGCGGGCCGCGACGGACTCCCCTGGCTGCTCGGCGCCGCGGGGGCGCTGGGTGCCGCGGCGCTCTCCAAGGAGACGGCGCTGGTCCTCGTCTGCGGTCTGTACGTCTTCTTCGTCCTCAGCCGCTCGGTGCGGATGCGGTGGCGGCACGCCGTTCTCGCCACCGGCGTCCTCGTCCTCGTCTTCGCCGCCTTCCCGCTCGCGATGTGGCTCGCGGGCCGCGGCGCCACCGGGCAGAACTACCTGTTGTGGCAGCTGTTCCGGCGCGCCAACCACCCGATGGGGTTCTACGCCTCGACGGTGCCGCAGGCCCTCGGCTGGGCCGTGCTCGCGGCCGCCGCGATCGGACTGGTGTGGCTGCGCCGTCGCAACGGCTGGCGCGAGGGCCTGCTGCTGTGCTGGATCGCCGCGCCCGTGCTGTTCTTCACCCTGTGGCCCGTCAAGGGATTCCCCTATCTGCTGCCGATCGCACCGCCGCTCGCCGTGCTGGCCGGGCGCACGCTGGGCGCGCTCGCCGGGCTCCGGATACGGGCCGGCCGGCTGCGGGTGCCGGCCCGCCGGCTGACCGCCGCCGGAGCCGTCCTCGTCGCGCTCGCCGTCGCGCTGTCCCTCGCCCTGCCTTCCGCCGCCCGTGTCACCGCCGTTCCGAAGGGCTCGTTCCTGGCCGGTTCCGGCGGCCTGCCGGGCGGCCGCGAGGCGGGCCAGTGGGTGCGCGGCCACGTGCCCGGCGGGGCACGGCTGCTCGCCGCCGGCCCCTCGGTCGCCAACGTGCTCCAGTTCTACGGGGGCAAACCGGTCTCGGCGCTGTCGGTGAGCGTCAACAAGCTCTACCGCAACCCCTCGTACACGCCGGTGCCCAACCCCGACCGCTCGCTGCGCGACGGCGAGTTCCAGTACCTCGTCTGGGACTCCTACACGGCCCACCGCGCGCCCTTCTACGGCGCGAAGATCAAGAAACTGGTCGACAAGTACCACGGCTCGGCCGTCTACACCTCCGCCGTGCGCGTTCCCGTGTCCGCCACCGACCCGACGCCCACTCCGGTCATCGTCATCTATCAGGTGCGTGCGTCATGAAGCCGCTGACCGTCCGTCTGCTGACCGCGCTGGCCGGCGCGGCGCTGCTGCTCGGCCCCGCCTCGGCCGCGGCCTCCGCCTCCGCCGGCACCGGCACCGACCCGGGCGGCGGGACCGCCGCCGAGCACCGCGCGACCACCCCCGTCCAGCACTTCATCTACGTGATGCAGGGCCCCCGGACCTTCGACAACTACTTCGGCACGTACCCCGGGGCCGACGGCGTCCCCGCCGGCGCCTGCCAGCCGCGCACCGTCCACGGCCCCGCCTCCGACTGCGTACGGCCCTACGCCCTGCACGCCAAGGCGCCCGCCCCGCTCTCCCCGAGCCGGAGCATCATCGCGCAGCAGATCAACGGCGGCCGGATGGACGGCTTCGTGTCCGCGTACACCCGGCAGGGCAGGGACGGCACGACCGTCATGGGCCACTACGACGCCCGGGACCTGCCGTTCGACTGGGCCGCCGCCCACCGGTACGTGCTCTTCGACAAGTTCTTCTCCGCCGTCCCCTACGGCACCGCCACCGAACGCTCCTACTGGGTCTCGGGGTCCGCCCCCACGGCGGGCGACCACGCCACCATCTTCGACCGGCTCCAGCAGGCGGGGGTCAGCTGGAAGTTCTACGTCGAGAACTACCGGCCCGCCGAGAACTACCGGGTCCCCGGCGCCACCCAGCCGGTGCGCGCCCCGCTGCTCGGCCACGCCCGCTTCGTCGACGACCCCGCCCTCGCCTCCCACATCGTGGACCTGGACCAGTACTACCGCGACCTCGACAACGGCACCCTGCCGTCGGTGGCCTACATCGCCAGCTCCGGCTCCTCCGAGCGCTCCGCGCGGTCCATCCCGCCCGGCCAGAAGCTCATCCGCTCGCTGGCCACGCAGCTCGCCCTCAGCCCGTACTGGGACAGCTCGGCCCTGCTGTGGAGCCACGACGGCTCCGGCGGCTGGTACGACCACGTGGCCCCGCCGGCCGCCGCCGACGGTCCGCGCGGCCTGCGCGTACCGGCCGTCCTGATCAGCGCCTACGCGCCGGCCGGGCACATCGACCACCGGGTGCTCGACTCGTCCTCGGCGCTGCGGTTCATCGAGGACAACTGGAACCTGGCACCGCTCGGCGGGCGGGACACCACCGCCGCCAGTCTCGCCGCCGCCTTCGACTTCTCCGCCGCTCCCCGGCCCCCCGAAGTGCTCGCCGGCCCCACCGAGCGGCCCTCCGTCCGGCCGGTCGACACGGCGCTCGTGTACGGGGTCTACGGCGGGATGATCGGCGGAGCCGCGCTGCTCGTCACCGGCACCGCCCTGTACGCCGCCCGCCGACGCTCCGCGGCGGCGCCGGCCCCCGCGGGCCCGTCGGAGCCGTCCCCCGTGCCGGAAGGGAGCCGGCCGTGAACCGCCGTACCGCCCGCCGTACCGCGGTCGCCGTCCTCGCCCTGCTCACGGCCCTGCTGCTGGCCTTCGCCGGGCCGGCCGCCGCCGCCCACCGCTCCGCCGACCCGCCGGTCACCGTCACCTTCCGCACGGTCCCGGCGGTGCCCGGGGTCCGGCTGGTCTTCGCCGGCACCTCCCTCGTCACGGGCGCCGACGGCACCGCCTCGTACACCGGCGCCCGGACCGCGGACCGCAAGTCGCTCCAGCTGCTCGACACCTCGGTCAGCACCCCGGACGCCCGCTACCGCTTCGCCCGCTGGGCCGGCCAGCGCGACCCGGACCAGACGTTCCGGCCCCGCGTCGACGGGCTGCCGCTGCGCGCCGACTACACCATCACGGCCGGGTTCGCCGTGCAGTACCCGGTGACCGTCTCCTTCACCGACCAGCACGGCACTCCCCTGGACCCGTCCCGGGTCTCCGCGGTGAAGGTCAAGGGCTCCGACGCCCGCACCACCGACCTGTCCGTGTCCGGCACCACCTGGCTGGACGGGACCGTGCCCGTCTTCCGCAACAGCCGTCTGACGCCCGTCCCGGTCGACTACACCCTGCGGAGCCTCGTCTACGACGGCGCCGAACTCGCCGACGCCGGACGGCAGGGCTTCCGGCCCGGCGCCGACCGGCACCTGACGTTCACCGGCGCCTTCCACGACCTGACCGTCACCGCCCACGACGCGCTGTTCGGCTCCGCCGCGGGCGACCGGGCCACCGTCACCGGCCCCGGCGGGCAGGCCACGACGGTGGCGCTCGGACCGGACCACACCGCCGTCCTCCCCCATCTGCCGCGCGGCCGGTACACCATCGAGGTCAAGGCCCCCGGTGGCACCACGAGCCCGCGCGAGGTCCAGCTGTCCCAGGCGGTCACGGCCGATGTGACCGTGGTCAGCCTGACCGACGTCCTCGTCCTCGCCGGTGCCGGCCTGCTGGTCGTCGGGATACCGGTCGCGATCAGGCTCCGGCGCCGGACCCGCCGCACCGCCGCGGGCCCGGCACCGGACGACGGGGCGAAGCCGGGCCCCACCGAGCCGCGTGGTCCCGTACCGCCGGAAGGTCCGGAGTCACCACCGGAAGGTCCGGAGTCACCGAGGGAAGAGACGGTGTCACCACCGGAAGAGCTGGTGTCACCACAGGAAGAGCCGGAGTCACCGCCGCTGCCCGAGCAGTCCGAAGGAGAGGAGAAGGCACCCAGCTCCTCGCGCCCCGGGGCGGCGGCCCGATGATGAGGCGGCTGTGGGCGCTCCTCGCCGCGCTCGTCCTGTGCTGGCCGGGCCTGAGCGCCGCGTCGCCCGGCCCTCCGCCCGCCGCGCCCGTCCCCTCGGACGCCTCCAGGCCGCCGCTGCTGGCCTACTACTACCAGTGGTTCAACCCCGAATCCTGGCAGCGGGCCAAGACCGACCTGCCGCTCGCCGGCCCGTACTCCAGCGACGACGCCCAGGTGATCGACCGGCAGATCGCCGAGGCGAAGTCCGCCGGGATCGACGGGTTCCTCGTCGGGTGGAAGCACGGCGCCGTGAACGACCGGCGGCTGCGCAAGCTCGTCGACGCCGCCGAGGCGAGCGGCTTCAAGCTCGGCTTGGTCTACCAGAGCCTGGACTTCCACCGCCGCCCGCTGCCCGTCGCCCGGGTCGCCGCCGACTTCCGGTACTTCCGCGACCACTTCGCCGACAGCCCCGCCATGCTGCGCGTCGCCGGACGCCCCCTGACCGTCTGGAGCGGCACCTGGCAGTACTCCCACGCCGACGTCGCCCGGGTCACCTCGGCCGTCCGCGGCCGACTCCAGGTGCTGGCCAGCGAGAAGAACGTCGCCGGCTACCAGCGGATCGCCGACGTCACCGACGGCGACGCCTACTACTGGTCCTCCGCCACCCCCGGGACCACCCCCGGATACGCGGAGAAGCTCCAGGAGATGGCGCGGGCCGTGCACGCCGACCACAAGACCTGGGTGGCGCCCTGCGCGCCCGGCTTCGACGCACGGCTCGTCGGCGGCACCCAGCCGGTCCCCCGCAGGGACGGTGCGACGCTGAGGGCCGAGTACGCCGCCGCACTCGGCTCCTCACCGGACGTCATCGGCCTGATCAGCTGGAACGAGTACTCCGAGAACACCCACGTGGAGCCCTCCCGGGACCACGGCGACTTCTTCCTGGGGGTGCTGCGCGGGCTGCGCGGCGTCCCCGCGGGCGTCCCGGCCGTGCAGAGCCCGAGCAGTCCCGCCCGGCCGGTCGCCCGGCCGGACCCCTCCCGCAGCTACTGGGCGTTCGTCGGCGTGGCCGCCCCCATGCTGCTGATCACCCCGCTCGCCGTGCGCCGCCTGCGCGCCGCCCGGCGTGGGCCCGCCCCGGTCGCCGGGGAGCGGACGGGCCCGGGCCGAGCTGTCAGCAGGTCACCGGAGTCGACGTCCCCGCCGTGTTCCCGGCCAGATCGCGTGCCCTGACCTCGTAGGTGTACGAGGCCGGGCACACGGCCGTCTTGTCGCTGAAGGTGAGCACCTCCCGCGGGACCGTGGCCATGTACGTGCCGTCGCGGTACACGTCGTAGGTCGCGAGCTGCGTGTCGTCGGTGGCCGCGCCCCACGTCAGCTTCATGGTGGTGGAGGCGGTGCGGGTCACCGTCAGGGGGGAGGGCGCGGTGGGCGCGGTGCCGTCGGCGGAGAGGTTGTAGGTCTGCGCGTCGAACGTGTTGCCGAGGGAGTCCGTCGGGGTCACCGTCAGCGTCGAGCCGTTGACCGAGACCAGCAGGAAGTGGTGCACATTGGCGTCGGCGGCGGGCACCGGAATCGAGGAGGGGCAGCGCTTGCCGACGTTGGAGCTGTAGGACCAGCCGAGGGCGTACGCGTCCGTCGGGGAGCAGCCGTGGCCGCCGATCGAGCTGAGCTTGGCGCCGGCGCCGCCGGTCACGTAGCTGGGCACGCCCCCGGGCGGGGCGACGTTGCGCTGGTAGATGTGGGAGTGGCCGTTGAAGACCAGGCCCACGCCGTTGTCGTGCAGCAGCTGCTCCAGGGAGTTGCTGCTGCCCGGGTTGTTCTTCAGGTACTCGTCGTCCGGCTCGGTCGGGTCGTCGGAGCGCAGCGGGAAGTGGAAGGCGGCGACCTTGACGCCGCCCGGGTGCGCGGCGAGGTCCTGCTGGAGCCACTGGTACTCGGCCGAGGTGGTCGACCAGTGGGCGGCCGCGTCCACCTGGTAGATGGCGCAGTGGTCGGTGCCCTCGCAGTTGTTCCCGTCGGCGTCGCCGACGTTGCCGTCGCTCCAGGACGCGTCGAGCACGTAGAACCGGACTCCGCCGCTGCTGAAGGCGTAGTACGTCGTCGGGTAGGTCGCCGGGGTGCTGTTGAAGAACGACGGGTAGCCGACCTGGGCGTAGACGCCGTTCGAGGCGGCGGCGACGGCGCTCTCGGGCCAGGTCGACAGGAGGGTGGCGGTGCGGCCGTGGTTGCCGGTGGTGGCGAACATCGGCAGGACCTGGCCCGGCGCCGCGTAGTACTCGGGTGCGAAGACCCCGCTGATGTTGACGCCGGACTGCTGGAGGTCGCCGTAGTTGGTCGGGCTGCCGCTGGGGTAGGCCACGTCGCCGGTGGACAGCGCGAAGCGGGCGCCGCTGGCGGCCAGCCGGGACATCACGTTGGCCTGGTCCTGGTTGACGGCCCCGCTGTTGACTCCGTTGCTGGTGGTGTCGCCCCAGTCGCCGAACACCGCGAACGTGAAGGGCGTCGGGGAGCCGTCCGGCACCATCGTGGTGAAGGAGGGCGAGGGGTTGGTGCCGAGCAGGTCGATGGGGGTGGCGTCGCCGGTGAAGACCCGGTAGCAGTACGGGGTGTCGGGGCTGAGGTTCGGCACGGTCACCGAGTTGCTGTACTCGGTGACCCCGTTGACGGTCATGGTGGTGCCGAGGGTGGCGGAGGTGACCGAGTTGGCCGTGCAGTTGCCGAGCGGCCCGTACTTCACGGTCTGCCGACTGCGGGTGGTGGTCGCCCACGTCACCCGGGTGGAGGTGGGGGTCAGGTCCGTCAGATAGGGGGCCCGGGTGAGGACCGGGGAGGCGCCCGGCAGGTCGGCCAGGGCGGGCGCGGGCGCGGCGAGGGCCGCCGACAGGGCACCGAGCGCCACGGCGGCGCCGGCGAGGTGGAGGCCTCGGCGGCGTCCGACGGATGCGAACACAGGCATGTCACGGGTCCTTTCAGCCTCCGCTGCGGCCTGTCTGGGGCGTCGGCCGGGCGACGGGGACGGAGGCACCCCCGGGAACGTATGCGCGGCCGGAGGCCGGGACGGGCCAGCGCGGCCGGACCGCGGTCCCCGAACCGCCGCATTCACCCGGTCGGGGGCCATGGCGTGGGCCGGTCGGGCGACTCGGCGTGTCCTTCGGTCTCTCCCCCCGTCCGGTGCGGGAAGAAGGGACAGGACCCATGCGCTCCCGCGCCCTCGCCGGGGGTCGCCCCATCGCGCCCCCTTGGAGGCCCCCCGTGCCGGCTCGCGACTCGCAGGAAGCCACCCGCCGTCGGTCCGTCGGCCGGCTCCGCGCGGCACTGGCCACCGCGGCCGTCGCCGCCTCGACGGCCGTCGCGCCCGCCACGCCCGCCGCGGCGACACCGCGGCCGCACGACGACACGCCGGCGTCCGACCGCGCCTACGTGGCCAACACCACCGCCAGGACGCTGTCGTTCCTCGACACCGACGACCGGACCGTCACCCACACGGTGGCCGTGCCGTCCGGCGCGGCCGACGTGGGGGTCTCCCGGCGCATGCACCGCGCCTACGTGACCGGCGGCAGCGGCTCGCACACCGTCAGCGTCGTCGACACCGACCGGGCCAGGGTCGTCGGCACGATCCGGGTCGGCGACCGGCCCGAGGGCATCGCCGTCAGCCGCGACGGCCGGCGCGCCTACGTCGCCAACGCGGACTCCGGCACCCTGTCGGTGATCGACACCGCCCACGACCGGGTCATGCGCACGGTGCGGGTCGGCTCGTTCCCCCGGGGCGTGGCGGTCTCCCCCGACGGGAAGCGCGTGTACGTCGCCAATCTGCTGTCCGGCAGCGTGTCGGTGATCGCCGCCGCCCCCGGCCGGGTCGTGGCGACCGTGTCGCTGGGCGCCGGCACCGCCGCGTACGACGTGGCCCTCAGCCCGGACGGCACGCTGGCGTACGTGAGCACGGGCAACGGGACGGAGTACGTGTCCGTCCTCGACGCCCGCGCGGCCACCTTCCTCGACGCCGTGCCGGTCGAGGCCGGCGCGGAGTCGCTGGCCGTGTCGCCCGACGGGGCGTCGGTGTACGTGACCTCCGGCTTCGGGAGCGAGGAGGTGTCGGTCATCGACACCGAGGTCGGCACCGTCGCCCGCAGCTTCCGCGTCCCCGGCGGCGCCGAGGGCCTCGCGCTGGGCTACGAGGGGCAGCAGATGTACGTCGCCACGGGGATCGGCTCGCACTCCACGGTCTACGTCGACACCGAGACCGACCGGGTCATGGGCACCACGACGGTCGGCTCCGGGCCGATGAGCGTGGCCGTGGAGTCCGAGCCGGAGCCGGTGGAGTCGCGGGCCGGTACCGGTCGGCGGGTCCACTGGAAGACGGGGCAGAAGCAGGCGGCCGCGCACTGACGGTCCTGTGCACACGACGATCCTCGCGTCCGGGGTCTCCGACTGGTGGTCACCCGACCACTGGATCTCCACGTTCGGCCTGATCGGCATCCTGGTCATCGTGTTCGCCGAGTCCGGGCTCTTCGCCTTCCTCCCGGGCGACTCGCTGCTCTTCACCGCCGGCCTGCTGGTGGCCGACGGCCGGTACATCCACCAGCCGCTGTGGCTGGTGATCGTCCTGGTGGTGGCGGCGGCCGTGCTCGGCGACCAGGTGGGCTATCTGGTCGGCGCGTTCCTCGGGCCGAGGATCTTCAACCGGCCGGACTCCAGGTTCTTCAAGCGGGAGAGCCTGGACAAGGCGCACGGGTTCCTCGAGAAGTACGGGCCGAAGGCGATCGTGCTGGCCCGTTTCGTGCCGATCGTACGGACCTTCGCGCCGATCGTGGCGGGTGCCGGGCGCATGAGGTACCGCACGTTCGTCACGTACAACGTGATCGGCGCGATCGGCTGGGGCGCGGGCGTCACGCTCGCCGGCTACTGGCTCGGCCAGGTCGGCTTCGTCAAGGACCGTGTCGAGCTCATCCTCGTCTCGATCGTCCTGCTCTCGCTGGTCCCGGTGGTCTTCGAGGCCGTCCGGGCCCGCCGCAGGGCGAAGGACGACCGCGCCGACGCGACGGGGCCGCCTCCTCCGGACGGGCCCTGACGGGTCACGGCGTGCCGGGCGTCCCGGTGGGTGCCGCCGGGGCCGGGCAGGCGACCGTGCCGGGCCGTACGGAGAGCGAGAGCTTCGGGGTGGTGAGCAGGCCCGGGATCTGGAAGTCCTGGGCGGTGCCGGTGATCCGGTCGAACTTGGCGTAGCGCGCCTGGATGCCGAAGCGGTGCTGCGGGCTGTCCAGCGGGTTGGGGACGTACGCGCCGGTGGCGTCCTTGACGGTCCGCACGTCGGCGCCGTTGACGTTGAGGTCGACGATGCCGTCCATGTCGAGGACCCCGGTGGCGTCGCGCAGGTCGAGGACGGTGTTCTTCGTCCTGATCTCCCAGGAGCCCGGGTTGTCGTCGCCGAGGGTGAGCAGCAGGGTGTACGTGGCTCCCGCGATCTGCTGGCGCTGGCTCAGGCAGAGGCCGTTGATGACGCCGTCCGCGAAGCCCATGCGCAGGACGCGCTCGCTGCCGGTGGAGCCGTCGGGCCGTACGACGGTCTGGTCGATGACGGCGGCGCCGTACTGCGTCCCGTACAGGCTGCTGGTGGTGAAGTCGACGGGCCGGTCCTGGATCCGGAGGCCGACGGCGAGCGCCCCGCTCGCCATGGCGGTGCCGAGGCCGCCGGCGGCGAGGAGCGCGGGCAGGGCGACGGCGAGGGACCGGCGCCAGTGGGTGCGCCCTTCCTCACGGGTCCTGATGTCACGGGTCCTCATGGCGTGGTCACCGAGATGGTTCCGGGGAGGTGGACGGGGTTGTCGGTGGAGTCGAGGGCCGCGTGGTCGTCGACCGTCCGGATCGCGTAGATGTCGCCGGTGAAGTCCTCGGCCCCGGCGGTGAGCGGGATGAGGGAGCCGAAGAAGTCGAGCAGTCCCTGCACGCCGCAGATCTTGACGAGGACGCGGACGCAGACGTTGGTGATGTTCCCCCACATGGTGGTGGTCTCGGCCTTCCCTGCGCTGTCGTAGCCGCCGAGCGAGCCCTCGGCGGGCACGTCGATGGTGACGGTGTGTCCGGCCGCCCGCTGGACCACGTTCATGTGCGAGCGGATCTGGAGCTTGGTGAAGGTGTACTTGGTGGTGGTGCGCGTGGAGCCGTCGGAGAGCCGGATGGTGACGTTCTTCTCGACCGTCATGGAGACCGCGACCATGCTGCCGATGGTGACGTGCAGCGGGTCCGGGGAGGGCAGGAAGGGCACGCCGAGGGGATCGACCGCTGCGGTCTCGCCGGAGGCGCTGCTCGGCTGCCCGGACCAGACGGCCGTGACGACGGCGAGGAGCAGGGCCGCCGCCACGGCGAGGGCCCGGTGGCGCCCGCGCACCCGGGCGGTCATCCTTCCACCGCCCGGCCGCGCGGGCGTTTGACGCCCCAGCCGACCATCATGGAGCCGCCGAGCACGCCGAGCACCATGCCGAGCAGGAAGCCGCCCAGGTTGGAGACGACGAGCGAGACGACGGCGAGGACCGCGCCGATGAGCCCGAAGGTGTACCGCTGGGCGGGCAGTGCGAGCGGGATGAGGCCGCACAGGATCATCCCGCCGCCGACGAGGTAGCCGGCCACCCCGCCGAAGCCGGTGCTCACGATCAACTGCAGGGAGCTGAGGGAGAACTTGAGGACGGTCCAGCCGCCGGCGACCAGCCACACCCCGCCCCAGAACGGCCGGGTGCGGCGGAACGCGCGGAACCAGGCGTACGCGGCCCTCGCCCGGCTCAGCACGCGTTCACCGTTCCCGCGACGACCCTGAGCTTCAGGTCGGGCAGTACGAGCGCCCCGGCCATCTCGGCGTCGTACGCGGTGGCGTTCAGTCCGTGCAGGGTGATGGAGCTGCCGCCCTCGCCGCCGGCCGAGCCGAGTCCGAAGCCGCCGGGCAGGGCGCCGGTGAGCGGTTTGCCGGCGACGGTGACCTGGTCGGCGGACTGGCCGAGCACCGCGTTCTGGAGGGTGGTGGGCCCGTACGCCTGGAGTTGGGTGGCCTGGATGTAGAGGTTCGAGGCGTCGATGTCGGTGGTGAAGGCGGCGGGCGGGGTCGCCGTCACCGTCTGGCCGCCCGTCAGGAGCAGCGAGTACGGGACTCCGGCGATCGTCTGGTGGACGATGCCGCACAGTCCGGCGAGATGGGCGCTGGCGAAGCCGACGCGCGCCATCGCGGTGGTGGTGGTCGAGGTGCCGTCGGGGCGTCCGACGGCGGGGGTGTTGACGATGGCGCCGAAGCCGCTGCCCTCGACCCCGTTGGAGGTCAGGGTGAAGGGCTGCCCGGTGACGCTGAAGTTGGCGGCGAGGGCGCCCTGCGCGAGGGCGGTGCCGAGGGCGCCGATGGCGAGGACGGAGGGGACGAGGGCGAAGGCGCCGCGCCCCCAGCGGGTGCCGCGGCGGGTGCCGTCGGCGGCCTGGGCGAGCATCCGGGCGTTCCAGTCGGCCGCGGCGCGGCCGCCGGCGCGCAGGCCCGCCCGGGCCTTGGAGGTGAAGGGTTTCACGCGACCCCGCTCCCTTCGGCGGTCGGAGCCGTACGGCGGAAGAGGCCCCGGTTCCTCCGGGCGGGCTTCTCCGGGAGCCAGGCGAAGGCCATGGAGCCGCCGAGGACCGAGAGGACCATCCCGACGAAGAGGCCACCGAGGTTGGAGAGGGGGAAGGAGGCGACTCCCGCGATCACCGCGATGACGCCGGCGGTGTGCCGCTGCCCGGGGAGCAGCAGGATGAGCAGGGCCATCGCCATCAGGAGGACGCCGCCGGCCATGCCCGCGATGCCTCCGACGCCGACCTGGAGGATCTTGCCGAGCGGTGCCATCGGCAGGAAGAAGATGACGAAGCCGCCGAGTCCGGTCCAGAGGGCCGCCCAGAACGGTCGGGTGCGGCGCCAGCGGCGGAAGGCCAGGCGTGCGCGGCGCGGCCGGCCCGTGGTGGGGCCTTCGGTCGGCTCGGTCGACGGATCGGTCGGCGGATCGGTGGTCATGGGGGCCTCGCAGCGGTGGGTCGGGGTGGGAGGGCCGGGGCCCCGCGCCGCAGGGAAGGCGCGGAGCCCCGAGGTGGTGCGTGCGGTCAGGCTCCGCAGGTGGTGTCGCCGTGGGCGATTCCGATCGCGAGGTCCGGCAGGGTGATCGCGCCGGCGATCGTGGCCCCGTTGGCGTCGGCGTTGAGGTTGGCGATGTCGGTCCGGCCGCCGGTGGCGTCGAGACCGAACTGGCCGGGGGTGCCGTCGTTGATGCCGGTGCCCTTGATCGCGGCGCCGTCGGCGGCCGCGCCGATGACGTTCGGGGTGGTGTCGCTCGCGTTCAGCGTGGCCTTGGCCGCCTTGAGCGCCTGCGCGTCGAGGACGAGCTTGTTCGCCTGGAGCCCGGCACCAGCGACGAGCTGGTCGCTGGTGAGCGGGGTCGCGGCGGCGGGCGAGGAGATGTTGAGCGACCAGGTGCCGAGGTTGCCGATCACCGGGAGGTTGACCGACTGGACGGCGTGGACGCAGATGCCGTCCAGGCCCGCCTTGGCGATGCCGACCTCGGCGGCGCCCTTGGCCCCGCCGGCGTCGATGGTGTGCATGACCGCGCCGATGCCCTGCGGCGCGGCGACCGTCTTGGAGCTGAGGGTGAAGGGGACGCTCGTGAGCGAGAGGTTCGCGGCGAGCGCGCCCTGCACCATGGCCGTGGCCATGGCGGCGATGGCGGCGGTGGCGGGCACGGCGAGGAACGCCGATCTGCGCCAGCGGGTGATGCCTCTGGTCTCGTGCTGCATGGGATCTCCAACCTTCGTGCCGCACCGGTCGAATGACACTTCGCGGCTGCCTGTTCGAGAATTGGACACTCTCTCTAGAAGTGTCAACACTTCTGACAATCCTGGGGAGTTTTCCGCCTGGACTAGGCTTGGCCGATGCCACGGTTCAGGGAGACGGTCCGGACGCTGCTGCGGGAGCGCCTGCTGGACGCCGCGTACGAGGCGGTCGCCGACCGCGGCTTCGGCAAGCTGCGCATGGCGCACCTGGCCGGCGCGGTCGGTGTCAGCCGGCAGACGCTGTACTCGGAGTTCCCCTCCAAGGAGGCGGTCGGCGAAGCCCTGTTCCAGCGCGAGCTGGAGCGCTGCCTCGTCGGCATCCAGCAGGGCCTGGACGCGCACCCGGACGACCTGCGCGCGGCCGTGGAGGCCGCCGTCGGCTTCACCCTCACGCTGGCCGGCCGGAACCCGCTGATCAAGGCCGTGCTGACCAGCACCGGCGAGGACGGACTCCTCTCGTACCTCACGACCCGGTCCGCGGCCGCCTTCGACACGGCGACGGAGATGTGCGACGCGTACGTCACGGACGCCTGGCCCGCCATCGACCCGGTGGCCCGCGAACTGGCCGTGGACGCCGCGGTCCGGCTGACCGCCAGTCACATCGTCCAGGCCGGCCCCTCCCCCGAGGAGTCGGCCCGCCGCATCGCGGACACCGTGGTCCGGGTCGCCCTGAGCACGGGCCGGGAGCGGATCCCCGAGCAGGCGTCAGGGGCTCGGCCCCCGGTACTCCTCCAGGACGGGCCGGTTGCCGATCTCCGGTGACGCGGAGACGGGGAAGGCCCGCACGCCGACCCGGCCCTCGATCCGGTCGAGCGCCCCCCAGCCGTACGTCCGCGAGTCGTCCGACAGGTCGGGGTTGTCGCCCAGGTAGAAGAAGGCGCCCCCGGGCACGGTCACCAGCTCGGGCCGCGCCGACCGGGTCCCGTCGGGCCCGCAGCAGGCGCCCGTGCGACGGACCCCCGCCCACTGGGACGCCACCACCCGGCGCACGGGCCCCCGCCCCCGCTCCTGGACGAGGACCTGGAAGGGCTCGTCCGGTGTGGAGACGATCCCGACCCGGTCGCCGGGCAGGGCGATCACCCGCTTGACCAGCAGGGCGTCCCTCCCGGTGGCCCGCAGGAGCACGACGTCGAACCGGTGGGCCCCGCCCGCCGAGCCCGGGGCGGCGAGGACCCGGTCGCCCTGGTGGAGGGTGGGGGTCATGCTGGTGCCGTCGACCCGGACGCCGAGGGCCGTGACGGCGACCCCGGCGATCAGGCAGAGCAGGACACCGGTCCCGAGGACGGCGCCGGCCGCCCGGCGCGGGTTCATCGGCGTCGGGTGAGGTCCGGCGGCCAGGCGGCGCCGGGCCGGTCGATTTCGGTCATGGCGGGAAGGTAGGCCGGGCGGCGGGCGGCGGCTGTGACCGTACCGCTCAGGGTTGTTGACCGCGCGTCTGATAAGACCTGGGCGTCTCTCCGGTCCACCGCCTGAACGCCCGGTGGAACGCGCTCGGTTCGGAGAAGCCGAGCTCCCGGGAGAGCCGCTCGATCGACACCCGGCCGCCGGCCAGCTCGGCGATGGCGTGGTCGCGCCGCACCTGGTCGCGGAGCCGCTGGTACGTGGTCCCCTCGGCGGCCAGTTGGCGCCGCAGGGTCTGCGGACTGACGGACAGCCGGTCGGCGAGCTGCTCGGGCGTCGGCACCGGCCCGGCGGGCAGCGCCCGGCCGATCAGATGCCGCACCCGCCCGGTCACCGTACTGTCGTGGTCGGCGCAGACGAGCACGTCGGCCGGGGCGCGGCGGAGGAAGGCCTTCAGCGCCGCCGCGTCCCGCAGGACGGGTTCGTCGAGGTCCGCGCGGTCGAAGAGGGCCGCCGTCCGCTCGGCGCCGAAGACGCAGGGCGCGCCGAAGAGGAGGGCGTACTCGCGGGCGTGCGGGGGCTCGGGGTGGACGAACTCGACCCGGCGCAGGCCGATCCGGCGGCGGACGAGCCAGCCGGCGAAACGGTGCGCCACCAGGACGGTGGACTCCGCGGCGAAGTGGAGGGGGTCGTCGTACCCGGAGACGTCGAACTCCATCCGCGCCTCGTCGAGTCCCCCCGCATCACCGCCCTCCCCCGCGGCGGGCTCGACGAGCCGGAAGCGCGGGCCGGCCGGGAAGAGGGAGTAGAAGGTCCGCGCGCGCCGGAACGCCTCGCGCAGGTCCCGGCTGCCGTGGACCACGACGTGGGCCATCATCGCGAAGGTCCCGACCTTGCTGGGCGCGCCGCCGAAGCCGATCAGCTCGTCGTCCAGCGTGGCCCACGCCATCCTGACGAGCTGCGAGAACTGCTCCGCCGGGACCCTGGCCCGGGGTTCCTCCAGAAGCGCGGAGGGCAGTCCGGCGCGGGCGAGGAGCGGGCCCGGGGCCACCCCGCGCCGTTCCGCGCCGAGCAGCACGGCCCGTACGTGATGGGTACCAACCGACGAGTTCACCGAAGCTAGACACTTTCATCGAAGGATGTCCAGGTTCCGACACTCTACTCAGAACTGTAAGGCTCTCGAAGTACGCATCCCGCGAACGGGACACAGCTCACAGCCGTACCGTCACCCATGCAACAGGCACACCGAGGAAAGAGGGGCAGTACATGAGCGGAGTGGCACGCCGGACGGTGGTCGCGGCGGCGGGCGGCGCGGGCCTGGCGGCGGCGCTCGCCGCCTGCGGGAGCGGCGCGGACGACAAGGGCGCGGCGCCCGGGGAGGCGGCGCCCGGGGGCACGGCCCTCGCGCGGACCGGGGACATCCCGGTGGGCGGCGGGAAGATCCTCGCCGACAAGGGCCTGGTGATCACCCAGCCGAAGGCGGGCGAGTTCAAGGCCTTCTCCTCGAAGTGCACCCATCAGGGCTGCGCCGTGAGCAGCATCAAGGACGGCGCCATCGTCTGCCCGTGCCACCAGAGCCGGTTCGACATCTCGGACGGCAGCGTGAAGTCCGGCCCGGCGACCGCGCCGCTGCCGCCGGAGCCGATCCAGGTGGTGGGCGAGGAGATCAGCCCCGGCTGACGCCGCCCCCGGAACTCCCGGAGCCCCTGGGGGCCTTCCAGCACCCCAGCACCTCGTCGGTCGTGGTGACGGTGGCGACGAGCGCGAGGGTGTGACGGATCATCGCGGGGGTGTAGTCGGCCGGCACTCCCGCGATGGCGTCCCCGGGCACGACGACCGTGTAGCCGAGGTTCACGGCGTCGAAGACCGCGTTGGGCACGGCCACGTTGGCGGAGACCCCCGTGACGATCAGCGTGCGGCAGCCGAGGTTGCGCAGCAGCGCGTCGACGTCGGTGCCGGCGAGCGGCGAGAGCCCGTGCAGGCGCCGGACCACGAGGTCCTCGTCGGCGACCTCGATCGGTTCGGCGATCCGTACGGCGCTGCTGCCGCTGTGCTGCTGCACCGGCAGCCGGGCGGCGGCCCTGAAGAGCCGCGCGTTGCTGTTGGCGCCCCGGCCGTCGGGGCGCCGCTCGGCGACGGCGTGGATCACCTGGACGTCCGCCGCGTGCGCGGCGGCGACGAGCCGGGCGACGTTCCGCAGGGCGCCCGACGCGCGGGCGACGGCGGCCAGTTCGGGCAGGGCGCTGTCGGGGCCGACGACCCCGCGCTGACATTCGACGGTGAGCAGCGCGACTCCGCCGTCCGGGCGGATCCGCTCCCCGAGCCGTTCTCTCGGACTCTGACCCATGGTCCCCCCTTGCACGCGTGCGGATGGCCCCCCATGCTTTCTGACGTCTCGTCAGAAATCCAGAAGGGTGCGGATGATGACCGTCGCACAGCGCCGTGGACGCCGGATCATGATGACCCCGGCCGAGCTCGACTCGTTCCTCGCCGAACAGCGCACCTGCCGGGTCGCGACCGTCTCCGCCGACGGCCGTCCGCACGTGAGCGCGCTCTGGTTCGCCTGGGACGGCTCCTCGCTGTGGCTGTACTCGATCACCCGCAGCCGCCGCTGGGCGGAGCTGCGCGCCGATCCGAGGATCGCGGTCGTGGTGGACGACGGCGAGGAGTACGGGGAGCTGCGCGGCGTGGAGCTGTCGGGCACCGCCGTCTTCGTGGGCGAGGCGCCGCGCACGGGCGAGCCGTGCCCCGAGCTCGACGCGCCCGAGCAGCTCTTCGCCGCCAAGAACTTCGGCCTGGACGCCATGCCGCACGACGGCCGGCACGCCTGGCTGCGGCTGACGCCGGAGAAGATCGCCTCCTGGGACTTCCGCAAGCTCGCGACGCTCTGAGGGTCAGTTCCCCAGCGGCTCCGCCGCCGCCCGCAGCGCCTCGACGACCGCCCGCACGGAGGGGCGGCGGCCCGCGTCGGCGCGCCAGGTGGCGTAGATGTGGCGCCGCACCTTCTGCCGTACGGGCACGAAGGCGACCCCGTCGGGCACGGGACGCCCGAGCCGGGGCGTGACGCACACCCCGAGCCCGGCCGCGACCAGGGCCAGCTGGGTGTGGTGCTCCCCCGCCAGGTGCGAGATGCGCGGCTCGATGCCCTGCGAGCGGAGCGTGAACATCAGCCAGTCGTGGCAGAACTCGCCCTCGGGCCAGGAGACCCACTCCTCGTCGGCGAAGTCCACCAGGTCCACCGCCTCCCGCCCGGCCAGCGGATGCCCGGCGGGCAGGGCGACGTCGGCGGAGTCGTCGAGGAGGTGGGCGCGCTCCAGGCCGCCGGGGACGGGCGCCCGCTTGTTGCTCCAGTCCAGGACGATCGCCAGGTCCGCGTCCCCGCGCAGGACGGCCCGCACCCCCGGCTCCGGCTCCAGTTCCGTCGTGCGGACGCGGAGCTCGGGGTGGCCGGCGCGCAGGGCGGCGAGCGCGGCCGGGAAGAGTCCGCGCGCCGCCGTCGGGAAGGCCGCGATCCGCACCTCGCCCACCACCCGCCCCCGCTGGGCCTCGATGTCGGCCTGGGCCATCTGGACCTGGGACAGGATCCGGGCCGCGTGCTCGGCGAGCAGCAGCCCGGCGTCGGTGAGCCGCACGCCCCGGCCGTTCTTGGCGAGCAGCTGCTGCCCGACCTCGCGCTCCAGCTTGGACAGCTGCTGGGAGACGGCCGAGGTGGTGACGTGCAGGCCGTCGGCCGCGCCGCTGACCGAGCCGTGCCGGGCGACGGCGTCGAGGGTGCGGAGGCGCTCCAGGTTCAACATGTAAGGAATACTAAGGGGAGGGGTCGAGGAATTCTCGCTTGTTCTAAGAGGTTGTTCCCGCCACCCTGAGTGCATGAGCCCCGCAGCCCCGCCCTCCCCGTCCCCCGCCCCCGCCTCCCGCCTCCTGGACTGGCGCGTCCGGTTCGGTGCCCTGGCCCTCATCTGGGGCTTCAGCTTCCTCTTCATCAAGGTCGGCACGGAGGGCTTCGCGCCCTTCCAGGTCACGTTCGGCCGGCTGCTGTTCGGTACGGCGGTGCTCGCCGTCGCGATCGTCGTGAAGCGCGACCGGCTGCCGCGCGGGGCCCGTGTGTGGGGGCACCTGGCGGTCGCGGCCTTCCTCCTCAACGCGCTGCCGTTCTCCCTCTTCGCGTACGCGGAGCTGACGATCCCCTCGACCCTGGCGGGCATCTGCAACGCGACGACCCCGCTCTGGGGCATGCTGCTGTCGCTCGTGGCGCTCTCCGAGGACCGCCCGACCCGGGTCCGCGCGGCCGGTCTGGGCATCGGCTTCGTCGGCGTGCTCACCGTGCTCGGCGCCTGGCAGGGCTTCTCCGGTCTCGACGTGACCGGCACGGTGCTGGCCCTGCTGGCCTCGTTCAGCTACGCGGTCGGCTGGATCTACGTCCGCAGGACCCTGAGCGGCACCGGCGTCTCGAACCTCTCCCTCGCCGGCTCCCAGGTCGGGCTCGCGACGCTGCAACTGGCGGTGGTCACCCCCCTGTTCACCTCGGTCCCGACCTCGGTCGAACTCGCGCCGCTGCTGGCCGTGATCGCACTCGGCGCGCTCGGCACGGGGTACGCGATGCTGCTCCAGTACGGCGTCGTCGCGGAGGTCGGCCCGACGACGGCCTCCATGGTCACGTACTTCATCCCGGTGATCGCCACGGCGGCGGGCGTCGCCCTCCTCGACGAGCGGCTCACCTGGAACACCCCGGTGGGCGCGGTCGTGGTCCTGGCGGGCGCGGCCCTCACCCAGACCCGCGGCTCCGCCCGGACGGCGGGCGTACGCGCCTCGGGCGGGCGCCCCGCCCCCTCCCGTGCCGCTCTCCGCGACCCCGGCGACTCCCGCGACTCCCGCGACTCCCGCAAGGACAAGATCGCTCCTCGGGCGTGACGCGCCTCGCCCTCCCCCGGCACGGCGGGGCGCGGGGCGCGGGAACGGCCGGACACCACGAGGACGGTGTCCGGCCGTTCCGTGCGCGCCGGGCGTCAGTCGCCGTCCGGGCGCGCTCCGCCGAAGAGCGCCTGGAGGGCGTCGACGGCGCTGCCGTCGTGATCACTGCCCGCCGTGCCGCCGCTGCCGTACTGGATGTTGGCCGCGCGGTCGACCTCCACGACGGAGTCGGCGTGCGAGTTGTCGATGACGGTCAGCAGGCTGCCGCCGGCCGCGGCGGGCGCGGCGCCCGCCGCGAGGAGGACGGCGGCCAGACCGAGCGTCGTCAGCGGCAGCCCGGCCCCCGCCCCCTGGCGCGGGATCGCCGGGCTCATGCGCCCACCCGCTCGGGCGCGGTCTGGCGGCGGGCGATGTTCCGCTCCAGGAGGCGGGTCGAGGCGGCGACCCCGACGCCGGACTCGGGGTCGAAGGACGGCAGCCTGCCGTTGGCCCGCTTCAGCGCGACGAGGGCCGAGTCCATCGCCTCGTGCGCCGCGAAGAGGCAGGGCGTGCTGTAGATCGCCACCTCCACGCCCAGTTCGGAGAGTTCGTCGAGCGAGAGCCGCGGCGACTTGCCTCCGGCGATCTGGTTGAAGAGCAGCGGCTTGCCGCCGGCCACCTCACGGATCCGGCGGATCCACTCGACGCTGCGTACGCCGTCGACGAGGACCACGTCGGCGTCGGTGGCGGCCAGGCACTCCGCCCGCCGGAGGATGTCGGCCTCGTCCGTGGCGTCCGTCCTGGCCACGACGACCATGTCCCGGCGGGTCTCCAGGACCATCTGCAGCTTGGCGAGGTACTCGTCGAGCGGCAGCACCTGCTTGCCGTCCGCGTGGCCGCACCGGCGCGGCCGCTTCTGGTCCTCCAGGATCACGCCCGAGGCGCCGATGCGCTCCAGGCCCTCCACCACGTGACAGGCCACCTCGGGGTCGACGTAGCCGTCGTCGATGTCCACGAGCAGGTGGTGCCGGGGGAACGCGCCGCGCAGCCGCTGCACGAACGCCACCATGTCCGGCCAGGCGATGAAGCCGATGTCGGGGAGCCCGTAGTACGAGGCGGCGAAGCCGAACCCGGAGACGAACATCCCGTCGTAGTGGTCGGCGGCGACGGAGGCCGAGTACATGTCGTACACGCCGATCAGCGGGGTCGTCCCCGGGGCCGCGACGGCCTCGCGCAGACTGCTTCCGTAACTCAACGCATGACTCCTGGTCAGTTCGGGGGAACACGGCATCGATGAAGAACCGCCGCAACACGGCGGGGCTTTGCCAAAGCCTGATGATTTCCTGAACCAACAGCGAACATTGCTGTACGAGCGCTTTACTCACTCTCCCGGCGTAGCTCTTTCACCGGAGAAACGTCACGCGTGCGGGGAACGGGCGCGGCCCGCGCGGCAGATGGGGAGACGGGCCTACCCGTAGCTCCGCGCGGGCGCGGGCCCGGCCGCCCCGGCGACGGCGTCGGCCAGCGGCTCCACGTCCGCGACGGCGAGGCCGGAGACGGTGAGGCGGACGGCCGGCCCCGTGTCCATCCGGAAGCGGGCGCCCGGAGCGACCGCCCAGCCCGCGGCGAGGAGCCGGGCCACCGCGCCGGTCTCGTCGGACACCGGCACCCAGACGTTCATGCCGCCGCGCCCGTGGGCCTCGACGCCGCGCCGGGCCAGGGCCCGCACGAGCCCGTCGCGCCGCCTGCCGTAGGAGCGCGCGACGACGGCCGGGTCCACCGCCTCCGCGGCCCAGAGGTGCGCGACGGTCCGCTGGAGCAGCCTGCTGACCCAGCCGGGGCCGAGCCGCTGCCGTCCGAGCACCCGGTCGACGGTCTCGGCGTCCCCGGTGAAGGCGGCGATCCGCAGGTCGGGCCCGTACGCCTTGGCGACCGAACGGACCAGCACCCAGCGGTCGGTGACGCCGGCCAGCGGGTGGAGGGGCTGCGCGACGATGCCGTGCCCGTGGTCGTCCTCGACGAGCAGGACGCCGGGGTGTCCGGCGAGGACCCGCCGCAGCTCCCGGGCGCGGGCCTCGGTGACGCAGGCGCCGGTGGGGTTCTGCGCCCGGTCGGTGACGATCACCGCCCGCGCCCCGTCCTGCCGGATCGCCCGCTCGACCGCCTCCGGCAGGGGCCCCTCGTCGTCGACGGCGATCGGCACCGGGCGCAGTCCGAGCGCGGGCACGAGGTCGAGGAGGCTGCCCCAGCCCGGGTCCTCGACGGCGACGGCGTCGCCGGGCCTGAGGTGGGCGGTGAGCACGCGCTCGACGGCGTCGAGGGAGCCCGAGGCGACGCCGACCGGTCCGGCGGGCACGCCGTCCGCGTCGAAGGCGGCGCGCGCGAGGCGCCCGAACTCCTCGTCGACGGGGGCCTCTCCGTACAGGCCGGGCCGCTCCGCGTACTGCCGGGCGACCTCGGCGAAGGCCTCGCCGAGAGGGGGAAGCAGGGCGGGGTCGGGGCTGCCGTTGCTCACGTCCCGGACCCCCGCGGGCGCCTCCACCCGGATCGATCCGCGCGCGGTCGTGGCGGGGCGCGGCCGCACCCGGCTGCCGCGCCGCCCGTCCGTCTCGATGACCCCGCGCTCGCGCAGGGTGCGGTAGGCGGCGGCGACGGTGTTCGGGTTCACGCTCAGGGTGAGCGCCAATTCCCGCATGGGCGGCAGCAGTTGGCCGGGCTGCAGCGCACCCGCACCCACTCCCCGCTCGACGCTGGCGGCGATGTCCGATGCGCGACGGCCTTCGATCCGGTAATCTCCTAGCACAAACATGATTATGCACTAGTGCAATGGAGTACGCAATGAGCGCCGCCGACACGAGCACCGTGACCGAGACGTCCGCGCCGGCCGAGGCCTACACGCCGACCGACCGGACCGTGCCCACGCGCAACCGCGGCCGCGCCTCGTACGACAAGGCGCTCGTCCACGCGATACTCGACGAGGCCTACGTCTGCCACCTCGGCTTCGTCCGCGACGGCGCCCCGGTCGTGCTCCCGACGCTCTTCGGCCGGGTCGGCGAGCGCCTGTACGTCCACGGCTCCACCGGCTCGCGGCCGCTGCGCGCGGCCGGCGACGGCGTGGCGGCCCCGGGCCTGCCGGTCTGCCTGACCGTGACGCACGTCGACGGCCTCGTGCTCGCCCGCTCCGCCTTCCACCACTCGCTCAACTACCGCTCGGTCGTCGTCCACGGCACCGCCCACCAGGTCACCGACCCGGAGGAGCTGCGCATCGCCCTCGACGCCCTCGTCGACCAGGTCGTCCCCGGCCGCTCCGCCGAGTCGCGCCCCGCGAACGCCAAGGAGCTCGCCGCCACCGCCGTGATCCGGCTCGACCTGGACGAGGTCTCGGCGAAGGTCCGCGCCGGCGGCCCCAACGACGACGCCGAGGACCTCGGACTGCCGTACTGGGCCGGCGTGGTCCCCGTCCAGGGCGGCTACGGCGCCCCGGTCCCGTCCGGCGACCTCGACCCGTCCGTCGCCCTGCCCGCCCACCTCGCCGCGCTCTGAACCGCACCCCGAGCCGCGCTCCGACCGAGGAAGGACGGACCGACGATGCTGATCCACCCCTGGGACGCCGCCCGTGACGAGGGCGAGTGGCGCGACTGGCTCTCCCGGCACGACTTCGGCCAGCTCGCCGTCAACGGCCTGGCCGGCGAGCCGCCGTGGGTGCAGCCGACGCACTTCCGGTACGACGCCGAGCCCGGCCCGTACGGCCGCGCCCTGACCCACCTGGCCCGGCCCAACCCGCTCTGGCGCGCGATCGAGGCGAACCCGACGGTGCTCCTGAGCGTGGTCGACGACTACGTCTACGTGCCGGGGCACTGGACGGCCCCCGAGGGCGCGCCGTCCGAGCACGGCACCCCGACCTCGTACTACGCGGCCGTCCAGCTGCGCTGCACCGCGCGCGTGGTCGACGACCCCGAGGAGAAGGCCGTCCTCCTCAACCGTCAGGTCGCCCACTTCCAGCCGGAGGGCGGCACCGCGCCCGCCGCCCCGGGCGAGGCGCCGTTCGGCAGGCTCCTGTCGGGGATCCGGGTGCTGAGCCTGGAGGTGACCGACGTACGCGCGAAGTTCAAGTACGCGGGGAACAAGCCGCAGGAGGTCCGGGACCGGGTCTCGGAGCGGCTCGCCGAGCGGGCGGGCCCGGGCGACCTGAGCGCCAGGGCCCACCAGCGGCGCCGCCGTACGGACGGATGACACCGGTGGGGGCGGGCTCGTGGAGCCCGCCCCCACCGACGACCGTCTACACCGTCACGGGCTCCCGCCTGCGCGCCTCCGCCGCCGTCCGCGCCTCCGTCAGGGCGAGGCCCGTCACGGCGGCGAGCAGCAGCAGGGTGCCGAGCACGATCGCGGCGGTGAGCCGCTCGCCGAGCAGCGAGACCGCGATCAGGGCCGCGCTCACCGGCTCCAGGAGCATGATCACGGAGACGGTGGCGGCCCGGACGACGGCCGCCCCGGCGAAGTACAGCGCGTAGGCGAGCGCGGTCGGCACGGCCGCCACGTAGACGAGCAGCAGCACCACGCTCACGGGCTCGTCGGTGTGCGGGACGAGGCCCTCCGCGAGCGCCGCGGGCAGCAGCCCGGCGGCCCCGATCGCGAAGGCCCAGGTGGTCGTCGACAGGGCGTCCGTACCGCCGCCGTCCCGGCCGAGCCACCGGGTGAGCAGGGTGATCGCCGCGTATCCGGCCGCCGAGACCACCGCGAGGACGACGCCGAGGGGACGTACCTCCGTGGCCCCGCCGCCCAGGACGAGGACGAAGAGCCCGGCGAGCGCCCCGGCGACGGCGGCGATCCCGCCCCGGCCGAGCCGCTCCCCCATGGTGAGCCGGGCGCCGATCGCGATGAGGACGGGTCCCGCGCCCAGGGTGACGACGGTGCCGACGGCGAGGCCGGTGGCCTCGACGGCGGCGAAGTAGGCGCTCTGGAAGACGGTGAGACCGATGCCCGTGCCGAGGATGCGGGCCGTCCGCCGGCCGCGCGTCTCGCCCGCGGTGCGGGCGGCGGGGCGCCGGGGCCGCAGCGCCAGCGCGCCGAGGAGCAGGACGAGGCCGCCGACGCAGCGCCAGAAGGAGAGGGCCAGCGGGCCCATGTCGCTGACGCGGAAGATCAGCGAGGCGGCGGCACCGGCCGTGCCCCAGGCGATCCCGGCGACGATCAGATAGAGGAGGCTCCGCCCGACGGACAGGGCGGATCCCGAGGAGTTCGACACGTGGGTTCTCCGTGGAAGACAGGAGGGAAAGGTGGTCGCTGGGCTCCGCGCGCGGGCAGCGACGAACCGCCCGGCGGCGAGGAGTCGCCCGCCCGGGCCCGGTCTTCGTCGAGGAGAGCCTCTCCGCGCGCGCTAGGCGGCGGGAGGCGGAAGCACGGTCGCATGCATGGTCCGCACCCTACGAGGCGGTCCGGCCGGCCGACAACTCCGCGTCCCGCTCCGTGGACCCCTCCGCGCCGGCGACCGGACCGGAACCGGCCACCGGCCCGCTCGCGGGTGCCTTCGGCGTCGAGGACTGGGCGATGAAGGCCCCGACCAGGACCACCGCGCCGCCGACGATCTGCGGCGCGTCCAGGTGCTCGCCGAGCAGGATCCAGGCCAGGACGGTGGCGATGACCGCCTCCAGGCAGGCCACGACGCCCGCGACCTGCGGGGAGAGCCGGCGCACCGAGATGACCCCGGTGACGTACGCGAGGACGGTGGCGATCAGCACGATCCAGCCGAGCAGCAGCCACGCGGGCACGCTGGTCCCGTTCATGTCGGCCCGTCCGCCGAGGACGCCCCATTCCATGCCCCAGGGCCGGGCCACGACGGTGAGGACGAGGGCGCCGATGAGCAGTCCGTACGCGATGACACCGACCGGATCGGCCCGCTCGGCCTGTTCGGCCTCGTCGGCGCCCTGGTCGGAGAGGACGAAGTAGCCGACCTGGCAGCAGGCGGCGGCGAGGGCCAGGAGCAGGCCGAGGACGTCGAAGCTCAGCCCGGACCAGACCTGCACGACGCAGGCGAGACCGCCGGCGGCGAGGACGACGCCGAGGGCGGCGGCGCGGGTGACGGGTCGGCGCTGGACGAAGCGGACCCAGCCGAGGACGAGGGCCGGGGCGAGGTACTCGATGAGGAGGGCGACGCCGACGGGTATGCGGGAGAGCGAGGCGAAGTAGAAGGCCTGGACTCCGGCGACGGCGAGCAGCCCGAAGCCCACGAGGAGGGCGGGTTTGCGGCGCAGGAGGTCCCGGTGGCGCCAGGCCACCGGCAGCATGACGAGCGCGGCGCCGGTGACCCGGAGCCACACCACGTGGAGCGGGTCGAGCCCCGCCTCGATGAGCGGCTTGGCCGCCACTCCGGAACCGCCGAATGCGAAGGCCGAGGCCAGGGCGAGTCCCAGGCCGGCGCTTCTCCCCTGAGACGCGTGCATCGGGCCATCATGACAGGGCGCCGTCAGGGCCGTAACCCCCGTTACACCTGTTGAGACGGCTCCTCGTCGCGGACGGTCAGGAGGCCGGTGACACGGGCGGTCAGGGCGGCCGGTTCGACCCCCGCGCGGCGCAGCACCTCGACGGCCCGGCTCTCGGGATCGGCGGCGACGGCGGCGAGCAGGTCGAGGCCGCGGGCCTGGGGCTCGCCGCGCTCGACGGCCCGCCGGAAGGCGCTCTCCAGGGCGGCGGCCGCGGCCGGCGACCAGGGGGAGGGCCGGGTGCCCGGGGATTCGGCCCCGCGGGCGGCGGGCAGCAGGCGCCGGGCCGCCGACTCCTCCTCCGAGCGCTGCCAGCGCAGTCCGTAGCCGATGGACCGCTGGACGAGATAGCCGAGGACGCGGGCGAGCTGATGGCCGCCCTCGAAGGCGGCACCGGCCTCGGGATCGGACTCGATCAGCGAGTGCAGGAGGTGGGCGGTGTCGATCTGGCGGTCGCCGTCCCTGAGCGCCCTGCGGCGCGCGCCCGACACGACCGTCGCGAGCGACGGCGTCAGGAAGGGCGCGAGCTCCGCGCGCGGGGCGACGGAGGACGGGAGCGGCTGAGGGCGCGGGACGGGATGGTGCACCCTCCCACCTCATCAGGCCGGGGCGGCCCGGGCATCACCGGGGAGAAGCATGTCCGCATCCCACCGGAGTTGGGCACGGGCGCGCGGTTGCTCCTCCTTACGGATGAGATCGCGCGTGTTGCCCCTGAGAGGCGCGCGCCGCCTTGCCATGCGCCCCCACTGCAACCATCGACCCTCCCCCGCTCGTCCTCCGGTCGTGTTCTGGATGGTGGCTCTGCTCTCGTGCGACGGGCGGCAGTACGTGTACCGGGTGTACGCACCCCGGGAGGCGCTGCCGGCCGATCTGTTCTGGGCGGCCTTCCACTGCCACGAGGAGGACGGGGCACCACGGGCCTCCGACAGCTTCGACGCGGCCGAGATCTGGTGGATCGGCGACGGCGCGGGACCGACGGCCGCAGAACTGACGGTTCATCAGTATTGAATGTTCACGGCCGCCCCGCTACGTTCCGCGACACCGTAACCCAGTTGGCACGCGTGAAGGGGTGGTCTCATGGCCGAAGTCAGCGCGGAGGCACGGATCGAGGCGCCGACCGGAAAGGTCTGGGCGCGGCTCACGGACTTCTCCTCGTACGGCGAGTGGAACGCCACCCACACCAGCTTCCCGAACGGCGGCCCGGCCACCCTGGAGGCGGGCGCCACCTTCACGGAGAACATGAAGCTGATGGGCTTCCCCGCCGAGGTGCTGTGGACGGTGGAGGAGCTGGAGTCCGAGCGGGCGTTCGCCATCAGGGGCAAGGGCCCGATGGGGGTCGTCGTCGGCACGCGCTACTCGCTGACGGCGGACGGGGACGCCACGACGGTACGGATCGACGGGGAGTTCACCGGTGCGGCGGTCTCCCTGATGGCGGGCAAGCTCAAGGACTCGGCGACGGCGGCGCTGACCGAGTCCCTGCGCAAGCTCGCGGGCCTGGTGGCCTGAGCCGTACCACCGGAAAAGGACCGGGGCCCCGCGACGGTCGTCGCGGGGCCCCGGTCGTCGTTCGTCAGTCCTCGTCGGCGAGGATCAGATACAGCTTCTTGCGGGCCTCGTTGATCACGGCGACCGCCTTCTGCCGCTGCTCGGGGCTGCCGGTCTTCCAGACCTGCCCGAACGCCTCCATCAGACCGAAGCCGGCCTGCCGGATCTCGTTCACGGCGTCCCAGTCGACCCCTCGCCCGGCCTCCTCCCACGGCGCCTCGGGGCCTTCGTCGGCCTCGGCGCGCCCGGTGTCGGTGAGCGTGAACAGCTTCTTGCCGCCCTCGCTCGCGCTGGCGATCAGCCCCTCGTCCTCCAGCATCTGGAGGGTCGGGTAGACCGAGCCCGGACTGGGCTTCCAGGCCCCGTCGCTGCGCTCGCCGATCTCCCGGATCATCTCGTAGCCGTGCATCGGGCGGTCCTTGAGCAGCGCCAGGATCGAGGCGCGCACGTCACCGCGCCGCGCCCGCCCCCGGCCGCCGCCACGCCCGGGCCTGTCGAAGGGCCCGCCGAACGGCCCGCCCCGGAACCCGGGCCCGAACGGCCCGAACGCGGCACGCCGCCCTTCGAAGTCGCCCCGAGGCCCCGGGCCGCAGCCTCCACGACCGTGACCGTGCTCATGTCCGTGTGAACGCATCGCAACGCTCCTTCCGTCGAGATTCCATCGTCGAACTGTCGCGATGCCTCAACGATATATCGGAACTGTTCGGCGAGCAATACCCGACAGGTCGGTGACGAAGAACGGCGCTAGCTCCGCGGAACGTCCCTGAAGAAGACGAGGCCGTCGCTCCCCGCCAGATGGGCCGGATCGAACGGGGCGTAGCCGAACCAGGGGGACACGCGCGGCACGGGCCGCGCGGCACCGAGGGCCGCGGCGAGGCGCCGGGCGTCGACGACACAGCGGTCCTCGGGGAGCGCGTACAGGAGTCCTTCGACGGTGTCCGGCGGCGGCGCGTCCACGCCCTGGTGCCGGATCGCGCCGAGGGCCATGGGGACGAAGGCGTACTCCTCGCCCAGTTCGGCGCTCACCAGCGCACCGGCGCTCCACCACTCCAGCGGCTGCCCGCCCATCCGCATCGAGCTCTTCTCCCGCTGGAGGTGGGAGTTGTGGGAGTAGACGAACACCGGGCCGCGCTCGGCGAGCGCGAGCAGGTTGAGGGACATCATCCGGTCCCGTACGGCCACCAGCCGGGTCAGGCGGGCGGGTGAGGTGTCCGCCATCCCGTGGTGGTAGCGCAGCAGACCGAGCGCGGTGCGCCCGTACAGACGGGCCCGGTCCCACTCCTCCCGCGGGCCCGCCGCGATCAGGTGCGGCCGCTGCTCGTCGAGCAGCTCCACGAGATCGTCGGCGAGCAGCCGCAGCCGGCGGGCCTCCTCCGAGCGCCCCACGGACCGGGCCGGCTCCATCATCGCGGCGGGCTCGGTCCACCCCTCGTCGCCGCCGAGCAGTCCGTCGAGCTCGGAGCGGGTGCAGGGCAGCAGGCCGGCCTCCACCCGGTCCGCGAGGTAGCCGTGAAGCGCGGTGAGGGCCTGCCGGGGACTCTCGGCCCCGGTGATCTCCAGCGGGCCGTCGAAACCGGCGAAGCGGAGCCGCTCGGCCGGGGACCGGCCCTCGTTGTACGCGCGCATCCAGCGCACGAGCTCGCGGTTGGCCGCGGAGGCGCCCCAGCCGTGGCTGAAACCGTGCTCCATGACCTCGTCGAGGGAGCCGGTGCCGGAGGTGACGTGGTCGTCCACGGCCAGGCCCCTCAGGCAGTCGGTCTCGACCGCGATCGTCCGGTACCCCTCCTCGACGAGCTGCCGGAAGAGCTCGTTGCGCAGGTCGAGCAGAGCGTCCTCGCCGTGGGTGGGCTCGCCCAGGGCGAGCAGCCGGGGCCGGGCCGGAAGCAGCCCCAGGACGGAGGCAGCGTCGACGGCACGGGCGGTGTCCTTGATGTCAGTCGCCATGCCTTCCACGCTATCGTTGAACATTCGGTGGAGACTTTTTCGCGAAGAACCCGCGATACCGTCGACTTCATGGGGAAGAACCTTCAAACCACCGATCACCTGAGGCCGATCGATCTGGCGCGCGGGCACGGTCTGTCCACGCAGGCGATCAGGAACTACGAGGAGGCCGGCATCCTCCCCGCCGCCGCCCGCACCCCCCACGGCTACCGCACCTACACCCCGCTGCACGCCGGCGCCCTGCGCGCCTTCCTGGCCCTGCGGCCCGGCCACGGCCACCCGACGGCGACGGCGATCATGCGGGCCGTGAACCGGGGCTCGACCGACGAGGCCTTCCGTCTGATCGACGAGACCCACGCCCAACTCCTCGACGACCGGCGGACCCTCCGCGCCGTGGAGTCCGCCCTCGGCGACCTGGACCGGGAGCCCCCGACGGCCCCCGAGCCCGGCGGCACCCTCATCGGCCCCCTGGCGAGGAGGCTCGGCATCCGTCCCGCGACCCTGCGCAAGTGGGAGCACGCCGGACTCGTCCACCCTCACCGCGACCCCCGGACCGGCTACCGCGTCTACGACGAGGCCGCCGTACGAGACGCCCGGCTGGCCCATCAACTCCGGCGCGGCGGCTACCCGCTGGAGCGCATCGCCCCCCTGATCGCCCACGTACGCACGGCCGGCGGCCTGGAACCGCTGGAGGCCACGCTGACCGACTGGCACGGCCGGCTGTCCGCCCGCGGCCGCGCGCTGCTCGCCGGGGCCGCGGAGCTGGAGGCGTATCTCCGCGCGCGTGGACGAGTTCCGGCAGGATCGAGGCCATGACGACACATCCGCTCCTGCGCGAAGCCCAGCGCCTGTGGGAGGAACTGGCCCGCGCACCACGGCCGTTCCCGCCCGCGGGCGATGTGGACGTGATCGTGTCCCCCCGGTCGGAGCTGTGCCCGGCCGGCTGGGTCGGGGTGGTCGCGCTCGGCGGATCGGCGCTCGTGACCGTGCCCGACGGGAGCGCCGCCACGACCGTGCGCGCCGCCCTGGCGGGGCTGCCGGTGGAGGCGCTGAGGGATGCGGCCGCCGTTCGCGGGGTACTGCCCGTGGCCGGGGTGCTCGGCCCGGCGGCGCTCTCGTACGCGTCCCCGGAGGGCTTCCGCCCGGCGGCGCTGTCGTACGCGTCCCCGGAGGGCTTCCGCCCGGCCACCGCCTCGTCACGGGTGGAACGACTCCCCGGCGACCACCCGGCACTGCGCGCCCTCGAAGCGGCATCCGGCCAGGACGACTCCGCGGAGGCCTCCCTGGACGCGATCACCTCGCCCGCGTTCGTGGCCCGCGAGGACGGCCGGGTGGTGGCCGCCGCCGGATACCGGGCCTGGCCCCGCCGGACCGCCCACCTCTGCGTGCTGACGGCACCGGAGGCGCGGGGCCGCGGGCTCGCCCGTACGACGGCTTCGGAGGCGGTCGCCCATGCCCTCGCCGCCGGCCTCCTGCCCCAGTGGCGCGCGCGGTCCCCGGCCTCCCGGCGGGTCGCCGCCGCACTCGGCTTCGAGGAGCTGGGCGCCCAGCTCTCCTTCGAGATCGCCCAGGGGTGTCGCGCCGCCGTCCCGGTCTGAGCGAGAAGCCCCCGTCAGGGGTGTCGTGCCTCAGAGCCAGCCGCGGCGGCTCGCCTGGACGCCGAGCTGGAATCGGGTCCGGGCGCCGAGCACCTCCTGAAGACGGGTGATGCGGCGGGCCACCGTCCGTTCGCTGACGCCGAGTTCGCGGGCGATCGACTCGTCGGTGAAGCCGCCGCTGAGGTAAGTGAGGAGCTGTCGGACCTCGGCGGTGGGAGTCGCGCCGAGGTCGTCCGCCGTCTCGGCGGCGGGCAGCGGGACGCCGATCCGCCAGAACGACTCGAAGATGCCGGTCAACGCCTCGAAGAGGTCCGACCGCTGCACGACGATGTGGTGGCGGCGGTCCCAGTCGCTCGCAGGGGGGCACACGAGGGCGAAACGGTCGTCGCAGATGGCCATGTTCAGGGGGACGTCGGGAAAGACACGCGCGCGCTCACCGAGGTCGACGGAGGCCTGGACCGCTTCCCGGGCAGACCGGTCGCGCAGGACGTGGGATCCGTAGACGACCGAGCAGGTGACGCCACGCGACAGCGCCTCCCGGAAGCCGGGAGCCAGGGTGTTGGGCCGCGCCGACCGGCCGGTGTAGCCGATGGTCAGGGCACGGACCCGCTCGGTGGCCTCGTCGTAGATCCGCCGGACGAGTGCGCTGCGGGCCTCCTGCGTCCGGGCGATCTCGATGTAGTCGGCTCCTCCGGCATGGTGGTCGCGCCAGAAGCGGGACAGGTCCTCGATGCCGGCACGCAGCGCGCCGAGCTCTCTGCTGCGGCTCTCCACCACGCCGTCGAGCGCGGCGCGCGGAGGGCAGGCGACCAGCCGCGACCCTTCCGGCTCCACCAGCCCGAGGGCGGCCAGTTCATCGACCGCGGCACTCATGGCCTGCGGGGTCACGCGCAGGCTGTTCGCCAGTTCGGACACGGCCATCGGGCCGCGCTCGACGAGGGCGAGGTAGGCGTTCTCGGCCGTCGCGCCGACACCCACACCACGGAGCGCATACATATATTGATTGTCACATACATATATCAGGGTGGACGAGTGTCATGGGACACAGCGCCCCACGCCCCTTTCGTCACGACAGGCACGGCGAATACAGGCACGGCGAATGCCGCACCCTCCGAGGGCACGAGACCTGTCACCTTCCTGTCATGCCGGATTCAGACAAACGTCAACCCTTCATCGGAGCACGGGATCCCTCGCACACTCTGCGTACGGCACAGCCGACCGCCACCTCGCCTCGCGGTGGCGCTCCCGCACGTCGGCTCGCACACCTAGGAGTTCCCCCGTGAAGAAGACCCTGGCCTGGGCTGTCACCGTGGTGACCGCGGCCACCTGCACCCTCGGTACCGCCCTGCCGGCCACGGCCGCCGACGCCCCGGCGTCCGCCGCCGTCACGTCCGCCCTCACCCCCGGCGCCGCGTTCGACACCTCCCGCCTCTCCCCGGAGGCGAAGGCCCTCGTCGACCGGATCGTGGCCGAGCTGCCGGCCGACTGGCAGCAGCACCGCGACGCCGCAGCCGCCAAGTTCGGCATCCACGACACCCAGTGGGCCGGCATCCGCGACAGCGTCCTCGACCCGGGTGACTACCAGTGCCAGGACACGGCGCTCAGGGACTACCAGAGGACCCTGCTCCAGGGCGCCGACTTCAATCTCCTCTTCTTCCTCTACTTCCTGGGCGTGTTCGACATGCCCACCTATGACGCGCTGTACTTCGGCAGCCAGTCGAAGGACAGCACCTTCGGCGTCGACGGCGAGTACACCAACGAGCTGACGGCCGAGGGCAAGGACCTGAAGAGGTTCTGGGACATCCCCTCCGACGACATCCAGATCGTGCCGATGCACGGCGGCGAGGTCTTCTCCTCCCCGGAGCGGCTGGCCCCCATCGTGAGCCTGATGTACGGCATCCCGGAGGAGAACCACGAGGCGGCACTGGCCCTGGCCAAGCTGTTCGTCTACGTGATCCACCTCGACCCCGTCCTCCAGGGCGGCGACAACCCGTTCTTCACCCTCAACGCGTTCGCCTACACCGAGAAGGGCGACCCGAACCCGGCAGGCGTCTCCGACCGCATCGTCATGGGTGACGGCATCCTGGAGGCCATGAAGGCCATAGGCCTGGGCGACACCGCCCCGCGCGCCGTCCTCGCCCACGAGTTCGGCCACCACGTGCAGTACGAGGACGACCTGATCGGAACCGACGTCGGCACGCCGGAGGGCAGCCGCCGCGTCGAGCTGATGGCGGACGCGTTCGGTACGTACTTCCTCACGCACTCGCGCGGTGAGGCCCTCAACGCCAAGCGGGTGCTGGACTCCGAGAGGTCCTTCTACGCGGTCGGCGACTGCGGCTTCACCAGCCCCGGCCACCACGGCACGCCCGACCAGCGCTTCGCCGCCTCCTCGTGGGCCGCGAGCGTGGCCGATGCCGCCGCCGACCAGGGGCACATCCTGCCCTCGCGGACGTTCGACGGTCTGTTCGAGGCGAAGCTCCCCGACATCGTGAAGCCCGACGCGACGAACTAGCACCCGGAGGGGTCCCTCCGGCCGGGTGGAGCGTGGCGAGCGGCGGTCTCCCGCAGACCGCCCCGGGTCGGCCCGCGCGGGCGCCCGCTCCTCCGGCTTGCGATACTCCGGCCATGCCCCTCGCCCACCGCCCGCTCCACATCCAGCTCACCGCCCCCGGACAGGTGGACGACGGGCTCGCGGCGGCCCTCGCCGACTGCTGGACCGAGGTGAGCGACGCGGGCGGGGCGGCCGGGTTCCCCTTCCCGCCGGTCGACCCGGCCGAGGTCGCCGCCGCGGTCGACCGCATCGTCACGGGGCTCGACCCGGCGAGCAGCCGTCTCGTCGTCGCCATGGTCGACGGCACCCTCGCGGGCTGGCTGTGCCTCCGCCGCGACACCTTCCCCCTGGTCGCGCACTGGGGCACCCTGCACCACGTCCAGACCCGCCTCGGGGTGCGCGGCCGGGGCATCGGCGCGGGTCTGGTGCGGCGCGCCCGGGAGATCGCCCGCGACGAGATGGGCCTGGAGCAGCTGCGGCACGCGGCGGCACCGGCCTGGAGGACTTCTACGGCCGGCTCGGCTGGCGGGAGGTCGGGCGCTGGCCCGGCGCCCTGCGCCTGGCCCCCGACGACGACCGCGACGAGATCCTCATGGTCCTCGCGCCCCTGTGACCCGGGCGGGACGACGTGCGACGGGACGGGTCCAGTTCCCCGCGATTGGCCTTGGCCCGCGGGTTTCCCCGCCCGGTACGGTCGTCGGCATGCGCATCCGAATCGTCGACGCCTTCACCGACCGGCCCTTCTCCGGCAACCCGGCCGGAGTCCTGCTCCTCGACTCCTTCCCCGAAGACGCCTGGCTCCAGAAGGTCGCCGCGGAGGTCAACCTCTCCGAGACCGCCTTCGCCCACCCGCTGCCCGCCGGCGGCGAGGCGGACTGGGCCCTGCGCTGGTTCACCCCGACCACCGAGGTCGACATGTGCGGCCACGCCACCCTGGCCACCGCGCACGTCCTGCACACCACCGGCGCCGCGAGCGGCACCGTCCGCTTCACGGCCCGCTGCGGCATCCTGATCACCACCGCCGAGGCCGACGGCACGATCACGATGGACTTCCCGACCTCCTCCCTCACCCCGGTCCCCGCCCCCGAGGGCCTGGAGAAGGCGCTCGGCGCCGAGATCGTCGCCGTCCACGACACGGCCGCCCACATCGGCGACCTCGTCGTCGAGCTGCGCGACGAGGCGACGGTCCGCTCGCTCACGCCGGACTTCGCGGCCCTGAAGGTCCTCTCCTCGCGCGGCATCATCGCCACCGCCGCCGCCGAACGCCCGGACAGCGGATACGAGTTCGTCTCGCGCGGCTTCTTCCCGGCCGTCGGCATCGACGAGGACCCGGTGACGGGCAGCGCCCACACCGCGCTCGCCCCGTACTGGTCGGCCAGGTTCGGCCGCGAGGAGCTCACCGGCTTCCAGGGCGGTGCCCGTACGGGCCTCGTCCGCACCCGCCTGCGCGGCGACCGCACCCTCCTGAACGGCCACGCCGTCACGGTCGTCGAGGGCGACCTGCACGTCTGACGTACGAGAGGGGGGGGGGGGGCCCCGCCCCCCCCCCCCCCCACCCCCGGCCCGCCCCCCGGGGGGGGCCCCCCCCCCCACCCCCCCACCCCCCCCCACCCCCCCAACGCCCCCCCGGGGCCGCCCCCCCCCCCCCCCCCCCCCCCCCCCCCCCCCCCGGGGGCGCCGCGCCCCCCCCCCCCCGGCCGGCCGGGGGGGGGGGGGCCCCCCCCCCCCCCCCCCCCCCTCTTCCGCGTCCCGTCACGCGGTGGGCAGCCAGCCCACCTTCCCGGCAAGCAGCCCGTACCCGACGAAGGCCACGATGTCGAGCAGCGCGTGCGCCACGACCAGCGGCCCGACGCGCCCCCAGCGGCGGTAGAGCAGCACGAAGACGACGCCCATCACCATGTTGCCGATGAAGCCGCCGACCCCCTGGTAGAGGTGGTACGAGCCGCGCAGCACCGAACTCGCCACCAGCGCGGCCATCGGCGTCCACCCCAACTGACCCAGTCTGCGCAGCAGATAGCCGACCACGACGACCTCCTCCAGGACGGCGTTCTGGATCGCCGAGAGGATGAGCACCGGGTACTTCCACCACACGTCGGGCAGCGACTCGGGCACCACCGTCAGGTTGAACCCGGACGCCCGAGCCACCAGGTAGAAGGCGAGGCCCGCGCTCCCGATCCCCGCCGCGACCAGCGTCCCGCGCCCGAGGTCGGGCCAGGGCCGGGTCCGGTCGAAACCGATGGCCCGCAGCCCCCGCACTCCCGGTCCCTCGCGCCACAGCAGATGGGCGACGAGCACGACCGGCACGAGCGCGGTGGCGATGCCGAAGAGCTGCCAGGACAGGTCGAGCCAGGGCCGGCCGGGGGCGTACGAGCCGTTGAGCGTCGCCGCCTGCTCCTTCAGCGCCCCCGGCTTGGTCAGCGAGCCGATGAAGCTGATGAGCGCCGACACCCCGCTCGCCCCGAGCGAGAGGGCGAGCACGATGAGCGTCTCGGAGCGCAGCACGCCGCGCGGCAGGCCGTCGGGGGGCAGGGAAGCGTCCCTCAGTCGTTGCTCCGACACCACACCTGTCTCCACTTCCCCGTCGCGGGCTCACGCCGTTCCGGCGGCCCCGGCCGACCGGGACCACCTGGACATGATCGCCCATGGACGGGGACGAGGAGGAAGGGGCGGAGGTCAGTCGATCCCCACCGGCCAGGTGTGCACCGGCTCGCCCGCGAGCATGAGCGTCCGGTACCGCCGGGTGGTCGCCGCGAGGGCCGCCTCCCGGTCGAGGCCCGACTCCAGGGCCCGGTGGAAGGTGTCGGCCTGCCAGGAGGCGCCGTTCACCCGCCGCAGACAGCGCTGCTCGATCACCCCGAGGTAGAAGTCCCGGTCGGCCGGCTCGATGTGCCAGGCGTCGAGCCCCGCCGCGGCGAGCGGCAGCAGTTCGTCGAGGACGAGCCGTACGGCGGGCAGGGTGGCGATGCCGCCGGCGCGCCCCGCGCGGGGCCAGCGCAGCTCGGCCTCGATGCCGTGGCGGCAGGCGGTGTCGAAGTTGGCCTCGGCGTCCTGGAAGGTCATCCGCTTCCAGACCGGCCGGGGGTCGTCGGCGAGCGAGCGCACGAGCCCGTAGTAGAAGGCCGCGTTCGCGATCACGTCGGTGACGGTCGGTCCCGCCGGCAGGACCCGGTTCTCGACGCGCAGGTGCGGGACCCCGTCGACCCAGCCGTACACCGGCCTGTTCCAGCGGTAGATCGTGCCGTTGTGCAGGATCAGCTCCTGGAGGCGCGGCACCCCGCCCCGGTCGAGGACGAGCAGCGGGTCCTCCTCGTCACAGAGCGGCAGCAGGGCGGGGAAGTAGCGGACGTTCTCCTCGAAGAGGTCGTACACGGAGTCCACCCACCGCTCCCCGAACCAGGTGCGCGGCCGCACGCCCTGGGACTGGAGCTCGGGCGGCCGGGTGTCGGTGGCCTGCATGAAGAGCGGTGGCCGGGACTCGCGCCACACTTCGTGGCCGAAGACGAAGGGCGCGTTGGCGCCGAGCGCGATCTGGACGCCGGCCACGGCCTGCGCGGCGTTCCACACGGGGGCGAACCTGGCCGGTGTCACCTGGAGGTGGAGCTGCACCGAGGTGCAGGCCGCCTCGGGAACGATCGACTCCGTGGTGCACAGCAGGCGTTCGACGCCGTGGATGTCGAGGGTGAAGTCCTCGCCTCGGGCGGCGAGGATCTGGTCGTTGAGCAGGGTGTAACGGTCGTTGTCCGAGATGTTCTCGGGGACCAGGTCGCGCTGGGCGAGCGTGGGGAGTATGCCGATCATGACGACGTTCGCGTCGAGTTCCGCCGCCTTGCGGTCGGCATATCCGAGGCCGGTTCCGATCTCCTCCGCGAGCCGGTCGAATACGCGCCCGTCGAGCTGGTGGGGCGCGATGTTCACTTCGAGGTTGAACATTCCGAGTTCCGTCTGGAAATCGGAGCTGGCGATCTTTTCGAGAACCGGTCCGTTCAGCATCCGGGGCATCCCGTCGGAGCCGGCGAGATTGAGTTCGATCTCCACGCCCATGAGATTGCGCGGCCGGTCGAACCTCTTCTCCGCCAGCAGTCGCGCGAGCCCCGCGAGACACTGCTGGAGCTTTCTCCGGTACTGCTGCCGGTCGGACGGGCCGAACCCGTCGGCCACGACCTTCTCCCCCATCGAAGCGTCCCTCCCGAGTGGGCGGCCGCCAGGACGGCAGCGCGTCACGGACGATGATGCCCACCCCGCTGATCCACAACGCCTGCGGAATCGGCCTGTCGGAGGATAGGCTGGACGAAGCACTCCACCGGCACATTCCGACGGCAAGGAACGTGCGACATATAGCAATGTCATATTACCCACGGAGCCAGGGTCTGAATTCGGCCGTCCGCCTTCACGCGGAATACGCAGGTGGGAGCGGTACCGCCCTCGCGATTCCGCTTGGGCTCCCCTTCATTACGGCCTGTTGACGTCTTGTCAGGAATATCCGCGAGGTCTAGCGGAAACACTGTGTGAACACGTGTCGTATAAACTCCGCGGACGAGGCAGAGTGTTGGCGCCCGGCCATGGCCTCTCGGCCCCTCTCTGGCCCGGCCGCCGACAGCGCCGTCGTACCTGCCCACGCATCACCGTGTCTCCTGAGTGAGAGGCGACCCACCATGCTCCGACCCTCCCCGGCCCCCGCGCCGGCCCTCCGCAGCGTCCTCGCGGCCCTCGGCTCGCCGACCGCCGTCCGCGAGCCGAGAACTCCCGCGCTGCGGGCCGCACAGGGACCGCTGAGCCCCGAACACCCCCTGCCCGTACACGTCCTGGGCGTCACCGGGGGTCCGGGACACACACCCCGCACCCGACTCGCAGGCTGGCGTTTCCTCATCCGGAACGGGGACCGGGCGATCGCCGCCGCGGACACCATGCTCACCCCGGACGGCTGGGTCTTCTCGCACTTCTTCGAGGGACCGTACGTCTCCGCCACGGAACGGGCCCTGCTCCAGGCCGAGGCCCTGCCCGCCACCTACCAACCGCGGCTGCTCTCCGTGCCGGAGCTCTACATGCTGACCCTGTGGCTGCACGCCGGCCCGGAGGCGGACGGCACCCCCGCCGCCCCGGCCGCGGCCGATCTGATGGTGCCCCTGGCCCCCGCACCCCCGGGGATCGCGGCCCATCTCCCGTACCAGGTCGCCGAACTCCTGCCCGTGCTCAGCACACGACTCGCGCCGCCGCCCCTCCTGGGCTCGCCGGCGTCCGCCTGATCCACCGCACACGCGCCACCGCCCCGTGACCCGGCCGGGTCACGGGGCGCACTCCTGTCCGAGCCGTGCTTCCGAACGTCCCGCCCGAACGCCCCTCCCGTACGGACTAGCCCGCTGGGACCACCCCGAACCACCCGAAGAGACGGTGCAGTTGACCTGAACCGCCCCTGCGGGTGATGCGTCTTCCCAGGAGAGGACGAGCTGTCGCGAAATACCTGCGGAAGACCGTCCGTGGGGCAAGACTGGGACCGGAACCGAACCGACCGACGGGGGCGGCCATGAGCGCACAGAGCCGCAGGACATCCACCACGACGCAGCGAAAGAACCCACCCATGTGCCAGCACCAGCCTGCCTGTCCCACCGCCGACTCCCCCGACAGGGAGGCGGCCCGCCTGATGGCACACCACCCGGAGCAGGGCTGGAGCCTGCTGTGCAACGGCGTCCTGCTCTTCGAGGACACCGGTGAACTGCTGCCGGACGGGCAGATCATCGCCCCGCACCGGCCGCTGACGGCGGGACAGGTGACGACCGCCGCCTGACGGCGGCAGGACACCGTACGAGGGAAACGCCGAGGGCCGGCCCGGAGGAGATCCTCCGAACCGGCCCTCGGCGCGTGCTCAGTTGTCGTACTCGTCCAGCGGCGGGCAGGAGCAGACCAGGTTCCGGTCGCCGAAGGCACCGTCGATGCGGCGCACCGGCGGCCAGTACTTGTCGGCGGCCGAGACACCGGCCGGGAAGACCGCCTCTTCACGGGTGTACGGGTGGTTCCACTCGCCGCCCAGCGCGGCCGCGGTGTGCGGGGCGTTGTGCAGCGGGTTGTCGTCACCGGGCCACTCGCCGGAGGCGACCTTCTCGATCTCGCCGCGGATCGCGATCATCGTGTCGCAGAAGCGGTCGAGCTCGGTGATGTCCTCGGACTCGGTGGGCTCGATCATCAGCGTGCCGGCCACCGGGAAGGACATCGTCGGCGCGTGGAAGCCGTAGTCGATGAGGCGCTTCGCGATGTCGTCGACCGTGACGCCCGTCTCCTTCGAGAGCGGACGCAGGTCCACGATGCACTCGTGGGCGACCAGACCGGCCGGGCCGGTGTAGAGGACCGGGAAGTGCGGCTCCAGGCGCTTGGCGATGTAGTTCGCCGCGAGCACGGCGACCTGCGTGGCGCGCTTGAGGCCCTCGCCGCCCATGAGGCGCACGTACGACCAGGAGATCGGCAGGATGCCGGCGGAGCCCCAGGGGGCGGCCGAGATCGGGCCGACGCCGGTCTCCGGGCCCGCGGTGGGCTGGAGCGGGTGGTTCGGCAGGTACGGGGCGAGGTGGGCGCGGACGCCGACCGGGCCGACGCCGGGGCCACCGCCGCCGTGCGGGATGCAGAAGGTCTTGTGCAGGTTCAGGTGCGAGACGTCGCCGCCGAAGTGACCCGGCTTGGCCAGACCGACCAGCGCGTTGAGGTTGGCACCGTCGACGTACACCTGACCGCCGGCCTCGTGGACCTCGGCGCAGATGTCGGCGACGTGCTCCTCGAACACACCGTGCGTGGACGGGTAGGTGATCATCAGGACGGCGAGCTCGTCGCGGTACTGCTCGATCTTGGCGCGCAGGTCGACGACGTCGACCTCGCCGTCGTCGGCGGTCTTGACGACGACGACCTTCATGCCGGCCATGACCGCGGAGGCGGCGTTGGTGCCGTGCGCGGAGGACGGGATGAGGCAGATGGTGCGCTGCTCGTCGCCGTTGGCGCGGTGGTAGGCGCGGACGGCGAGGAGACCGGCCAGCTCGCCCTGGGAACCGGCGTTGGGCTGGATGGACACCTTGTCGTAACCGGTGACCTCGGCGAGGCGCTCCTCCAGCTCGTTGATGAGCGTGAGGTATCCGGCGGCCTGCTCGACCGGCGCGAACGGGTGGATCTGCCCGAACTCGGGCCAGGTCACCGGCTCCATCTCGGTGGTCGCGTTCAGCTTCATGGTGCAGGAGCCGAGCGGGATCATGCCGCGGTCGAGCGCGTAGTCGCGGTCCGCGAGCTTGCGCAGGTAGCGCAGCATCGAGGTCTCGGAGCGGTGCGCGTGGAAGACCGGGTGGGTCAGGTACGCGTCGGAGCGCAGCAGACCGGCCGGGAGGGTGTCCTCGGTGGCGGCGTCCAGGGCCTCGATGTCGGCGGTGACGCCGAAGGCGCCCCAGACGGCGGCGAGCTGCGCGCGCCCGGTGGTCTCGTCGCAGGAGATCGAGACGAGGTCGGCGTCGACGCGGTGGAGGTTCACCCCGGCCTCGCGGGCGGCGGCGACGACCTCGTCGGCCTTGCCGGGCACGCGGACGGTGAGGGTGTCGAAGTACGAGCCGTGCACGACCTCGACGCCACCGGCGGTGAGACCCGCGGCCAGGATGGCGGCGTAGCGGTGCGTACGCTGCGCGATCTGCTTCAGACCGTCGGGGCCGTGGTAGACGGCGTACATGCCGGCCATGACGGCGAGCAGCACCTGAGCGGTACAGATGTTGCTGGTGGCCTTCTCGCGGCGGATGTGCTGCTCGCGGGTCTGCAGGGCCAGGCGGTAGGCGCGGTTGCCGTCGGCGTCGACGGACACGCCCACGAGGCGGCCGGGCAGGGAGCGGGCGTGCTTGTCCTGGACGGCCATGTAGCCGGCGTGCGGACCGCCGAAGCCCATGGGGACACCGAAGCGCTGCGTCGTGCCGACGGCGATGTCGGCGCCCAGCTCGCCGGGCGAGGTGAGCAGGGTGAGCGCGAGGAGGTCGGCGGCGACGGTGACGATCGCGCCGAGCTCGTGGGCGGCGTCGATCAGCGGCTTGATGTCGCGGACGGCACCGGAGGCGCCCGGGTACTGGAGGAGCACGCCGAAGACGCCGCGCTCGGCGACCTCGGCGGGGATGCCCTCGCTCAGGTCGGCGACGACGACCTCGACACCGGTCGGCTCGGCGCGGGTCTCGATGACGGCGATGGTCTGCGGCAGGGCGTCGGCGTCGATGAGGAAGACGCCGTTCTTGACCTTGCCGACGCGGCGGGAGAGCGCCATGGCCTCGGCGGCGGCGGTGCCCTCGTCCAGGAGGGAGGCGCCGGAGGTGGGCAGACCGGTCAGGTCGGCGACCATGGTCTGGAAGTTGAGCAGGGCCTCCAGGCGGCCCTGGGAGATCTCCGGCTGGTACGGCGTGTAGGCCGTGTACCAGGCGGGGTTCTCCATGACGTTGCGGAGGATCACCGGCGGGGTGAAGGTCCCGTAGTAGCCGAGACCGATCATCGGGGCGAGGACCTGGTTGCGGTCGGCGAGCGTGCGCAGCTCGGCGAGGACCTCGGCCTCGGTGCGCGCGGCCGGCAGGCCCAGCGCCTCGGCGTTCTTGATGACGTCCGGCACCGCGGCGGCCGTGAGCTCGTCGAGCGAGCCGTAACCGACCTGGGCGAGCATCTTGGCCCGCGCCTCGGCGTCGGGGCCGATGTGCCGCTGCTCGAACGGGATGCCCTGTTCGAGCTCGGAGAGCGGAGTGCGGTTGGCGGTCATGTACGGAGGCCTCCTGGTCGTCACGACCTGCGAGGGGCACCACGGCGCGGGTACCCGGACGGCCTCCCCCTCTGTCATCTCAACCTGAGAGTTTCACCGGCACGCCTCGCGGCCCGCCGGCTTTCACCGTCGGTGAGAGCGCGATGCCGTCGGACATCCGCTCTGCTTTCCAGAGTGACCTCGTCCGCGCGGTACAGGGGCCTGAGAGATTCCGGGGAGGATTTGCTCCTTCGGCGCCCACCGGAAGGTTTCTCCGGGGGACTCTCCCGCACGGGGTCGACAGCCACAACCAGCCTACCAGCGAGGTTGCGGCTCCCATCGCTCAAGTGGCCGACATCCCAGATGTGCACTTTCGTAGGGGTGTAGAGCAGTTGCGACCAGTTGGAGGGACCGTGCAGACCGATATCGATCCGCGCAGCCTGATCGGCCGCAAGGCGTTCGACCGGAACGGGCACAAGATCGGAACCGTGGACGAGGTGTACCTGGACGACGCGACCGGCATCCCCGAATGGGCCGCGGTCCGCACGGGCCTGTTCAGCCGGGACGCCTTCGTCCCCCTGGAGCCGAGCGCCCTGCTCGACGACGGCCTCCACATCCCGTACGAGCGGGCCCTCATCAAGGACGCCCCCGACTTCGGGGTGGGCCGCCACCTCTCCCCCGAGCAGGAACTCCAGCTGTACCGCCACTACAGCCTCGCCCTGCCTCCCCCGCCCACGGACGCCCCGGACACCGACTTCGGCCGCCTGGCGGGCCAGGACGGCGCCTGAGGACCCGCCCCGAGGACGGACCCACCCGCGCGACGGTGCGGGTGGGCACCGTCACGCCGCCTCGTCCCCCCGCACCAGCGGCAACGGCTCCGCCGGTTCGAGGTCCGGGTCGTCCACGGAGAAGGTCCGCACCCGCCCCGGCCCGGACCAGGGGTCCTCGAACCGGACCGTGACCCGCCCGACCCCGCTCCCCTGCACCCACCCGGCCCCGTGCACCGCGTGCCGCACGTCGTGCCCGGGCGCCCACACCCGCTCGGCGCTCTCCGCCGCGGGGGGAGGCGCCTCCTCCACCTCCGAGGGCGCGATCTCCTCCGCGGGCCGCTCCGAGGCCCCCGCCTCCGCCTGGGCGAACAGATCCTCCTGCGTGTAGTCCGCGAGCCCCGTCACCCCCACTCCCAGCAGCCGCACGCCCCCGGTCGTGTCCACCGCCTCCAGGAGCCGCCCCGCCGCCTCCCGTACGACCCCCGGGTCGTCCGTCGGCCCCCGCAGCGTCTCGGACCGGGTGAGCGTCGAGAAGTCGTACCGCCGCACCTTGAGGACGATGGTCCGCCCGGAGTGCCCCGAGGACCGCAGCCGCGCGACGCACCGCTCCGCGAGCCGTTCGACCTCGACCCGGATCCGCACCCGGTCGTGGAGGTCCACGTCGAAGGTGTCCTCGACCGAAACGGACTTGGTCTCCCGCTCGGCCACCACGGGCCGGTCGTCGTACCCCTGGGCCATCCGGTGCAGCGAGGCCCCGTGCGCCCGTCCCAGGAGCCGTACGAGCTCGTCCTCGCCCGCCTCCACGAGGTCGGCGACGGTGCTCATGCCGGCCCGGCGCAGGTGCTCCCCGGTGGCCGGCCCGACCCCGGGCAGGATCCGTACCGACCGCGGCCCGAGCAGCTCCCGCTCCGTCCCGGGCGCGATGACGACGAGCCCGTTCGGCTTGGCCTCCTCGGAGGCGATCTTCGCGATCATCTTGGACCCGGCGAGCCCCACGGACCCGGTGAGTCCGGTCGTCGCGAGGATGTCGGCCCGCAGCCGCTCCCCCGCCGCCCGCGCGCTCGCGCCGTCGTCGGCGACGCCGCCGGCTTCGAGGTCGACGAAGGCCTCGTCGAGGCTGAGGGGCTCCACGAGCGGCGAGAGCCGCCGGAGCAGCTCCATGACCTGCTCGCTGATCGAGCGGTAGAAGGCGAAGCGCGGCACGAGATAGGCCGCGTTCGGCGCGAGCCGACGCGCCTGGCCCATCGGCATGGCCGAGTGCACCCCGAAGCGGCGGGCTTCGTAGGAGGCGGTGGCGACCACGCCCCGGGGCCCGAGGCCGCCGACGACCACGGGCTTCCCGCGCAGGCTGGGCTTCGACGCCTGCTCGGCGGAGGCGAAGAAGGCATCCATGTCGAGATGCAGGATCGTGGGCGCGGCTCTCACACGTCCGATGCTGCCTCACGCCACTGACAACGCCCCCACGGAACACCCGGGCGGATCCGGCCCGCCCGGGCCCCTCGGCGCGCTCACACCGCCTTGTCGCGCCGCCTGCGTGCCAGCTCGTCGCCCGGGTTGTGCCGGACCAGCGTCTCGCCGGTGTCGACCCGCTCCCCGTGGAGCTGCGAGAGCGCCGCCTCGACGTCGCGCCAGACGACCCCGACGGCGATGCCGAAGACGCCCTGCCCGCCCTGGAGGAGGTCGACGACCTCGTCGGGCGAGGAGCACTCGTACACCGTGGCCCCGTCGCTCATGAGCGTCATCCGCTCCAGGTCCCGGAAGCCCCGGGCGCGCAGGTGCTGCACCGCGGCCCGGATGTTCTGGAGGGCCACCCCGGTGTCGAGGAAACGCTTGACGATCTTCAGTACGACGACGTCGCGGAAGCTGTAGAGCCGCTGCGTCCCCGACCCGTACGCGGGCCGCACGCTCGGCTCCACGAGCCCGGTGCGCGCCCAGTAGTCCAGCTGGCGATAGGTGATCCCGGCGGCCGCGCAGGCCGTCGGCCCGCGATAGCCGATCACCGCGTCGGCGACGCCGTTGTCCGTCCCGAAGTCGCCCACACTGCCGTGAAGCGGATACGGACCGCTCTCCCCGGACACGCGTCCGAGCGAGCTCCCTGCCGTACCGTCCGCGCTGCTCATCACGCCGACCCTCCGTCCTTGACCTGCCCACACGAAGGTAGGCAGTCACCCGGGGTGCGTCAACGATCGCCACACTCGGCACGCCGAGTGATAATCACCCTGAGAGTGGTTTCGCGTGTCCCTCTCCGGGGAAAGGCTACTCGAATGCTCTGACGGCACCCCGCGAACGGCCTCCGGCCGCACCGCTCCGTCTCACTGACTGCTGCTGCCGAAGTCCTCCGGTGAGATCTGGTCGAGGAACTCGCGGAACTTCTCCACCTCGTCCTCCTGCTCGTCCGGAATCGCGATACCGGCGTCGTCCAGCACACCGTCGCTGCCGAAGATCGGCGTCCCGGTCCGCAGGGCCAGCGCTATCGCGTCCGACGGCCGCGCGCTCACCTCGACGCCGCTGGCGAAGACCAGCTCGGCGTAGAAGACCCCGTCGCGCAGATCCGTGATGCGGACCTCGGTGAGCTCCTGTCCCACGGCCTCCAGCACGTCCTTGAACAGGTCGTGCGTCAGCGGCCGCGGCGGGGCCATCCCCTGCTGGGCGAAGGCGATCGCGGTCGCCTCACCCGGTCCGATCCAGATGGGGAGGTACCGATCGCCTCCCACTTCACGCAGGAGCACGATCGGCTGGTTGGAGGGCATTTCCACCCGGACACCCACAACGTCGAGCTCGTTCACACAGCAACCCTAGGACGTGCCCGACCGGTTTGGATAGTCGGGCCCCCCGAGCGACCCCTACCGGGCCCTCCCCGGGGCCCCTTCCCGGATCACTGGAGCCGGATCCCCAGCGCGGCCTGGACGAGTGCCGCGTGCAGCCGCACCGACTGTGCGGCGAGCTCCTGCGCGGTGGCCTCCGCATGGGCCCTGGTCTGCGGGTTGCGGTGTCGGCGCAGCGGCGCGACCACCTGCTCGATCAGCCCGGCCTCCCGGTCGGCGGCCGCCTTGACGGCCCGCAGATGCCGGGGTTCCAGACCGAATCGCCCCAGATCCGCGACGAGTCGCGCGACGGTGACGGCCTCGGCGTCGTAGCCGCCGCCCTCCGCCTCGGCGATCAGACCGTACGACTCCCACTCGGCGAGCTCGGTCTCGGTCACCTCGGCGGCGGCGATCAGTTCGGCCCGGCCGAGCCGCGCGACGGTCGGCGCGTCCGCCTCGTCCTGCTCCCAGGGTCCTTCGAGCAGGTCCCGCCGGCGCCCGGGCGCCGGAAGCTTGATCTGCTCGCCCCGCTCAAGGGCGTCGAGGTGCTCGCGGATGACCTTCAGCGGAAGGTAGTGGTCCCGCTGCATCCGCAGGATGCGGGCGAGCCGCTCCACGTCCTGCGGGCTGAACTTCCGGTATCCGGAGGCCGTCCGCCGGGGCTCGACCAGCCCCTCGGCCTCCAGGAACCGGATCTTGGAGATCGTCACTTCGGGAAATTCGTCGCGCAGCTGGCTCAGCACCGTGCCGATGCTGACCAGCCGGTCGCCCGCGGTGGCGGTGCCGGATCCGGCACCGCCCGTCGGTGTTCGCAGCATGGACCTTCCCTGAAGGGGCTTCCCCGAGGCGTCACACGCCTCGCTGGCTCGAGTAGAAGACCAGCCGGTACTTGCCGATCTGCACCTCGTCGCCGTTGGACAGAACGACCGAGTCGATCGGCTCACGGTTGACGTACGTGCCGTTGAGGCTGCCGACGTCAGCGACAGTGAAGCTGCCGTCCTGCCCCCGCCGGAACTCGACATGCCGCCGGGAGACCGTGAAGTCGTCCAGGAAGATGTCGCTCTGCGGGTGACGGCCGGCCGTCGTCAGCTCGCCGTCGAGCAGGAAGCGGCTGCCCGAGTTCGGCCCCCGGCGCACCACGAGGAGCGCGGAGCCCAGCGGCAGCGCCTCCACGGCGGCCAGCGCCTCGGGAGACAGCGACGGAAGGGCGGTCTGACCGGTGACCTCCGCGTCGTACGCCTCAAGCCCCGAGATGGAGATCGTCGACGTCGTCTCCGACGCGCGCTCGGGAGCGATCCCGCCCCGCAGCGGCGTACCGCAGTGGGAGCAGAAGCGGCTGTCGGCGGTGTTGCGGTGACCGCACCTCGTGCACACCGGCATGGACGCATCCTCCTGCCGCGGCTGCCCCGCGGAGGTCTGTGTCGCGTACGGATCGGGCGTAAACCCTCCACCCGTACCTGAGGTTGATGGTTCCCCGAAACCTATGCGGGCGGCCCCGGCGGGGTCAACAGAAGACGCGCCCGGCGTGCCCGAAATGTCACCGCCCCGGCCGGCGACCTCGTCACGGAAGAGGGGGCGCTCGCCGCCCTGCTCCTCGCTCTGGGCGTGGCGCGACGCGGCGTGCTTGGCGCTGCCGCCGTCCTCGCGTCCGCTCTTGCCGAACAACTTCGCAAAAAAACTCACGGGCGATTCCCCTTGACCGAAACAGACCCGCCCGTGGGGCAGGACGAACCGAAATCCTTCACACCTGCCGACCCGGACACCTTCACAACGTCCGTATCCTCCGGACAGTTTCCACCACGCACCACCATTGTGGTACGCCGACCCCCCGCAACGTCATGCCCTTGTCGCGGGACCCCCTCGCCCTCCTCTCACTGGGAGGACGACTGAGCGTAGTCAGGCCGCTTCGCGGGTCGCAAGGCGTCGACGACGATCTTCGCCGCCCGCTCCACCGTGGCCGTGGCCTGCTCCTTCTCCAGGGTCTGCACGACACCGCCGGGGATGTTGAGCGCGGGCTCGAGATCCTCCGGCTTGCCGATGACCTTGAAGACGTACGGAGCGGTCACCTTCGTTCCATCAATCCGCATGTCATCACCGCTACCGGTGAAATAACTGTCCGCGACCACCCGGACACCGTTCACCTGGATCGCCTCTGCGCCCGCCGCGCGCAGCTCCTGGATGGCGTCGAGCAGCATGTCCGACTCGACCGCCCCGGTGGGATCCCCGACGGTGAGGGTGATGCCCGGCCCCTCGGCCGCGACGGAACCGGCCAGGATGCCGAGCTGCCGCTCCTTCTCCTGGGTCTGCTTGCGCGCCTCCTCGGCCTGGTCCGAGCTGGACTCCAGCTCGGAACGCTGCTTCTCCAGGCGGGCCTTCTCGTCCTCCAGGCGCTGGGTGCGGTCGTCGAGTTCGTCGAGGATCCGCACGAGGTCCTCCTGCCGGGCCCCGCGCAGCGCGCTGTTCTCGCTCGTCGAGGAGACCTGGATGGCCAGGCCCAGACCGAGCACGAACAGCAGCAGCGCGACGACGAGTTGGGCCCGGGTCACCCGCGGCGGCCACAGGGCCGCGACGAGCCTCCGCCGCCCACTCGGCTCGGCGACGGCCGGAGCCGAGGACACGACGGGCGCCTCGGGCACCCGTACCTCCTCGGGCTCGGCGACCTCGGGCTCGGCGATCTCCGGCCTCACGACCGCAGGCTTCGCAGCCTCGGGCTCGGCGACTTCAGCCTTGGCGGCTTCGGTCTTGGTCACCTCGGCGGACCCGGACTCACTGCCCCCGACCTGCTCCGGGCTCTCCGGCTTCACCGGGCTCTCGGAGTCCTGCGGATTCTCGGGATTCTGCGGATTCTGCGGGTTCTCGGGATTCTGCGGGTTCTCACTCATCGGCCTCACGCCCGGAAGACGTGACGCCGGATGGCGGCCGCGTTGGAGAAGATGCGGATGCCGAGCACGACGACCACACCGGTCGACAGCTGCGCGCCCACGCCCAGCTTGTCGCCGAGGAAGACGATCAGCGCGGCCACGACCACGTTGGACAGGAAGGAGACCACGAAGACCTTGTCGACGAAGATCCCGTCGAGCATGGCCCGCAGGCCGCCGAAGACCGCGTCGAGGGCGGCGACCACGGCGATCGGAAGATAGGGCTCGACCACCGCCGGAACCTCGGGGCGGACCAACAGTCCGACCACGACTCCGACGATCAGGCCCAGTACGGCGATCACGATGTGCCCTTCCCTGTGTCGGCCGTGGCCCGACCGGAGGGCGTCGCCGCCCCGGCCCCCCTCGGCTCTGCGGTACGTACGGCCAGGCTCGGCGCGGCCGGCAGGCGTACGTCGCCCTCGGCCGAGATCCTGCTCCTGATCCCGAAGTTCTCCACCAGCACGTGCAGGTACTGCCCGTCCGCACTGTCCTGGAACGCGGTGCTCAGCCGCTGTCCGTCCCCGATCGCGAGGACGGTGTAGGGCGGCACCAGCGGCTTGTTGTCGACCAGTATCGCGTCACCGGCGGCGCGGATCGCGGACAGCGATGTCAGCCGCTGACCGTTGATCGCGACGGCCTCGGCGCCCGACTCCCACAGCCCGTTGATCACCCGCTGCATGTCCCGGTCGCGGACCCGGCCCGTGTCGGAGAAGCCGCTGCTCTCCCGCGGCCCGCCGCCCCCGGTGTCGGTGCCCTTGGCGTCGTCGACGACGAGCTTCACACCGGGACCGTGCACGGGCGTCGCGCCGGAGAGCAGCGCCACGAGCTCGGCCTGGTCGCCGCCGTGCTGCTGGAGGGCCTGTCGCTGGCGGTCCCCGACCTCGGTCCGGATCCGCTCGACGTCCGTCTCCAGCCGGTCGGCGGTCGACGTCTCCTTGTCGATCCGGTCGATCAGGTCCTGCCGCTCCTTGGCGACGACCGGCGCGGCGACCCGCGCCTCGGCCGCACCGACGGTCACGACGACGGCGGCGAGCAGAAGCCCGGCGGCGACGCCCAGCTTGGCCCGCAGGTTACGGGGCAGCCCGCCGCCCTCGGCCGCGCGCCGCGCAGTCGCCTCGGCATAGCCGTCGTCGAGCGCGTGGTCGATCACGTTGTTCAGCAGCGACATCGAGGCGTCCGGACGCGGCGGCGGTGATCCGGTGCTCCGAACGGGGGGCTGCTGCGACATGCCGCACATCGTCGCACGTCGTACGGCCTACCGCCGAATGGCCCCTCCTTACGGACGGGAGGCACCCCTCGGGCGCCTCCCGTCCCAGCCGGCCCGGACCGTCAGCGACCTGCGCTGTCGACCACTTCGGCCCACTCGTCGAGCAGGGCCTGCGCGGAGGCGTCGTCGGGGCCCTCCGCCCACAGATGGGTGACGGCCTCGGCGGGGTCGGGCAGCACCATCACCCACCGCCCGTCGGCCTCGACCACCCGGACTCCGTCGGTGGTGTCCACGAAGCGGCTGCCCGCCGCCTCCACCACCCGACGCATGACGAGCCCCTTCACGGCCCACGGCGTCGCGATGTCCTTCTTCAGGACGTGCGCCCGCGGGATCCGGGCGTCGATCTGGCTGAGCGTGAGCTGTGTCCGCGCCACGAGCCCGATCAGCCGCACGAAGGCGGCGGCCCCGTCGAAGACGCTGCTGAACTCGGGCACGATGAACCCGCCGCGCCCGTCACCGCCGAAGATCGTCGACTCCTCGCGTCCGACCCTCGTGAGGTCGTCGGGCGAGGTGGTCGTCCATTCGACCTGGGTGCCGTGGTACGCGGCGACCTGCTCGGCGATGCGTGTCGTGGTGACGGGCAGCGCCACCCGCCCGGAGCGCCGCTCGGCCGCCACCAGGTCGAGCATCACCAGGAGCGCCCGGTCGTCCTCGATGATCCGCCCCCGCTCGTCCACGAGCGAGAGCCGCTCGCCGACGGGGTCGAACCGCACGCCGAACGCGGCCCGCGCCGAGGCCACGATCTCCCCGAGCCGTACGAGCCCGGCCCGCCGGCTCTCGGCCGACTCGGTGGGACGGGACTCGTCGAGCCCGGGGTTGATGGTCAGCGAGTCGACCTGGAGCCGCCCGAGCAGGCTGGGCAGGACGAGCCCGGCGCTGCCGTTGGAGGCGTCCACGACGACCTTCAGCCCCGCCTCGGCGATCCCTGTGGTGTCGACGTTCCGCAGCAGCGACCCGGTGTACGAGTCGAAGACGCTGGCGGGGAAGGAGAGGTCGCCGATCTCACCGGGGAAGGCCCGCCGGTACTCCTGGCGCGCGAACACCCGGTCGAGTTTCCGCTGCCCGCCCTGCGAGAGGTCGGCCCCACGTTCGTCGAAGAACATGATGTCGACGGAGTCCGGCACACCGGGCGAGGTCCGCACCATGATCCCGCCGGCGCTTCCGCGTGCGGTCTGCTGCCGCGCCACGGGCAGCGGGACGTTCTCCAGGTCCCGTACGTCGATGGCGCTGGCCTGGAGCGCGGAGATCACCGCCCGTTTCAGCGCCCGGGCGCCCCGGGAGTGATCACGCGCGGTGGTGACGGTCGCCCCCTTCTTCAGGGTCGTCGCGTACGCCCCCGCCAGCCGTACGGCCAGCTCGGGGGTGATCTCCACGTTCAGGATGCCGGAGACCCCGCGCGCCCCGAAGAGATGGGCCTGCCCCCGGGACTCCCAGATGACCGAGGTGTTGACGAAGGCACCGGCCTCGATCGTCTTGAAGGGGTAGACGCGCACGTTCCCCTGCACGATCGATTCTTCCCCGACGAGGCACTCGTCCCCGATGACGGCTCCGTCCTCGATCCGGGCGGCCCGCATGATGTCGGTGTTCTTCCCGATCACGCAGCCCCGCAGATTGCTCTGCTGCCCGATGTAGACGTTGTCGTGGACGACGGCCTTGTGCAGGAAGGCACCGCTCTTCACGACCACGTTCGAGCCGATGACGGTGTGCTCACGGATCTCGGCGCCGGCCTCGACCTTGGCGTAGTCCCCGATGTAGAGCGGTCCGCGCAGCTCCGCCTCGGGGTGCACCTCGGCGCCCTCGGCGACCCACACCCCGGGCGAGATCTCGAAGCCGTCGATGTCGACCTGGACCTTGCCCTCCAGGACGTCCGCCTGGGCCTTCACATAGCTCTCGTGGGTGCCGACGTCCTCCCAGTAGCCCTCGGCGACATAGCCGAAGATCGGCTTGCCCTCCTTCATGAGCTGCGGGAAGACATCGCCCGACCAGTCGACCGGCACGTCCGCTTCGACGTAGTCGAAGACCTCGGGCTCCATCACGTAGATGCCCGTGTTCACGGTGTCCGAGAAGACCTGCCCCCAGGTGGGTTTCTCCAGGAAGCGCTCGACCTTGCCCTCTTCGTCGACGATCGTGATCCCGAATTCCAGCGGATTGGGCACCCGGGTCAGACAGACCGTGACGAGGGCGCCCTTCTCCTTGTGGAAGGCGATGAGATCGGAGAGGTCGAAATCGGTGAGTGCATCCCCCGAGATGACGAGAAAAGCGTCGTCCTTCAACGCTTCCTCGGCGTTCTTCACACTTCCCGCTGTACCGAGTGGCTTTTCCTCGTTGGCATACGTGAGCTCCATCCCGAGCTCTTCTCCGTCGCCGAAGTAGTTCCTGACGAGAGAGGCGAGAAACTGCACGGTGACGACGGTCTCGTTGAGACCGTGCCTCTTGAGCAGTCGTAGGACGTGCTCCATGATCGGCCGGTTCACCACCGGCAGCAGAGGCTTGGGCATGCTCGAGGTCATGGGGCGAAGGCGGGTTCCTTCGCCACCGGCCATCACGACGGCCTTCATGTCGGAAGCGTCCTCCTTGAAGAGACGACGGTCCTGCCGACTTCACCTGTCCGTTCAGGGGCCCTCGGACGTCCTCGTTGTTGCCGGCGACGCTGCTCGACACAGGACAGACGGGCTCAATCGGCCGCGGTATCCGCCTTCACGAGTCGACGGACCTGGACCACGTAGAGGATCCCTGCCCACCAATAGAGAGTTGTACCCCATCCGGCGAAGGCCCACCCGAAAACTTCAGCGAGTGACGAGAGCCAGCCCGTTCCGTCACTGAGAAGCAGCAACGGGAACGCGTACATCAGGTTGAAAGTCGCAGCTTTCCCGAGGAAGTTCACCTGCGGCGGCGGGTACCCGTGCCGGCGGAGGATTCCCACCATCACGAGCAACATCAACTCGCGGGCGAAAAGGGCGGCGGTCAGCCAGATCGGCAGGATCTCGCGCCAGGTCAGCCCGATGAGCGTGGAGACGATGTAGAGCCGGTCTGCGGCGGGGTCGAGGAGCCGGCCGAGGCTGCTGATCTGGTTCCAGCGCCGTGCCAGTTTGCCGTCGAGATAGTCGCTGACGCCACTGAGCATCAGCACGAGCAGGGCCCAGCCATCGCTGTTGGGGCCGCCGAACACGGGCCGGAGGATCAGCCACAGGAAGAGCGGCACCCCCACGAGGCGAGCCATGCTCAGAATATTGGGGATGGTGAGGACCCGGTCGGTCTGAACGCGAGTCTCCTGGACCTCCACCCGGGGGCCTCCTGCTGGGAACGTACGGACGATGCCCCCCGACCTTACCCTCAGCCACCACGCCCAGACGCACAGGGTCCCCTACGACTCCGGAACGCAAAAATGCCTCAACCCCCGGACAAAGTCCGGGGGTTGAGGCTAAAAATTGTTCGGCGGCGTCCTACTCTCCCACAGGGTCCCCCCTGCAGTACCATCGGCGCTGAAAGGCTTAGCTTCCGGGTTCGGAATGTAACCGGGCG
>NZ_JBIAMJ010000003.1:418127-587365 GCF_042874035.1 Streptomyces sp. NPDC004284 | reverse complement strand
AGCTGCCAGTAGCGGGCGGTCGCCGTCCGCCTCCCGGTCAGCTCGGCGACCCGCTTCGGCTTCGGCGCCGCCTTGCCCTTCGGCAGCTTCTCCCGGCTCGAGACCACCGAGGCCCCGCCGGTCGGCGACTCCCCGGACCCGCCCTGCGCGTCCTCGTCCCCGTCGTCCGAGAACCAGCCCGCGATCGTGTCGAAGGCGCCCTTGTCGTCGCCCGCCGTCGGCGACTGCGTCGTCCCATAGGCGACCTGCGGCCATAGCGTGCCCGCCACCGCCGCTACGACAAGACAGGAGAGATATCTCCTGTACGGAACTTTCACCTCAATACCTTTCGGCATCGGCGCACCCGCATCACTCCACGCGAAATGGGCACGCCGAACGAGCCGGAGCGGAGGTTTCCGCCCGGCTTGGCGCAATGTGGAGTGATCGTGCGAAAACATGAACCACGAGGTCACGGGCATTGCGGCGGGCTTTCTAACCATTCCCGTGAGGCCTGGTCAACCCCCGCGACATAAAGGGCAAATAAGCGGCCGAAGAGGGTGGGGTTCGCCCGATTCCTCCGCTCGCTCGCACTCGGCCCGCGGCGTGGTGTATAACCGCCCGGTTCATCTACCGACCAACCGAAAGCCGGGCTCTCTCATGTCGTCCAATGAACACGCGGAAAGCGCAGTGCCGGAGGAGAACGAGCCCGGGAGCACGGGGGCTTCCCCCGGCCGTCGTGGATGGCTGATCGCCGGCATCGCCCTGCTCACCTGCGCCGGACTCGTCGGCTACGGCACCCTCGGCACCGACGAGCAGCCCCGGCCGGAGGCCGCGCCGGGCGCCGAGGTGACGTACGCGGTCACGGGAACGGGAACCGCGGAGATCTCCTATCTCGCCCGCAGCGAGGCCGGCACGGCCACGGTCGAGAAAGACGTCACGCTCCCCTGGACCAAGTCGGTCCAGATGCCTCTCGGCAAGGCCCCGACCGTCACCGTCGTCCTCGGCGAAAAGGGCGGACAGGCCTCCTGCACCCTCACCATTCGCGACAAGCACGTCCAGCGCTCCACCACCATGGGCGCATTCGGGCGCACCTCGTGCACGGGAGGGGTTCAGGCCCGGCAGGGCTGATTCCCGCCGACCGGATTCCGGACCGGCGATTCGCCCGAAATCTTCATGTGGTTGCGATCCGGTGGCGCGCTGCCGTATAAAGGCGCCCTTTTCGCCGGAGAGTTCGACTCCCTTTGGCCTGCGTCGACCGGGGTTCATTTCCCGGCTCTGCTCTCGCACCCGGCCGAGGGGCGCTTCGCGCTGCCCGGTAGCACCCTCCCGCCCTCCGGGCGGCGAGCAGGCATCCGGTCGGCCGCCCCGCCCGGCACCCATCCATTCGGACCAGTGTGCGGCGTGTCACACGCGGGGGTCAGGGATCACCGTGGAATCATCGTCCTGGATCCGCACCTGCGTTCCACCCGGAACCACGGGCGGAGAAGGTCAGGGACCGGCACGGCAGACCGGGGGCACTCTCCTCGCCTCATGGGCGAGAGGTGGGCTCCGCCTGCGGAAACACCCCTCCAGGGGCGTTTCCGCAGGTCAGAACGTTTTTCTTCGGTGGGGCGGGTGGGACTCGAACCCACGGCCGACGGATTATGAGTCCGCTGCTCTAACCGGCTGAGCTACCGCCCCGAACGGTGAGGCGCGTACATGTGTGCGCGCCGTCTGCCGCAGCATAGCCGCTCATACGATCTCCTGCTTCGGATGATCGGCTCTGCTCGACCTTGAAGACTGCGTGCGGCTCCGGATGGTTCCCGGAGACGCGAAAAAGGACCCCGAAGGGTCCTCTTCCGTCTCGCTCCCCCGACTGGACTCGAACCAGTAACCCTCCGGTTAACAGCCGAATGCTCTGCCAATTGAGCTACAGGGGATCGCGCTCCCCCGACTGGACTCGAACCAGTAACCTGCCGGTTAACAGCCGGCTGCTCTGCCAATTGAGCTACAGGGGATTGCTGCGTTGCACCGATCGGATCCACCTCGGGCCTTCCCGGGCGGCGGTCGCTCGCTGCGAGACATACATTAGCGCAAGCAGGGGGGTGCTCCGCCAATCGGTTCCCCCAGGGCCTCCAGGGAAGGATCGCCGCCGTGCGGTACAAGCTGACGTTCGTCGCGGGACTCGCCCTCGGTTACGTGGTCGGCACACGGGCCGGACGAGAGCGCTACGAACAGATGAAGAAGTCCGCGAAGGACTTCGCGCAGAACCCCGCCGTACGGAACGCCGCGGAGTCCGCCGCCCAGACCGGACGGCAGGCCGCGGGCAAGGCCGCGCACCTCGTGGGCGACAAGGTGGGCGACAAGCTGCCGCCCTCCGTGACCAACCGGGTGCAGGCGCTGCGCGAGCGCGGCCGGGCCGGCGGCAAGGCCGACGACGAGGAGTGGGGCACCAGCAACACCTGAACCCCGCGCGTGCGGCAGAATCATGTGCCATGGGGATAGTCGCCGGACTGGACAGCTCTACGGAGTTCACACGCATCGTCGTCTGTGACACGGACACGGGTGCCGTACTGCGGCAGGGGTACGCCGCTCATCCCGGTGAACCCAAGGCCGTCGACGTCGATCCGCAGACCTGGCTGCTCTCGCTCGGCGAGGCCGCCACCGGCGGGCTCCTGGAGGGCGTGGAGGCCATCGGCGTCTCCGCGCAGCAGCACGGGCTCGTGCCGCTCGACGCCCAGGGCGGCCTGGTGCGGCCCGCGCTGGTCCGGAACGACAAGCGGGCCCAGGTCGCCGCCGCCGACCTCGTCGAGGCACTGGGCGGACGGCAGGCCTGGGCCGAGGCCGTCGGCAGCGCGCCCGGCGCCGGGCAGGCGGTCGCCAAGCTGCGCTGGCTGGCCCGTACGGAGCCGGAGAACGCCCAGCGGATCGCGATGGTCCTCCAGCCCCACGACTGGCTCGTCTGGCAGCTCCTCGGCCGGCCCGCCCGCCGCACCACCGACCGCGGCGCCGCCTCCGGCACCGGCTACTGGTCGGCCCGCACCGGCACGTACCGCCCCGACCTCGTCGAGCTGGCCCTCGGCCACCAGGCCGTGCTGCCCGAGGTCCTCGGACCCTCCGAGGCCGCCGGGATCACCCCCGAGGGCCTCCTCGTCTCCGCCGGCACCGGCGAGACGATGGCCGCCGCCTTCGGCCTGGGCCTCGGCCCCGGGGACGCGGTGGTCTCGCTCGGCGCCTCCGGCTCCGTGATGGCCGTGCACCACGAGGCCCTCACCGACCCCAGCGGCATGGTCACCTCCTTCGCCGACGCCACCGGCATGCACCTGCCCGTCGTCTCCACCTCGAACGCCGTACGGGCGCTGCGCGGGACCGCCGAGATGCTGGGGGTGGAGTCCCTCGACGAGCTGTCGGCGCTCGCGCTGAAGTCGACGCCCGGCGCCTCCGGGCTCGTCCTGCTGCCCTATCTGGAGGGCGAGCGGACCCCGAACCTGCCGCACACCGCGGGCACGCTCAGCGGGCTGCGGCGCGAGTCGATGAAGCCCGAGCACCTGGCGCGGGCGGCGTTCGAGGGCATGCTCTGCGCGCTCACCGACGCCATGGACGTGCTGCGCGGGCGGGGCGTGGAGGTGCGGCGGGTCTTCCTGCTCGGCGCGGCGGCCGCCCTGCCGGCCGTACAGGCGCTCGCGCCGGCGCTCTTCGGCGCGCAGGTCGTCGTCCCCCAGCCGGCCGACTACGCGGCGCTCGGCGCGGCCCGGCAGGCCGCCTGGGCGCTCGGGGTCGCGCGGGGCACGCTGTCCCCGTCCGCCCCGCCGGCCTGGCAGGGCGCGGTCGCGCAGATCCTGGAGCCCGGCGAGGACCTCGCGGTCGGGCAGGCGGTGCGGCAGCAGTACGCGGCGACGCGGGAGCAGATCCACCCGGGAGCGTTCGGCGCCTGAGGCCCGCACACGGGTTCGTAAAGTCTTGCCCAGGGTGCCGCCCGCGCCCCGAAACGGAGTCGTAACGCTCCGGCGGTGCGGGCGATAGTAGGACCCGTGCTCATAAGACTTCTCCGAACCCACCTGCGGCCGTATCGAAAACCCATCGCGCTGCTCGTCCTGCTGCAGTTCCTGCAGACCTGCGCGAGCCTCTATCTGCCCACCCTGAACGCCGACATCATCGACAACGGTGTCGTCAACGGGGACACCGGCTACATCCTGCGCTTCGGCGCCCTGATGGTCGGCGTCTCCGTCGTCCAGGTCGTCTGCAACATCGGTGCCGTGTACTACGGCGCGCGCACCTCCTCGGCGCTCGGCCGCGACGTGCGCGCCGCCGTCTTCGACCGGGTGCAGTCCTTCTCCGCCCGGGAGCTCGGCCACTTCGGCGCGCCCTCGCTGATCACGCGTACGACCAACGACGTGCAGCAGGTCCAGATGCTGGTCCTGATGGCGTTCACCCTGATGGTCTCGGCGCCCATCATGTGCGTCGGCGGCATCGTGATGGCCCTGGGCCAGGACGTCCCCCTGTCGGGCGTCCTGCTCGCGGTGGTGCCGGTCCTCGGCGTCGCCGTCTCGCTGATCGTGCGGAGGATGCGGCCGCTCTTCCGGACCATGCAGACGCGCCTCGACACCGTGAACCGGGTGCTGCGCGAGCAGATCACCGGCAACCGGGTCATCCGCGCCTTCGTGCGGGACGGGTACGAGGAGGAGCGCTTCCGGGGCGCCAACGGCGAGCTGACCGACGTGTCGCTGGCCACCGGGCGGCTGATGGCGCTGATGTTCCCGACGGTGATGACCGTCGTGAACGTCTCCAGCGTCGCCGTGGTCTGGTTCGGCGCGCACCGCATCGACAGCGGCGGGATGGAGATCGGCGCGCTGACCGCCTTCCTCGCCTATCTGATGCAGATCGTGATGGCCGTCATGATGGCCACCTTCATGTTCATGATGGTGCCGCGCGCCGAGGTCTGCGCGGAGCGCATCGAGGAGGTCCTCGGCACCGGGACCAGCGTCGTGCCGCCGGCCGAGCCGGTGACGAAGCTGCTGCGGCGCGGGCACCTGGAGGTCAGGAGCGCGGACTTCCGGTACCCGGGCGCGGAGGAGTCGGTCCTCAAGGACGTGGCGCTGGTCGCCCGGCCCGGTGAGACCACCGCGATCATCGGCTCGACGGGCAGCGGCAAGTCGACGCTGCTCGGGCTCGTGCCCCGGCTCTTCGACGCCACCGGCGGCGAGGTCCTCGTCGACGGCGTGGACGTGCGGGAGCTCGACCCGAAGCTGATGGCGAGGACCGTGGGGCTCGTCCCGCAGAAGCCGTACCTGTTCTCCGGGACGGTGGCGACGAACCTGCGGTACGGGAAGCCCGACGCGACCGACGAGGAGCTCTGGCACGCCCTGGAGGTCGCCCAGGCCAAGGACTTCGTGTCCAAGCTGGAGGGTGGTCTGAACGCGCCGATCGCGCAGGGCGGCACCAATGTCTCCGGCGGGCAGCGGCAGCGGCTCGCGATCGCGCGGACGCTCGTGCAGCGGCCGGAGATCTATCTGTTCGACGACTCCTTCTCCGCGCTCGACTACGAGACGGACGCCCTGCTCCGGGCCGCGCTGTCCCGGGAGACGGCCGACTCGACCGTGGTGATCGTCGCCCAGCGCGTGTCGACCATCCGCGACGCCGACCGGATCGTCGTCCTCGACGAGGGCCGGGTCGTGGGCACCGGACGGCACCGTGAGCTGATGGCGGAGAACGAGACGTACCGGGAGATCGTGCTCTCCCAGCTGACCGAGGCGGAGGCAGCCTGATGGCCGGTCCTGGCGGACGCATGATGATGGGCCAGTCCGGTGAGCGGTCCATGGACTTCAAGGGCTCGGGCAAGCGGCTGCTCAAGCAGCTGGCGCCCGAGCGCGGCACGCTCTGGCTGATGCTGATCGCCGGCGTGCTGTCGGTGGCGGCCTCCGTGGTCGGGCCGAAGATCCTCGGCAAGGCGACGGACCTGATCTTCGCCGGCGTCGTCGGGCGGAACATGCCCCAGGGCGCCACGAAGGAGCAGGCCCTGGAGAAGCTCCGGGCCGGTGGCGAGAGCGGCATGGCCGACATGCTGTCCGGAGTCGACTTCACCCCCGGCCAGGGCATCGACTTCGGCGCGGTCGGCGAGGTCCTCCTGTGGGTCCTCGTGATCTACGTGGCGGCCGGCCTGCTCATGCTGGTCTCCACCCGCCTGTCGATCAAGGTGATCAACCGGACGGTCTACCGGATGCGGGAGGACGTCCAGACGAAGCTGGCGCGGCTCCCCCTGTCGTACTTCGACAAGGCGAAGCGCGGCGAGGTGCTGTCCCGGGCGACCAACGACATCGACAACATCTCGCAGACCCTCCAGCAGTCGATGGGCCAGCTGATCAACTCGCTGCTCACGATCGTCGGCGTGCTCTTCATGATGTTCTGGATCTCGCCGCTGCTCGCCCTGGTGGCGCTGGTGACGGTGCCGGTGTCGGTCTTCGTCGCCGCGAAGATCGGCAAGCGCTCGCAGCCGCACTTCGTGCAGCAGTGGAAGTCGACGGGCGCGCTCAACGCGCACATCGAGGAGATGTACACCGGGCACAGCCTGGTGAAGGTCTTCGGCCGGCAGGAGGAGTCCGCGCAGGACTTCGCCGAGCAGAACGAGGCCCTGTACGAGGCCGGGTTCAAGGCGCAGTTCAACAGCGGTGTGATGCAGCCGGTGATGTTCTTCGTCTCGAACATCAACTACGTCCTGGTGGCCGTGGTCGGCGGTCTGCGGGTGGCGACCGGCAGCCTGTCCATCGGTGACGTGCAGGCCTTCATCCAGTACTCCCGCCAGTTCTCGATGCCGCTGACGCAGGTCGCGTCGATGGCGAACCTGGTGCAGTCCGGTGTCGCCTCGGCGGAGCGGGTCTTCGAGCTGCTCGACGCCGAGGAGCAGGAGCCGGACGCGCCGACGAGCGAGACGGGGGCACCCCTGGCCGAAGGCTGGGGGACCGTGGACCTCAAGGGCAAGGTGGCCCTGGAGGGCGTCTCCTTCCGGTACGAGGAGGACAAGCCGCTCATCGAGGACCTGTCGCTCACCGTCGACCCGGGCCAGACGGTCGCGATCGTCGGCCCGACCGGCGCCGGCAAGACGACCCTGGTGAACCTGCTCATGCGGTTCTACGAGGTGACGGACGGCCGGATCACCCTGGACGGGGTGGACGTCGCGAAGATGTCCCGCGAGGAGCTGCGCAAGGGCATCGGCATGGTCCTCCAGGACACCTGGCTCTTCGGCGGCACCATCGCGGACAACATCGCGTACGGCGCCACGCGCGCGGTCACCCGCGCCGAGGTCGAGGAGGCGGCGCGCGCCGCCCACGCCGACCGGTTCATCCGGACCCTGCCCGAGGGGTACGACACGGTCGTCGAGGACGACGGGGCGGGGGTCAGCGCGGGCGAGAAGCAGCTGATCACCATCGCGCGGGCGTTCCTGTCCGACCCGGTGATCCTCGTCCTGGACGAGGCGACCAGCTCGGTCGACACCCGCACCGAGGTCCTCATCCAGAAGGCGATGGCGCGCCTGGCGCACGGCCGCACGTCGTTCGTGATCGCGCACCGGCTCTCCACGATCCGGGACGCGGACGTGATCCTGGTGATGGAGAACGGCTCGATCGTCGAACAGGGCACGCACGACGAGCTGCTGGCGTCCGGCGGGGCCTATGCCCGGCTGTACGCGGCGCAGTTCGCCCAGGCGGTCGCCGAGGTCGACTAGTACCCGTCCTAGTCGAGGTAGCCGCGCAGCTGGTCCGCGTAGGCGTGGTCCCGCAGCTTGGTGAGGGTCTTGGACTCGATCTGGCGGATGCGTTCGCGCGTCACGCCGAAGATCCGTCCTATCTCCTCCAGGGTGCGGGGCCTGCCGTCGTCCAGGCCGTAGCGGAGCTGGACGACCTTCCGCTCGCGCTCGCCGAGGGTGGACAGGACGTCCTCCAGGTGGCGGCGGAGCAGCAGGAAGGCGGCGGACTCGACGGGTGAGGCGGCGTCGCCGTCCTCGATGAGGTCGCCGAGGGCGACGTCCTCCTCCTCGCCGACGGGGGCGTGCAGGGACACGGGTTCCTGGGCGAGGCGGAGGACCTCGCCGACCCGCTCGGGGGCCAGGTCCAGCTGGGCGGCGACCTCTTCGGCGGTGGGTTCGTAGCCGCGCTCCTGGAGCATGCGGCGCTGGACGCGGATGACCCGGTTGATGAGCTCGACGACGTGCACGGGGACGCGGATGGTCCGGGCCTGGTCGGCGAGGGCCCGGGACATGGCCTGGCGGATCCACCAGGTGGCGTACGTGGAGAACTTGTAGCCGCGCGCGTAGTCGAACTTCTCGACGGCCCTGATGAGGCCGAGGTTTCCCTCCTGGACGAGGTCGAGCATGGTGAGGCCGCGGCCCACGTACCGTTTGGCGACGGAGACGACGAGGCGGAGGTTGGACTCGATCAGCCTGCGCTTGGCGATCCGGCCGAGGACGACGAGCTGGTCCAGATCGCCCGCCAACCGCGTGTCCAGATCGGGGGTGTTGGCGAGTTTCTCCTCGGCGAAGAGCCCGGCCTCGACGCGGCGGGCGAGCTCGACCTCCTCCTCGGCGCTGAGCAGCGGGATGCGGCCGATCTCGCGCAGGTACTGGCGGAAGAGGTCGGAGGAGGGGCCGTTGCCGCCGGGGTCGCCGGTACGGCGGCGCTGGGGCGGGATCTCGGGGAGTTCGGGGAGTTCGGCCTGCTCGTCCGGTTCGGTGGTCTGGATCTCGGTCTGCACGGCGGGCGACCTCCAGGAGGGGCGGAACGACACCGTCATCCAGTGTGGGGTACGACACATCGCCGCCACGAGGGGCGTGCGGTGACTTTTTGAGACCGCGCCGTGACCGAACGTGCGTCAGAGGGCGGCGGCGCCGTTGTTCCGCAGGGACTGCCCGTACTGGGTGAGGACCCACAGCTCGTTCTGCACGGCGGCGATCTGCGCGGGGTCGCCGTTCGTCCCGAGCCGGGCCAGGGTGCCCTGGACGTCGCGGAGGCGGCGGTCGACGGCGCGGAGGCGGACGGTGACGAGCTGGTCGCCGGCGTAGGCCTCGTCGACGGTCTTGGCGAAGATCGTCTCGACGGCGAGTTCGGTGACGAGGGCGCGGACCGAGTCGTTCGGGGCGGCCTCGCGGACGGCGTCGAGGTAGTCGGAGGGGGCGCCGGTGGCGCCGCCCGCGTCGTGGACGCACTGGCGGACGGCCGCGTACGGCGGGGCGGTGAACTCGTCGGTCCCGTACGCGTCGAAGGCCGGGGAGACCAGTTCGGGCCGCTGGAGGGCGAGCTTGAGGAGCTCCCGCTCGGTGCGGTGGGCGGGGCTGCGCAGGTTGAGCGCGGGGCCCGAGGGGACGGCGGCCGGGGCCGGGGTGTCGTACGTCCGCTGGGGCTGCTGCGGCCGGCCGGGGCCGCGCTCGCCGCCCTGGCGCTGCCAGCGGGCGATCTGGGCGACCCGGCGGACCACGAACTGGGTGTCGAGGATGCCGAGCATGCCGGCGAGCTGGACGGCGACCTCGTGCTGGGAGGCGATGTTCTTGATCTTCGCGACGATCGGCGCGGCCTCGTCGAGGGCGGCGGCGCGGCCCGCCGGGGTCTCCAGGTCGTAGCGCGTCACGATCTGGCGGAGGGCGAACTCGAAGAGCGGGGTGCGGGGCTGGACGAGTTCGGCGACGGCCTCGTCGCCCTTGGCGAGCCGGAGTTCGCAGGGGTCCATGCCGTCGGGGGCAATGGCGATGTACGTCTCGGCGGCGAACTTCTGGTCGTCCTCGAAGGCGCGCAGGGCGGCCTTCTGGCCGGCGGCGTCGCCGTCGAAGGTGAAGATGACGCGGGCCGAGCCGTTGTCCATGAGGAGCCGGCGGAGGATCTTGATGTGGTCGCCGCCGAAGGCGGTGCCGCAGGTGGCGATGGCGGTGGTGACGCCGGCGAGGTGGCAGGCCATGACGTCGGTGTAGCCCTCGACGACGACGGCCCGGCTGACCTTGGCGATGTCCTTCTTGGCCAGGTCGATGCCGTAGAGCACCTGGGACTTCTTGTAGATCGGCGTCTCGGGCGTGTTGAGGTACTTGGGGCCGTTGTCGTCCTCGCGGAGCTTGCGCGCGCCGAAGCCGACGATCTCGCCGCCGACGTCCTTGATCGGCCACATGAGGCGGCCGCGGAAGCGGTCGATGGGGCCGCGGCGGCCGTCCTGGGAGAGGCCGGAGAGGAGCAGTTCCTTGTCGGAGAAGCCCTTGCCGCGCAGGAAGCGGGTGAGGTGGTCCCAGCCGGCCGGGGAGTAGCCGACGCCGAAGTGCTCGGCGGCGGCCTGGTCGAAGCCTCGCTCGGCGAGGAACTTCCGGCCGATCTCGGCCTCGGCGGAGCCGAGTTGGTCGGCGTAGTACTGGGCGGCGATCTTGTGGGCCTCGATCAGCCGGATGCGTTCCCCGCGCTGGTGGCCGGGGTTGTAGCCGCCTTCCTCGTACCGCAGGGTGATGCCCGCCTTCGCGGCGAGGCGCTCGACCGTCTCCGAGAAGGAGAGGTGGTCGATCTTCATCACGAAGGCGATGGTGTCGCCGCCTTCCTGGCAGCCGAAGCAGTGGAAGAGTCCCTTGCTGGGGCTGACCTGGAAGGAGGGCGACTTCTCGTCGTGGAAGGGGCAGAGGCCCTTGAGGTTCCCGCCGCCCGCGTTGCGCAGCTGGAGGTACTCGGACACGACGGCATCGATCGGGACCGCGTCCCGTACCGCCTTCACGTCGTCATCGTTGATCCTGCCTGCCACGCATGAAGTGTACGGGGGTCCGGGGGTCGCTCCCCGGGGTCAGACGAGTGTCTCCAGGGGCACGGAGGGATCGGCGAGGGCTTCTGTGTCCACGGCCGTGCGGGCGCGGATGAGGGCCTGGATGGGCTCTGTGACGTCCCACACATTCACGTTCATGCCGGCGAGGACCCGGCCCTCCTTGAGCCAGAAGGCGATGAACTCGCGCTTGCCGGTGTCGCCGCGGACGACGACCTGGTCGTACGAGCCGGGCGGCGCCCAGCCGGAGTACTCCATGCCGAGGTCGTACTGGTCGGTGAAGAAGTAGGGCACCCGGTCGTAGGAGACGCGCTGCCCGAGCATGGCGCGGGCGGCGGCCGGGCCGCCGTTGAGGGCGTTGGCCCAGTGCTCGACGCGGAGCCGGGTGTGCAGCAGCGGGTGGTGGACGGCGGCGATGTCACCGGCGGCGTAGATGTCGGGGTCGGAGGTGCGCAGGGACTCGTCGACGGCGACGCCGCCGCCGTCGGCCCGGTCGACGAGGGCGAGGCCCGAGTTCTCGGCGAGGGCGGTGCGCGGGGCGGCGCCGATGGCGATCAGGACGGCGTGGGCGGGGTGCTCCTCGCCGTCGTCGGTGCGGACGGCGAGGACCATGCCGTCCTGGCCGGTGATCTCGGTGAGCCGGGCGCCGAAGTGGAAGCGGACGCCGTGGTCGGTGTGCAGGTCGGCGAAGAGCTGGCCGAGCTCGGGGCCGAGGACCCGGTGCAGCGGGGTGGGGTCGGCCTCGACGATGGTGACCTCGGCGCCGTAGCCGCGGGCGGCGGAGGCGACCTCCAGGCCGATCCAGCCGGCACCCGCGATGACCAGGTGGCCGTTGTCGCGGCCGAGCTGCTTGAGCTCGTGGCGGAGCCGCTCGGAGTGGGCGAGCCGGCGCAGGTGGTGGACGCCGGCGAGGTCGGTGCCGGGGACGTCGAGGCGGCGCGGCTCGGCGCCGGTGGCCAGGAGCAGCTTGTCGTAGGGGATGACCGTGCCGTCGCCGAGGCGGACGGTGCGGGCCTCGCGGTCGACGGCGGTGACGGTCTGGCCGCGGTGGAGCTCGATGTCGTGCTGGGCGTACCAGGCGGGCTCGTGCACGAAGACGGAGTCGCGCTCCTCCTTGCCGGTCAGGAAGCCCTTGGAGAGGGGCGGGCGCTCGTAGGGGTGCTCGCGTTCGTCGCCGATGAGGATCACCCGGCCGTTGAACCCCTCCTCGCGCAGGGTCTCCGCCGCTTTGGCCCCTGCCAGGCCCCCGCCGACGATGACAAAGGTCTGATCTGCGTCGACCACGTCGTTTCCTCCTCTTTGCGACCGGTTCCAACCTACGCCCCCGGGCGTTCGTCCCGTCGTACCTCCCCGGGCCGTGCCTGCGAGGGTCCCCTACGGAGGGGGGCGACGGAAGAGGCCCTACGCGGAGGGGGCCCGCAGCCGGGCGTGGAGGGCGCGGGCGGAGGCGTCCGTGAGGTTGGCGATCTGGTCGACGATGACGCGCTTGCGGGACCGGTCGTCGGGGGCCCGGTCGAAGGCGGCCCGGAACTGCGGTTCGAGGCCGTCGGGGGCGCGGGCGACGAGGGCCTCGGCGAGCTCGGAGACGACGATGCGCTGGTCGGCGCGGAGCGCCTCCTGCTCGGCGCGCTGCATCACGTACCGGTCGGCGACGGCCTTGAGGACCGCGCACTCGTTGCGGGTGGTGCGGGGGACGACGAGCTCGGCGCCGTACCGCGTGAGGCGGCCGGGGCCGTACGCCAGCCGGGTGGCGGTCTCGGCGGCGAGGCAGAAGCGGCCGATGAGCTGGCTGGTGGCGTCCTTGAGGCGGGCCTGCGCGACGGCCGAGCCGTCGTAGCCGTGCGGCCACCACTCCTGGTCGACGAGCCGGTCGAGGGCCTCGGCGAGCTCCTGCGGGTCGGTGCCCTCGGGGACGTAGCGGCCGATGGCGACGGCGAAGATGTCGGCGCGCTCGGGCTCGGCGTACAGCAGGTTGGGGTCGATGTGCCCGGCGTGGAGTCCGTCCTCGAAGTCGTGGACCGAGTAGGCCACGTCGTCGGACCAGTCCATGACCTGGGCCTCGAAGCACTTGCGGTGGGCGGGGGCGCCCTGCCGGATCCACTCGAAGACGGGCAGGTCGTCCTCGTACACGCCGAACTTGGACGAGCCGGGGTCCTCGGGGTGACCGCCGCGCGGCCAGGGGTACTTGGTGGCGGCGTCGAGGGCGGCGCGGGTGAGGTTGAGGCCGACGCTGACGAGGTCGCCGTCGGCGTCCTCGACGAAGCGCTTGGGCTCGATGCGGGTGAGGAGCCGGAGCGACTGGGCGTTCCCCTCGAAGCCGCCGCAGTCCTTGGCGACGTCGTTGAGCGCCTGCTCGCCGTTGTGCCCGAAGGGCGGGTGGCCCATGTCGTGGGAGAGGCAGGCCGCCTCGACGAGGTCGGGGTCGCAGCCGAGGGCGGCGCCCAGCTCGCGGCCCACCTGGGCGCACTCCAGGGAGTGGGTGAGCCTGGTCCGGGGGCTGGCGTCCCAGGCCCGGCTGCGGGTGCCGGGGGTGACGACCTGCGTCTTGCCGGCGAGCCTGCGGAGCGCGGCGGAGTGCAGCACGCGGGCCCGGTCGCGCTGGAAGGCGGTGCGTCCGGGCCGCTTGTCGGGCTCGGCGGCCCAGCGCTCGGTCGCGGCGGAGTCGTAGCCGGGGGTACCGGTGGCGTCCGCGATGCCTGCGATGTCCTCGGTGCCCGCGCTGTCCCTGGTGTCCTCGTTGCCTTCCATGCCTCGAAGGTAACCGGAGGGACCGACAGAAGGGCTCAGATGCCGGCGAGTTCCCGTACGCGGGCCCTCTCGTAACGGTGGAGGAGCAGGCGCGCGAGGGCCGGGTGGGCGCCGAGCGGGTCCGACGCGATCCAGGGGGCGTGGACGGCGGCGCGGCTCGCGAAGAGGCCGGGGGCGGTGAAGCAGGAGGCGACGGCTATGCGGCGCCGGCCCCGGGCCGTGAGCGCCCGCACCGCCTCGGGGACCGTGGGCGCGGCGGCGGAGGCGTACGCCGGGACGACGGGGACACCGCCCAGGCGCTCGCCGAGGAGTGCGGCGATCCGGCGGACCTCCGCACCGGACCTCGGGTCGCGGGAGCCGGCGGAGGCGAGGACGACCCCCTCTCCTTCGTCCGGGGTCCAGCCGGCCTCGACGAGGCGGTCGGCGAGGGCCTCGACGAGGAGGGGGTGGGCGCCGAGGGGTTCGGCGACGCGTGCGTCCGCGCCCGCCCGGCGGGCGGCGGCGGGCAGGTCGTGGGTGACGTGGTGGCCCGGGGCGAGGAGCAGGGGGACGAGGACGGCGTCCCGCCCTTCCTCGACGAGCTCCGAGAGCGTCCCGTCGAGGAGCGGTTCGTTCAGCTCGATGTGGGCGAGGCGGACGTCCAGCCCTGGACGGAGCTCGCGGACCCGGTCGAGGAGGCGGCCCAGCGTCGCGCGGGCACGGGGGTCGCGGCTGCCGTGGCCCACGGCGACGAGGGTGGGGGCGTGCACGGGTGGGCGCGTCCTCGGACGGGGAAGGCGGCCGAGCCGGGTCCCGAGCTCCTCGGTGATCCTGCCGAGCAGCCCGGCGGCGCTGTCGAACGTGCTGTCCGGATCCGTCATGGACCGATCCTGGACGGAGCACGTTGCCCGCCCGTTGCGCGGGGGTCACGGCTGTTTTCCGTGACCTCACGAACGCCGCGCGCGTGGTGTCAGGCCGTGCCGTGCCCGCCGCCCGGGAGCTCCTGCCCGTCCGGACGCCACACGTACCGGACGTCGGGCTCGCGTTCCTCGTTGCGGTCGCCGTCGGTGTACTCGGCGGCGACGAACCCGTGGCGTTCGTAGAAGCGCCGGGCCGGCTCGTTGACCTGGAACGTCCACAGCGTCAACCCGGCCGCCCGGCTCTGCTTGGCCAGCTCCACGAGACGGTCGCCGATGCCCCGGCCGCGCCACGGCGGATCGATGTAGAGCTGATCAAGGTCCTCGTCGTCGAGCACCATCATGGCGACGACCGAGCCGTCGACGGTCGCCACCCACGTCTCCTGGCCGGGGACGACGATCTCCCGGATCCAGTACCGGACCTCGTCGTCCGTATGGGCCCGGCGCACACCCGGAAGCGCCGCGGTGTAGGAGCGCAGCCACACCTCGGCCGCTTCGGCGGCGTCGGAGGCGGTCGCGCGGCGGATGACAAGGTCGTCGATCTTCACGGTCCGGATCGTACGGGCCGCACGCCTGTTCTTCCCCTCTTTTTTCCTTCCGAATCACGGAATATCTTTTCCGTTATGAGAATGTCCCCGCCCGCGCTCCCCCGGCGCGCCGCAGCCGAGTTCATCGGCACCGCCTCCCTCGTCGCCGTCGTCGTCGGCTCCGGCATCCGTGCCGACTCCCTCAGCCAGGACACCGGCGTCCGGCTGCTCGCCAACGCCACCGCCTCCGCACTCGGCCTCGGGCTGCTCATCGCCCTCATCGGCCCGCTCTCCGGCGCCCACTTCAACCCCGTCGTGACGCTCTCCGAGTGGTGGTCCCGGCGCCACGACGGCAAGGGGCGCGACGTCCTCGCCTACATCGCCGCCCAGCTCGCCGGGGCCGTGACCGGCGCCCTGCTCGCCGAGGCCATGTTCGGGCGGGCCCCCGGCTCCTGGGCCACCGAGCCGCGCTCGGCGCTGCACCTGCTCCTCGGCGAGGCCGTCGCCACCGCCGGACTCGTCCTCGTCGTGCGGGGGCTGCGCCACATCGGCCGCCCCGGCCTCGCCCCGGTCGCCGTCGCGGCGTACATCGGCGCGGCGATCTGGTTCACCTCCTCCGGCTCCTTCGCCAATCCGGCGGCCACCCTCGGCCGCTCCCTCTCCGACTCGTTCACCGGCATCGCCCCCGCGTCCGTGCCCGCCTTCGCCGCCGCGCAGCTGCTCGGGATGCTGCTCGGGATGGGCCTCGCGGGTGTGCTGTACGGAACAGACGAGGCGTCCGGTGAACCGAATCCCGCCGGGGCGCGTCGGACGGGGTGACAGAACGCCGCCGAACCACGGAGGTTCCCGCATGCCGGCACGGCTCACCCGGCTGGTCCCCCGCACCACCCGGGCCCGCCGCCGTACCGTCCAGGCCGTGATGCTGGGCGCCGTCCTCGCGCTCGCCCCGGCGACCTGGATGCAGACCGCGACCGCCGGGAAGCTCCGCACCACCGCCGACGTGCCCGCCCGGGACGTCGCCGTCGTCTTCGGCGCGGGCCTCTGGAAGGGGCGCCCGACCCCGTACCTCGCGCACCGGCTCGACGCCGCCGCCGAGCTGTACCGCACGGGCAAGGTCCGGGTCCTCCTCGTCACCGGCGACAACAGCCGGACCTCGTACGACGAACCGAGCGCCATGCGCGCCTACCTCACCGCGCGCGGGGTGCCGGACGGCCGGATCGTCAGTGACTACGCGGGCTTCGACACCTGGGACTCCTGCGTCCGCGCCCGGAAGGTCTTCGGCGTCGACCGGGCCGTCCTCGTCACCCAGGACTTCCACATCAAGCGGGCCGTCGCGCTGTGCGACCGCGCCGGGGTCGACTCGTACGGCATCGGGGTCCCCGAACCCCACGACCGCACCTGGTACTACGGCACCACCCGCGAGCTCTTCGCGGCGGGCAAGGCCGCCCTCGACGCCGGCCTGCGCCCCGATCCGCACTTCCTGGGCCCGCGCGAGGAGGGCGTCACCCGGGCGCTGGCCTCACCCGAAGCGGCCCGCCCGGCGGAGGGCATGGCACCCCGCCCGTAATACGCCGCGCCGCTCCCCGTAACACTCCGGACGCACGCTGGCGGCATGTCCGAGACCGCCGCCGTGCCCACCCACTGCCCCTACTGCGCCCTGCAGTGCGGCATGTCGCTCCGCCCCACCGGCACGCCGGAGCTGCCCGCAGAGGTGGTCGAGCGGACCGGTTTCCCCGTGAACAGGGGCGCCCTGTGCGGCAAGGGCCGCACCGCCCCCTCCGTGCTCTCCTCCCGGGTCAGGCTCACCGAGCCCCTGGTCCGGCGTCCCGGCAGCGGGGCCCTGGAACCCGCGTCCTGGGAGGAGGCGCTCGCCGCCGTCGCCGACGGGCTGCGCCGGACCCGCGCCGACCACGGTCCCGATGCCGTGGGGGTCTTCGGCGGCGGCGGCCTCACCAACGAGAAGGCGTACGCGCTCGGCAAGTTCGCCCGGCTCGTCCTCGCCACCTCGCAGATCGACTACAACGGCCGCTTCTGCATGTCCTCGGCCGCCGCCGCGCACCAGCGGGCCTTCGGGCTCGACCGGGGGCTCCCCTTCCCCCTGGAGGACATCCCGAGGACCGGCTGCGTGGTCCTCGTCGGCTCCAACCTCGCCGAGACCATGCCGCCCGCCCTGCGCTACCTCACCGAGCTCAAGGAGAACGGCGGGAAGCTGATCGTCGTCGACCCGCGCCGCACCCGCACCGCCGAGCAGGCCGATCTGCACCTCGCGCCGCGCCCCGGCACCGACCTCGCGCTCGCCCTCGGCATGCTCCACCTCGTCGTCGCCGAGGGGCGCGTCGACGAGGGGTTCGTCCGGGAACGCACCACCGGCTGGGAGGACGCCCGCGCCGGGGCCATGTCCCACTGGCCCGAACAGGTCGAGCGGATCACCGGCGTGTCCGTGCCGCAGCTCCGGGAGGCCGTCGCGATGTTCTGCGACGCCGAGAACGCCATGGTGCTCACCGCGCGCGGCCCCGAGCAGCAGTCCAAGGGCACCGACACCGTCGGCGCCTGGATCAACCTGTGCCTGGCCACCGGCCGGGCCGGCCGGCCGCTCTCCGGCTACGGCTGCCTCACCGGGCAGGGCAACGGCCAGGGCGGCCGCGAGCACGGCCAGAAGGCCGACCAGCTGCCCGGCTACCGCAAGCTCGACGACCCCGCCGCACGCGCGCACGTGGCCGGCGTGTGGGGCGTCGCGCCGGAGTCGCTGCCGGGGCCCGGGCGGAGCGCGTACGAGCTCCTCGACGCACTCGGCGACGAGGTGCGGGCCCTGCTCCTCATGGGCTCCAACCCGGTCGTCTCCGCCCCGCGCGCCGCGCACGTCGAGGGGCGGCTCCGCTCGCTCGACTTCCTCGCCGTCGCCGACGTCGTGCTCTCCGAGACCGCCGAACTCGCCGACGTCGTCCTGCCGGTGACCCAGTGGGCGGAGGAGACGGGGACCATGACCAACCTGGAGGGGCGGGTGCTGCTGCGCCGCCGCGCCCTCACCCCTCCGGCGGGCGTCCGCAGCGACCTGGAGGTGCTGCACGGGCTCGCCGGGCTGCTCGGCCGGGAGAAGGGCTTCCCGACCGACCCGGAGGAGGTCTTCGAGGAGCTGCGCCGCGCCTCGGCCGGCGGGCCCGCCGACTACGCGGGCATCAGCTACCGGCGGATCGAGGAGGAGCAAGGCGTCTTCTGGCCCTGCCCGGAGCCCGGGCACGCGGGGACGCCCCGCCTCTTCCTCGACCGGTTCGCGACGGCCGACGGGCGGGCCCGGTTCGTGCCGGTGGTGCACCGGGCGGCGGCCGAGGAGACGGACGGCGAGTACCCGGTCGTGCTCACCACCGGCCGGGTCGTGTCCCAGTACCAGTCGGGGGCGCAGACCCGGCGGGTCGCCGAGCTGAACGCCGCCGCGCCGGGCCCCTTCGTGGAGCTCCACCCGCGGCTCGCCGAGCGGCTCGGGGTCGCCGAGGGCGAGCGGATCGCGGTGGTCTCGCGGCGCGGGCGGGCCGTCGCCCCGGCCCGGATCACCGCGTCCATCCGCCCGGACACCGTCTTCATGCCGTTCCACTGGTACGGGGAGGGGCGGGCGAACACCCTGGTGAACCCGGCGCTCGACCCGGTCTCGCGGATGCCCGAGTTCAAGGTGTGCGCGGTGCGGCTCGAACCGGTCGCGGACCCTTCTTGAGTCCGGAGCCGGTCACCGCTCCTTCTTGAACCAGTCGCCGCTCTCGATGACCTGCCCGAGGGGCGCGTCCGGGGCCGCCAGGAACACCCAGGCGGACACCCGCGCCCCGTCCCGTACCCGTTCGACGTCCATCGCGACCCGCTCGTACCCGACGGGCAGCTCCAGGCGGTCGAGCAGGCCGAACAGGTCGCCGTAGTCGCCGGGCGAGGGCGTGAGCAGGGTGCCGACCACCCGGCCCTCGGCCGCCGGGACGACGTACGGATAACCGGGCCCGTCGTGCAGGACCGCCCCGTGCAGCACGGCGTCCGCCTCGGTGCCGATCCGGCCGGCGAGGAACCGGTCGTGGTTGTACGCGCCCGGGCGCAGCGTCCCGTACACGAAGAACGGCCGCTCGTCCTGGGCCGGGGGCTCGATCGGCCGGGCCGCGGCGGTCTCCCGCTCGACCCAGCGGGCGTACTCCTCGCCGACCCTGGTGACGCGGGTGGCGAGGATCTCGGGCGTCGCGTAGTCGTGGGCGGAGAGGACGTACATCTCCAGGGCCGGGTAGCGGGCCTCGGTGGTCTTGAACACCACCTCCCACTCCTCGGTGGTCTCGATCGCGCCCTGCCAGTGGTAGACGGAGGTCACGGGCCCGGAGATCTGCGCGCAGGCCACGAGCCGGGCCTCGACGGCGCCGCGCGCCAGGGCGTCGGCCTTGGCGCGGGCGTCGGTGGTGGTGCGGACGGTGACGATCACGTCTCCACCGTACGGGCGAACTGGGCGGCGTGCAGCCGGGCGTAGGCGCCCCCGGCGGCGAGGAGTTCCTCGTGGGTGCCCCGCTCGGCGATCGCGCCGCCCTCCATCACCAGGATCGTGTCGGCGTCCCGGATCGTGGAGAGCCGGTGGGCGACGACGAAGCTGGTGCGGCCGGCCCGCAGGGAGGCCATGGCCTGCTGCACGAGGAGCTCGGTGCGGGTGTCGACGGAGCTGGTGGCCTCGTCGAGGACGAGGATCACCGGGTCGGCCAGGAAGGCGCGGGCCAGGGTGATCAACTGCTTCTCGCCGGCGCTGAGCCCGCCGCCGTCCTCGTCGAGGACGGTGTCGTACCCGTCGGGCAGGGTGCGGACGAAGCGGTCGGCGCTGGCGGCCCTCGCGGCGGCGACGATCCGCTCGCGGGAGACCTCTCCGGGCACCCCGTAGGCGATGTTGTCGGCGATGGTGCCGCCGAAGAGCCAGGTGTCCTGGAGGACCATGCCGGTGGCGGAGCGCAGCTCCTCCCGGGTCATCGCGGCCGTGTCGACGCCGTCGAGGGTGATCCGGCCGCCGGTCACCTCGTGGAAGCGCATCAGCAGGTTGACCAGGGTCGTCTTGCCGGCGCCGGTGGGGCCGACGATGGCGACGGTCCGGCCGGGTTCGACGGTGAGCGACAGGTCCTCGACGAGCGGCTTTCCTTCCTCGTACCGGAAGGCGGCCTTCTCGAAGGAGACCCGGCCGCGGAGCTCGGCGGGCCTCTGCGGTTCCTTCGGGTCCGGGGACTCCTCCTCGGCGTCGAGGAGGTCGAAGACCCGCTCGGCGGAGGCCACTCCGGACTGGAGGAGGTTGGCCATCGCGGCGACCTGGTTGATGGGGCCGTTGAACTCGTACGAGTACTGGATGAAGGCCTGCACGTCGCCGACGGACAGGGTGCCGCTCGCCACCCGCAGTCCGCCGACGACGGCGATGGCGACGTAGTTCAGGTTCCCGACGAGGGTCAGGGCGGGCTGGATGAAGCCGGAGACGAACTGGGCGCGGAAGCTCGCCCGGTAGAGCTCCTCGCCGAGCTCGTCGAAGCGGGCCACGGCCTCGGCGCGGCGGCCGAAGGCGACGACCTCGGTGTGGCCGGTGATCATCTCCTCGACGTGGCTGCCGAGCCGGCCGGTGACGGCCCACTGCTTCACGAACTGCGGCTGGGCGCGCTTGCCGACGAAGGTCGCGACGGCGACCGAGACGGGCACGGTGGCGAGGGCGACGAGGGCGAGCAGCGGGGAGATCCAGAACATCATCACGAGGACGCCGGCCAGGGTGAGCAGGGCGCGCGTCATCTGGCTGAAGGCCTGCTGGAGGGTCTGGGTGATGTTGTCGATGTCGTTCGTGGTGCGGGAGAGGACCTCGCCGCGCGGCTGCCCGTCGAGGTAGGTGAGGGGCAGCCTCGCCAGCTTGTGCTGGGCCTGTTCGCGGAGCCTGTGCCCTGCCCGCTGGACGACGGTGGTGGCGGTCCGCAGCTGGACCCAGGTGAGGGCGGAGGAGCCGGTGACGACGGCGACGGAGAGGGCGAGGATCCGGCCGACGGCGGCGAAGTCGACGCCGGTGGCCCCGCCCGCCCCGGTGACGACGAGGTCGGTGGCGCGGCCGAGGAGGAGGGGGCCGAGGACGGAGAGGGAGACGGCGGCGGCGCCCGCGGCGAGGACGGCGAGGAGGAGGGCCCGGTCGGGGGCGAGGGTGCGCAGGAGGCGGAGGCCGGAGGAGCGGAAGGAGAGGGAGCGTTCGAGGGAGGGGGCGGCGAGGCCGGGGCCGCGCTGCGGCGGGGGCCCGGTGCGGGCGGGGGCCTTCACGGCACTGGTGGCGGGGGCCGTCGAGGGGCTCGGGGCGCGGGTCTCGGTCGCCGTGCTCATGCGGCTTCCTCCTCGGTGAGCTGGGAGAGGACGATCTCCCGGTAGGTGGCGTTGTCCCGCATGAGGGACGCGTGGGTGCCGGTGCCGACGGTGCGGCCCCGGTCGAGGACGACGATCCGGTCGGCGTGCCGGATGGTGGAGACGCGCTGGGCGACGATGACGACGGTGGCGTCGGCGGTCTCCGCGCGCAGGGCGGTGCGGAGCCGGGCGTCGGTGCCGGGGTCGAGGGCGGAGAAGGAGTCGTCGAAGAGGTAGAGGCGGGGGCGGGCGACGAGGACGCGGGCGATGGCGAGGCGCTGGCGCTGGCCGCCGGAGAAGTTGGTGCCGCCCTGGGAGACGGGGGCGTCGAGGCCCTCGTCGAGGTCCCGTACGAAGTCGGCGGCCTGGGCGACCTCCAGGGCGTGCCAGAGCTCCTCGTCGGTGGCGTCGGGCCTGCCGTACCGGAGGTTGGTCGCCACCGACCCGGAGAAGAGGTACGGCTTCTGGGGGACGAGCCCGACGGTCCGCGCCATGAGCTGCGGGTCGAGTTCCCGCACGTCGACGCCGTCGACGAGGACCTCGCCGTCGGTGGCGTCGAAGAGGCGGGGGACGAGCCCGAGGAGGGTCGACTTGCCGCTGCCGGTGGAGCCGACGACGGCGGTGGTCTCGCCGGGCCGGGCGACGAGCCCGACGTCGTGGAGGACGGACTCCTCCGCGCCCGGGTAGCGGAAACCGACGCCGTCGAGGTCGAGGCGGCCGGGGCCGGGGAGGGTCCGGACGGGGTGGGTGGGCGGGGTGACGGAGGAGCGGGTGTCGAGGACCTCGCGGACGCGCTCGGCGCCGGCTTCGGCGCGGGGCATGTGCATGAGGAGGAAGAGGACCATCATCACGGACATCGAGGTCTGGAGGAGGTAGCCGAGGAAGGCGACGAGGCCGCCCGGCTGCAGGGCTCCGGAGTCGATGCGGTGGGCGCCGGCGTACACGAGGGCGACGGTCGTCAGCTGCCAGACGATCAGGACCGTGGGGAACATGAGGGCCTGGAGCCGGCCGGCCTTGAGGCCGACGGCGAGGAGTTCGTCGTTGGCGGCGGCGAATCGTTCCCGCTCGTGCCGGTCGCGGACGAAGGCGCGGACGACCCGGACGCCGGTGATCTGTTCGCGCAGGATGCGGCCGGCCCGGTCGACGCGCTCCTGCATGCCGCGGAAGAGGGGCCGCATGCGGAGGACGACGGTGCCGACGGCGCCGGCCATCACGGGCACGAAGGCGAAGAGGACGAGCGCGAGGGGAACGTCCTGGCGCAGGGCCATGACGAGCCCGCCGGCGCAGAGCAGCGGGGCGGCGACCAGCATGGTGAGGACGAGGACGGTGAACGTCTGGATCTGCTGGACGTCGTTGGTGGTCCGGGTGATGAGGGAGGCGGCGCCGAAGCGGCCGCGCTCCCGGGCGGAGAAGTCCTGGACGCGCCGGAAGACCTCGGAGCGCAGGTCGCGGGCGACGCCCATGGCGACCTTGGCGCCGGTGTAGGTGGCGGCGGCCGCCGCGGCCGCCTGGAGGAAGGTGACGGCGATCATCGTGGCGCCGCCGCCGAGGACCCGGCCGGTGTCGCCGCGCAGGACGCCGTGGTCGATGACGCCGGCGTTGAGGGTGGGCAGGGCGAGGGAGGCGAGGGTCTGGACGAGCTGGAGGACGACGAGGAGGGCGAGGAGGGGACGGTACGGCCGGAGGCGGGGGGCGAGCAGTCGGAACAGCATGACGGCGATCGTGATACCTCAAGCTTGGTTGAGGTCAAGCGCGTCCGGCACGAAGCCCGCCTGGCGCGGGTCACGCGTGTTCCGATGTGAAGTCCGGCGCGGGTCACGCGCGTTCCGACGCGAAGCCCGGCCCGAGCCACGCCTGCTCCGGCGCTCCGGCGCGAAGTCCGGCCCTGGACACGCATGCTCCGGCACTCCGGCGCGAAGTCCGGCCCTGGACACGCATGCTCCGGCACTCCGGCGCGGAGTCCGGCCCTGGACACGCGTGCTCCGGCGCTCCGGCGCGGAGTCCGGCCGGAGTCGCACTCGTCCCGGCGCGAAGTCCGGTCCCCGTCACGCCCGTTCCCGCGCGCCGTACGGTGAGGGCATGACGACACCTCCCCCGCACACCGAGATCGACGGCGTCCCGGCGGCCGATCCGGAGCTCCTCGCCGCCCTCATGAGCGGCTACGGCCACTTCACGGCGATGCAGGTACGGGACGGGCGCGTGAAGGGCCTCGGCCTGCACCTCGACCGCCTCGACCGCTCCACCCGCGAGCTCTTCGGCCGGGGGCTGGAGGGCGAGCGGGTGCGCGGGCTCGTCGACGGGGCCCTCGGGAACGCCGGGCGGCGGGACGCCTCGGTCCGGGTGTACGTGTACCCGGGCGTCCGCACCGTCGTGACCGTCGCCGACCCGGCCCCCGACGGCCTCGGCGCCCCGCAGCGACTGACGACCGCCGACTACTGGCGGCCCGCGCCGCACATCAAGCACCTGGGCGGCTTCGGGCAGCGCTTCCACGGCGAGGCGGCCCGACGGGCCGGTTTCGACGAGGCCCTGCTGACCTCCCCGTACGGCGAGATCTCCGAAGGCGCGATCAGCAACATCGCCTTCTGGGACGGCACTTCGGTGGTCTGGCCGTCGGCCCCCTGCCTCCACGGCATCACGATGGCCCTCCTGGAGCCGCGCCTGGAGTCGGTCCGGCGCCCGGTCACCCTGGCCGACCTGCCGGACTACCGGGCCGCGTTCGTCTCCAACTCCCGGACGATCGCGCCCGTGACGGCGATCGACGAGGTGGCGTTCACGGTGGACGAGGAGCTGATGGGGCGGGTGTGGGCGGCGTACGCGGCGGTGGAGGGGGACGAGATCCGGCCGTAGTGCGCCCCAGGCCCTCCGGGGCGCTCTCACCCGTTCGGCACGGACCTTCACCTGACACCCCATGAGCAGGTCTGACCTGCGGAAACGTCCGGAATCCAGGTGACACACCGTATCGGACGGAGCAATCCTGATGCCCCATCAGGAGGCGAGGTGCGCGGCGCGGCTCTTATCTCGGTCTTAGAAGGTCCGGCCCCGGGATGTCCCTCCCGGGAGGACCGGCCCGCATGACCGCTCGCGCGCCCCGGAGGACCCCCATGCGCACCATTGCCCGACTGTTCACCGGTACCGCGCTGGCGGTCGCCGCGATCGGGGCGTTCGCCGCTCCCGCGGCGTACGCGAGCAACGACCCCTCCGAGTGGAACAACGAGAGCCACGAGTCGGGCGGGAACCACGAGTCGGGTGGGAACCGCGAGCCGCTGGAGATCTTCCCGTCGTCCGCGTCCCCGGGCGAGACCGTCACCGTGAACACGCTCGCCTGCGGCAAGCACGGGCACGGCGTCGGGGACGCGAACTCGCTCGGCGCGGGCGAGTTCCAACTGAACCCGAGCACGCACAAGGAAGTCGTGGTCGGGCAGTTCGAGGTGCCGGAGCACGTCAAGGCCGGCTCCTACTGGATCAGCGTGGCCTGTGACAACGGCAAGACGGCCCGGGGCGACCTGACCGTCAAGCACCGGGGTCCCAGCGGCCACGTCCAGACCGGTGTCGGGGGCAGTGTCGGCCCCGACACCGCCCAGGTCGCGGCGGGCGCGGCGGTGCTGGCCGCGGCTGCCGTCGGCGGTGTCCTGGTCCTGCGTCGCCGGGCGAGCGGCGCGCAGGGGCACTGAGGCCACCGCCTGTCCTGCCCCCGCCGCGTGCCCGAATACGGCCCGGCGGGGGCAGGGCCACACCCCACGAAGCGACCGAGGGAACCGGGGAATCCAGGTGAGCGACAAGAGCAAGGGCTGGGGCATAGCCGCGGCCGCGTGCGTCGGACTCTGGCTCGTCCAGAGCGGCTCGCACGACGTCACCCCGCCCGTGCCGTCGGCCGCGCAGGCCTTCGCCGCCGGGCCGAGCGTGCACACCGACGCCGCCGCCGACCCGCTGCCGCCCTCGCCGCCGGTCCGGCTGCGGATCCCCGAGACCGACGTGGACACCCCGATGATGCGCCTCGGCCTCGCGGCGAACGGCGCGCTCGACGTGCCGCCGGCCTCGGACCGGAACATGGCCGGCTGGTACGGGGACGGCACGACGCCCGGCGCCAAGGGCACCGCGATCGTCGCGGGCCACGTCGACAACGCCGACGGACCCGCCGTCTTCTACACGCTCGGCGCCCTCAAGAAGGGCCACCGGATCGAGGTGGACCGGAAGGACGGGCGGACGGCCGTCTTCACGGTCGACGCGATCGAGGTGTACGACAGCAAGCACTTCCCGGACCGGAAGGTGTACGACGAGGCGGACCGGGCCGAGATCCGGGTGATCACCTGCGGCGGCGGCTTCTCGAAGAAGAGCGGCTACCAGGGGAACGTGGTCGCCTTCGGCCACCTCATCGGGGTGAAGTCCGGGACGGACTCCGGGGCGAAGTCCGGGACGGACTCCGGGGTGAAGTCCGCGGCGGGCTCCGCGGCGAACTCCGGGGCGGCTTCCGCGGCGAAGTAGGGCCGGCGAAGCACCGCGTCACGCCCACTGGTCGAAGGCCAGCTTCGCGACCAGCGAGAGCACGACCACGAGCAGCACCCCGCGGACGAACTCGGCCCCCTTGCGCAGCGCCATGCGGGCCCCGAGCATCCCGCCGGCCAGGTTGAAGACGGCCATGACGGCCGCGAGCTGCCAGTACACATTGCCCTGGTACGCGAACATGACGAGCGCGCCCGCGTTGGTGCAGACGTTCACGATCTTGGCGGTGGCGGAGGCCGTCACCAGGTCCAGATGGAGCACGGCGGTCAGCGCGAGGACGAGGAAGGTCCCGGTGCCCGGCCCGAACAGGCCGTCGTAGAAGCCGATCCCGCCGCCGACGACCACGATCGCGGTCACGATCCGCGCCCGGGTCAGCGGCGCCCGGTCCTCCCCCTCGGCCTGCGCGCCGAAGGACGGCCGCAGCATCACGAAGGCCGCGACCCCGAGCAGCACCACCATGATCACCGGGCGCAGGACGTCGCTGCTGATCCCGGCCGCGAAGAACGCGCCGCCCATGGAGCCGGCGAGGGCCGCGAGCCCGATCCGTACCGCCGTCCACACCTGTACGGGCGCCTTGCGCACGTAGGTGATGGCGGCCCCGGTGGTGCCCACGATGGAGACGGCCTTGTTCGTACCGAGGATGTGCGCGGCCGGCACGTGGGGCAGTCCGAGGAGCAGGGCGGGCAGCTGGAGCAGCCCGCCACCGCCCACCACGGCGTCGATCCACCCCGCCACGAGCGCGGCGAGGCAGAGCAGGACAAGGGTGGTCAGGGAGATGTCGGGCATGGCCGTGAGCCTAGGGACGTGATCGTTGCCCCGTCCATCAATCTGCGGATCGTTGAGCTACGTCTGAGCTTGCGGCGCCCGGTTCGCGGTCGGGGGCGGGCGGGGCCGCCGGGGTGACGACGGCGGTGAGGAGCGTCGCGGCGAGCGCCCCGGTGCCGAGGAGCGCGGCGGCGAGCCGCCGCCGGGCGAGCTCGGTGCGGCGGGGAGCACTGTGTCTAGGCATGGTCGAAGTCCTCGCTGTGGATGCGGGAGGCCGGCACCCCGGCCCGGAGCAGGGAGGCGGTCGCGGCGCGGGACATCCCGGGCGGTCCGCACAGGTACACGTCGTGGGCGGCGAGTTCGGGCACGAGCCGGCGCAGCGCGCGGGGCGCGAGGGGGTCGAAGGCGCCGTCCGAGGGGCCGAGGAGGAAGTGCAGGGCGGCCTGGCGTTCGCGGGCGATGGCCTCCAGCTCGGCGCGCAGGACCAGGCCCGTGGCGTCCGAGGCCCGGTAGAGGAGGGTCACGTCGCCGGGGCCGCCGGGCAGGGTCTCGAAGAGGACGCGCAGCGGGGTGATGCCGACCCCGCCGGCGAGCAGCAGGACCTTGCGGCGGGTGCGGCGGTGCGCGGTGAGCGCGCCGAAGGGGCCGGAGGCGAGGACGCGGACACCGGGGCGGAGGCGGCGGATGCGGCGGGTGTGGTCGCCGATCGCCTTCACGGTGATCCGCAGGGTGTCGTCGCGGACGGGCGCGGAGAGGGAGAACGGCAGGGCGGTCGCCCAGAGGCCGCGCCGGAGGAAGCGCCAGCGGAAGAACTGGCCGGGCTCGGCGCGCAGCAGCGCCACTCCCCTGCCCCGGACGAGGACGGAGACGACCCCGGGGCCCTCGTCGCGGACCTCGGCGACCCGCAGTTCGTGGCGGAGGGCGGCGCGTACGGGGACGACGAACCGGTACCAGACGAGGAGGACGGCGACGGTGCCGTGGGCCATCGACCAGAGCCAGCGGGTGAGGAGCCCGCCGGCGAGGTCGGGTCCGGCGAGCTGGTGGACGAAGCCGAGCGCGGCGGCGAGGAGGGCGCCGAGGTGGACGGCCCGCCAGGTCTCGTGCCGGATGCGGCGGCGGACGGCCCGGGCGGAGGTGACGCCGACGGCGACGAAGAGGCCGGTGCCCGCGGTGGCGGCGGCGATCGCCCCGTACGAGAGGAGGCCCCCGGTGGCGGTGACCAGGTCGGTACGGGTGTGCACGGCGTAACCGCAGAGGGCGAGGAGCGCGTGGGCGCCGATCAGACCGAGGACGTACCGCCCGCCGAGGGCGTGCCAGCGGGCGAGCCGGTCGGCGCCGACGCCGTGCTCGACGGCCGGGACGCGGGCCATGAGCAGCAGCAGGACGAGGACGCCGTACCCGGCGAGGAGGCCGGTGAGGTGGGCGCCGGTCGCGAAGAACGCGTCGAGGCGGGCGGAGGGCCGGGCCTGGACGCCCCACAGCAGGGCGACGGCCCCGGCGCCTGCGGCGATCGCGTTCCGCAGCCGTCCGGGGGCGAGCCGCAGGGCGGGCACGGGCGGGACCTCGGCCGGCGACCGCTCGGACAGCGGAACGGACAGAGGGGTGTAGAGGGGGTGGCTGGCCTCGGTGGTCACGTCCGGCACCCTAGGGCGGCCCGTATACGGAAACGCCGTCCTTAAGGCGGGCTTGAGCCGAGACTGACCGCGCGTTAATCCGACGGGCCTCACAGCGGTCGCCGCCCCGGACGGAGATCAGCGTTCCGTACGGGAAACAGCCGGGATGCCGACGGGTAACACCCGCCCCGCACCCTTCCGGTATGAGTACACGGATCGTGGTGGTCGGGGGCGGAACGGCGGGCGCCCGGCTCGCCCAGCGCCTGCCCGTCACCCTCCTGGGCGAGGAACCGCACGCCCCCTACAACAGGGTGCTGCTCGCCGACGTCCTCGCCGGACGGTACGCCCCCGAGGTCATCGCCCTCCCCGGGACCCGGGAGCCGGTACGGCTCGGGGTCCGGGCGGCACGGATCGACCGCGCGGCCCGGACGGTCGAGTGCGCGGACGGCTCCCTCGTCCCGTACGACCGGCTGGTCCTCGCCACCGGCTCCAACCCGGTGCTCCCGCCCCTGCGCGGGCTCCGCGGGGCGGCGCTCCCCGCCGGCGTCCACCCCTTCCGCACCCTCGACGACTGCCTGTCCCTCCGTGCCCTCGTACGGCCCGGGGTACGGGCCGTCGTCATCGGCGGCGGCCTCCTCGGCGTCTCCGCCGCACGCGCCCTCGCCTCCCTCGGCGCCGACGTCGTCCTCGCCCAACAGGGCGAACGCCTGATGGAACGCCAACTCGACGACCAGGCGTCCGCCTTGCTGCGCTCGCATGTCGAGGCCCTCGGAGTCGAGGTCCACACCGAGTGCCGTGTCAGCGGCCTGCGCCGACGGGACGGCTCGGTCACCGCCGTCGAGCTTGCCGACGGCTACGTCCTCGACGCGCAGGTCGTGGTCCTGGCGTGCGGGGTACGGCCCCGCGTGGCCCTGGCCCGCGAGGCGGGCCTGTCCGTCGCGACGGGCATCGTCGTCGACGACGAGCTCCGCACCTCGGACCCGTCCATCCACGCGATCGGCGACTGCGCGGAACACGCGGGCCGCGTGTACGGCCTGGCGGGCCCGGCGCTGGAGCAGGCGGACGTCCTGGCGGACCTGCTGCTGGATCAGTGCGGGCAATCGTCCCGCGGGGCGAAGGGGGTCCCCCCTGCTCGAGCGGAGCCGAGAACTCGGGGGAGGGTGGGCACACGGGACGGCGCCCCTGCCGGCGCCTCCGGCTCCCGTCCCTACCCGCACCCCGAGGGCGCCGCGCATCCGGTGCGGGTCCAGGCGCAGGAGCCTCCGGCGCCGTCCGTCGTGCCCACCCGTTCCGCCCCTGCGGAACAGGTGCCCACCACGGGGTACACGGGGACCCGCGCCCTCACCCGCCTCACCCTCACCGGCCCCACCCCCCTCGACCTCGCCGCCTTCGGCGAGACCACCCCCCGGCCCGGCGACGACGTCGTCACCCTCACCGACGCCACCCGCGCCGCGTACCGGAAGGTCGTCGTCCGGGGCGACCGGCTCGTCGGGGGCGTCCTGCTCGGCGACCTCGCCGCCGTCGGCGCGCTCGCGAGGGCCTGGGAGGGCGACGAGGCCCTGCCGGAGGAGGCCCCCCTGCTGCATCTGCTCACCCACGACGGAGGCTCCGCATGACCACCACCCCCACCATCGTCCTGGTCGGCCACGGAATGGTCGGACAGCGGTTCCTGGAGGCGCTCGCCGAGCGTGGCGTCGCCGGGCGGGCCAGGATCGTGGTCCTGTGCGAGGAGCCGCGCCCGGCCTACGACCGCGTGCAGCTGACCTCGTACTTCTCGGGGAAGACGCCGGACGACCTGTCGATGGTCGAGGACGGCTTCCTGACCAGGCACGGGATCGAGCTGCACACGGACGACCCGGCCGAGTCGATCGACCGGGCGGCCCGGACGGTGACGGCCCGCTCGGGGCGGGTCGTCGCGTACGACACGCTCGTGCTCGCCACCGGCTCGTACCCCTTCGTGCCGCCCGTCCCCGGCAGGGACGCCCGCGGCTGTTTCGTCTACCGCACGATCGAGGACGTCCTCGCGATCGAGGAGTACGCGAAGACGGCGACGACGGGCGCGGTCGTCGGCGGCGGTCTGCTCGGCCTGGAGGCGGCGGGCGCGCTGAAGGGCCTGGGACTGGACACGCACGTGGTGGAGTTCGCGCCGCGGCTGATGCCGGTGCAGGTCGACGAGGGCGGCGGCGCGGCCCTGCTGCGGACGATCGAGCGGATGGGCCTGACCGTGCACACGGGCACGGGCACGCAGGAGGTCGTGGCCGGGGACGACGGCGCCGTGACGGGGATGCGGCTGTCGGACGGTTCCGAACTGGCCACGGACATGGTCGTGTTCTCGGCGGGCGTACGGCCCCGGGACCAGCTGGCCCGCGACTGCGGTCTGGACGTCGGCGAGCGCGGCGGCATCGCCGTGGACGAGCTGTGCCGGACCTCCGACCCGGCGGTCTTCGCGATCGGCGAGTGCGCGCTCGCCTCGGACGGCCGGGTGTACGGCCTGGTGGCGCCGGGCTACGAGATGGCGCAGACGGCGGCGGCGGTGATCGCCGAGGAGAGCCCCCAGGGCTTCACCGGCGCCGACATGTCGACCAAGCTGAAGCTGCTCGGCGTGGACGTGGCCTCCTTCGGCGACGCGCACGGGACGGCCGAGGGCTGCCTCGACGTCGTGTACTCGGACTCCCGCTCGGGCGTCTACAAGAAGCTGGTCGTCTCCGGTGACGGGGTGCTCCTCGGCGGTGTCCTGGTCGGCGACGCCGAGCAGTACGGGCTCCTGCGCCCGCTCACCGGTTCCGTACCCCCCGTCTCCCCCGAGCGGCTGGTGCTCCCGGCGGGCGCCGGCGCCCCGGTCGCGCTCGGCCCGTCCGCGCTGCCGGACGACGCCGTCATCTGCTCCTGCCACAACGTGACGAAGCACGCGATCGGCCAGTGCACGAGCCTCCCCGAGGTGAAGAGGTGCACCAAGGCCGGTACGGGATGCGGCAGTTGCGTGAAGACGATCGAGAAGCTGCTGCCGGCCGCCGTCGACGAGGGGCTGTGCGGCTGCTTCTCGTACACCCGGAGCGAGCTGTACGAGATCGCCCGCACCCTGCGGCTGACCTCCTTCGCCGCGCTGCTCGACTCGCACGGGCGGGAGGAGGCGCGGGGCGGCGAGGGCTGCGAGGTCTGCAAGCCGACCGTCGGCTCCATCCTCGCCAGCCTCGACAACGGCTACATCCTGGACGGCGAGCAGGCCTCCCTCCAGGACACCAACGACCACTTCCTCGCCAACATGCAGCGCAACGGCTCCTATTCGGTGGTGCCGCGCATCCCCGGCGGCGAGATCACCCCGGACAAGCTGATCGTGATCGGCGAGGTGGCGCGGGACTTCGGGCTCTACACGAAGATCACCGGCGGTCAGCGGATCGACCTCTTCGGCGCCCGGGTGGACCAGCTTCCCTCGATCTGGACGCGGTTGGTCGACGCGGGCTTCGAGTCGGGGCACGCGTACGGCAAGGCGCTGCGCACGGTGAAGTCCTGCGTGGGGCAGACCTGGTGCCGGTACGGCGTCCAGGACTCGGTGAAGATGGCGATCGGGCTGGAGCTGCGCTACCGGGGCCTGCGCGCCCCGCACAAGCTGAAGTCGGCGGTCTCGGGCTGCGCCCGCGAGTGCGCGGAGGCCCAGTCGAAGGACTTCGGGATCATCGCGACGGCGAACGGCTGGAACCTGTACGTCGGCGGGAACGGCGGCGCGACCCCGCGCCACGCGGACCTCCTCGCGCAGGACCTCTCGGACGCCGAACTGGTCCGCCTCATCGACCGGTTCCTGATGTTCTACATCCGGACGGCGGACCGCCTCGAGCGGACGTCGACCTGGCTGGAGCGGCTGGAGGGCGGGCTCGACCACCTCAAGGACGTGGTGGTGCACGACTCCCTGGGACTCTGCGACGAACTGGAGGCGCTGATGGCCGCGCACGTCGCCGGCTACCGGGACGAGTGGGCCGAGACCCTCGACGACCCGGAGCGGCTGCGGCGCTTCGTCTCCTTCGTGAACGCCCCGGGGGCGCCGGATCCGTCCGTCCGGTTCGTGCCGGAGCGCGACCAGATCAAGCCGGACCTCACGGTCCTGACCCTGGAAGGAGTCACCTCCCGATGACGACGACGCTCGAACCTGCGGGAGCGCCCGAACCGACGGGAGCGCCCGAACCGACGGGAACGCTCGAACCGACGGGAACGCTCGAACTCTCCTCGTCCCCCGGTTCCTGGATGACGGTCTGCGAGGAGGCCCGGCTGACCCCCGGCCGGGGCGTGGCGGCGCTGCTGCCGGACGGCCGGCAGGCGGCGGTCTTCCGGGACCGGTCGGGCCGCGCGTACGCGATCGACAACCGCGATCCGTTCACGGGGGCGCAGGTGCTGTCCCGGGGTCTCGTCGGCTCGGCGGGCGGGCGGCCGTTCGTGGCCTCGCCGCTCCTGAAGCAGCGGTTCGACCTGGAGACGGGCCGGTGCCTGGACGACGAGGAGGTCGCGGTGTCGGTATATCCGGTCCGCACGAAGTAACTTGACCGATCGTTCCAGATAGTCGTACGGTCCCCTCATGGCCAGGACCAAGGAATTCGATCCGGAGGCCGCGCTCCAGGCAGCCCTCGAACTGTTCTGGGCGCGCGGCTACGAGGCGACGACGATGTCGGACCTCGTGGAACACCTCGGCATCGGCCGCGCCAGCATCTACGCGACCTTCGGCAACAAGCACGAGCTGTACCTGAAGGCGATGGACCGCTACCTGGAGACCCGCGACCCGCGGATCGTCGAGGAGCTGTCCGCGCCGGGCCCGGCACTGCCGGCCGTGCGCGCGCTCGTCCGCCGCTTCGCCGCCGAGGCGGCGGCGGACGGGGAGCGCCTGAACGGCTGCTTCGTCACCAACTCGGCGGCGGAACTGGGCCCGCACGACACGGTGGTCGCCCGCCGGGTCGAGCTGAGCTGGGAGCAGATCGAGACGCTCCTGCACGGGGCGCTCACCCGGGCCCGCGCCGGGGGCGAACTCCCGGCCGACCGGGACCCGCGGGCGCTCGCCCGGATGCTGCTCGTCCTGCTCCAGGGGATCCGGGTGGTCGGCAAGGTGTCGAGCGAGCCGGGCCGGGTCACGGACGCGGCGGAACAGGCACTGGGACTGCTGGACTGAGGAGCGGGCGCCCGCGGGGGGGCGCCCTTTCTTCGGGGTTCAATCTGGAACGTACGGTCAAGCTCAGGGGGGCAGGAATGACGACGACAGGATTACGACGACCCCGGGCCGTGCACACCGCGTACGCCGTGGACTCCCGGCACGGCTTCCTCCTCCTCGGGGCCGTCCAGACGACGCTCATCTTCACGCTCGCCTCCCTCGCCGTCCCGCTCCCCCGCATCGGCGCCGCGTTCCGGCTCGACCGCGCCCAACTGATCCTGCTGAGCGCCGCCTACGGGCTGACCTTCGCCGGACTGCTCCTCCTCGGCGGCCGGCTCGCCGACCGCTCCGGCGGACGCCGGGTCCTCACCGCCGGCCTCCTGCTCTTCGGCACCGCCTCCGCCCTCGCGCCCCTCGCCCCCGGGTACGAGACCCTGCTCGCCGCCCGGTTCGGACAGGGCGCCGGCGCGGCGCTCGTCGCCCCGGCCGCGATGGCGGTGCTGCGGGCGCTGCACCCCGAACCGGCCGCGTACGGCAGGGCGATGGCCACCTGGGGCGGACTCTCCGTCCTCGGCGCCACCGCCGGGAACCTGCTCTCCGGGGTCATCGCGGCCGCCACCTCCTGGCGCGGCACCTTCGCGGTCCCGGTCGCGGTGACGGCGACGGCACTGGTCCTGGCACCGAGGCTGCTGCCGCCGACGCCGCCGCCGGCCGACGCCCACGCAGAAACCGCGACCGGCCCCGGCACCGCGCGAACCACCACCACGCGCGACACCGAGACCGCTCGCCCCACCACGCGCGACACCGACACCGCTCGCCCCACCACACCCGGCCCCGGCACCGCGCGGACCACCACCACGCCCGGCATCACCCCCTCCCGGGCCACGACCGACGTCGCCCCGCCCCCGCCCCCGCCCCGCGCCCGCCGCTCCCTCGACCTCCCCGGCGCCCTGCTCGCCACCGCCGGGATCACGCTCGCCAGTCACGGACTCGTCCTCACCGACGCCCGCCCCTGGGGCTCCGCCCCGGTCCTCCTCCCCCTGCTCACCGGACTCGCCCTCCTCGCCGCCTTCGCGGCGGTCGAGCGGCGGGCCGCCGACCCGCTGCTGCCCCCGGACTTCCTGCGGGACGGCCGCCGGGTCCTGGGCCTCGCGGCGATCGGAATCACGGCCGCCGGCACGGCGACGGTCTTCGTCCTCCTCTCCCTCGCGCTCCAGCAGCAGCGCGGCTGGTCCCCGCTGCTCACCTCCGCCGCCTTCGTGCCCTTCGCGGCCGCCCTGCTCGGTGCGGGCCGGGGCGCGGGCCCGCTGATCGGGCGGTACGGCCCCGGGCGGGTGACCGCCGCCGGGCTCGGCGCGGCCGCCGCCGGGCTCGGGCTGCTCGCGGCGACCGGGTTCGACACCTCCGTGCCGTACGCGTACGGCCTGCTGCCCGGCCTGGTCCTGCTCCCTGCCGGCGGCGCCCTGTCCTTCGCGGGCGCGGCCGTCCTCGCCACCGACGGGGTCCCGGCGCACCGTGCGGGCCTCGCGGGCGGCGTCCTGAACACGGCGATGGAGCTCGGGCCGACCGTGCTCTTCGCCGCCCTGCTCACCCTCGGCGGCGACGCGGTGTCGCTGGCGGCCGCGGCCGCCCTGTTCACCGCTCTCGCCGCCGCCGTACTCCTCCGTCAGAAAGGCTGACCACCATGTCCGCACGCTTCACCGACCGCACCGTCCTCGTCACCGGAGCCGGTTCCGGTCTGGGCCGGGCCATCGCGCTCGCCTTCGCCGCCGAGGAGGCGAAGGTCGTCGTCGCCGGCCGTACGCCGGAGTCCCTCGACGGGACGGTCGCGCTGATCGAGGCCGCCGGGGGCACGGCCGCCGCGGTGACCGCCGACGTGGCGAGCGCCGGGTCCACCCGGGAGCTGGTCCGGCGTGCGGTCGAGCTCTTCGGCCGCCTGGACGTCGCCGTGAACAACGCGGGGGTCTTCCGGGGCGGCCACAGCGCGGCCGACTTCCCCCTGGAGGACTGGCAGGCGCTGCTCGACATCAACGTCACGGGGGTGCTGCACGCCCTCCAGGCCGAGGTCGCCCACATGCGGGCGAACGGCGGCGGGGCCATCGTGAACATCGCGTCCAACCTGGGCCCGCACGTCCGGATCCCGGGGGTCTTCGGCTACCAGGTCTCCAAGGCGGCGGTCTCGGCGATGACCCGGGCGGCGGCCCTGGACCACATCGGCGACGGAGTCCGGATCAACGCGGTCAGCCCCGGCCCTTCGGACTCCACGATGTCGCTCCGCCCCGGCGAGACCGAGGCGGAGCGGGAGGTCCGCATGAAGGAGCAGTCGCCCCTCGGCCGCATCTCTTCGGCGGCCGAGGTGGCGGCGGCGGTGCTGTACCTCGCGTCGGACGACGCGGGCTCCGTCGTCGGCGCGGACCTGGTGATCGACGGCGGCGTCTCGGCCTGAGGCCCGGATCAGACCTGGCCCTGGACGGCCGCCGGGTCCATCCAGAAGACCTCCCAGTGGTGCCCGTCCAGGTCGGTGAAGGAGCGGCCGTACATGAAGCCCATCTCCAGCGGCTCCTTCGCCGGGCCACCGCCGGCGGCGAGGGCGGCGTCGGCGAGCCGGTCGCACTCCTCCCGGCTCTCCGCGCTCAGCGTCACCAGCACCTCGGTGCTCCTGGTCGCGTCGGAGATCTCCTTGCCGGGAGCCATGAAGGACTTGAACTTGGGCTCTTCGAGGAGCATCGCGAAGATCGTGTCGCTGATGACCACACAGGCCGTGGTCTCGTCGCTGAACTGCGGGTTCGAGGAGTACCCGAGCTTCTCGAAGAAGGCCTTGCTGGCGTCGACGTCCTTCACGGGCAGGTTCACGAAGATCATCTGCGGGGCCATGGCGCTCTCTCTTCCGTCGTGCGGTGCGTCGTTCGGTGCTGTCGAGAGGTAAGACGGGCCCGCTCCTCGGAACTCATCGCTCTCCCGAGGATTCTTTTCGCTCAGCCGACCGAACGCAGTTCGAGCACCGCCAGCGGGACGAACCCCCCGCCCGTCCCCCCGGTGTCCGCCCCGGCCCCGGCGAGCCTCCGCAGCATCGCGAGCGCGATCCGCTCACCCTGCGCCTTGGCCCGCTCCGCCGTCGGCCCCCTGTGCAGCCCGTCCACGCTCGCGTGCCACAGCTGCACCCAGCGGCCGAAGTGGGCAGCGGTGAGCGGCCGGGCGGCGTGGAGCCCGGCGTGCGGCGCGAAGGCGTCGCGCCCGTAGGCGCCGGTACGGAAAAGGGCGCGCTCCCAGAAGCCGACGATGCTCGGCAGATGCGCCTCCAGGTCCGTACCGGCGACCTCGGTGAAGAAAGGCCCGATCAGCGGGTCGGCGAAGGCCGCCCCGTAGAAGCGCCGCAGCAGCACGTCGAGGTCACGACGGTCGCCGATGTCGGAGGTGGCACGCATGCCCTCCAGTGTCCCCGCTTCCGGACCGTCCAGCGCATGCCGGGAACCCGGCGCCCGGCACCGACGCACGCCGGGTGCGGCATCGCCTACGAGGTGACCGGCCCGTTCCCCGCGTATCTACCCGTGTAGCACCGCAGGTCCATCTGCCGTTGGGCGCCGCCGAGCAGGGCGGCGCCCAGGGGGGTGAGGGTGTGCAGGACCGCGTTGCCGTGGCGGAGGGTCGTGATGAGCCCGGCCTCGCGCAGCACGCCGGCGTGCTGGCTGGCAGAGGCCAGGGACACGCCGGCCCTGCGGGCGAGTTCGCTGGTCGTGCCGCCGTCGCCGATGGCGTGCAGGACGGCCGAGCGGGTCTGGCCGACCAGTTTGGCCAGCGAGGAGCCGCCCGGCGCGCGGACGGTCGGCGCCTCGCCGTGCGTGACGGGGTAGACGAGGACCGGGGGCAGCGTGGGGTCGCGCAGCACCACGGGGGTCCCCCGGCAGAAGAACGAGGGCTGGAGCAGCAGCCCCCGCCCGTCGAGGTGGACGTCCCGGTCGACGGGGTAGTCCGCCTCCAGGACGGGCGCGCGCCAGCGGAGCATCGGCGGCAGCGAGGCGAGCAGCTCCTCGGCTCCGCCGTCGAGGAGGGCCCGGCCGCGGCGAGCCCGGTCGGCCTCGACGCGGGCCCGGACGTGCGGCCAGTACGGCTCGATCGCGGCCCGGTGGTAGCTCCTGAGCGCCCCCACGAGCCGGTCGAAGGGCTCCGTGGCGCCGTCGGCGAGGGCGCGCAGCGAGTGGGGCACGGTCCGGCCGCCGGAGCGGTCGGCGGCGAGCAGCGAGAGTTCGCCGCGCAGCCGGCCGGGCTCGGTGGCCCGGATGGCCTGGAGGCCCTCGTCGATCCCGTGGACGCCTTCCGCGGGCGTCAGGAAGTCGGGGAAATAGCCGCGGCTGGGAACGAGGGCGGCGAGGAGGCGGGTCTCGCCGCCGAGCCGCATGCGGGCGCCCGAGCGCCATTCCCCGTAGACGACGGGTCCGCGCCGGTCTCTTAAGCGGTGAAAGCTCAGAATCGTTTCCCACAGAACGTCCGGCCGGGCGGCCGTCCGCACCCCTGCCAAATCGTTCCCGGTGAAATGAATCCGCAGCATGAACGTCCCCACCCGTGCACTCGCAACCACCCCCGACGTCGAGTATGCACAGCATCACTGCACGTTACCAGGGTGTTTCAGCCACAGATGAAAGGCATCGCGGCAATCGGGCGGAACCGAAAAGCTGTACGGGTCGGGCAGGAAACCTTCAGGACCGAGGTGACGTGGCGAAGACCGTGGGGGGCTTTGCCCGTCCGGCGGCGGTCGGCGAGGTTGCGGCTCACCTGCCCGGCATCGGTAAAGGGCGCGGCCTCCGGGTGGGGATCCGGGGGTCGCGCCCGCCCGTTCTTTGCGCCGAGGAATCGAAGAAGTTCAATTCCCAATAATTCAATCGGCCGCAATTGAACATTGATTCACATCAGCTTGAAGAGCAAACAAACAACGGGACGGACACCTCCGCACAAAAGGTGTCCGTCCCGTCTCTTTGTGAATCCGGAGCCGCCGCCCGCCGGTGAGGGTGAGAGGTGACCGACGGCGGCCCCGGTGGCTCGCGGGGCTCGGTGCCCCGGCACTCAGCGGCTGTCGCTGCCCTTCGCCTCGGCGGCCGCGCGGCCCGCCTCCAGGCGCGCCACCGGGATCCGGAAGGGCGAGCAGGAGACGTAGTCGAGGCCGACCTCGTGGAAGAAGTGCACCGACTCCGGGTCGCCGCCGTGCTCGCCGCAGACACCGAGCTTGATGTCGGGGCGGGTGGCGCGGCCGGCCTGGACGGCGCTGCGGACCAGGGCGCCCACGCCGTCCTTGTCGATGGTCTCGAAGGGGCTGACGCCGAAGATGCCCTTCTCCAGGTACGCGGTGAAGAACGAGGCCTCCACGTCGTCGCGGGAGAAGCCCCAGACCGTCTGGGTCAGGTCGTTGGTGCCGAAGGAGAAGAACTCCGCGGCCTCGGCGATCTGACCGGCGGTCACGGCGGCGCGCGGCAGCTCGATCATGGTGCCGAGCGCGAGCTTCAGCTCGACGCCGGTCTGCGCCTGGACCTCGGCGATGACCTGCTCGGCCTCCTCGCGGACGATCTCCAGCTCCTGGACGGTGCCGACGAGCGGGATCATGATCTCGGCGCGCGGGTCGCCCTTGGCGTCGATGCGGTGGGCCGCGGCCTCGGCGATCGCCCGGACCTGCATGGTGAACAGGCCGGGGATGACCAGGCCGAGGCGGACGCCGCGCAGACCCAGCATCGGGTTCTGCTCGTGCAGCCGGTGCACGGCCTGGAGCAGGCGCAGGTCGTTCTCGTGCGGCTCCTTGCGGGACTCGGCGAGGGCGACGCGCACCGACAGCTCGGTGATGTCGGGCAGGAACTCGTGCAGCGGCGGGTCGAGCAGGCGGACCGTGACGGGCAGCCCGTCCATGGCCTCGAAGAGCTCGATGAAGTCCTGCTTCTGCAGCGGGAGCAGCGCCTTCAGCGACTCCTCGCGCTCGGCGTCCGTGTCGGCCAGGATGAGGCGCTCGACGTACTGGCGGCGCTCGCCGAGGAACATGTGCTCGGTGCGGCACAGGCCGATGCCCTGGGCGCCGAAGCGGCGGGCGCGCGAGGCGTCCTCGGCGTTGTCGGCGTTGGCGCGGACCCGCAGGCGGCGGACGCGGTCGGCGTAGGCCATGATCCGGTGGACCGCGCCGACGAGCTCGTCGGCGTCGTCGGCGCCGGCGTGCATGCGGCCCTCGAAGTACTCGACGACCGGGGACGGGACGACGGGTACCTCACCGAGGTAGACCTTGCCGGTGGAGCCGTCGATGGAGACGACGTCGCCCTCCTCGATGACCGCGCCGGAGGCGGTGGTCATGCGGCGGCGCTTGGTGTCGACCTCCAGCTCCTCGGCGCCGCAGACACAGGTCTTGCCCATGCCGCGGGCGACGACGGCGGCGTGCGAGGTCTTGCCGCCGCGGGAGGTGAGGATGCCCTCGGCGGCGATCATGCCGTCCAGGTCGTCCGGGTTGGTCTCGCGGCGGATCAGGATGACCTTCTCGCCGGAGCGGGACCACTTGACGGCCGTGTACGAGTCGAAGACGGCCTTGCCGACGGCCGCCCCCGGGGAGGCGGCGATGCCGCGGCCGATCTGCTCGACCTTCGCGTTCTCGTCGAACTTGGGGAACATCAGCTGGGCGAGCTGGGCGCCGGTGACGCGCTGGAGCGCCTCGGCCTCGTCGATCAGGCCCTGGTCCACGAGCTGCGTGGCGATGCGGAAGGCGGCACCGGCGGTGCGCTTGCCGACGCGGGTCTGGAGCATCCAGAGCTGGCCGCGCTCGATGGTGAACTCGATGTCGCAGAGATCCTTGTAGTGGGTCTCCAGGGTGCTCATGATGTGCATGAGCTGGTCGTACGACTTCTTGTCGATCTGCTCGAGGTCGGCCAGCGGCACGGTGTTGCGGATGCCGGCGACGACGTCCTCGCCCTGCGCGTTCTGCAGGTAGTCGCCGTAGACGCCGGCGTGGCCGGAGGCGGGGTCGCGGGTGAAGGCGACACCGGTGCCGGAGTCGGGGCCGAGGTTGCCGAAGACCATCGAGCAGACGTTGACGGCGGTGCCGAGGTCGCCCGGGATGCGCTCCTGGCGGCGGTAGAGCTTGGCGCGGTCCGTGTTCCAGGAGTTGAAGACGGCCTCGATGGCGAGGTCCATCTGCTCGCGCGGGTCCTGCGGGAAGTCGCGGCCGGTCTGGGCCTTCACGATCTTCTTGAACTGCTCGACGACCTTCTTGAGGTCGGCGGCGTCCAGGTCGGTGTCGCTGGCGACCTTCTTCGCGGCCTTGGCCTCGTCGAGGGCCTCCTCGAAGAGCTCGCCGTCGACGCCGAGGACGGTCTTGCCGAACATCTGGATGAGCCGGCGGTACGAGTCCCAGGCGAAGCGCTCGTTGTCGGCCTGGCGGGCGAGGCCGGCCACCGACTCGTCGGAGAGGCCGATGTTGAGGACGGTGTCCATCATGCCCGGCATGGAGAACTTGGCGCCCGAGCGGACCGAGACGAGAAGCGGGTTGTCGGCCTGGCCGAGCTTCTTGCCCATCTGCTGCTCGAGGGCGTCGAGGTGCGCGCTCACCTCGTCGCGGAGCTCGACCGGCTCCGAGCCGCTCTCGAGGTAGACCTTGCACGCCTCGGTGGTGATCGTGAAGCCCGGAGGCACCGGAAGACCGAGGTTGGTCATCTCGGCGAGGTTGGCGCCCTTGCCACCGAGCAGGTCCTTCAGGTCCCTGTTGCCCTCGGTGAAGTCGTAGACGAACTTCTGATCATTGTTTTCCGACACGGGTCCCGACTCCTCGATGACTCGGTTGGCTGCCCTGACGGCGAGGAACATACCCAGATCGAAGGCTTCTGGGGAGGTACGCCTGCCGGTCACGCGGTCTTAACCACCCGTCCGCCAGCACTTCGAAAGTTACCGAGGTAAAGCTTCCGATTTCACGCCCCGAAGGCCATTTGGCGTAATCCAGGGGTTACACGCTCAGATGAGCGGACAATCGAGCACTTGCGTTCAACTCTTGAACACAAAAAGGGTGGCACCCAGTGCCACCCCTTCAGGCGATGCACCCTTCCGTAACCCGCTCATCTGAGCACCACCCCCCTCAGGGGTGGCGAGGATCACTCCCCCGGAAGGGCCGAATCTCAGCCGCCGGACGTGTCCAGCTCTGCGTCCTCGCTCACTCCGGCGCAGTCGTAGGGGTCCTTGAGCCAGCCGTCCGGCAGGACAACTCGGTTGTTTCCGGACGTACGACCCCGGGGGCCGTCCGCACCCACCGGCCACGGCTGGTCCAGGTCGAGCTCGCTCAACTGAGCGCGCAGCTCGTCCAGGGAAGAGGTGATCGCGAGCTTCTTGCGCATCTCGGAGCCGACCGAGAAGCCCTTCAGGTACCAGGCCACGTGCTTGCGGAAGTCGATGACACCGCGTGCCTCGTCGCCCAGCCACTCGCCGAGCAGCCGCGCGTGCCGCACCATCGCGTCCGCGACCTCCCGCAGCCCCGGCTGCGCGTAGGCGCCGGTGCCCTCGAAGCCCGCCACCAGGTCCCCGAAGAGCCACGGGCGGCCCAGGCAGCCACGGCCGACGACGACGCCGTCGCAGCCCGTCTCCCGCATCATCCGCAGGGCGTCGTCCGCCGACCAGATGTCGCCGTTGCCGAGCACCGGGATCTCCGGCACGTGCTCCTTGAGCCGCGCGATCGCGTCCCAGTCGGCCGTACCGCCGTAGTGCTGCGCCGCCGTCCGCCCGTGCAGGGCGATCGCCGTCACGCCCTCCTCGACCGCGATCCGGCCCGCGTCCAGGTACGTGATGTGGTCGTCGTCGATGCCCTTGCGCATCTTCATCGTGACCGGCAGGTCGCCCGCGTTGGACACGGCCTCGTTCAGGATCGCCCGCAGCAGCGGCCGCTTGTAGGGCAGCGCCGAGCCGCCGCCCTTCCGGGTCACCTTCGGGACCGGGCAGCCGAAGTTCAGGTCGATGTGGTCGGCGAGGTCCTCGTCGACGATCATCCGCACGGCCTTGCCGACCGTCACCGGATCCACCCCGTACAGCTGGATCGAGCGCGGCTTCTCCGTCTCGTCGAAGCGGATGAGCTGCATCGTCTTCTCGTTGCGCTCGACCAGGGCGCGCGTCGTGATCATCTCGCTCACGAACAGCCCCTTGCCACCGCTGAACTCACGGCAGAGGGTACGGAAGGGGGCGTTGGTGATGCCGGCCATGGGGGCGAGCACCACCGGCGGCTGCACGATGTGCGGCCCGATGGCGAGAGGGGTGAACGCGGTCATTCAGCCATTGTCGCGCACGGCGAAGATTGTTAGACAGCCGTACGATCCAGGCATGCCCGAGCTCACACGCGAGCGCCGTCTCGTCGTCCTCGCGATCTGCTGCACGAGCCTGCTGATCGTCAGCCTGGACAACACCGCGCTGAACGTCGCCCTGCCCGCCATGCGCGAGGACCTCGGCGCCACCGTCGCCGGCATGCAGTGGACCATCGACGCCTACACCCTGGTCCTCGCCTCCCTGCTGATGCTCGCGGGCTCCACCGCCGACCGGATCGGCCGCCGCAAGGTCTTCGTCACCGGCCTCGCCGTCTTCGCCCTCGGCTCGCTGCTCTGCTCCCTCGCGCCGAACCTGGAGTCCCTGATCGCCTTCCGGGCGGTCCAGGCCGTGGGCGGCTCGATGCTGAACCCGGTCGCCATGTCGATCATCACGAACACCTTCACGGAACCGGCGGAACGCGCGCGTGCCATCGGGGTCTGGGGCGGGGTCGTCGGCGTCTCCATGGCCGCCGGACCGCTGGTCGGCGGCGTGCTCGTCCAGTCGGTCGGCTGGCGGGCGATCTTCTGGGTGAACCTGCCGGTCGCCCTCCTCGCCCTCCTCCTGACCCTGCGGTACGTCCCCGAGTCCCGCGCTCCCCGGCCCCGGCGCCCCGACCCCGTGGGGCAGGTCCTGGTGACCGTGCTCCTCGGCTCGCTCACGTACGCGATCATCGAGACCGACCCGCTCTTCGCCGGGATCGCCGCCGCCGCCCTCGTCGGGCTGCTCCTCTACGAGCCCCGGCGCCACGAGCCCCTCATCGACCTCCGGTTCTTCCGCAGCGCGCCCTTCAGCGGGGCCACCGTCATCGCGGTCTGCGCCTTCGCCTCCCTCGGCGGCTTCCTCTTCCTGAACACCCTGTACCTCCAGGACGTCCGCGGCCTCTCCCCCCTGGCCGCCGGCCTCTGGATGCTCCCGATGGCCGGCATGACCTTCGTCTTCGCCCCCCTGTCCGGACGCCTCACGGCATCGCGCGGCCCGCGCCCCTCCCTGCTCCTCGCGGGCACGGCGATGGCGGCGGGCCCCCTGCTCTTCGCCGCCTTCTCCGCCGAGACGAGCGACCCGCTCCTCCTCACCGGCTACGTGGTCTTCGGCATCGGCTTCGGCCTGGTCAACGCCCCCATCACCAACACCGCGGTCTCCGGCATGCCCCGCGCCCAGGCCGGGGTCGCGGCAGCCGTCGCCTCGACGAGCCGCCAGGTCGGCCAGACCCTCGGCGTCGCCGTGATCGGCACGGTCCTCGCGGCCGGGGCCGGCGCCGCCCTCGACACCGACGCCTTCGTCGCCGCGGCCCGCCCCGGCTACTGGATCATCACCGGCTGCGGGCTCGCCGTCCTCGCGGTCGGAGCCCTCACCAGCGGACCCTGGGCTCGGCGCACGGCGGAACGCACGGCGCGGTCCCTGGCCCCGGAGAGCGGTACGGAGGACGGGCCTCACGCCACCGCCAAGGTGCCGTCCCCCTGAGCCGCCCGCTCCCGGACCACCAGGTCGAGGAGGCGGGCGACGCCGGCCTGGGTGGCGTCGTCCACGGGGACGTAGGTGACGAGGTGGGTCCCGGCGTTCGGGCCGAGCCACAGGTTGGTGTGCTCGAAGCTGAGGAGCCCCACGCGCGCGTTGCGGATGACCTTGACGCGGCCGCCGGGGGCGACCACCTCGTGCCGGGCCCAGAGCTCGCGGAACTCGGGCGAGGCGTCTTCCAGGCGGCGCACGAGCTGCTTCCAGGCGGGCTCGGCGAGGTGTTCGGCCATGGCGGCGCGGAGTTTGCCGGCGAGGGCGCGCATGACCTCGGGGAGGTCGGTGACCGAGGCGCGGAAGTCCTCGTTGGTGAAGGCCAGCCAGAGGGAGTTGCGGTCCTCGCGGGGCAGCGCGTCCAGGTCGCAGAAGAGCTGCCCGAAGGTGCGGTTGTGGGCGAGGAAGTCGTACCGGCTGTTCTGGATCGCGGCGGGCACGGGCTCCAGTTGGTCGAGCAGGCGGCGCAGGGTGGGCGTGACGGCGGAGCAGGGCGCCTCGGGGTGCGGGTCCGCGTGGCCCGCGAGGGCGAAGAGGTGGCTGCGCTCGGTCGGGTCGAGCAGCAGGGCTCCGGCGAGGGCGTCGAGGACCTGCGGGGAGACCTGGATGTCCCGGGCCTGCTCCAACCACGTGTACCAGGTGACGCCGACGGCGGAGAGCTGCGCGACCTCCTCCCGGCGCAGGCCGGGGGTGCGGCGGCGCCGGCCCCGGGGCAGACCGACCTCCTCGGGGGTGATGCGCTCGCGGCGGCTGCGCAGGAAGGCGGCGAGCTCGTGGCGCCGGACGTCCTGCTCGGGTGCGCTCATCGCCATGACGGTCATGCCTCCAGGGTGCCGGGGCGGTCAGCCGGTTTCCAGGTAGTGCTTCTACCAGGATAAAGACACTCTGGTACCAGGCTGAGCGGAGGCGGAGGCTCGGTCCCGTGACTACGACCTCCCCCTCCGTCCGTACGGCTCCCCCTGCCGGTCGCCGGGCCCCGGCGCTCGGCACCCCCGGCCTGTTCACCGTCCTCCTCGGTGCCGCGCTCCCCCTCATCGACTTCTTCATCGTCAACGTCGCCCTGCCGTCCATCGACCAGGACCTCGCCGCGGGCCCGGCGCTCCTGGAGCTGGTCGTCGCCGGGTACGGCCTGGCGTACTCCGTGCTGCTCGTCCTCGGCGGGCGGCTCGGCGACCTCTTCGGCCGCCGCCGGCTCTTCCTCGCCGGCATGGCCGCCTTCGGACTGACCTCGCTGGCCTGCGGGCTCGCCCCGGACGCCTGGACCCTGGTCGCGGCGCGGGTGGCGCAGGGCGCGGCGGCGGCGCTGATGCTGCCGCAGGTCCTCGCGACCATCCACTCCTCGACCGAGGGGCCGCGCCGGGCGCGGGCGCTGAGCCTGTACGGGGCGACCGCCGGGCTCGCGATGGCGGGCGGCCAGATCCTGGGCGGGGTGCTCGTGACCGCCGACATCGCGGGCTCCGGCTGGCGCGCGGTGTTCCTGGTGAACGTGCCGGTGGCGGTGGCGGGCCTGGCCCTCGCCCTCCGTACCGTGCCGGAGACCCGCTCGGACCGGCCGGCGCCGGTGGACGTGCCGGGCACGCTGCTCCTCGCGCTCGCGCTGCTGGCCCTGCTCGCGCCGCTGACGGAGGGCCGGGCGGCGGGCTGGCCGCTGTGGACCTGGGTGTCGCTCGCGGTGTTCCCGTTCGCGGCCGGGGCCTTCTGGTGGGTGGAGCGGCGGGCGGACCGCCGGGGCGCCGTCCCGCTGGTCCCGCCGAGCCTGCTCGCCCTGGTCCCGCTGCGGCGGGGGCTCCCGGTGGTCCTGGCGCTCTCGCTGGGCTTCTCCGGCTTCATGTTCGTGATCGCGGTGGCGCTCCAGCAGGGCCTGCGGATGGGCGCGGTGGCCTCGGGCATGGCGCTCGTGCCGATGGCGCTGGCCTTCTTCGGCGCCTCGCTGGCGGGGCCGCGGCTCGTACGGCGCTGGGGCACCCGGATCGTGCCGGTGGGGGCCCTGCTCCAGGGGCTCGGCATCGCGGCGATCGTGTGGTCGGTGGGGCGCGACTGGCAGGGCCTTTCGGTCGGGGACCTGGTGCCGGGGATGGCGGTGGCGGGGCTCGGCCAGGGGCTCCAGCTGCCGGTGCTGTTCCGGGTGGTGCTCTCCGAGGTGCCGTCGGAGCGGGCGGGCGTGGGCAGCGGGGTCATGGTGACCACGCAGCAGTCGGCGCTGACGCTGGGCGTGGCGACGCTGGGTTCGCTCTTCCTCTCGCTGGCGTCCTCGCCGGCCGCCATGGGCTCGGCGCTGCGGACGACGCTGCTCGTCCAGCTGGGCGTGGTGGCGCTGGCGCTGCTGCTGAGCCTGCGCCTCCCCCGCACGGTGAAGTGACCCCCGGAACGAAGAACGAAGATGGAGTGACAGATATTGAAATCTGTCATCGCACATGTCATGGTTGTTCCATGACCACCACAGCGAAGAACCCCGTCCCCACCCGTCCGCTCGGCGCCACCGGCCCCGTCGTCTCCGCGCTCGGCCTCGGCTGCATGGGCATGTCCGCCCTGTACGGCGAGAGCGACCGGGCCGAGTCGATCGCGACGATCCACGCGGCCCTGGACGCCGGCGTCACCCTGCTCGACACGGGCGACTTCTACGGGATGGGCCACAACGAACTGCTCATCGCCGAAGCGCTGCGGACCGCGCCCGCCGCCGCCCGCGAGCAGGCGCTGACCAGCGTGAAGTTCGGCGCCCTGCGCACGGTCGAGGGCGGCTTCAGCGGGTACGACGGCCGCCCGGCCGCCGTGAAGAACTTCGCGGCGTACTCGCTCCAGCGCCTCGGCGCCGACCACATCGACATCTACCGGATCGCCCGCGTCGACCCCGACGTGCCGATCGAGGAGACCGTCGGCGCCATCGCCGAACTGGTCGAGGCGGGGCACGTCCGGCACATCGGCCTCTCCGAGGTCGGCGCGGACACCCTGCGCCGGGCGGCGGCCGTCGCCCCGATCGCGGACCTCCAGATCGAGTACAGCCTGATATCCCGCTCCATCGAGGAGAAGATCCTCCCCACCGCCCGCGAGCTGGGCATCGGCGTCACCGCGTACGGGGTCCTCTCCCGCGGCCTGATCAGCGGCCACTTCACCCGGGACCGGCAGCTCGGCCCCGGCGACTTCCGCGGCTTCAGCCCGCGCTTCCAGGGCGACAACCTCGACCACAACCTGGACCTCGTGGACCGGCTGCGCGCGGTCGCCGAGGCCAAGGGCGTCACGGTCGCCCAGACCGCGATCGCCTGGGTCCTCGCCCAGGGCACCGACATCGTCCCCCTGATCGGCGCCCGCCGCCGCGACCGCCTCGCCGAGGCCCTCGGCGCCCTGGACGTCACCCTCGACGCCGCCGACCTGGCCGCGATCGAGGAGGCCGTCCCGGCGGACGCGGCGGCCGGCGCCCGCTACCCGGAGGCCCAGATGGCCCACCTGGACAGTGAGCACTGACGGGTACTGTCATTCCATGGCCGCCACCGAGACCCTGACCGCAGAGCGCATCCTCGAAGCCACCGAGGAGGTGCTGCGACGCTACGGGCCGGGGAAGGCGACCGTCGTCGACGTGGCGCGGGTGCTCGGCGTGAGCCACGGCAGCGTCTACCGGCACTTCCGCACGAAGGCGGCGCTGCGCGAGGCGGTCACCGAGCGGTGGCTGGAGCGGACGATCGTGGAGCTCACGCCGTACATGGAGGCCGAGGGCCCGGCGGACTGGCGGCTGACCGGCTGGCTCACGGCCCTGTTCGCCCTGAAGCGCAAGAAGGCGGGCGGGGATCCGGAGCTGATGGCCACCTTCCAGGTGCTGATCGGCGAGAACAGCGCGGTGGTCGACCGGCACGAGGAGCACCTCGTCGAGCAGATCGCCCGCATCCTGGAGGACGGTCGCCGCGAGGGCCTGTTCGCGGCGCCGGAGCGGGACTTCGCGACGACGGCGCGCGCGGTCTTCGACGCCACGGACCGCTTCCACAATCCGGCGCACGCCGCCGACTGGTCGGCCCCGGACGTCGAGGACGCGTTCGCGGCGGTCGTGTCCCTCGTACAGCGCGCACTGAAGGCCTGAGCCGCGCACCCCTTTTGAAGATCATTTGGCTTGGAATTTCCCCTTCCCTGTCCGGTGCATGACTACCGTTCCCCCGCACCTCGACCGTAGAGATCCCAGGGGGAACCATGTCCACACCCGCCAAGCCGGCCCGATCAGGCGGGGCCTCCGCGATCGGGTGGGTCCTCACGATCGGCCTCAACGTCGTCGCGCCGATCCTCACGTACAACACGCTGACCGAGGACCACGGCTGGTCCGAGTTCTCCGCGCTGCTCCTCAGCGGCGCCTGGCCGGTCCTCGACACCGCGATCATGGCCGCCTGGCGCCGCAAGATCGACGAGTTCGCCATGGTCACCCTGGTCTTCCTGGTGATCACGGCCGTGGTCTCGCTGGTCGGCGCGCACACCGCCCGTGCGCTCCTGATCAAGGACTCGGCGGTGACGGGCCTGTTCGGCCTGCTGTGCCTGGTGACGCTGCTCGCCCCGCGCCCGCTGATGTTCTACTTCGGCCGCAAGTTCGCGACCGACGGCACCCCGGAGTCCACGGCCTGGTGGAACGGCATGTGGCAGTTCGAGGGCTTCCGCAACACCATGCGCACGATGACGCTGGTGTGGGGCGTGGCGTACGTGACCGAGGCGCTGGTCCGCATCGCCCTCGCGTACGTCCTCGCGACCAAGACCATGGTCACGCTCAGCCCGATCATGATCTACGGCGTCCTCGGTGCCCTCGGCGTGTGGACGGCCTGGTTCGGCAAGCGCCGCGCGGCGGAGGGGGCCCGGCGCCAGGCCGAGGCCGAGGCCGCGGCGGCAGCGGCCGCGACCGCCTGACGTACACGACGCACAGACGGGAAGGCCCCCGGTTCCGAAGACGGAACCGGGGGCCTTCCCGTGGAAGAAGCGATCAGAGGGTTCAGCAGCCGAGGAGGCGGCTGGCCAGGTAGCCCTGGATCTGGTCGAGGGAGACGCGCTCCTGCTTCATGGTGTCGCGCTCGCGCACGGTCACCGCGTTGTCGTCGAGGGTGTCGAAGTCGACGGTGATGCAGAACGGGGTGCCGATCTCGTCCTGGCGGCGGTAGCGGCGGCCGATGGCGCCGGCGTCGTCGAACTCGATGTTCCAGTTCTGGCGCAGGTCCGCCGCGAGGCCCTTGGCCTTCGGGGAGAGCTGCGGGTTGCGCGACAGCGGCAGGACGGCGGCCTTGACCGGGGCCAGGCGGTGGTCGAGGCGCAGCACGGTGCGCTTCTCCATGACGCCCTTGGCGTTGGGGGCCTCGTCCTCGGTGTACGCGTCGAGCAGGAAGGCCAGCATCGTGCGGCCGACACCGGCCGCCGGCTCGATGACGAACGGCGTGTAGCGCTCGCCGGACTCCTGGTCCAGGTACGTGAGGCTGGCGCCGGAGGCCTTGGAGTGGGCGCTCAGGTCGTAGTCGGTGCGGTTGGCGACGCCCTCGAGCTCGCCCCACTCGCTGCCGCCGAAGGAGAAGCGGTACTCGATGTCGGCGGTGCGCTTCGAGTAGTGGGAGAGCTTCTCCTGCGGGTGCTCGTACCAGCGCATGTTCTCCTCGCGGAGACCCAGGCCGGTGTACCAGTTCCAGCGCTGCTGCATCCAGTACTCCTGCCACTGCTCGTCCTCGCCCGGCTTGACGAAGAACTCCATCTCCATCTGCTCGAACTCGCGCGTGCGGAAGATGAAGTTGCCCGGAGTGATCTCGTTCCGGAAGGACTTGCCCATCTGCGCGATGCCGAACGGGGGCTTCTTGCGCGCGGTGGTCTGCACCTGGGAGAAGTTGGTGAAGATGCCCTGGGCGGTCTCGGGGCGCAGGTACGCGACGGAGCCGGAGTCCTGGGTCGGGCCGAGGTGGGTGGCGAGCAGGCCCGAGAAGTTCTTGGGCTCGGTGAAGGTGCCCTTGTTGCCGCAGTTCGGGCAGTTCAGGTCGGCGAGGCCGTTCTCGGGGAGGCGGCCGTGCTTCTCCTCGTACGCCTCCTCCAGGTGGTCGGCGCGGAAGCGCTTGTGGCAGGAGGTGCACTCGGTCAGCGGGTCGGTGAAGGTGGCGACGTGGCCGGAGGCCTCCCAGACCTCGGTGGCCAGGATGACCGACGAGTCGATGCCGACGACGTCCTCGCGCGAGGTGACCATGTAACGCCACCACTGGCGCTTGATGTTCTCCTTGAGCTCGACGCCCAGGTGTCCGTAGTCCCAGGCGGCGCGCTGACCGCCGTAGATCTCACTGCAGGGGAAAACGAAGCCACGGCGCTTGCTCAGGCTGACGATGGTGTCGATCTTGTCGGCGGCCACGGTGCTCTCTTCATTACGACGACGAAGTGCGAATGCCTCAGGTTACCGGCGCCCTGGGGCCCCGTATCAAATCGGTTCTGCGACGAAGGCCCGCGATGTCCCGGGTGGTCCGGAACACAGACAAGGCAATTGACAACCGTTTCCATCTTTGTTGAAAATGACTGTCATGAACGTACGCCGACTGATACCCAGCACCGCCCTCGCCGGAGCCGTCGCGCTCGGCGCCGTCACCCTCTCCGCCTGCTCCGGGACCTCCGACGCCGCGGACAAGGGGAACGGCGGCAAGCTGGACGTGGTCGCGTCGTTCTACCCCATGCAGTACCTGGCCGAGCAGATAGGCGGCGACCACGTCGCCGTCAACACGCTCACCAAGCCCGGCGTCGAGCCGCACGACCTGGAGCTCAAGCCGCGGCAGGTCGGCGAGCTCGGCGAGGCCGACGTCCTCCTCTACCTCAAGGGCATCCAGCCCGCCGTCGACGAGGCCATCGCCCAGGCCGGCGTGAAGAACACCGTCGACGCCGCCACCCTCACGAAGATGGAGGAGCACGGCGCCGAGGTCGGCCACGACCACGGCGGCGAGGAGGCGGAGTCCGAGGCCGGCGCCGACCCGCACGTCTGGCTGGACCCCGTGAAGTACGCCGAGGTCGCCAAGGGCGTGGGCGCCGCCTTCGAGAAGGCCGACCCGGACCACGCCGCCGACTACGAGAAGAACACCGACGCCCTGGTGAAGAAGCTCGGCGAGCTGAACACCGCGTTCGAGACGGGCCTGAGGACCACCGCCACCAGGACCTTCATCACCACCCACTCCGCCTTCGGCTACCTCGCCGAGCGCTACGGCCTGGAGCAGGAGAGCATCACCGGCATCGACCCCGAGTCCGAGCCGAGCCCCGCCCGCGTCAAGGAGCTCCACGCGATCGCGGAGAAGGACAAGGTCTCCACCGTCTTCTTCGAGACCCTCGCGAGCGACAAGACCGCGAAGACCCTCGCCGGCGACACCGGTCTCAGGACCGATGTGCTCGACCCGCTCGAAGGCATCACCGACAAGTCCAAGGGCCACGACTACATCGAGGTCATGCAGTCCAACCTCGCCGCGCTGAAGACCGCGCTCGGCGCCAAGTAGGAGGCCGTCGTGAGTGATGACCAGCCCGTCCTCTCGATCCACGGAGCCACGGCGGCGCTCGGCGCCCGCCCCGTCCTCCGGGGCGTCGACCTGACCGTCCGGCGCGGCGAGGTCGTCGCCCTGCTCGGCGCCAACGGCTCCGGCAAGTCCACCGCCATCCGCTCCGTCATCGGCCAGGTGCCGCTGACCGGCGGCACGATCGAGCTGTTCGGCACCGAGCAGAAGCGGTTCCGCGACTGGGCCCGCGTCGGCTACGTGCCGCAGCGCACCACCGCCGCGAGCGGCGTCCCCGCCACCATCCGCGAGGTCGTCTCCTCCGGCCGGCTCTCCCGCCGCAGGTTCGGCTGGCTGACGAAGGACGACAAGGCCGCCGTCGAGCGGGCCATCGAACTCGTCGGCCTCACCGACCGCGCCAGGGACTCCGTCTCCGCGCTCTCCGGCGGCCAGCACCAGCGGGTCCTGATCGCCCGCGCGCTCGCCTCCCGGCCCGAACTCCTGATCATGGACGAGCCGATGGCCGGCGTGGACCTCGCCAGCCAGGAGATCCTGGCCGCGACCCTGCGCGAGCAGGTCGCCGGCGGCACGTCCGTCCTCCTCGTCCTGCACGAGCTGGGCCCCCTGGAGCCCCTCATCGACCGCGCGGTCGTCCTGCGCGACGGCTGTGTCGTCCACGACGGCCCGCCGCCCGAGGCCCTCGGCCAGCACGCCCTGCCGGGCCACGACCACGTACATCCGCACGCGGCCGGCGAGCCGCTCCGCACGGGACTGCTGACCTGACCATGGACTTCCTCGAACCCGCCTTCATGCAGCGGGCGCTGATCGCCGCCCTCCTCGTCGGCATCACCGCGCCCGCCGTCGGCGTCTACCTCGTCCAGCGCCGCCAGGCCCTCATGGGCGACGGCATCGGCCACGTCGCCATGACGGGCGTCGGCCTCGGCTTCCTCATGTCGGCGAACCCGGTGTGGATGGCGACGCTGGTCGCCGTCGTCGGCTCCGTCGTCATGGAGCTGATCCGGGCGTACGGCAAGACCCGGGGCGACATGGCGCTCGCGCTGCTCTTCTACGGCGGCATGGCGGGCGGCGTCCTGCTGATCAACCTCTCGCCGACCGGCTCCAACGCCAACCTCACCTCGTACCTCTTCGGCTCGCTCACCACGGTCTCGCCCGAGGACATCACCGCGATCGGCATCCTGGCCGCCTTCGTGGTCCTGGTCACGGTCGGCCTGCGGCGGCAGCTCTTCGCCGTCAGCCAGGACGAGGAGTTCGCCCGGGTCACCGGCCTGCCGGTGCGCGCCCTGAACCTGCTGATCGCGGTCACGGCCGCGGTGACCGTCACGGTCGCCATGCGGGTCGTCGGGCTGCTCCTCGTCAGCGCGCTCATGGTCGTGCCCGTCGCGGCGGCCCAGCAGCTGTCGAAGTCCTTCCGCACGACCTTCGTGGGCGCGGTCCTCATCGGGATCGTCGTGGCCCTGTCCGGCACGATCACCACGTACTACGTGGAGGCCCCGCCCGGCGCGACGATCGTCCTGTACGCGATCGGGATCTTCATCGTCCTGACCCTGCTCGCCACCCCGCTCGCCAAGCGGCGGGCCCGCGCGGCCGAGGCGGCCACGCGGGACTGCGACGCGCAGGTTCCGGCCACGCGGCGGCCCGCGGACGACGTGAAGGTCTGATCCGCGACTGATCCCGGCGGCATGGGGGGCTGGCAGAATGGCGGGGGCAGACAAGCATCCAAGGAGGCCCCCGTGGCGACGGCAGGACCCCCCGTACGCGGCCGCTCGACCAAACAGCGGGCAGCAGTGTCGGCAGCGCTGAGCGAGGTGGACGAGTTCCGCAGCGCCCAGGAGCTGCACGACATGCTCAAGCACCGCGGCGACTCCGTCGGCCTCACCACCGTCTACCGCACGCTCCAGTCCCTCGCGGACGCGGGCGAGGTCGACGCGCTGCGCACCAGTGACGGCGAGACGGTCTACCGCCGCTGCTCGACCGGCGACCACCACCACCATCTGGTCTGCCGCGTCTGCGGCAAGGCCGTGGAGGTGGAGGGCCCGATGGTGGAGCAGTGGGCCGAGACCATCGCGTCGGAACACGGCTTCGTGAACGTGGCGCACACCGTGGAGATCTTCGGGACGTGCGCGGAGTGCGCCGGGAAGTGACCCGATGGCCGAAGGGCCCGCACCGGATCGATCCGGTGCGGGCCCTTCGGCGTCGTCTCAGGCCCTGACCGTGTTCCGGTCCAGGATCGCCCGCAGCCGGTCCTCGTCGGCCGGACCGTCGAGTCCGCGCTTGGGCAGGTACGCGAAGCCGGTGCCGGACGAACGTTCCGTGAAGAGGACGAAGAGCCGGGGCGTCTCCGCGTACCGGGTCAGCAGTGCCCAGCGGATCGCCGTGTCGGTGTCCCGGGTGGTCCACCGCCCGCCGTCCTCGTCGAGGACCGCCCGGGCCTCGCCCTGGGAGCCGATCAGCCGGAAGAGGCTGCGGGCGGACGCCCACGGCACCAGCTCGGCGCAGGCCACGGCCACCAGGCCGAGGAAGACGAGCTTGACCACCACCTCCACGTCGCCGTGCCGCAGCGCCACGACGGCGACGAGGGCGGCCAGCGCGCAGACAGCCCTGGTGGTCCACCGGAACAGCCGCCACCAGCGGGTGGACCGCAGCCTGACCCGTACCGCCTCGTACACCTCGGCGAACTCGGCCGAGTAGACGAGCTCCAGCCGCTCCCCCACGCTCACGCCTTGTCGAGGACCGCGAGGTCCGCCGGGTCGACGCCGCCGAAGCGGCGGTCGCGCTGGGCGTACTCGACGCAGGCCCGCCACAGGTCGCGGCGGTCGAAGTCGGGCCACAGCACGTCCTGGAAGACCATCTCGGCGTACGCGCTCTGCCAGATCAGGTAGTTGGAGGTGCGCTGCTCGCCGCTGGGCCGCAGGAACAGGTCCACGTCCGGCATGTCCGGGTAGTACAGGTACTTCTGGATGGTCTTCTCGGTGATCTTCGCCGGTTCGAGCCGGCCCGCCTTCACGTCCTCGGCCATCGCCTGCGCCGCGTCGGTGAGCTCGGCGCGGCCGCCGTAGTTCATGCAGAAGTACAGCGTGAGCTTGGTGTTGTCCTTCGTCTGCTCCTGCGCGACCTGGAGCTCCTTGGCGACGGACTTCCACAGCTTGGGCATGCGGCCCACCCAGCGCACCCGGATGCCGAGCTCGTCGAGCTGGTCGCGGGTCTTGCGGATGAAGTCGCGGTTGAAGTTCATGAGGAAGCGCACCTCCTCGGGCGAGCGCTTCCAGTTCTCGGTGGAGAAGGCGTACAGCGAGATCGCGCCCACGCCCATCTCGATCGCGCCCTGCAGCACGTCGAGCACCTGCTCCGCGCCGACCTTGTGCCCCTCGGTGCGCGGAAGCCCGCGCTCCTTGGCCCAGCGGCCGTTCCCGTCCATGACGATCGCGACGTGCTCCGGCACCAGCTCGGTCTGGAGCTTCGGCGGGCGGGCACCGGACGGGTGCGGCTCGGGGGTCCTGTATTCCCGGCGCTGGCGCCCGAGGAGTCGTGCGATGGCCATGGCGATGGATCTCCTAAGAGGTGTTGCCGTACTTCACGCGTAGTCGAGTTTCCCACGGCGGGTGGGGCGCCTAGTCGCCCCTGCCGTAGGTGAGACGTTGGACCTGACCGGGCGGGAAGTCGTTCGGGACCTGCTTGCCGTTGACGACGATCCGGACGGCGGCGGCATTGCCGAGGACCAGGGCGACCTGCTTCTTGTCCGTGAAGGTCCTGGTCTCGCCGACGGTCAGCACTCCGTCGAACAGCACGTGGCCGTCGTCGCCCTTCGCCGATACCCAGCTCGTCTCGTCACTCGCGGCGGTCACGACGACGGTGACCCTGTCCTTGGGGGCCGCGCTCGCCCCGGGCGGGGCGGGAGGCGTGGTGGTCGGCGGGGCGGAGGCCTCCGTCGTGGCCGACCGGGAGGCCGTGGCCGACCGGGAATCCGAAGCGGTGACGGAGGGCCCGGCGCCCTTGACCTCGTCCCCCTGCCGGGTGAACGCGAGCAGACCGCCCCCGAGCGCGCCCGTCACGGCGACGGCCACGATCACGAGGGTGACCGTGCGGGGCCTGCGCGGGGGTCCGGCCGGGGCGGGCGGCTCGACACGCGTCCGGTCGGGGGCGGCGAGCACGAGCGTGTTCGGTACGGGGACGGGGACGGGGTCCGGGTTCGCGTCCGGTACGGGATCCAGGTCCGCGTCCAGTACGGGGTCCGGGCTCGCGTCCGGTACGGGGTCCGGGCTCCGGCGCGGATCCGGACTCGGAGTCGGTACAGGGCCTGGGCTCGGGCGCGCGGCCGGCACCGGCCCCGCGCCCGCGTCCGCCCTCAGCGCGCGCAGAAGCTCCTCCGGCGCGGGACGGTCGGCCGGGTCCTTGGACAGGCAGGCGGCGACCAGTGGCCGCAGCTCCCCCGGCAGGGCGGAGACGTCCGCGGGCTCGTGGACCGAGCGGTACATGAGCCCCATGGGCGTGCCGGTGCCGAAGGCGCGGCCGCCGGCCGCCGCGACGAGGACGGCGCCGAGGGCGAAGACGTCGGCGGCGGCGCCGACGTCTTCGCCCTGCGCCTGCTCGGGCGCGAGGTAGCCGGGGGTGCCGAAGGCCGCGCCGGTGGCGGTGAGCCGGGTGGACTCCACGGCCCGCGCGATGCCGAAGTCGAGGACGCGGGGTCCGTCCTCGGCCATGATGATGTTCCCCGGCTTGAGGTCCCGGTGGACGAGCCCGCAGGCGTGGACGGCCTGGAGCGCTTCCGCGAGAGCGGCCCCGAGGGACCTCAACCGCCCCTCGTCCATGGGGCCTTGGAGTTCGATCAGCTCGGCGAGCGTGGGTCCGGGGATGTACGCGGTGGCCAGCCAGGGCACCTTCGCGTCGGGGTCGGCGTCCACGACCGGGGCCGTGTGGAAACCGCCGACCCGGCGGGCGGCCTCGACCTCCGCGCGGAACCGTCGGCGGAAGTGCGGGTCGGCCGCCAGCTCGGGGCGGGCCACCTTGACCGCGACGGCCCGGCCGCCCGGGGACCGGGCGAGGTAGACCGTCCCCATGCCGCCCGCGCCGAGCTCCCGCTCGACGGTGTAGACACCGATCCGCCGCGGCAGGTCCGCGTCGTTCTCCATCGCCCGCACTCCTCCCCCTGCGCACGGCCGTCCGTGCGCGACCGCGCCCTCCGGGCCCTCGTCAGCCCTTCTCCACGTACCGCAGCGAGCGCAGGCCGCGCTCCAGGTGCCAGTGGAGATAGGCGGACACGAGCCCGCTGCCCTCCCTGACGTGACGCGGCTCGCACGCGTCCGCCGTCGCCCAGTCGCCGGTGAGCAGCGCGCTGAGCAGACCGATGGCCTCGGTGGAGGGTACGACGCTTCCGGGGACCCGGCAGTCACCGCATATGACCCCGCCCGCGGCGACCGAGAAGAACCGGTTCGGCCCGTGGAGGCCGCATTTCGCGCAGTCCTCGAAGCTGGGCGCGTAGCCGTTCACGGCGAGGGAGCGGAGGAGGAAGGCGTCGAGGATGAGGTGGGGGGCGTGCTCGCCCCGGGCGAGCGTCCGCAGACCGCCGACGAGGAGCAGGTACTGCTGGACGGCGGGCTCGCCCTCGTGGTCGGTGAACCGTTCCGCCGTCTCCAGCATGGCCGTGCCGGCGGTGTACCGGGCGTAGTCGGTGACGATCCCGCCGCCGTACGCGGCGATGGTCTCGCTCTGCGTGCACAGCGGAAGGCCGCGTCCGACCAGTTCGCTCCCCCGGGCGAAGAACTGCACGTCCACGTGCGAGAAGGGTTCGAGGCGCGCCCCGAACTTCGACTTCGTCCGGCGCACGCCCCGCGCGACGGCGCGTACGCGGCCGTGACCGCGCGTGAGGATCGTGATGATGCGGTCCGCTTCGCCCAGCTTCTGGGTGCGCAGCACGATGCCGTCGTCGCGGAACAGACTCATGCGGTCCATTCTCCCGTACGGCACTGACAGGAGGGACTCACGGCCCCGGGGAGACGCGGGTCACACCTGGCCGTGTCACAGGGGCTCGGGCTGCCTCGTCTCGTGGGTGTGACCGATAGACGACCCACCCCGAGGAGCACCCCATGGACGCACGACTGAACCTCTTCGCCAGCGCCACCGCCGGCAAGGCCTTCAAGCACGTGATGGCGGCGGGCATGACGGTCAGGGAGTCGAGGCTCCCGATCACGACCCAGGAGCTGGTCTCGCTGCGCGTGAGCCAGATCAACGGCTGTGCCGTCTGCATCGACATGCACACGAAGGAGGCCGCCCACGCCGGCGAGACGGCGCTGCGGCTCCACCTGGTGGCGGCCTGGCGCGAGGCCACCGTCTACACCGAGGCCGAGCGCGCCGCGCTCGAACTCGCCGAGGAGGGCACCCGGACCGCCGACGGGGCCGGCGGCGTCAGCGACGAGGTCTGGGAGCGGGCCGCCCGGCACTACGACGAGGAGCAGCTCACCGCCCTCGTCCTCCACATCGCCTTCATGAACCTGGCGAACCGGATCAACGTCATCACCCGGCAGCCGGCGGGCGACTACGAGGTCGGCCGGTTCCACTGACGGACCCGCCCGCCTGGATGATCATGAAGTTTCACCGGTACGGGGAGAGGACGCCGTCATGAGCAAGGCCGAGGAGTTCAGCAAGGTCGAGGAGTTCGAGGGACTGCGCCCCCTGCTGTTCTCGATCGCCTACCGGATCCTCGGCAGCGTCAGCGAGGCCGAGGACGCGGTCCAGGAGACCTGGCTGCGCTTCGACGGCTCCTCGACCCGGCCCACGTCGACCAAGGCGTTCCTCTCCGCCACGGTCACCCGTCTCTCGATCGACGTCCTGCGCTCCGCGCGCGTGCGGCGCGAGGAGTACGTCGGCCCCTGGTTCCCCGAGCCGCTGCTCAGCGATCCGTACGAGGACCCGGCTCGCGCGGTGGAGCTGGCCGACTCGGTCTCGATGGCGGCGCTGCTGCTCCTGGAACGGCTCAGCCCCCTGGAGCGGGCGGTCTTCCTCCTGCGGGAGGTCTTCGCCTTCGACTTCCAGGACATCGCCGAGGCCGTGGACCGCTCGGAGGCGGCCTGCCGTCAGCTGCTCGTACGGGCCCGGCGGCACATGCACGACGGACGCCCCCGCTTCACGGCCGACCGCCGGGAGCGGCAGGAGCTCTCCACCCGGTTCTTCGACGCGCTCAGGAACGGCGACGTCGGCGGGCTCCAGGACCTCCTGGCGGCCGACGTCCAGCTCGTCGGCGACAGCGGCGGCAAGGCCCCGCGCTTCGCCCGGACCATCGTGGGCGCGGAGAAGGTGGCGCGGCTCCTCGGCGCGGTCTTCCCCTCCCTCGTCGCGATCGACGTCACGTGCGAGCCGCACGAGGTCAACGGCCAGCCCGGCGCGATCTACCGCGACCGCGACGGCGGGATCCTCCAGATCTTCGCCCTCGACGTCCTCGACGGGCGGGTCCAGACCATCCGCGCGGTCCTCAACCCCGACAAGCTCGCCCACCTCGGTCCGGTCGCCGACCCCTGGGCCGTCACCCGCGAGGTCCAGCGGGTGCGCCGCAGCCCCCGCTGACACCGTCAGCGGGGGGCGGTGGTGTGTGCTCAGTAGCCGCCGGCGTGGACGAGGTACCCGTAGTAGCGCCCGGCGACGGGCGTGTTCGGGTCGCCCGCGAAGCCGTACGAGAGCGGCTGGGCCGAGGCGTGGCCGCGGAGTTCGGCGGCCACTCCGGCCGGGGACAGGCCCGCGCACGGCCCGGCGGCGATGCACAGCGCGGCCGTGCCGGCCACGTGCGGCGAGGCCATCGACGTACCGGAGAGGACGGTGGTGCCGCCGCCGTTGCGGGTGGAGTTGATGCACACCCCCGGACCGGCGATGGTGTGGGCGGCGTCCGCCGTGCTCACGGCGAAGCTGGAGAAGTCGGCCGCCGTCTCGTCGACGTCGGCCCGGCAGGTCGCGGCGGCGCCTCCGCCGGACTGCCCGTTGAAGTCGGCCATGGCGGTCACGGTGAGGACCTCGTCGTAGGAGGCGGGCCGGTGGTTGGCGATGTCGTCGGTGCTGTTGCCGGCCGCGGCCACCAGGGTGACGCCCTTGTTCTTCACCACGTTGCAGATCGCCTGGTGCCAGGGGTCCTGGTTGCTGTTCCCGCAGTTGCCGTCGTCGGCCCCGTCGCCGCCGAGGCTCATGTTCGCGACCTTGATGCCGTACCGGGCGGCGTTGTTCGCCAGCCAGTTGAGCCCGCAGATGATGTTGGAGGTGCTTCCGCTGCCGTTGGCGCCGAGCACCTTCACCGAGTACAGCCGGGCGCCGGGCGCGACCCCGACCACGTCGTCGCCGTTGTCCCGGGCGGCGACGGTGCCGGCCACGTGGGTGCCGTGGCCGTTGTTGTCCCGGTAGGAGTTGGGCAGGAAGGGATTCATGCAGTTGTAGCCGCCGACCACGTTGAGATCGCGGTGTCCGGTGTCGATCCCGGTGTCGAGGATCGCCACCGCCGCGTCGACGCCGCCCGACCCGTTCCCGGCGGCCGTACTGCTCACGTCGGCCTGGATCCGGTCCACCCCGGTCGGCAGCACCTGCTGGGTGGCGTGCACGGGCAGATCGGGGGCGACCGCCTTGACGTTCGGGTCCGCCCGCAGCGCGGCCACCTGGGACTCCGGGATCACCGCCGAGTACCCGACGATCGCGTCCTGGTACCGGAAGCCCGCCCGCGCCCCGTGGTCCCGCCCGTGCCCCTGCACGACCGTTTCGAGCCGGTCGCGGGCCGAGTCCTTGAGGACGACCACGTACCGCCCTTCCGGTTCCGCGCCCCTCCCCTCCGTCGCCTCGGCCCCCGTGAGTCCCCCCGCCAGCAACGCGCCTGCCGCCGCGGACACCGCGGCCAGCCGGTACGCCGATCCCGCCATGCCGAACACCTCGCTTCCCTTTCGTGGTCGACGAACCCGAACCGGTTCGCGACGACCACGTAACCGGGGCTGCGAGGTGCGTGCAGCGCGGGCGCGGCGGATGGACTAACAGACGTGACCCAGGGTCACGGGCCGCTCAGGGCACCTCGCCCCGGCTCCGCGCGTTGACGTGCGCCGTCGCCGCGCTCAGCCGCTCCGCCGAGGTGGCCTCCCGCACCCCCTCCGGCTCCACGTCCCACTCCCGTCCGCCCCCCAGCGGCCGGATCTGGACGTACGGACCCTCACGCCCCATGAGCGTCCCGACCCGTCCGGTGCGGATCTCGACGACGTACGACCCGATGGGCAGCGTCACGAGCGACTCTCCTCCCTCGGCAGTACGGCGGCGGCGAGGAGCCGGGCCGTTTCCACCGTGCAGCATCCCAATTCCACGAGCGGCCGCGGGGGCTCCGCGGCGAGCGTGACGACGTCGAGCCCGAGCGAGGGCAGGGTGATTCCCGCCCTCGCGAGTGCCTCGCGCAATTCCGCCACCGCCTCTTGTGCGGTTCCTGCCGTCCCCGAGATCGCCTTCATGGTGTCTTCCTTCACCAACGTATGCCTTTCTGAATCCATTTCCCGCTTCGCCTCTCCAGGGTGCGGGCAGATCCGTAGAATCGGCAGACGCGCAGGTCGTACAACTGCGGCGTAGGGTTGGGGAGTTAATCCATGGCCAAGAGCAAGCGGCAGGAGCCGTGGGAGTTCTCCGGTGAGCCCCTCAAGGAACGCCACGGGGCGACGGGACCCACTCAGAACGAGCTGGACATACGGGTGTTCGCATCAGGGGCGTACATCGGACTGTTCGAGCGGGGAATTCGAAAGCCCCAGCCGGACGTGGCGGTAAGAATCGAAGAGGCCCTACAAACCGGCAGTTTTTTCGAACAGCCGGTCCGGAAGCCCATCAACACATCACCGTACGCGTCCTATTTCACCGAGGTGGCGAAGCCGGCCCTGATCGAGCCGGCGGCGGAGGACTTCAGACGACGCGCGCGTACGACCTGAACAACGCCCACCGGTTCAAGAGCAGCCGCGGCAACGGTGGAGGCGGCAACCGCGTCGAGGGCGCATACGACTTCACCGGCGTCGCCCCCGTCCGCGACGGCAAGGTCACCGACGGCCCCGTCCTCATCGCCCCGGCCGCCGCCCGGACCGCCTTCGCCGCCGGCGTCAAGGAGTGAGCGACGCCGCCCGACGCTTGCGCCACCACGTCAGCGCGGGCGCGAGCGCCGCGAGGACGAGGAGTGCGCCGGTGATGGCCAAGTGCGCCGGCGTACGCCCCTGTGTGAGCGTGTACGCCGCGCAGGCCGTCCCGCCGAGGGTGAGGCCGAGCGCGGGCGGCCAGCGGTCCGCGGCCAGACCCGTGATGACGACGGCGTACGCGGGTATGGCGGCGAGGGCGAGGACCCAGCCGTTGAGCCGGTAGCCCTCGGCGGCAACGCAGCCGCCGCGGGGGCCGGTTCGGCAGCCGCCTTCGACGAGGCCGAGGAGGCCCCAGGTCACGGCCGCGAGGACCACGGCGGTGAGCGGCATCCACCAGGGCTGCGACCAGTTCTCCTCGTCGAGCGTCCATCTGCTGCCGCGTCGGCCCATATCCGCCCCTCCCCCGTTGGCGCTCCGACGCGCGCGGTCGCAGCATGGAAGGAGGAGAACCGGTTCCCTTCCATGCCGCACGCACATCGCCGTGGGAGTCACCATGCCCATGCTGCTGATCAAGGGATCCTTCCATCTCTCGGGCTTCACGGCCCCCGACGGGGACACCGTCCCCTTCATTCCGGACTACGTGGGCGAGTGGAAGCTCGTCCGGGGCTGCGAGAAGCCCCAGCCGGCGCGCGACGGGCACGTCGACATCCGACTCGAAGGCATCGACGCGCTGGAGACCCACTACTCGGGGAACTACGGGGACGAGAAGCGCCAGCCGGCCAAGTTCGGCGACCAGGCCACGGACGCGCTGCTGACGTTCCTCGGCTTCAGCGACATCCGGCGGACCCCCGACCCGCACCACCCGCACGACATGATCTCGGCGACCCCGGAGTCGGTCCCGGGCTTCATCCTCACCAACGGCGCCGACGTCTTCGGCCGCTGCGTGGCGTTCGCCTGCGTGGGCGAGCCGCCGGGGGCCAGTGGCTATGAGCTGGACGTGTCGGTGAAGCTCCTGAAGGAGAGGACGGCCAACTACCACCTGCTCTCCGAGGGTCTGGTGTATCCGACGTTCTACGAGGGCCTGCTCCCCGTGCTGCGCAACGCGCTGGCCGACGGCAAGGCGGAGGCGCAGGCCGGGGTCGGCAAGGGCATCTGGAACATCGCGACCGACTCGATGGGTGACGTGACCCTCAGCGGGGCGAAGATCACCGGGATGGACTCGATCACCGGCGACGTGGTGATCCTCCCGAAGCTCTTCCGGCGCATGAAGGAGTACTTCTCGCTCGGCAACACCACGCTCGACGCCCTCCCCGCCTACCTGGCGGGAGCCGCGGACAAGTTCCTCGACCTGACGCAGACCGACCCGAAGGAGCAGATCGGGCTGCACCGGATCGTCGAGATCACCAACGGCAACACGGTGCGGATGACGATCCCTTCGGAGAAGATCCTCTTCAAGCCGAAGTGAGCCGTCGCGCGGGCAGTCGACCGAGGCCGTACGCGCCCGCCGCCGTCGCCCACAGCAGGACGGGCAGCGCGGCGACGCGCTCCATGCCGCCCATGCCGAGGCCCAGGTAGTGGCGGGACAGGAAGAGCCCGAAGGCCGTCAGCGCGACGAGGCCGAGCACGCTCGCGGCCCGACGCAGCGCGCCCGGCAGCTCCCGGGCCAGGCCGCCGCCCGCCGCCACGAGGCCGATGTTGCCCAGGCCCATGACGAGGAGGGCGCCGAGGACGTGCTGGTTCTCGTCGGTGTCGGCGGGCGCGAGGCCCACGAGGACGAAGCCGAGGCCGGCCACGGTCAGCAGGGCCCGCGCCGTGACGGCGGCGGCGCCCCGGCGCCACAGCGGGCCGGTCAGCACGGCGCCGACGGCGAGCAGGACGCCGAGGGCGACGAACGAGCCGTTCATCAGGCCGTGTTCGGGCGAGCATACGAAGCGGGGCTCCGGCTCGCCCTGGAGCGCGCAGAGCGCGTTCCCCAGGTCGCTGATGTTGTTGTGGGCCCAGCTGTAGGGACTCGCCCAGGCGGACTCCACGATTCCGTGGACGACGAAGAACTGGACCACACCCGCGATCCACGCGGCACAACCGATGCGTTCTCTCATCCCCCCAGCCGATCACGCGGGTCCGGCCGCGGACATGGTGGCGACCCCCGCGCCCGGGATGGGGCCAACCCCCGTGCCACGAAACGGAAGCGGGCGCCGTCCAACCCCCGGGCGGCCCCCCTCCCGTGAACCGGGCCCCGCCCCTACCATCCCGTCCATGCCGATCACCCCGTCCACACCCGTCGTCCAGGGCTCCCAGAAGGCCTCCCTCCAACTCGAAGGCGACGCGCTGCTCCTGAGCCGCCCGCACGAGGAGACGCGCATCCCGCTGGCGGCGGTCGAGCGGATACGGGCCGAGGGGCGGACGCTCACCGTCGAGCTGACGGCTCCGGCGGGAACGACCCGCTACGTGCACCGGATCGACGGGGTGAGCGAGGCGGGGGCCGGCATGTTCGCCGAGACCGTGAACGCCGCCCTGCCGGGGACGCCCGGGCGGGACACGGCGGCCGACGGGACCGCCCTCGTGGAGACGCGCGGGCTCCCCCTGAGCCGGCGGTCGAGGAAGCTGCGGCGCGTGATGTGGCTGTCGGCCGGCGCCTTCGGGCTGCTCGTCCTCTCGTGCGTGCTCATGGCCGTCGCCGGGCAACCGGTCGCCGTGATCGCCTTCGCGCCCGGAGGGATCGTCGCGGTCGCGGCCCTCGCCCTCGGCGCGAACGCGCTGGCCAACTGGTACCGCGAGTGGCGTCTGGTCCGGCACGGCATCACGACCTTCGCCGCCGAGGTCCCGGAGAGGCCGGGGATGTACCTGTACACGGACCCGGCGGGGCTGATCCGCCATGTGTTCACCTGGGCCGGCGGCATCGCCGTCAAGGTCAGCTACGACCCCGTCGACCCGGGGAACGTCGTCCTCCCGAGGACCGCCCTGTTCCGGCGCGGGGAGCTCGCGCTCGGCCTGCTCTGCACCCTCGTCGCGCTCGCCGGCCTGACCGGTACGGTCGCCTGGGCGGTCATGGCGTTCGTCGATCCCGAGTCGGTCTCCGGCGCCTTCTAGGGTTACTTATGGAAGTCATAAGTTGACCTTATGAGGCCATAGACCGGGGGCGGGTACCACTCCGCGCGAGGCGTTATTTAGGGTGGCCTAAGTGTCGGCGGCTTCGCCGCCACGTCGCTTGCGAAGGGAAACCCCGTCATGCCCCGCCCCCTCCGGGTCGCGATCGTCGGCGCCGGCCCCGCCGGAATCTACGCCGCCGATGCGCTGCTGAAGTCCGACGCCGCCGCCGAGCCGGGCGTGTCGATCGACCTCTTCGAGCGGATGCCCGCGCCGTTCGGCCTGATCCGCTACGGCGTCGCCCCCGACCACCCGCGCATCAAGGGCATCATCACCGCCCTCCACCAGGTCCTCGACAAGCCGCAGGTCCGCCTCTTCGGCAACGTGAACTACGGCACCGACGTCCACCTCGACGACCTGCGCTCCTTCTACGACGCGGTGATCTTCTCGACCGGCGCCATGTTCGACCGCGAGCTGAGGATTCCCGGTGTGGAGCTCGACGGCTCGTACGGCGCGGCCGACTTCGCGTCCTGGTACGACGGCCACCCGGACGTCCCGCGCACCTGGCCCCTGGAGGCCGAGAAGGTCGCCGTCCTCGGCGTCGGCAACGTGGCCCTGGACATCGCGCGGATCCTCGCCAAGACGGCGGACGAGCTGCTGCCCACGGAGATCCCGGCGAACGTCCACGACGGCCTCAAGGCCAACAAGGCCGTCGAGATCCACGTCTTCGGCCGTCGCGGTCCGGCACAGGCGAAGTTCAGCCCGATGGAGCTGCGCGAGCTCGACCACTCGCCGAACATCGAGGTCATCGTCAACCCCGAGGACATCGACTACGACGAGGGCTCGATCGCCGAGCGCCGCAAGAACAAGCAGACCGACATGGTCGCCAAGACCCTGGAGAACTGGGCGATCCGCGACGTCGGCGACCGCCCGCACAAGCTCTTCCTGCACTTCTTCGAGTCCCCCGTCGAGATCCTCGGCGAGGACGGGCAGGTCGTCGGCCTGCGCACCGAGCGCACCGAGCTCGACGGCACGGGCAACGTCAAGGGCACCGGCACCACCACCGACTGGGACGTCCAGGCCGTGTACCGGGCCGTGGGCTACCTCTCCGACGAGCTGCCCAAGATCCCCTGGGACGCCGTCTCCGGCACCATCCCGGACCAGGGCGGCCGCGTGATCGAGGAGACCGGCGAGCACCTGGCCTCCACGTACTGCACCGGCTGGATCCGGCGCGGCCCCGTCGGCCTCATCGGCCACACCAAGGGCGACGCCAACGAGACCGTGGCGAACCTCCTGGACGACTTCGCGAACGGGCGCCTGCTCGCCCCCGAGACCCCGGAGGAGGACGCGGTCGTGTCCTTCCTGGAGGGCAAGGGCGTCACGTACACGACGTGGGAGGGCTGGTACGCCCTCGACGCCGCCGAGAAGGCGCTCGGCGAGCCGCAGGGCCGCGAGCGCGTGAAGATCGTCGAGCGCGAGGACATGCTGCGCGCGAGCGGCGCGATCGACTAGCGGCTCGCGGGGCCCTCGCCCCTTCCCGGTCCTACCCTGAGAAGGACCCGGAAGAGGTGAGGGCCATGTCCGCACCCACGACCGACCGGATCGCGCGGGCGAGGAGCGCGGCGGCCCGCGAGTCCTGGGCCGAGGCGTACGGACTGCTGCGCGCCCACGACGCGCACCCCTCCCGCGCGCCGACCGCCGGCGACCTGATGATCCTGGCCGAAGCGGCCTGGTGGTCGGGGCACGTGGACGAGTCCGTCGCGGCCCGGCTGCGGGCCCACGCGGCGTACGTGGCGGGCGGCGACCACCGGGGCGCGGGGCTCGCCGCCTGGTGGCTCTCGTACGAGTACGAGGGCCTGGGGCGGCCCGCGGCGGCGGCCGGCTGGCTGCACCGGGCCCACCACCATCTGGACGACGAGCCGCCCTGCCCCGAGCAGTGCCTCCCCGCGTGGACCGACGCCGAGCAGGCGACGGCCGGCGGCGACCGCGCGGCCGCCCTCGCCGCGACCCGCCGGATGACCCGGCTCGCGCTCCGCTCCGGCAGCCCCGACCTGCTCGCCCTGAGCCGCCAGGCCGAGGCCTCGGTCCTCCTCGCGCACGGCCGCCGCGCCGAGGCCCTGGCGCTCCTGGACGAGGCGATGCGCGCGGTCGCGGCGGGCGAACTGACCGGCCTGTTCACGGGCCTGCTGTACGACCTGGTCCTGACCCGGTGCGGGGAGGCGGCGGAGTTCGGCCGCTCCGTGGAGTGGACGAACGCGGCGATGGAGTGGTGCGCGCCCCCGTGGACCGGCCGCCCGGCCGGTACGGGCCCCGTCCCCTCCGGCGAGAACCCCTTCCGGGGGGTGTGCCGGGCGCACCGGGTCCAGGTCCTCGACCTCCTCGGGGCGTGGGCGCTCGCGGAGGCGGAGGCGCGGCAGGCGTGCCGGGAGGTGCCGGTGGACCGCCTGGACGCGGCGGCCGCCGCGTACTGCGCCGCCGGGGACGTCCAACGGCGCCAGGGCCGCCTGGAGCAGGCCGCCGTCTCGTACGCGCACGCGCACGAGCTGGGCCGGATCCCGCAGCCGGGGCTCGCGCTGCTGCGGCTCGCGCAGGGCCGGGCCGAGGCGGCGGTGGCGGGCGTCGAGCTGGCGCTCGCCTGCCAGAGCGACCCCCGCCACGACCTCCTCGGCCGGGCCCGGCTCCTCTCGGCCCGTACGGAAGTGGCCCTCGCCGTCCACGACGCGCCGGGGGCGGCGGGCGCGGCCGCCGAACTGGAGGTCCTGGCCGGGGACGTACCGCTGCTCCGGGCGATGGCCGACTCGGCGCGGGGCGCGGTGGCGCTCGCGGAGGCCCGGCCCCGGCCCGCGCTGCGGCTGCTGCGCCGGGCGCTCGCCGGATGGCTGGAGCTGCGGGTGCCGTACGAGGCGGCGCGGGTGCGGACGCTGCTCGCGGCGGCCCGCCGGGCGGTGGGCGACGAGGCGACGGCCCGCCGGGAACTGGCCGCGGCGCGGGCGGTGTTCGAGCGGCTCGGGGCCGTACCGGTCTGAAAGGCCCAGGGGCGTCAGAGGACCAGGGCCGTGATCGAGAGGCCGCCCGTCAGGAAGAAGAAGCACGCGATCCAGCCGGCGCCCTTCATGAAGCCCTCCTGGGCCCTGCGCTCGGTGCGGACGGCCGCCCTCGTCCCCTGGTACACGCTCTTCACGTTCCGGGGGTGGTGGACGAGCGGGTACGTCTCGTCCACCACGTGGACCGGGTAGGCCGTCACGCCCGTGTCGTACCGGGCGGTCTCCCCGTTCAGCCCCGGGAACTCGTACCGGACGTGCGCGGTGCCCCTGTTGCCGAACGGCACCAGATGCACCAGACGCGCCTGGACCAGGACGCCCGTCTCGTCGAGCGCCTTCATCCGCTTCGCCTCCTGCCGCGAACCGGCCATCACCATCAGGCTGAAGACGCACGCCGGCACGGACACGACGGCGGCGCAGACGAGTACCACGTTCACCATGTTCACAGGGCGGACGGTACGGCAACGCAGGTCCTACCATCACCCCCATGTCGATCTCTTCGCCCATACCCGTCCTCCTGGGGGACGGGAACGCCGAACTCCGTTCCGAGGGCGAGGCGTTGCTGCTGCGCCGTCCTCGCGAGGAGGTGCGCATCCCGCTGGCGGCGATCGCGCGGATCCGCGCCGAAGGCCGTGACGTCACCGTCGAGTTGACGGCTCCGACCGGGGCCGAGGCGGTCTCGTACCGGATCGAGGACGTGAGCAGGGCCGCCGCCGGCGTCTTCGCGGACGCCGTGAACGGCGCGCTGCCGGACCGTGCCGGGGAGGAGCCGGTCGACGGCTCCGCCCTCGTCGTCGTCACCGCCCTCGGCGCCGCGGACGCGGAGGAGGGGGGCGAGGAGGAAGAGGAGAAGGTCGGAGCCGCCCTCACCCGGGTCCCCCTGGCGTTCGGCCTGCTGCTCGTCGCCTTCTCCGTGGCCGTCGGGGTCGCCGGGAAGGACCTGGACCGGGCGGTCGCGGTGCTGATGCTCGGCTTCGTCGCCGGGGGGTTCGGCTTCCTCGCCTGGCTGGCGCTGTGGACGGCGTGGGAGGACTGGTACCTGCCCCGCCACGGCATCACCGTGGAGGCGGACCCCGTCCTCATCGAGGGCCGGGGCACCTACGCGTACACGGACACCACCGGAAAGCTCCGTCCCGTCGGCGCCGGCGACAAGGCCAGGGGCGAGACCATCAGGATCGCCTACCACCCGCGCGAGCCGTCCAGGGCGACCCCCCTCAAGGGCGTGGGCTCCGTGGTCAAGACGCTGATCGGGGCGGTGTTCCTCCTCGTCCCCACGGCGCTCGCCTGCTGGGGCACGGTCGCCCTCGCGCTGCCCGCCTTCGGCTGACGGGCCCCGGCTAGGAGACGGTCCGGGCCGAGGCGAGGAGGCGGACGGTGTCCTCGGGGGCGAGCGCGAGCGCGTTCCCGACGGTTCCGAGGACCTCGGTCTCGGCCGGGCTGTAGGCGCCGTCCGCGAGGGCGATCCGGGCGGCCTGGAGCAGGATCGACTCCCGCCCGGCGGGGGCCAGGTGCGGGGTGAGCGGCTCCAGGGCCTCGTGGAGCTCGATCGCGAGGAGCGTGCCCTCGGGGTTCACCTCGGGCATGAAGCGCCCGGTGTCGGCCTCCAGGGCCTCGACGAGGTCGACGAGCTGGACGGCCGTGCACTCGGCGAAGCCGGCGGACCGGACCGCGCTGACGGCCCGGTCCAGGACCTCGCTGGAATCGGTGCCGCCGGCCGCGAGGACGGCCAGGGCGACGGTGTGCACGGCGTCCCGCAGCATCGCCGAGAAACGGCTCGTCGTCGGGTGGTCGAGCACCTCCGTACCGAAGTGCGCGTGACAGGCGGCGCACTCGACGACGGGGCCCGTACAGCCCCGGGGCAGGACGGGGACGCCCAGGACGGCGAACCTGCGGCGGCCGGTGCGCCGCCGGTAGTTGCGGTCGCCCCCGCACTCCTCGCAGAAGAACTCGCCGTCTCCGACGGTGCTCCAGGAGGTGCGGATTCCGCAGATGCCGAGTTTCCCACCACGTGAATTCCGGGCAGACCGCACACGCACCTCCTCAACGGCCCGGCTGCACTGCCGGCGTTGGCGTGATGTTAGCCACATCCTCGATGTGGCGTCAGCACCCCGTCAGGAGTTCGCCGCCTAGTTGGCCGAGACATGCCACCGCTCTCGCGCGCTCAGGAAGTGCGGCGACGGCGCTTCGCGAAGGCCAGGAAGCCTCCGCCGACGACGACGGCGGCCACGGCGGCTCCGATCACGCCCGGACCGATGGCCGAACCGGTCGTCGCGAGATCACCCTCCGGGGTGGCGGACGGAGCCGGGGCCGGGGCCGTGCCCGAGGGGGTCCCGTCGGGGGTCTCGCCCGGGGCGCCCGGGGTGGACGGCGACGCGGAGGGGGTCTCGGTGCCCTCCGGGGCGGTCGGCGTGCCCTCGGGCGCCGGGGTGGTGACCGACGGCTTGGGCGCGGGGGTGTCGGTCGGCTTGGGCGTCCCGGGGGTGACGACCGGGCCGGGGGTGGTCACCTCGGGGAGGCAGCCGGTGAAGTTCATCTGGTGGGTCTCGGCGCCGGGGACGGTGTCCAGCGACTCGGCGATCACGGAGCCGTTGATGTGGCCGGGGCCGTAGCCGCCCTTGCCGCCCATGCTGACGGCGGCGTTGGGCGCGAGGATCGCGCCGGGCCAGGCGGCGTAGTTCTTCTTGACGGTCTCGGCCTGCGGGAAGTTCCACAGCAGCTTGGAGCGGATGCTCTTGTGGCCGTCGGTGTGCTGGTCGTAGTCGTCCTGGACGTACGCGCCGCCCTCGGAGATCCAGACGCCCGAGGTGGGCTTGGCCTGCATGTCGTACGAGGTGCCGATGACGTTCACGAGGGTGGAGGAGCCGACCGGGACCTTGAGGTAGATCTCGCCGGCCTTCTCCAGGTCGGCGCTGCTCAGGGCGAAGACGTTCAGCTTCGCGTCGGTGCCGGTGAGGTAGAGGCTGCGCCCGTCGACGGCCGCCTCGCCGTTGGGCTGCACGCCCGCCCAGGCGGTGGAGCGCTTGCGGAGCTCGGTGAACTCCTTGCCGAAGTCGATCGGGGAGGGACCGGTCGCGACCTTGTCGCCGTCGACGTCGAAGCCGCCGCCCCGGGAGTTGTCGACGACCTTGCCGGCGACGCCGGAGCCCTTCACCAGGACCACGCCGTTGGCCTTGAGGGTGCCGCCGACGACGAGGCTGTGCCCGCCGGGCAGCTTGGCGAGGTCGGCGTCGGAGAGCTTGGAGCCGACGGAGAAGCCGGACAGGCCCGGCTCGCCGAGGGTGGCGTCGCCGCCGACCGCGACCGCGCCCTCGGAGTCCGCGTGGCGGACGGAGTCCTTCTCTATGAACTCGGCGTACAGGCCGGCCGTGCCGAGCGGTTGCGTCACGCACTCCGCGGGGGTGGCGGAAGCGGCGGGGGCCCAGGTGAGGGCGGCACCGGTCACCGCGAGGACGGCGGCCACGGCAGCGGTCGTACGCATGCGAAACTCCAGGTCAGGGAGGTACGGGGAGGGTGCGTGGGGGGAGTGTCCGAGCGGGACGAGCCGACCTTCCGCCATTCCCCGATGTGCCGTCAACTCACCTGATATGGCACCGATTCCGGCATGCCGGGGCGATCTTCCTTAAGCGAACCTGAACGAACCTCAAACCGTGACGCGGATCACACGCGCCGCTGCCCCGCACCCTCCGGGAGGAAGGGTGCGGGGCAGCGGACGGCGGGGGCGAAGGGGTCAGCGGGCGGAGCGGTTGACCGCCGAGATGACCGCCTTCAGGGAGGCGCGGGTCGTGTTGGCGTCGATGCCGATGCCCCACAGGACCTTGCCGTCGATGGCGCACTCGATGTACGAGGCGGCCTGCGCGGAGGCGCCCTCGCTCATCGTGTGCTCCTGGTAGTCCAGCAGGCGGGCGTCGACGCCGATGGACTGCAGCGCGGCGAAGAACGCGGAGATCGGACCGTTGCCGGAGCCCGTCAGGACGGTGTCGACGCCGTCCACGACCGCCTCGACGGTCAGCGTGTCCGTGCCGTCGGTGTCGGAGGTCGACTGGCCCGAACGCAGCTGGATGCGACCCCAGGCGTTGTTCGGGTTGGGCAGGTACTCGTCCTGGAAGACGGCCCAGATCGCGGCCGGGGTGACCTCGCCGCCCTCGGTGTCGGTCTTCTGCTGGATGATCTTCGAGAACTCGATCTGCATCCGGCGGGGCAGGTCCAGCTTGTGGTCGTTCTTCAGGACGTACGCGATGCCGCCCTTGCCGGACTGCGAGTTGACCCGGATGACGGCCTCGTAGGAGCGGCCGACGTCCTTCGGGTCGATCGGCAGGTACGGGACGGCCCACTCGATCTCGTCGACGGTCTTGCCCTGGGCGGCCGCGTCGGCCTCCATGGCGTCGAAGCCCTTCTTGATGGCGTCCTGGTGGGAGCCGGAGAAGGCCGTGTAGACCAGGTCGCCCGCGTAGGGGTGGCGCGGGTGGACCTCCATCTGGTTGCAGTACTCGGAGGTGCGGCGCACCTCGTCGATCTGCGAGAAGTCGATCTGCGGGTCGACGCCCTGCGAGAACAGGTTCATGCCCAGCGTCACCAGGTCGACGTTGCCGGTCCGCTCGCCCTGCCCGAACAGGCAGCCCTCGATGCGGTCGGCGCCGGCCATGATGGCCAGCTCGGCCGCCGCCACGGCCGTGCCGCGGTCGTTGTGCGGGTGGACGGACAGGCAGACGTGCGCACGGCGGGTCAGGTTCCGGGACATCCACTCGAAGCGGTCCGCGTGCGTGGACGGCGTCGAACGCTCCACGGTGGCGGGCAGGTTCAGGATGATCTCGCGGCCCGGGCCGGGCTGCCACACGTCACAGACCGCCTCGCAGACCTCCAGGGCGAAGTCCAGCTCGGTGTCGGTGAAGATCTCGGGGCTGTACTGGTAGCCGAAGGTGGTCTCCGGGCCCAGCAGCTTCTCCGCGTACTCCATCACCAGGCGGGTGCCGTCCACGGCGATCTGCTTGATCTGCTCCTTCGAGCCGCGGAAGACGACCCGGCGGAAGGTGGGCGCGGTGGCGTTGTACAGGTGGACCGTGGCGCGCTTGGCGCCGATCAGGGACTCCACGGTCCGCTCGATCAGGTCCTCGCGGGCCTGGGTCAGGACGGAGATGGTGACGTCGTCCGGGATCGCGCCCTCTTCGATGATGGAGCGCACGAACGCGAAGTCGGTCTCGCCGGAGGACGGGAAGCCGACCTCGATCTCCTTGTAGCCCATGCGTACGAGCAGGTCGAACATCTCGCGCTTGCGGGCCGGGGACATCGGGTCGATCAGCGCCTGGTTGCCGTCGCGCAGGTCGGTGGACAGCCAGCGGGGCGCCTTGGTGATGCGCTGCTCGGGCCACGTCCGGTCGGGGATGGTCACGGCCTCGTACCGGCCGTACTTGTGGATCGGCATCCCGGACGGCTGCTGCGTGTGGGTCGCGTTGGTGACGGGCGTCGGGCGGCTGACGAAAGGCGACTGGGACATTGCGTGGGGCTCCTCGGGTCCGGCAAGAACGGGGGTCCCCCCTGCTCGAGCGAAGCCGAGAGCTTGGGGGAGGCCGACTTTCGACGCAACACCGAAACCCGCGGGGAGGGGGTCGGCCTACGACTACAGGCCCTCGCCGCGGCAGCTAAGGAGAAGCAGCCCGAAACGCATGATGTGCGTCACCATAGCCCAGGTCCGGGAGTGCCGGACGCTCCGTTTCAGTATGCGGGACGGCGCCCGCGTCAATCCCCAAAGGTGACCCATCACTCCATTTCGCCAATCCTCGTCTCAGCTCGTGACAGTGGCATCACTCAGTGCCACATTGCTGACATGACTCCCCACACTCCCGTCTTCTGCACCGTCGTCCCGCCCCACGTCCTCGACAAGCTGGCCCAGGAAGGCAACGAAGCCGCCCGCCGCACCCTGGAGCACGACGGCGCCCTGCGGACCCGCCGCCGCGTCACCGGGCTGCGGGGCCTGACCGCCTCGGCGCCCACGGACTCCGAGAAGCCGAAGCGCACGATCTACGACGCCGGGCACGGCACCACGCTGCCGGGGCGGAAGGTCCGCGCCGAGGGTGACGGCCCCTCCTCCGACGCCACCGTGAACCGCGCCCACACGGGCCTCGGCGCCACCTTCGACCTCTTCCGGAAGGTCTACGGACGCGACTCGATGGACGGGGCCGGCCTGCCCCTCATCGGCACCGTCCACTACGACGAGAAGTACAACAACGCCTTCTGGGACGGCGAGCAGATGGTGTTCGGCGACGGCGACGGCGAGGTCTTCCTCGACTTCACGATCCCGGTGGACGTCATCGGCCACGAACTGACCCACGGCTTCACCCAGTACACGGCGGGCCTGGAGTACTACGGCCAGTCGGGCGCGCTCAACGAGTCCGTCTCCGACGTCTTCGGCTCGCTCGTGAAGCAGTACGCCCTCGGGCAGACCGCCGAGCAGGCCGACTGGCTGATCGGCCAAGGGCTGCTCGGCCCGGACGTGACCGGCGTGGCACTGCGCTCGATGAAGGAGCCGGGCACGGCGTACGACGACGACGTCCTCGGCAAGGACCCGCAGCCCGCGACGATGGACCACTACGTCCGCACCAGCCGCGACAACGGCGGGGTCCACATCAACTCGGGCATCCCCAACCACGCCTTCTACCTCGCGGCGACCGAGCTGGGCGGCAACGCCTGGGAGCGGACCGGGCAGATCTGGTTCGACGTGATGACGGGCGGCGCCCTGGCCCCGGACACCGACTTCGCCGACTTCGCCCGGGCCACGGCCGCGGCGGCGAAGGCCCGGTACGGCGACGGGGCGGAGATCCAGGCCGTCGTCAAGGCCTGGTCGACCGTGGGCGTACCCACCGACTGATCCCGGCTGGTAGACAGGACCCATGCGGATTCGAGTGCGGCGCACGGGCGGTTTCGCGGGCATCGAGCGGTCGGCGGAGGTGGAGGTCTCGGGACCCGAATGGGAGTCCCTGACCTCCGCCGTCCTCGCGGACGGGGACGGCGGCGACGGCCGGGGCGTGCCGGACGGCTTCTCGTACGAGATCGACATCGACGGCCGCACGGTCCGCTGCCGCGACCCGCGCCTCACGGACGCGCAGAGGACCCTCGTCACGAGGGTCCTCAAGGAAGGCGCCTGAACCGTCCCTCCGGGGTCACGCTCCGGTCCGCCGCAATGCGGCCTCGCGCAGCTCCCTGACCTGGGTGGCCTTGGCCCATGTGGTCTTCGGCAGCCGGGCCTGGACGCGCTCCTGGGCCGTGCGCGTGGCCTCGGCGAGGGCTCCGCGGTCCTGGCAGAGCGCGTCGTGCTTCGCGAGTTCCTGCTCGCGCCGGCCCGTCCGCAGCAGGGCCGGGCGGTCGTCCCGGTCCTGGGCCACCGCCTGCTGGATGAGGCCCCTGGCCTCCTGGAGCGTGGTGACCTTCTCGCCCTGCTCCTTCATGCAGGCCGCCCACGTCCGCTGGGCGGCCAGGAACTCGGGGGCGGCGGCGACCCGGGCGACGACCTGGGTGCTCGCTCCGGTGGCGTCGATCTCCGCCTGCTCCCACGCGCCGCCGTACACCTCGCGGCGGGCCAGGTACACGCAGCCGTCGGTGTTGACGCGCAGGGAGGGCGCGCCGTCGGTCGTCAGGGTGATCTGCTTCTTCCCGGTGCCGATGAGCGCCTGCTGCCAGGCCGTGCGCCGGGGCTCGGGCAGCCGTGCGAGGGCGGGCGCGTTGGGGTCTGTGGGGCGGCCGGCGAGGGCGGTGGAGGCGAGGCTGTAGCCGTCGTCCCTGGCCGCGTCCTCCGTGAGCAGCCCGTACGGGTTGACGGAGACGTACCGGGCGGCCGGCATCGGCTCGTACGCGAAGCCGCGCCCGCGCATGCACGCCTCGACGGCTCGTTCCTCGGCCTCGTGCAGCGCCCCGGCCTGTCGCTCGGCGACGGCGGTGGCCCCGTCCAGGGGGACGGGGAGGCTGCTCGCGTCCCGGTGGGCGGGTGCCGAGGAGCACCCGCCCACTGCCAGCAGGCACAGGACGAACAAGGCTGCTGGTCGCAGGTTCACGGCATCAGCACCAGTAGTTCGACGCGATGTTCTTGTAGTACGGGGTGCCGGAGAGGTCGCCCAGGCCGTACCCGCGCGGGATGTTCATCGAGGAACCGCTGTAGCCCGTGCCGCTGTAGACGCGGACGCTGCACTGGGTGCCCGAGTTCGACACGGAGACCGCGTTGTCGAACTTGTTGTACTGGAGCAGGTTGGTGTTGTTGCCGTAGACCGTGCCCGGGGTGCCCTGGTAGTCCGTGTAGAGGTAGGCGCAGAGGGCGCCCGACGGGCATGCGTCGGCGGACGCCGACGAGGCGGAGAGGCCGGCGCCGAGCCCGGCCGCGGCGATCACGGCCACACTCGCGATCAGCTTCTTCAGCATGTGGTTCTTCCTCCCGTTTCCGGCCGGTGGTGGTTCCACCGCCCGGAAGAGGACGCTAGCCAGCCTCCCCCCGCCGGGGCATTCGCACAGCGTGCCCAGTGGTTACCCCTGCGTGCCCGCGCCGGTACGCCCCCGGCGGCAGCCCGTACGCGGCGCGGAAGGCCCGGCTGAAGACGGCGGGCTGCGGGAACCCCCAGCGCGCGCCGATGGCGTGCACGGTGAGGTGGCCGAGGTGCGGGGCGGCCAGATCGCGCCGGCAGTGTTCGAGGCGCTGCGTGCGGATGAACTCGGCGACCGAGGTGTTGTGGTGCCCGAAGAGCCGGTGCAGGGCGCGTACGGACATCTGGTGCGCCGAGGCGACGGTGGGGGGCGTCAGGTCCTCGGAGGCCAGATGGGCGCGGATGAACGAGGCGATCCGCAGGAACAGGGCGCGCTGCCGGGAGTCGTCCGGGAGGGCCTGGTCCCGGTCGAGGTGGTGGGCGAGCACCGCGCCCGCCAGTTCGAGGGCGGTGGTCCGGAGCCTGTCCGTGTCCTGCGGGGTGCAGTGCGCCGCCTCCTCGCCCAGGCCGGTGAGGAAGCGCGCGAACAGCCGGCCCACGCCCTGCCGGGCGGAGAGCGGCTCGGCGAGGAGCCGGGAGACCTGGGCGTCGCGGAACGGCAGCAGCCGCTTGGGGACGTGCAGGACGACCGAGCCCGCCGGGGAGCCCTCGCCGGCGGCCCGGGCCTCGCACGGGTGCGCCCCGTCGTACAGCACCATCTCGCCCCGGCCCAGCGACACCCTCCGGCCGTCCTGCTCCCACTCCTGCCGCCCGCCCGTGATCAGCGCGAGCCCGTACCGTCCCGGACTCCGCCGCCAGGCCAGGGACCCTCCGGCGAGCACGGAGAGCTCGACGCCCTCCCCCAGGGCCACGGCCCCGGCCGGTGTCGCGTCACTGTCGAAGACCGCTTCCATGTTTTCCCCCGTGTCCGGCCGACCGGCCTTTCCCGAACATGTCGGGAGGGATGCTCGCGCCGGGGGGCACGGGGGAACAACGCGGCACACCGTCCCGGGGAGGGGCCGGGCGTCCCGAGTCGTACCGGGTCACGGACGGGACACCCGGAGGATTCCTCCTTGCCGGAGGGTTCCTCTCAGAAGCCGAGCTTCCTCAGCCGCTTCGGGACCCCTTTTCCACTGCCGTCCTCGCACCACTCGGCCCCAGGGGGCCTCACGGGCTTCGGGCGGCTGCGCCGGCCTCCGGCCGGACGGTGGAGGGCTCCGGCTAGAAGCCGAGCTTCCTCAGCTGCTTGGGGTCGCGCTGCCAGTCCTTCGCGACCTTCACGTGGAGGTCGAGGAAGACGGGGGTGCCGAGGAGGGCCTCGATGTGCTTGCGGGACTTCATGCCGACCTCCTTGAGGCGGCTGCCCTTGGGGCCGATGATGATGCCCTTCTGGCTGGGGCGCTCGATGTACACGTTCGCGTGGATGTCGAGCAGCGGCCGGTCCGCCGGGCGGTTCTCGCGCGGGATCATCTCCTCGACGACCACCGCGATGGAGTGCGGCAGCTCGTCCCGTACGCCTTCGAGCGCGGCCTCGCGGATCAGCTCCGCGACCATGACCTGCTCCGGCTCGTCCGTGAGGTCGCCCTCCGGGTAGAGCGGCGGGGACTGCGGGAGGAGCGGGATCAGCAGGTCGGCGACGAGCTGGACCTGCTTGTCGCCGACGGCGGAGACGGGCACGATCTCGGCCCACTCGATGCCGAGCTCCCGGCCGAGCTGGTCGATGGCGATCAGCTGCTCGGCGAGGGTCTTGGAGTCGACCAGGTCGGTCTTGGTGACGATGGCGACCTTGGGGGTCTTCTTGATCTCGGCGAGCTCCTTGGCGATGAAGCGGTCGCCGGGGCCGAGCTTCTGGTCGGCGGGCAGGCAGAAGCCGATGACGTCGACCTCGGCCCAGGTGGTGCGCACGACGTCGTTGAGCCGCTCGCCGAGGAGGGTGCGCGGCTTGTGGAGGCCGGGGGTGTCGACCAGGATCAGCTGCGCGTCCGGGCGGTGCACGATGCCGCGGACGGTGTGCCGGGTGGTCTGCGGCCGGTTCGAGGTGATGGCCACCTTCTGGCCGACCAGAGCGTTCGTGAGGGTGGACTTGCCCGCGTTGGGGCGGCCGACGAAGCAGGCGAAGCCGGCCCGGTGGACGGCTTCGGTTTCTTGGTTGCGAGCGCTCATGGGGGCCATTGTCCCCGATGAGCGCCCGCGTCACGCACTCAGTGCCCGGCGGCGGCGTATCCGCAGGCCGTAGAGCCCGGCCGCGCCGCCCACGACGAGGACCGAGGCCGCCAGCCAGGGCAGGGCCAGGAAGGACACGGCGCCGGTCTCCTTCACGCCCTTCGCGGTGGCGGTGAGGGTGACGTCGCCCCAGTCGAACTGCGGGGAGCCGGTCCAGCGCTCGGTGAGCCGGATCTTCTGCCGGGGCAGCAGCTCGGCCGGGACCTTGGCCAGGTCGCGGTCGAGGAGGGTGCGGCCGAAGAGGCCCTCGGCCCTGAGGACGACCTTGGGGTTGAGGGTGACGTTGCCCCGGTTGGTCAGGGTGTACGAGACGAGGGCGCTGCTCGTGCGGGTGCCGGGGACCAGCGGCCGGTCCTGGTCGAGGGTGACGTCCTCGACGGCGAGGGCGGGGACGGTCGGGCCGTTGACCCTCAGGTAGACGCGGGCGCCGACCGCGCGCTGGACGCCGACGGCGACGGAGCCCTTCCCGCCGGGGGCGATCCGCTCGTCGAGGGCGACGAGGGCGCCGGGGTGGTCGCCGGGGTCGGCGTCGGCGGGGACGGTCAGGGTGTAGGGGACGGTGACGGCGGAGCGGGGCGGGACGGTGATCCGGGTCCGCTCGGGTCTGATCCAGGCGCCCGCGCCGGTCTGCTTCTCCTTCTGGGTGCGGACGGCGAAGCCGCCGTCCCGGTCGGTGTTGTAGGCGTCGGCGCCGTACAGCCGGAAGGTGAGCGGGGCGGCCGTCTTGTTGGCGACGGTGACCCTGTCGGTGAGCGTGGTGCCGGGGTCGGCGGAGAGGTAGAAGTACGGGCGGCCGCCGAGCTTGGAGGCGGCCGGGTAGACGGCCCACTCGCCGTTCTCGGCGGCCCGGGCGCCCGGCGCGGGGCCGAGCAGCACGAGGAGCGTGGTCAGGGTGCTCAGGAGGAGGACGTACGGCTTCGTGCGCACGGGTGCGGACCCCCGGGGTGCGGATCGGAGACGGGTGCGGAGAGGAGCGGGCCGGCCGGGTGCGCGCCCGGCCCGCGGGGCGGTCAGGACAGGGTCAGCGTGAGCACGCCCGCGTACGAGCCGGGCGCGGTGAACGCCGGGACGTCGAGGGAGAGCTGCGCGTCGACGGTGAACTCGCCGCCCGTGAGGGTGCCGTTCGGGGTGGAGGCGAGGGTCGCGCCGCCGCTGCCGACCGGTCCCGCCGAGCCGGCGGCGCAGGTGCTGGGGCTGCCGGCCTTGGCGGTGCAGGCGGGCGTCCAGGAGAGGTTCCCGGCGCCGATGGCTCCGCCGGGGCCGGTGAAGTCGGTGACCTTGCCGGTCAGGGACCAGCCGGCGGGGCCGCCGCGGAAGTCCTTGACGGTCACCGTCTGGAGCGCGCCGGTGGCCGCGCCGCCCGCGCCGAAGTCGACGGAGGACAGCTGGACGGCGTCCCCGGCCTGGGTCATCGACAGCTCACCCGCGTTGACGGCCGCGGTGATCGTCTGGCTGTTCGGCGGAGCCGGGACGATGACCTTGTACGCGGCGGGTCCGGCGCCCTTGTCCGGGTCCCAGGCCGTGCCCTCGTACGCCACGATCCCGGTGGTCGCCGGGTCGTTGACCTTCAGGCGCGCGGCGAAGCCGCCCTCGCTGTCGGTCGTGACGGTCATCTTGTCGGCGGTCTCCGCCGCTCCGGCGCGGCCGACGACGGTCACCTCGGTGAGCGGGGTGAACTTGGAGCCGGTGACGGTCACCCGGACGCCGGGGTCGCCGGAGGCGTTGTCGAGCTGGAGCGCGCGGGTGTTGGGGGCGGTCACGGGGCTCGCGACGACCGTCTCGGAGACCGGGGCGGGCGGGTTGAGCACCGTACAGGGGGTGTCCAGCTCCATGAGGTAGCTGGTGTGGATGTTGTAGTCGCCGGGCGCGAGGGTGATCGATCCGGCCTCGGTGGCGGTGAAGGTGCCCGTCATGGAGAAGGCCGGGAAGGAGCCCTTGCCGGGGACCGGCGGGTTCTTCTTGGGGCCGGTGACGGTGACCGTGCCGCTCTGGGCGCCGCCGAGGACCACCTTGCCGGTGGGCGTCATGATGTCGGCCGGGAGCGCGAGGTCGACGGGGTTGGACGCGGCGGGCTTGGTGATCGTGTAGGTCACGGTGACGGTCTCGCCGACCTTGGGGCTCGGCTTGTCGACCGTGATCTGGGCGGTGGTCGCGCCCTCGATCGGCGGGATCTGGGCGATCGGCGGCGGGACGCAGCGGGTCTGGAATTCCACCGCCTGGGAGGTGGTGGTCGCGCCGGCCGGTGCGGCGAACGCGCCTCCGGCGACCGCGAGGGCGGTGACGCCGAGGGCGGCGGTCCAGCGCCGTCTTCGGGTCGCCGCCCGGGATCGGTTGAGTGCCATGTGTGCCCCCTCCTGAGGGATGAGTGGGCGCCATTGACGGCCACGGGCGGAGAGAAGTCAACGCAATCGAGACACACCGACTGATGGCCCATCAGATACTGTCAAGATCCCGCCACTGGTGACGTTTCCGCAGGTCACAACCGTCGCGGGCGCGCGAGAGACCGGTGCCGCCCAGGGCGACACCGGTCCGGGTGGTGCGGGCTCAGCTGAAGACGAACGGGCCCGGTGACTGAGAGGTCACCGCGTCACAGTTCACCGTCACCCCGAAGATCACCATCTTGAGCGCGACCCCCGCGAAGTACGAGTTGAGACTGTCGCCCGAGGCCACGGTCCCGCTGAGCGGACCGATCTTGACGGACTGCCCGGCGGAGAGCGCCGGGTTCTTCTTCCCGGTGAAGACCCGGGTGCCGCCACCGCCCTTGGCCATCGTCAGGGTGGAGCTGATCGTGTCGGCGCCGACCGAGACCGGCGTCGTGATGGCCGACGTGAGGGTGATGGTCGCGGCGGTGCCGCTCTGCGTGGCCGTGAGGTTGGCGGTGCCGCTGCCCCAGGTGCCACAGTCGTACGTCGCTGTCGCCGAGCCCGGTGCGACGGCGCCGGCCGTCGGGGCGAAGGCGAGTCCGGCGGCGGCGAGCGCCCCGGTGAGTACCGCGACGGTCCCTAAGGTGCTTCTGTTTCTCATGGCGAGTTCGAACCCCTTCCGATGCCGAACGCAGGGGTGCGGGCACTGCGTGAAATGACGGAGATCTGACGGTCCGTCGGACGAACCGCTGTCATTGACGCGCAGACCGCCGGGGAAGGCAAGAGAAGATGCGGTGATCCTTCACAAACACACAAAGACAGCGGGGGTCCGGCGTCCCGCCGGACCCCCGCTGTCCTGTTCTCGCCGTAGCGCGCCCGCCGGCTCAGCCCGCCGTGACGGCCGCCCGCAGCTTCCCGTCCGGCCCCGCGAGCAGCACCGGCGTCTTCGCCCCGCCCAGGTCCCGTACCGCCGCACGGTCCTCGTCCGAGAGCGCCTCGGCGTTCGACACCACGGCCGCCGCCTCCAGCGACTCGGCCCCACTGGCCACCGCCATCGCGACCGCGGTCCGCAGCGCGCTCAACCTGAGCGACTCCAACTCCACGGTCCCGGCCACGTACGTGCGCCCCGTCTCGTCCCGCACGGCCGCCCCCTCGGGCACGCCGTTACGCGCACGGGCGCTCCGCGCAAGAGTGATGATCTTGAGGTCCTCGGCGCCGAGGTCGCCGTGCTCGCTGCTGAGTGTCATGGACCGAGCATAGGTCCGCGCCGGTGATCAGCCCGCGACCGGGTACATCGCCCCCCGGCGCCCCTCCGGCGACACCAGCCACTCCAGCTTCTCGGCCGTGTCCGCCTCGGGGAGGGGCGTGTGCATCACGATGACCAGGTCCGGGCGGGCGGGAACCCTCAGCTGGGTGGCCTCGACGACCAGCGTGCCGACCAGCGGGTGCTCCATCTCCTTGCGGTTCTGGCCGCCGGGCAGGATGTCCCGCCGCTCCCACAGCTCCGCGAACTCCGGGCTGACCGCCTTGGCCTCCTCGACCACGGCCTGGAAGCCCTCGTCGTCCGGGCACTCGGAGCAGGCCGAGCGGAACTGCGCGACGACCTTCGGCGCGAGCTCCTCCCAGCGCGTCGACCGCGAGCGGTACAGCGGGTCCGTGAAGAACGCGACCAGGCAGTTCTGGGCGATCTCCGGCCGCATCCCGAGCACGATCGCCGCCGCGTCGTTCCACATCACGGTGTTCCAGTACTGGTCCATGATGTGCGCCGGGAACGGCATCCACGCGTCGATGAGCCGCTGCAGGCCGTGGCACATGTCCCGGTCCTCCGGGGCCAGTTCGAGCGCCGGCGGGTTCAGCGCCGCCAGGACGTACAGATGGCGGCGCTCCGCCGGGCTCAGCCGCAGCACCCGCGCCACCGAGTCGAGGACCTGCGGGGAGACCGTGATGTCCCGGCCCTGCTCCAGCCACTGGTACCAGGAGACCCCGACGCCCGCGAGGACCGCGACCTCCTCGCGGCGCAGGCCCGGGGTGCGGCGCCGGGCGCCGCCGTCCGGGAGTCCCGCCTCGGCCGGGGTGACCCGGGCCCGGCGGCTCATCAGGAACTCGCGCAGTTCACCGAGTCGGTGCTGCTTCGCGCCGGCACTCTCGAGAGCGGTGGCCATGTGTGCTTCCTCCCCCTGGACGCAGATGGCGGGTGCCTGGTGGTGCCTGGTGGTGCCTGGTGGCGCCTGGTGGTGCCTGGTGGTGCCTGGTGGTGCGACCAACAGGATAAGTTCCCGCTCCCCACCGTTGTTCCCGCCCGCCGAAGGTGGGCGCATGGCAACGACGACCACCCCGCCCGAGTCCCCCACCACCGCCCCCGCCGAGACCCCCGCCGCTCCCCCGGCCCTCACCCGCCGCGACCGGCTCGTCCTCTTCGTCCTGTGCGCCGCCCAGTTCATGGTGGCGCTCGACTTCTCCGTCCTGAACGTCGCCCTGCCCGTCCTCGGCGCCGACCTGCACTTCGACCAGTCCGCCCTCCAGTGGGCCGTCACCGCCTTCGCCCTGCCCTCCGGCGGCTTCCTGCTCCTCTTCGGCCGGATCGGCGACCTCTTCGGCCGCAAGAAGCTCTTCCTCTCCGGCCTCGTGCTCTTCGGCGCGGCCTCCCTGCTCGCGACCCTCGCCTGGAGCCCCGGCGCCTTCCTCGCCGGCCGCGCCCTCCAGGGCCTCGGCGCGGCGGCGATCGTGCCGACCGGCATGGCGCTGCTCACCACCGTCTTCCCCGAGGGCCCGCTGCGAGCGAGGGCGCTCGGCATCTCCGGCACCCTGATGTCCCTCGGCTTCACCATCGGCATGGTGCTCGGCGGCGTCATGACCGACACCCTCGGCTGGCGCTCCACGATGGGCCTGCTCGCCGTCTTCACCCTGATCGTGCTGCCGCTCGCCCCGGGCCTGCTGCCCGAGTCCCGCACCCCCGAGCGGCCCCGCCTCGACGTGCCCGGCGCGCTGACCGTCACCGGCGGTCTGCTCTCCCTGATCTACGCCCTGACGACGGCGGCCGAGCGCGGCTTCGACGGCGTGGACGTCCCCGTCGCCCTCGCCCTCGGCGTGCTGCTGCTCGCCGCCTTCGGCGTGATCGAGTCCCGGCACCCGGCCCCGCTGGTCTCGCTGCCGGTGCTGCGCCGCCGCACCGTCGCCTTCGGCAACCTGGGCGGTCTGGTCACGTTCTCGATGATGTCGACGATCGTCTTCGTCCTGACCCTGTACCTCCAGGAGACCCTGGGCCTCTCGGCCTTCGCCTCCGGCATCGTCTTCGGCGTCCAGGGCGCGTTCTCGGTGCTCGCCGGCATGCTCACCCCGAAGGTGATCGGCCGCTTCGGCGCCCACCGCACCCTGGTGGTCTCGCTCCTCGGCCAGGGCCTGCTGACCGCCGCGATCCTCGGCATCGGCCGGGAGTCGGGCGCGGTCCTGGCGACCGTCGCCGTCTCGCTGGCGTCGATGCTGCACCTCGGCGCGATCATCTCGTACGGCGTGACCGTCACCTCCGGCGTCCGCGACGAGGAGCAGGGGCTCGCGACCGGTCTGGTCACCACGACCCAGCAGGTCGGCCTGACCGTCGGCATCCCGCTGCTCGGCGTGCTCGCCACCACCGGCTCCGACCTCTTCGCCGGGGTCCGCACGGTCATCGCCCTCGACGCGGCGATCGTGGTCGGGGCGGCGCTCCTGGTCGCCCTCGGCCTGCGGCGCCGGTCCTGACTCAGGGGCGGTCGAGGCGGAGCCGTACCGCCTTCGGAAGACCGGCGACGACGAGGTCGTACGAGTCCTCGACGAGCTCCCGGACCATCCGGTCCGGGAGCTCTCCCACGGTCACGGTGTTCCAGTGCCGCTTGTTCATGTGGTAGCCGGGGGCGATCGCCGGGTGCTCCTCGCGGAGCCGCACGGCCTCGTCCGGGTCGCACTTGAGGTTGACCCGCAGCGGCCGGCCGTCGAGCCACGAGAGCGCGAACATCTTCCCGGCGACCTTGAACACGGAGGTGTCCGGACCGAACGGGAACTCCTCCGAGGCGTCGTTGAAGTCCAGGCAGAAGGCGCGCAGCTCGTCGGGGGTCATTCCGTCTTCTCCTCCGGTTCCAGCGGTTCCACGAGCGGCTCCACGAGCACGGTGACGATCTTGTTCCGGCGGCCGGCGGGGGACTCGGCCGTCAGCCGCAGCGAGCGGCCGTCCGGCAGCTCCACGACCGCCTTGGCCCCGGAGATCGGGACCCGGCCGAGCGCCTTGGCGAGCAGACCGCCGACGGTCTCCACGTCCTCGTCGTCGTACTCGTCGGGGCCGAAGCCGTACAGCTCGCCGAGGTCGCCGATGTCGAGGCGGGCGGTGACCCGGTAGCGGTCGTCGCCGAGCTCCTCGACGGGCGGCAGCTCCCGGTCGTACTCGTCGGTGATCTCGCCGACGATCTCCTCCAGGATGTCCTCGATGGTGACGATGCCGGCCGTGCCGCCGTACTCGTCGATGACGACGGCGACGTGGTTGCGCTGCTGCTGCATCTCGCGCAGCAGGTCACCGGCGTTCTTGGTGTCGGGCACGAAGACGGCGGACCGCATCGCGGTGGACACCAGGTCGGCCTCGGAGTCCCGGTTGATGTGGGTCCTGCGGACCAGGTCCTTCAGGTAGACGATGCCGACGATGTCGTCCTCGTTCTCCCCGGTGACCGGGATCCGGGAGAACCCGGAGCGCAGCGCGAGGGTGAGGGCCTGACGGATCGTCTTGTACCGCTCGATGCAGATCAGATCGGTCCGGGGCACCATCACCTCGCGGACGAGGGTGTCGCCCAGCTCGAAGACCGAGTGCACCATGCGGCGCTCCTCGTCCTCGATCAGCGACTCGGCCTCGGCGAGGTCGACCATGGCCCGCAGCTCGGCCTCGGAGGCGAAGGGGCCCTTGCGGAAGCCCTTGCCCGGGGTCAGCGCGTTGCCGATGAGGATCAGCAGCTGCGGGATCGGACCCATGATCCGGGCCAGCGGCAGCAGCACGTACGCGGCGGCGGTCGCCGTGTTCAGCGGGTGCTGGCGGCCGATGGTGCGCGGCGAGACGCCGACGGCCACGTACGAGACGAGGACCATGACGACGATCGCGACGAGCAGCGCCTGCCAGGTCTCCGGGAAGCCCTTGAGGCAGACGTACGTGACGAGGACGCCGGCCGCCATCTCGCAGGAGACGCGGACGAGCAGCGCCACGTTGAGGTAGCGGGTCGGGTCGGCCGTGACCTGGGCCAGCCGGTCGGCTCCGCGCCGCCCGGACCGTACGGCCTCGGCGGCGCGGAAGCTGGAGACGCGGGCGAGACCGGCCTCGGCGCAGGCGGCGAGCCAGGCGACGATGACCAGCGCGACCGCGCCGAGGATCAGCGAGACGTCCATCGGGTCAGGAGACGGTCGGCGCCGGGGACGGGCCGGTGAGCCCCTTCTCCGCGCGCCAGCCGTCGACGATCGCCGCCTGGAGGCCGAACATCTCGGCCTTCTCGTCCGGCTCCTCGTGGTCGTACCCGAGCAGGTGCAGCACGCCGTGGACGGTGAGGAGCTGGAGCTCCTCGTCCATGGAGTGCTGCGTCGGCGCGTCCTTGCCCTGCTGGGTGGCGACCTCGGGGCAGAGCACGATGTCGCCGAGGAGGCCCTGCGGGGGCTCCTCGTCGTCCTTCGACGGCGGGCGCAGCTCGTCCATCGGGAAGGACATGACGTCCGTCGGTCCGGGCAGGTCCATCCACTGGATGTGGAGCTGCTCCATCGCCTCCGCGTCCACGACGATCACCGAGAGCTCGGAGAGCGGGTGGATGCGCATGCGCGCGAGCGCGTAGCGGGCGATGTCGAGGATCGCCTGCTCGTCGACCTCGGTTCCGGACTCGTTGTTGACGTCGATCGACATGTGCTGTTTCTGCTACTTCCCGTTGCGGCTGTCGTACTGCTCGTACGCGTCGACGATACGGCCGACGAGCTTGTGCCGGACGACATCCTGCGACGTGAGCATCGAGAAGTGCACGTCCGGGACGCCGTCGAGGATGTCGCGGACCTGCCGCAGACCGCTCTTCGTCCCGTTCGGCAGGTCGACCTGGGTGACGTCACCGGTGATGACGATCTTCGAGTCGAAGCCGAGGCGGGTGAGGAACATCTTCATCTGCTCGGGGTTCGTGTTCTGCGCCTCGTCGAGGATGATGAACGCGTCGTTCAGCGTGCGTCCGCGCATGTACGCCAGGGGCGCGACCTCGATCGTCCCGCTCGCCATGAGCTTGGGGATCGAGTCGGGGTCGAGCATGTCGTGCAGGGCGTCGTAGAGCGGCCGCAGGTACGGGTCGATCTTCTCGTAGAGCGTGCCGGGCAGGAAGCCGAGCCGCTCGCCCGCCTCGACGGCGGGCCGGGTCAGGATGATCCGGTTGACCTGCTTGGACTGCAGGGCCTGGACCGCCTTCGCCATGGCGAGGTAGGTCTTGCCGGTGCCGGCGGGGCCGATGCCGAAGACGATCGTGTGCTTGTCGATCGCGTCGACGTACCGCTTCTGGTTGAGCGTCTTGGGACGGATCGTGCGTCCCCGGCTGGAGAGGATGTTCTGCGTGAGCACCTCGGCGGGAGTCTCCTCGCCGCCCTCCGCCGATCCGTTCTCGCTCGCCCTGAGCATGGCGATCGAGCGTTCCACTGCGTCCTCCGTCATCGGCTGACCGGTGCGGAGCACCAGCATCATCTCGTCGAACAGGCGCTGGATCAGGGCGACTTCCACCGCGTCGCCGACCGCGCTGACCTCGTTGCCACGGACGTGGATGTCGGCCTGCGGGAACGACCGCTCGATCACGCGGAGCAGGGAGTCACCGGAACCGAGGATCGTCACCATGGGGTGCTTCGCGGGGACGGTGAAGCGGGCGCGGGCCTGTCCTGGCACCCCGTCGTGGGGTGCTCCGTTGTGGGCTGTGGGTGTCTGAGTCATGGGCCGGCACTGTGGCCTGCACATACCTCCCGTTGCAGGGTTCTCGCTGCTCGACAACCTCTCGGCTACCAAGCCTACGACCAGGCACCGTCAAGCTCGTAAGGGTTTACGAATGAGCGGCCCGGAAGCCGATGGTCGGTACGGCCCTGCGCAGCGGCCAGGGGCGGGCGGGGGCGGGCAGGAGCCGCTCCAGGAAGGCGTAGCGGCCGCGCAGCGCCTCGGGGTCCTGCCGGGCGTGCCCCTGGACGTGCTGCCACCAGGCGGCGATCTCGCCCCAGGTCGGGGCGGACAGCGAGCCGCCGAACTCCTGCACGGAGAGCGCGGCGGTCAGGCCGGCGAAGGCGAGCCGGTCGGCGAGCGGCCAGTCGGCGAGGGTGCCGGTGACGAAACCGGCGACGAAGACGTCCCCGGCCCCGGTCGGGTCGAGGGCGGAGACCTGGATGGCGGGGACCTCGGCGGTCTCGCCGGTGCCCCCGTCGACGGCGTAGGCGCCCTCGGAGCCGAGGGTGACCACGGCGTAGCGGACCTTGTCGGCGAGGGCGCGGGCGGCGGCCCGGGGGCAGTCGGTGCGGGTGTAGCGCATCGCCTCGGCGGCGTTGGGCAGGAAGGCCTCGCAGTGCTGGAGGTCGGTGAGGCCGTCGAGGTCCCAGCGGCCGGTGTCGTCCCAGCCGACGTCGGCGAAGACCTTGGCGCCGCCGCGGGCGGCCTGGGCGACCCAGTCCTCGGTGCGGCCGGGCACGAGGGAGGCGACGGCCGCGCGCGCGTGCGGCGGGTAGGCGGGCAGGGCGCCGTCGAGGGGCGGGGCCTCGTGGCCGTGGGAGACCATCGTGCGCTCGCCCTCGTAGGCCATGGAGACGGTGACCGGGGAGTGCCAGCCGGGGACGGTCCGGGAGAGCGAGAGGTCGATGCCCTCGCCCTGCTCCAGGGCGTCCCAGCAGTACTCGCCGTAGTGGTCGTCGCCGAACGCGGCGGCGAGCGAGGTCCGCAGTCCGAGCCGGGCGAGGGCGGTGGCCATGTTGGCGACGCCGCCGGGGCTCGACCCCATGCCCCGGGCCCAGGACTCGGTGCCGCGGACGGGGGCGCTGTCCAGGCCGGTGAAGATGATGTCGAGGAAGACCGTGCCCGTGAGGAAGACGTCGCAGGCGGGGTCGGTGGGCTCGCGCAGGCACACCAACGGGTCGACCCCGGCGTCGTGTTGCGGCTGCTCTCCCCTTGCTGTGGTCACGGCAGGCTCCCCGGTCGTGGTGCGGATCAGATCAGTGTGCCCGATGGGGGTGGGGTGGCGGGTGGGACGCACAGGAAGAGCGGCCTCTTACCCGCGATCCTCGCGATCAAACCTCAAGTGATCCAGATCATGCACCGAATCGACGGAAACCGTCTTCTCCCGCCGCTCATCCGCTTGATACACATGGTCGCGCGACCCCGTGCCCCGCGCACACCACCGGGCGCTCCCCCTCCCCTTTTCCATCTCAGGGAACGCCCATGTCCTCGCGGCCCCGCGACACGGGGGCCCTCGCCGCCCTCGTCGCCCTCTTCACGGCCGGCTACCTCGCCCCGTACCTCCTGCCGACCGTCGTGGGCCGCCTCTCCGCCGGGCTCGCCCTCGCCCCCGCCCAGGCGGGCCTGATCGGATCCGTCCTGCTCCTCGGCTCCTCCACGGCCGGCTTCACGCTCGCCGCGCGCGGGGACCGGATCGGCCCGCGCCGGGCCGCCCGCGCGGGCCTGCTCGCGATGGCCGTCGGATACGGCTCCGCCGCCGCGACCGGCCTCGTACCGCTGGTGATCACGGGCGCGGTCCTCGGCGGCCTCGGCTCGGGCACGGCGACGGCGGTGGCCGTGGCCGGGATCGCGGGCCGGCGGGACCCGCACCGCGCCTCGACCCTCGGCCTGCTCTCCGTCTCGGCGACGGCCGGCGCCCTCTACCTGACCCTCCCGCACCTGGACGGCGGCCACTCCGCCCCGCTCCTCGCCATCGCCTGCGCGGCGGCCCTGGCCTGGCCGGTCACCGGCCGCCTCCCGGACACCCCGCACGCGGCACGGGAGGCGACGACGGCCCCCGACCCCCTCCCCCGCCTCCGCTCCGGCGCCGTCCTCGCCGGAGGCATCCTCTGCTGGTCCCTCGCCCAGAACGCCCTCTGGGGCGTGAGCGGCCGCATCGGACTCACCCAGGCCGGCCTCTCCGAGGTCACCGTCGGCGCGGTCTTCGCGACGGCGCTCGGCGCGGGCCTCGCCGGCGTCACCGCGGCGGGCGCCCTCGGCTCCCGCCTGGGCCGGGCCGTCCCGATCGGCGCGGGCACGGTCACGATCGCGGGCTGCGTCCTGCTGAGCTCGAACGCCGAGGGCCTCGCGGGCTTCGCGACCGGCGAGATCCTCTGGAACGCCGTCTACCCCGTCGTCCTCTCCTACCTCCTGGGCCTGGCCGCCTCCCTCGACCCACGCGGCCGCTGGGCCGTCATGGTCGGCTCGGCCTCGTCCCTCGGCACGGCCTGCGGTCCGGCGGTCGGCTCCCTGCTCTCCGACCGGGCCGGCTACCCGGGCATGGGCCTGGTCCTGTGCGCCCTGCTCCTGCTCGTGGCCGTCCCGATGACGGCGGTGGCCCACCACGCCTCGGGGCGGCGCCCGGGCCCGGTCCGCCGCCGCGGCGGGGCCCCCGCGGCGGCCCCCGCGGCGGTCCTCGCGGACCGGGGCTGAGGCCTCACTCCTGCCCGAACCGCCAGAAGTGGTCGGGGTACGGGCCGCACGGGTACTGGTTGACCGGCGCGGTCTGCCGGGTGCTCGCCCCGGGGACGGCGAGGCAGAGCCCGCTGTTGGCGTTGACGATCCGGTAGAGCGGGCGTCCGGCCGCGTCCCGCTTCTGGTACTCGACCCGCCAGAAGTGGTCCGGATAGTCGCCGCAGGGGTACTGGTTGACGTTCACGGCGGTGTCCCTGCTCGCCCCCGGAACGGCCGCGCAGTACCCGCTGTTGTCGTTCACGATCCGGTAGCGGACCCGCCCGGCGCCGTCCGTGCCGCCGGGAGAGAGGCGCCAGAAGTGGTCGGCGTACGGGCCGCAGCCGAACTGGTTCAGATCGACGACCGCCGTCGAGGCCCCGGGCACGGCGAGGCACAGGCCGCTGTTGGCGTTCACGATCCGTACCGCCGGGCCCACCGGGGGCGCCACCGCGCCGCCGTCCCTCGGCGCGGGCGGCACCCGCGTCGGGGACTGCCGGGCGGGCGGGGTCGTCCCGGGCGCCCGGGTGGGGGCGCGGGTCGGGGCCGGGGCGGAGGTGGGCGCGGCGGCCCCCGGGGGTGTGGTTCCCGTTGCCGCGGCCGTCGGGGACGGCGTCGCGGAGGTCGGTCCGGTGCCGGGTGTCCCGCTCGCGGTGGACGTGGCTCCCGTGGGCAGGACCTGCGCGGGCGGCGGCGCCGCCGTGCCGCCGGTGCGCTGCGTCTGGGTCAGGACCGTGGCCAGAGCACCGACCAGGGGCACCACCACTCCGGCCACCCACCAGGCCCACCGGGGCGGGTGCGGGGCCGCCGCCCGCTCGGCTGGGGCGGCTCCCGAGGCGGCTCCCGAGGCGGCTCCCGAGGCCGGGGGGCTCGGCGGCGTGGCCGTGGTGTCCCCCGTGGGACCGAGCGTGTCTGACACGTGCTGCTCCCCCCGAAACAACTGTCGTCGCCCGAGTATCACCCCACGGCCGGACCCGGAGACCCGCAATCCGAAAACACGTACGCCCGGCGTCTCCGGGTCACCGGCCCCGGTGTCTCCCCGTCACCGGCCCCGGCACCGCCCGGTCACCGGCCTCCGAACTCGTACGCCTCCACCTCGGCGAGGTACCGCGCCCGGCGCTCCTCGTCGTCCTCCAGGAACGACGCCTCGAAGGAGTTCCGCGCCAGCTCGCGGAGCTGGTCCTCGGTGAGGCCCAGCGCGTCCCGCACCCCGTCGAAGTTGTCTCCCACGTATCCCCCGAAGTACGCCGGGTCGTCGGAGTTGACGGTGACGAGCAGCCCCGCCGTCATCATGGCGCGCAGCGGATGGTCGGCGAGGGTGTCGATGACGCGGAGCCGGACGTTCGAGAAGGGACAGAGGGTGAGCGGCACCCGCTCGTGGGCCAGCCGCTCGACGAGCGAGGGGTCCTCCATGCAGCGCAGGCCGTGGTCGATGCGCTCGGCGCCGAGGACGTCGAGGGCTTCGCGCACGTAGGCGGCGGGGCCCTCCTCGCCCGCGTGGGCGACGCGGCGCAGGCCGAGCCGGGCGGCCTCCTCGTACACCTCGCGGAACTTGGCCGGCGGGTGGCCGACCTCGGCCGAGTCGAGGCCGACGCCGGTGATGCGGTGGAGGTACGGCTTCGCGGCCTCCAGGGTCGCGAGCGCGGACTCGGCGGACTCGTCGCGCAGGAAGCACAGGATGAGCCGGGTGGAGATCCCGTACCGCTCCTCGGCGCGGTCGAGGGAGGCGCCGAGCCCCTCGATCACGGTCCCGAGGGGGACGCCGCGGGCGGTGTGCGCCTGCGGATCGAAGAAGATCTCGGCGTGCCGGACGCCCTGGGCGGCTGCCCGCTCCAGATAGGCGTCGGCGAGCTCGGTGAAGTCCTCGGCGGTGCGCAGGACCGCCATCAGGCCGTAGTAGAGGTCCAGGAAGGACTGGAGGTCGCTGAAGCGGTACGCCTCGCGGAGGGCGTCGGTGTCGGCGTACGGCAGGGTGACGCCGTTGCGGGCGGCGAGCGCGAAGGCCAGCTCGGGTTCGAGGGTGCCTTCGATGTGGAGGTGCAGTTCGGCCTTGGGTACAGGCATGTTCACGTTCGTTTCGGTACGGGGACCCTCATGAGGTCCTGGGCAATGCTCAGCTCGCCGTCGAACCCGGCCGCCCGCGCCTGCCGTTCGAACGCGGCGGGGTCGGAGTAGCGCTGCGAGAAGTGGGTGAGGACGAGGTGCCGCACGCCCGCGTCCCGGGCGACGGCCGCGGCCTGTCCGGCCGTCAGATGGCCGTGGTCGGTGGCGAGGCGGACGTCCTCGTCGAGGAAGGTCGACTCGATGACGAGCATGTCGGCGCCTTCGGCGAGGGCGTGCACCCCGTCGCAGAGGCGGGTGTCCATGACGAAGGCGAAGCGCTGCCCGCGCCGGACCTCGCTGACCTCGTCGAGGCCGATGCCGTTCAGACTGCCGTCGCGCTGGATCCGGCCGACGTCGGGGCCCTTGATGCCGTGCGCGGCGAGCTTCTCGGGCAGGAGGCGGCGCCCGTCGGGCTCGGTGATCCGGTAGCCGTAGGACTCGACGGGGTGGGAGAGCCGGCGGGCGTCGAGGGTGAAGTCCTCGGTGACGGCGAGCGGCCCGTCGGCGGCGACCGGCGCCTCGGTCAGCTTCACGGTCTCGCGGTAGGCCGTGGCGTACCGCAGCCGCTCGAAGAAGTGCTGTCCGCTCGCCGGGTAGTGGGCGGTGACCGGGTGCGGGACCTGGTCGAGGTTGATCCGCTGGATCACCCCGGCCAGGCCGAGCGAGTGGTCGCCGTGGAAGTGCGTGACGCAGATCCGGTCGAGGTCGTGCGCGGCGACCCCGGCGCGCAGCATCTGCCGCTGGGTGCCCTCGCCGGGGTCGAAGAGGATGCCCCGGCCGTCCCAGCGCAGCACGTAGCCGTTGTGGTTGCGGTGCCGGGTCGGGACCTGGCTGGCGGTGCCGAGGACGACCAGTTCGCGTACGGACACGTCTTATCCGGGGGGCCAGTTGAGGCCACGGCCGCCGAGGACGTGCGCGTGGGCGTGGAAGACGGTCTGGCCGGCGCCGGCGCCGGTGTTGAAGACGATCCGGAAGCCGCTGCCGTCGATCTTCTCCTGCTCGGCGACCTCGCCCGCCTCGCGCAGTATGTCGGCGGCGACGGTCGGCGCGGCGGCGGCCAGCGAGGCGGCGTCGGGGTAGTGGACGCGCGGGATCACGAGGACGTGTGTGGGCGCCTGCGGGTTGATGTCGCGGAACGCGACGGTGGTCTCCGTCTCGCGCACGATCGTCGCCGGCACCTCCCCTTCCGCGATCTTGCAGAACAGGCAGTCGCTCTGCGGCTCTCCGGCCATGTCCCGGACCTCCTCGGTCTGATGCTGCCGACTACTGACGATCACTACCCGGTCATGCTATCCGCCGTCCCCGGCAGCCGGGGGGAGCCGGCGGCAGCCTGTGGAAAACCCTCAGTCCCTCGGTGCGCGCCGGTTGAGCGCCGAGCGGCTCACCCAGTACGTGATGATCACGCCCCAGAACAGGGGCGTGCCGAATCCGCTCACCGTGCCCGGGTCGAAGGACCAGAGAAGGAGCGAGACGAGCGAGTAGAGGCCGAGGAGCCCGACGGCCCCGGCCATGAAGAGCACGGGCCGGCAGTTGCGGGCCACCAGGAGCAGCGGCCGGCGCAGCCGGGGCGGCACCCGGCGGCCCATCCACACCGCCCATCCGGTCCAGGCGCCGAGGACCACGGCCGTGCCGACCAGGAGCGGGACGGCCGCATCGGCCCAGATCGCGCCGTCGGGGATCGAGGTGCGGGCGGCGGCGGAGGCCACGAAGCCGAGGAGGGCGACCCAGCGGGCCCCGGCGGAGGTGTTCCAGGCCATGGCCTCCAGGTTGTAGCGGGCCTTGCGGTCCTGGAGGTCGAGCGCGGCGGAGGCGACGAAGCCCTCGGCGGCCTGGGTCCAGGCACCGCGCCGGAACCAGCGGCGGCGCAGCCTCAGCAGCGAGAGGTTGTTGTGGGCCTCGCTGCTCTGCGGGTTGAGGCGCAGCGTCGCCTCGTACGCCCGCTGGGCGGTGGCGTGGTCGCCGCGCCGCTGGGCGGTGAGACCGACGAGGAAGTGGGCGGCGTCCTCCTCGGGGGCGAGGTTCACGGCGGTCCGGGCCGCCTCGTAGGCCTCGACGGTACGCGCGTGCGTGCGGGTGGCCTCGCCGTGCTCGGCGAGGGCGGTGCCGAGCGCGTAGTGGGTGCCCCAGTGGTTCGGGGCGAGGGCGACGGCGTGCCGGGCGGTGGCCTCGGCCTCCTCGTACCGCTTGTCGGCGAGGAGGATGTGGACGCGCATCAGCCAGCCGCCGAGCAGTTCGGGCCCGGCCCGCAGCGCCTGGTCGACGGCGGAGAGGGCGGCGGCCCGGTCGCCGGCCCGGTGCTGGCAGCGGGCGAGCAGGACGAGCGCCTCGGCGTCCTCCGGTTCGCCCGCCAGGTGCCGGGCGACGAGCTCGCCGGCCTGCGCGTACCGCCCGGTCTCGTAGAGCGCCTCGGCGCGGGCGAGTTCGGTGGGGACGGTCACAGCTTGCGCTTCCGCTTGAGGTGGGCGAGGAGGTCGTCGTACAGGCCGCCCTCGTTGGCGAACATGGCGACGTTCCGGGCGGCGGCGAACCACGGCTCCGTGGACGGCTTGATCTGCCGGGCCGCGCCGAGCAGGTCCTTGGTGGTGATCAGGCGTACGGAGCCGGTGCGGGCGGAGTCGAGGAGCGCGGCCTCGGCGGCGCTCTCGCAGACGTGGGCGAGGTCCGCGCCGGAGAAGTCCTCGGTGGCCTTGACGAGCTTGCCGAGGTCGACGGCCTCGATGGGGCGCTCCCGCAGGTGGTAGCGGAGGATCGACTCGCGGGCGGCGGCGTCCGGCGGCAGCACGAGCAGGGTGCGGTCGAGACGGCCCGGGCGGCGCAGCGCGATGTCCACGTCCCAGGGCACGTTGGTGGCGGCGAGCACGAAGACGCCCTCGTTCCCGGCGCCGCTCGCGATGCCGTCGAGCTCGGTGAGGAGCTGGTTGACGACGTTGCGCAGGCCGCTGTGGTGGGTGCGCGAGCGCTTGGCGCCGAGGGCGTCGAGCTCGTCGAGGAAGACGACGCAGGGCGCCTGGCGGCGGGCGGTCTCGAAGATGTCGTGGATGTTCTTCTCGGAGGCCCCGATCCACATGTCGAGGACGTCGGAGAGCGAGACCGTGAGGAAGTTCGCGCCGAGTTCGCCCGCGACGGCCCTCGCGATGAAGGTCTTGCCGCAGCCGGGCGGACCGTAGAGGAGCAGGCCGCCGCGCAGCGACTTGCCGTACAGCCTGCGCAGTTCGGGGTTGCGCATGGGCGCGAGGAAGGCGGCCTCCAGCCGCTCCTTGACCTCCTCCATGCCGCCGACGTCGGCGAGGCGGACGGCACCGGGCGCGTCGACGTCCCAGGCGGCGGCGTCCCCGGCGGTCCCCTCGCCGCCGTCGGCCTGCGGATCGTCGAGGAACCGGGGCCCGACGAGGTCCCGCACCTGCTGCTCGGCGGCGTCCCAGTCGAAGGCGGGGGCCTCGGCGGCCGGAGCGGGCGGGGGCTCCACCGGCGGGGGCCCCGCCGGCTGCATCCCCATCGCCCGCACCATCAGCGCCCGCGCGTCCGCGTCACCGGGCGCGTGCTGGAGGGCGACGGCCGCCTCCGCGACGGCCTCGTCGTTCCGCCCCTCCGCGAGGAGGAGTTCGGCGAAGTGGAGGCGCAGGGGCACGTCACCGGGGGCGGCGGCCACGGCGGCGCGCAGACTGCGGATGAGGGGGGACTCGTCGGCCATGCGGGTCAGCCTAAGGAGCGTCCGGGGCCCCCTGTCCACCGGGTACGGGGCGTAGGGTGCGCGGCATGAGACGGGAAGGCGCACCGCGCAGACTGACCGTGGACGGCACCGTGTGGCTGTGGAACGTCCGGCACCGGCACCCCGACTGCCGGACGGTGCTCTCGCTGCGCCGCGCGGAGCACCCTCACGCGCAGCTGCGTCTCGTCTTCCGGGAAGGACCGGGCCGCATCGTGGCCGGGTACCCCTTCGGTCTGGGCGACGTGGCCTCGGCCGACGGCGACATCCTGAACCTGAACATGCCCGGGGTCGTACGCCGCTTCCTGGAGGAGGCCGGGGCCCGAGACCTCCTCCCCACCGTCCACGGCGTCCGCGAGGAGGACGCCTGGCCGCTCTACGACACGCTGACCGGCCCGGACGGGCCCTAGCCCCAGCGGCCGGTGCGCCCCAGCACGAGGGCCGTGGCCGCCGTGCCGGCCGTCGACGTGCGCAGGACGCTGCGGCCGAGGCGGTACGGCTTCGCGCCCGCGGCCTCGAAGGCGGCGAGCTCGTCCGGGGAGACCCCTCCCTCGGGGCCGACGACGAGCACGATCGAGCCCTTGGCGGGGAGTTCGGCGGTGGCGAGGGCGCCGCTGGGGTGGTCGCGGTCCTCGTGCAGGACGGCCGCGAAGTCGGCGCCCGCGAGGAGGGCGGCGACCTGCTTGGTCGTCATGGGCTCGGCGACCTCGGGGAAGCGGGTGCGGCGGGACTGCTTGCCGGCCTCGCGCGCGGTGGACCGCCACTTGCCGAGCGCCTTGAGGCCCCGGTCGCCCTTCCACTGGGTGATGCAGCGGGAGGCGGCCCAGGGCACGATCGCGTCCACGCCGGTCTCGGTCATGGTCTCGACGGCGAGTTCGCCCCGGTCGCCCTTGGGGAGCGCCTGGACGACGGTGATGCGGGGCTCCTCCTCGGGGTCCTCGTGGACCTCGTCGACCCGCACGGTCAGCTCGTCCCTGCCCTCGGCGGAGACCACCACGCACTCGGCCCAGCGGCCGCGCCCGTCGGCGAGCACGAGTTCCTCCCCGGCCCGCAGCCGCTTCACGGAGACGGCGTGCCGTCCCTCGGGCCCGTCCAGGAGGAAACTCCCGGCACCGGGGACGGTGTCGACGACGAAGACGGGTGCGGTCATGAGGTGCTCCTGTGGGCGAGCTCGGAGAGGGCGGTGTCCAGTTCGGCGGCCAGCACCTCGACCAGCTGCCCGGCGGGGAGTTCGCGGGCGAGGCGGTGGCCCTGGCCGGCCCACAGGGCCATGCCCTGGGCGTCGCCGGCGTCGGCGGCGGCCTTGCGGAGCGGGGCGGTGAGGTGGTGGATCTCGGGGTAGGCGGCGGGGGCGTACGGCCCGTGCTCGCGCATGAAGCGGTTGACGAGGCCGCGCGCCGGGCGCCCGGAGAAGGCCCGGGTGAGGGCGGTCCGGGTGAACAGCGGGTCCGTCAGGGCCTGCTTGTGCAGGGGGTGGGCGCCCGACTCGGGGCAGCTGAGGAAGGCGGTGCCGAGCTGGGCGGCGTCGGCGCCGGCGGCGAGGACGGCGGCGATCTGCGCGCCGCGCATGATGCCTCCGGCGGCGACGATCGGCAGCGCGACGGCCTCGCGGACCTGGGTGATCAGGGTGAGGAGCCCGGTGCCCGGGGCGCCTTCGTCGGCCGGGTCGTCGCGGTACGTGCCCTGGTGCCCGCCGGCCTCGACGCCCTGGACGCAGACGGCGTCGGTGCCGGCCCGCTGCGCGGCGAGGGCCTCGTCGACGGAGGTGACGGTGACGATCGTGTACGTACCGACGCGGTCGAAGGCGTGGAAGGTCTCGCGCGCGGGGCAGCCGAAGGTGAAGGAGACGACGGGGACCGGGTCCTCCAGGAGGATGGCGAGCTTGGCGTCGTAGGCGTCGTCACGGGACTCGTCCGCCTCGCCGAGCGGGGTCTCGTACCAGGTGACCTCGCCGGCGAGCTGGTGACGGTAGACCTCGACGGCGGCGGGGTCGGCGGGCCGGCCGTCCTGCGGCAGGAAGAGGTTGACCCCGAAGGGGCGTGCGGTGAGCCCGCGGACCCGCTTGACCTCCTGGTACAGGCCTCCGGCCGTCTTGTACCCGCCGGCGAGGAAGCCGAGCGCCCCGGCCTCGCAGACGGCCCCGACGAGCTCGGGACAGGAGGCGCCACCCGCCATGGGGGCCTGCACGATCGGGAAACGAGAGAGATCGTTCAGTGCGGTGGTGGACATATGGGCATCGTGTCATGCCCGCACGCGGACAACGGAAAGGGGCGGCACACCGGGTGCCGCCCCTTCCTCAGGTCCTACCGCCCGTTGAAGGCGTCCTTCAACCGCGAGGACAAACCCCGCCGACCCGGCTGACCGTGCTGACCCGGAGGACGACCCCCGGACCCCCAGCCGAGCGCCTACCGCCCGTTGAAGGCATCCTTCAGCCGCGAGAACAAGCCCTGCTGGCCCGGCTGACCGTGCTGACCCGGGGGACGACCCCCGGACCCCCAGCCGAGCGCCTACCGCCCGTTGAACGCGTCCTTCAGCCGCGAGAACAAGCCCTGCCGACCCGGCTGACCGTGCTGACCCGGGGGACGACCCCCGGACCCCCAGCCGAGCGCCTACCGCCCGTTGAACGCGTCCTTCAGCCGCGAGAACAAGCCCTGCTGGCCCGGCTGGAACTGGCCCGTGGGCCGTTCCTCGCCGCGCAGCTTGGCCAGTTCACGCAGGAGGCGCTCCTGCTCGGCGTCGAGCTTGCTCGGGGTCGTCACCTCGACGTGCACGATCAGGTCGCCCCGGCCGTTGCCCCGCAGGTGCGTGACGCCGCGCCCGTGCAGCGGGATCGACTGGCCGGACTGCGTGCCCGGCCGGATGTCGATCTCCTCGGTGCCGTCGAGGGTCTGCAGCGGCACCTTCGTGCCGAGCGCACCCGCCGTCATCGGGATGGTGACCGTGCAGTGCAGGTCGTCGCCGCGCCGCTGGAAGACCTCGTGCGGGGTCTCGTGGATCTCGACGTACAGGTCGCCGGCGGGGCCGCCGCCGGGGCCGACCTCGCCCTCGCCCGCGAGCTGGATGCGGGTGCCGTTGTCGACGCCGGCCGGGATCTTGACCGTGAGCGTGCGGCGGGACCGCACGCGGCCGTCGCCCGCGCACTCGGGGCACGGGGTCGGGACGACCGTGCCGAAGCCCTGGCACTGCGGGCAGGGACGGGAGGTCATGACCTGGCCGAGGAAGGACCGGGTGACCTGGGAGACCTCGCCGCGGCCGCGGCACATGTCACAGGTCTGCGCGGAGGTGCCGGGCGCGGCACCCTCACCCGAACAGGTGGTGCAGACGACCGCCGTGTCGACCTGGATGTCCTTGGTGGTGCCGAAGGCCGCCTCGTTGAGGTCGATCTCCAGGCGGATCATGGCGTCCTGACCCCGCCGGGTCCGCGAGCGCGGGCCGCGCTGCGAAGCCGTGCCGAAGAAGGCGTCCATGATGTCGGAGAAGTTGCCGAAGCCACCGGCCCCGAAGCCGCCGCCCGCGCCACCGCCGCCGGAGGCCGAGAGCGGGTCGCCGCCCAGGTCGTAGACCTGCTTCTTCTGCGGGTCCGAGAGGACCTCGTAGGCGGCGTTGATCTCCTTGAAGCGTTCCTGCGTCTTGGGATCGGGATTGACGTCCGGGTGCAGCTCGCGCGCGAGCCTCCGGAACGCCTTCTTGATCTCGTCCTGGGAAGCGTCGCGGCGCACGCCGAGTACGGCGTAGTAGTCCGTGGCCACTTACGACTCCGCCAGGATCTGTCCGACGTAACGTGCCACTGCGCGTACCGCTCCCATCGTTCCGGGGTAGTCCATGCGGGTCGGTCCGACCACGCCGAGTTTGGCGACTGCCTCGCCGCCCGAACCGTAGCCGACCGAGACGACGGACGTGGAGCTCAGCCCCTCGTGGGCGTTCTCGTGCCCGATGCGTACGGTCATGCCCGATTCCTTGGCCTCGCCGAGCAGCTTGAGGAGCACGACCTGCTCCTCAAGGGCTTCGAGCACGGGCCTGATCATCAGGGGGAAGTCGTGTCCGAAGCGGGTGAGATTGGCGGTGCCGCCGATCATCAACCGCTCCTCGTGCTCCTCGACGAGCGTTTCGAGGAGGGTCGCGAGCACGGTCGAGACCGTGGCGCGGTCCTCGATCTCCTCGAAGGACTCGGGGAGGTCCTGCACCAGCTGCGGCACGTCGGCGAACCGGCGGCCGACGACCCGGCTGTTGAGCCGGGCCCTCAGGTCGGCGAGCGAGGTCTCGCCGAAGGGTGCGGGGCAGTCGACGACCCGCTGCTCGACCCGGCCGGTGTCCGTGATGAGGACGAGCATCAGGCGGGCGGGGGCCAGCGAGAGCAGCTCCACGTGCCGGACGGTCGAGCGGGTCAGCGAGGGGTACTGGACGACGGCGACCTGCCGGGTCAGCTGCGCGAGCAGCCGCACCGTGCGGCCGACGACGTCGTCGAGGTCGACGGCTCCGTCGAGGAAGTTGTGGATGGCCCGCCGCTCGGGCGTCGACAGCGGCTTGACGCCGGCGAGCCGGTCGACGAAGAGCCGGTAGCCCTTGTCGGTGGGAATGCGCCCGGCGCTGGTGTGAGGCTGGGCGATGTACCCCTCCTCCTCGAGCACGGCCATGTCGTTGCGCACGGTGGCGGGCGACACGCCGAGCTTGTGGCGCTCCGTGAGCGCCTTGGAGCCGACGGGCTCCTCCGTCCCGACGTAGTCCTGGACGATGGCGCGCAGGACCTCCAGCCTGCGTTCGCTGAGCATCGTGGCGCACCTCCAGCTGTCGTCGTTCCGGTTGCTCCGCTTTTGGCACTCACCCTGCCCGAGTGCCAGCGATCCCCGGCCAGTGTACGGCGGCGGGCATCGCTCCTGGCAAGGAGGCGGCGCCCGCACCGGTTAGCGTCGCCCCATGGACGTGGATTGGGAAGCGTACGGATGGGAGCGGCTCGCGGACGGGGTGGGCCGGCGACGGCTGCCCGGCTGGGACGCCACGGTCGGGCTGGTCCTGGGCACGGAGGCGGTGCTGCTGTACGACACGGGCTCCTCGCTCGCGGAGGGCGCCGAACTGCGGGCGCAGATCTCGGCCCTCACGGGCGGCCGAAAGGTGACGCACATCGCACTCAGCCACCCGCACTTCGACCATGTCCTCGGCACCGCGGTCTTCGCGGGCGCGGAGGTCTTCGGCGCGGTGGGGACGGACGAGCTCCTGGGCGGCGCCCGGGCCCGGGAGGAGCTGCGCACGGACGCGGTGGCCCAGGGCCTGGACCCGGCGGTGGCGGAGGCGGCCGCGGAGGTCCTGGTGGCCCCGCGGCACGTGGTCTCGGGCGAGTGGACGCTCGACCTGGGCGGCCGTCAGGTCCTCCTGGCGAACGTGGGCCCCGGCCACACCGGCCACGACCTGGCGCTCTGCGTCCCGGGCGGGCGCGAGACCGTCTTCTGCGGGGACCTCGTGGAGGAGTCGGGCGAGCCCCAGGCCGGCCCGGACGCGATCCCCTCCCGCTGGCCGGACGCCCTGGACCGGCTGCTCGCCCTGGGCGGCGAGGAGGCGGCGTACGTGCCGGGGCACGGGGCGGTGGTGGACGCCACGTTCGTCCGGGCACAACGCGATGAACTGGCACGGCGCTTCGAGGTGCCCTAACGTCACCCGGATGCGCAGCTACGACCCCGACCTGACCCCGCCCTGGAAGAAGTCGGCACCCGTCCCGGAGGTCCCGGCGGACCCCGACCTGGTCGTGGAGGAGGTCGCCACGGGCTTCTGCGGGGCGGTGATCCGCTGCGAGGCGGGGACGGTGACCCTGGAGGACCGCTTCGGCAAGCACCGGGTGTTCCCGCTGGAACCGCGCGGCTTCCTCCTGGAGGGCAAGGTGGTGACCCTGGTCCGGCCGGTGTCCGGTCCGTCGCGCCCCACCCGTACGGCCTCCGGCTCGATCGCGGTCCCGGGCACACGCGCGCGCGTGGCCCGGGCGGGCCGGATCTACGTCGAGGGCCGCCACGACGCGGAGCTCGTCGAGCGCGTCTGGGGCGACGACCTGCGCATCGAGGGCGTGGTCGTGGAGTACCTGGAGGGCGTCGACGACCTGCCCGCGATCGTCGCGGAGTTCGGCCCGGCGCCGGACGCCCGCCTGGGCGTCCTGGTGGACCACCTGGTCCCGGGCTCGAAGGAGTCGAGGATCGCCGCCCAGGTGACCTCCCCGGACGTGCTGGTCGTGGGCCACCCGTACATCGACGTCTGGGAGGCGGTGAAACCGTCCGTCCTGGGCATCCCGGCCTGGCCGGCGGTCCCCCGGGGCCAGGACTGGAAGACGGGCGTCTGCCGGGCCCTGGGCTGGCCCTCGGACAACACGGGCGCGGTCTGGCAGGCGATCCTCAAGCGCGTGACGTCCTACAAGGACCTGGAGCCGGAGCTGCTGGGTGCCGTGGAGCGACTGATCGACCACGTGACCGTGCCCTGACCTCCGACGCCACCGGGCCTCCGGCACCGCCAGACCTCCAGCGCCGCCGGACCCCCGGTACCGCCAGACCTTCAGCGCCGCCGGACCCCCGGTACCGCCAGACCTTCAGCGCCGCCGGCCCTCCGGTGCCGCCCCGGGCGGCGCCCCCGCTCAGTCCACCAGGTCCCGCACCACCGCGTCGGCGAGCAGTCGCCCCCGCAGCGTGAGGACCGCCCGCCCGGCCGCGTACGGCTCGGGCGCGAGGAGCCCGTCGGCGAGGGCGCGCTCGGCGGCGGCGAGGCCCGCCGGCTTGAGGAGGTCCAGTGGGCATCCCTCCCGGAGCCGCAGCTCAAGGAGGATCCGCTCCACCCGCCGGTCCTCCTCCGCGAGGATCTCCCGGCCGGCCCCCGGCGACCGGCCGCCCGCGAGCGCGGCGGCGTACGCGCCGGGGTGCTTCACGTTCCACCAGCGGACGCCGCCCACGTGCGAGTGGGCGCCGGGTCCCGCACCCCACCAGTCGGCGCCGCGCCAGTACAGCTCGTTGTGGAGGCAGCGGCCGGCCTCGGAGGTGGCCCAGTTGGACACCTCGTACCAGGAGAAGCCCGCGTCCTCGAAGGCCGCGTCGGCGATCAGGTAGCGGTCGGCGTGCACGTCGTCATCCGTCATGGGCACCTCACCGCGCCGGATGCGCCGGGCGAGCTGCGTCCCCTCCTCGACGATCAGCGCATAGGCGCTCACGTGGTCCGGCCCGGCCCCGATCGCCGCCTCCAGCGAGGCCCGCCAGTCGTCGTCGGACTCCCCGGGCGTGCCGTAGATGAGATCGAGGTTGACGTGCTCGAACCCGGCGGCCCGCGCCTCGCCGACGCACGCCTCGGGCCGCCCGGGCGTATGGGTCCGGTCGAGGATCTTCAGCACGTGCTGCCGGGCGCTCTGCATCCCGAAGGAGATCCGGTTGAAGCCGCCCTCCCTCAGCTCGCTCAGATACGCCGGGTTCACCGACTCCGGATTGGCCTCCGTCGTCACCTCGGCGTCGTCCGCGAGCCCGAACTCGTCCCGGATCGCCCCCAGCATCCGTACGAGGTCCCCGGCGGCGAGCAGCGTCGGCGTGCCGCCGCCGACGAAGACGGTCCGCACGGGCCGCGGGTCGTCCCCGAGGACCTTCCGGGCGAGCCGGATCTCCTCGACGACCTGCTCGGCGTAGTTGTCACGGGAGGCGAGCACCCCACCCGTACCGCGCAGCTCGCTCGCGGTGTACGTGTTGAAGTCGCAGTAGCCGCAGCGCGTCGCGCAGTACGGCACGTGCAGATAGAACCCGAGCGGCCGCTCCCCGGCCCCTTCGAGGGCGCTCGGGGGCAGCGCCCCGTCGTCGGGCACGGGCTCACCATCGGGCAGTACGGAAGGCATGAGCCCCATTGTCCCGTACTGCCCGGGTGAAGGTCCTACACCGCTGCTCAGGCCTCGCGCGAGCCCGCGTACATCTCCTCGATGAGGTCCTTGTACTCGCGCTCGACGACCGGGCGCTTCAGCTTCAGGGACGGGGTGAGCTCGCCGTGCTCGATGTCGAGGTCGCGGGGCAGCAGGCGGAACTTCTTGATCGTCTGCCAGCGCTGGAGGCCCTCGTTGAGGCGGTCGACGTAGCCCTGGATCAGCTTGACGGTCTCGGGGGCGGCGACGACCTCGGCGTACGGCTTGCCGCCGAGGCCGTGCTCGGCGGCCCAGCCGAGGAGGGAGGGCTCGTCGAGGGCGATGAGGGCGGTGCAGAAGTTCCGGTCGGCGCCGTGGACGAGGATGTTCGAGACGAACGGGCAGACGGCCTTGAACTGGCCCTCGACCTCGGCCGGGGCGATGTACTTGCCGCCGGACGTCTTGATCAGGTCCTTCTTGCGGTCGGTGATCCGGAGGTAGCCGTCGGCGGACAGCTCGCCGATGTCGCCGGTGTGGAACCAGCCGTCGGACTCCAGGACCTCGGCGGTCTTCTCCGGCAGGCCGTGGTAGCCCTCCATGATGCCGGGGCCGCGCAGCAGGATCTCGCCGTCGTCGGCGATCCGGACCTCGGTGCCGGGAAGCGGCTTGCCGACGGTGCCGGTGCGGTAGGCCTCGCCCGGGTTGACGAAGGAGGCGGCGGAGGACTCCGTGAGGCCGTACCCCTCCAGGATGTGGATGCCCGCGCCGGCGAAGAAGTAGCCGATCTCGGGGGCGAGGGCGGCGGAGCCGGAGATGCAGGCGCGGAGGTTGCCGCCGAAGGCCTCGCGGATCTTGGCGTAGACGAGGGCGTCGGCGACCTTGTGCTTGGCCGAGAGGCCGAAGGGCGCGGAGGCGGTGCCGGTGCGGCGGAAGTTGTCCTGGGTGGCCTTGGCGTACTCGCGGGCGACGTCGGCGGCCCACTGGAAGATCTTGTACTTGGCTCCGCCGCCGGCCCGGGCCTTGGCGGCGACGCCGTTGTAGACCTTCTCGAAGATGCGGGGGACGGCCGCCATGTAGGTGGGCCGGACGACCGGCAGGTTCTCGATGATCTTGTCGACGCGGCCGTCGACGGCGGTGACGTGGCCGACCTCGATCTGGCCGGAGGTGAGGACCTTGCCGAAGACGTGGGCGAGGGGCAGCCAGAGGTACTGGACGTCGGCCTGGGTGACGAGGCCGGTGGCGGCGATGGCCTTGGCCATGTACGACCAGTTGTCGTGCGGGAGGCGGACGCCCTTGGGGCGGCCGGTGGTGCCGGAGGTGTAGATGAGGGTGGCGAGCTGCGTGGAGGTGATCGCGGCGACCCGCTCCTTGACGGCCTCGGGGTGCTTCTCCAGATAGGCCTTGCCGCGCGCTTCCAGGTCCGCGAGGGAGAGGACGAACTCGCCGTCGCTCTCCACTCCGGCGGTGTCGACGACGACCACGTGCCGGAGCCGGGGCAGATCGGCGCGGCGCTCGACGGCCTTGGCCAGCTGGGCGGCGTTCTCGGCGATGAGGACCTTGGACTCGGAGTCGGAGAGGATGAACGCCGACTCCTCGGCGTTGGTCTGCGGGTAGACCGTGGTGGTCGCGGCGCCCGCGCACATCACGCCGAGGTCGGCGAGGATCCACTCGACCCGGGTGGAGGAGGCGAGGGCGACGCGCTCCTCGGGCTCGACGCCGAGGTCGACGAGGCCGGCGGCGATCGCGTAGACCCGCTCGGCGGCCTGTCCCCAGTTGAGCGTCTTCCAGTCGTCCGGGCCGGTGCCGGAGGCGGCGGGCACCGGGTAGCGGTAGGCCTCCGCGTCCGGGGTCCGCTCGACGCGCTCAAGGAAGAGGGTCGCCACGGAGGGCGGCCGGTTCTCGATCTGGGTCTGTGTGTCGCTCACGACGTCCTCCGGGCGGCGGCGGTGCCTGCTGGTGGTTCGTAACTAACTGGCGAGTAACCTTCGAGCCGGGTTCAGAGTAAAGGGCCGAGGACCGGCGCGTAAGGCCCTACAGGACGTCGCTTCACGTCGCTTCCATAACGAACGGGCCCACGCGCACATGGCGCGTGGACCCGTTCGTTGCACAGGACAGCTACTGCTCGCCGTCCGGGCTACTTCTTCTTGCCGGAGGACTCGTCGCTCGACAGGACGGCGATGAAGGCCTCCTGGGGCACCTCCACCGAGCCGACCATCTTCATGCGCTTCTTGCCTTCCTTCTGCTTCTCGAGCAGCTTCCGCTTACGGGAGATGTCACCGCCGTAGCACTTGGCGAGGACGTCCTTCCGGATGGCGCGGATGGTCTCGCGGGCGATGACCCGGGAGCCGATGGCGGCCTGGATCGGCACTTCGAAGGCCTGCCGCGGGATGAGCTCGCGGAGCTTGGCGACGAGCCGGACGCCGTAGGCGTACGCGGCGTCCTTGTGGGTGACGGCCGAGAAGGCGTCGACCTTGTCGCCGTGCAGCAGGATGTCGACCTTGACCAGGCTGGAGGCCTGCTCGCCGGTGGGCTCGTAGTCGAGGGAGGCGTAACCGCGGGTCTTGGACTTCAGCTGGTCGAAGAAGTCGAAGACGATCTCGGCGAGGGGCAGGGTGTAGCGGATCTCGACCCGGTCCTCGGAGAGGTAGTCCATGCCGATCAGCGTGCCGCGACGGGTCTGGCAGAGCTCCATGATCGCGCCGATGAACTCGCTCGGGGCGAGGATCGTGGCGCGCACGACGGGCTCGAACACGTCGCTGATCTTGCCCTCGGGGAACTCGCTCGGGTTCGTGACCGTGTGCTCGCTGCCGTCCTCCATCACCACGCGGTAGACCACGTTCGGCGCGGTGGCGATCAGGTCGAGCCCGAACTCGCGCTCCAGGCGCTCACGGATCACGTCGAGGTGGAGGAGACCGAGGAAGCCGACGCGGAAGCCGAAGCCGAGCGCGGCGGAGGTCTCCGGCTCGTAGACCAGCGCGGCGTCGTTGAGCTGCAGCTTGTCGAGGGCCTCGCGGAGGTCCGGGTACTCGGAGCCGTCCAGCGGGTAGAGGCCCGAGAAGACCATCGGCTTCGGGTCCTTGTAGCCGCCGAGCGGCTCGGTGGCGCCCTGGTTCAGGGAGGTGATCGTGTCACCGACCTTGGACTGGCGGACGTCCTTCACACCGGTGATCAGGTAGCCGACCTCGCCGACGCCGAGGCCGTCGGAGGAGGTCATCTCGGGCGAGGAGACACCGATCTCCAGGAGCTCGTGCGTGGCTCCGGTCGACATCATCCGGATGCGCTCGCGCTTGTTGAGCTGCCCGTCGACGACACGGACGTACGTGACGACGCCCCGGTACGAGTCGTACACGGAGTCGAAGATCATCGCGCGGGCGGGGGCGTCGGCGACGCCGACCGGGGCCGGGATGTCCTGGACGACGCGGTCGAGCAGCGCCTCGACGCCCATGCCGGTCTTCGCGGAGACCTTGAGGACGTCCTCCGGCTGGCAGCCGATGAGGTTCGCGAGCTCGTCGGCGAACTTCTCGGGCTGGGCGGCCGGCAGGTCGATCTTGTTGAGCACGGGAACGATCGTGAGGTCGTTCTCCATCGCGAGGTACAGGTTCGCGAGCGTCTGCGCCTCGATGCCCTGCGCGGCGTCGACGAGCAGGATCGTGCCCTCACAGGCGGCCAGCGAGCGCGAGACCTCGTAGGTGAAGTCGACGTGCCCGGGAGTGTCGATCATGTTCAGGATGTGCGTACTGCCCTGAGCCGGCCCCTCGGTCGGCGCCCACGGCAGCCGGACCGCCTGGGACTTGATCGTGATGCCGCGCTCCCGCTCGATGTCCATCCGGTCGAGGTACTGGGCACGCATCTGCCGCTGGTCGACCACACCGGTCAGCTGGAGCATCCGGTCGGCGAGCGTGGACTTGCCGTGGTCGATGTGCGCGATGATGCAGAAGTTGCGGATCAGAGCCGGGTCGGTACGGCTCGGCTCGGGCACGTTGGTAGGAGTCGCGGGCACGCAGGGATCTCGTCTCGGGCGATGTTCATTACGGACACGTAGACACCATGGTCCCATGCCCGGCGCCCGGCGCCCGGTTTGGGCGGCCCTGAGGGTGGCTGATAGTGTGGACAGCTGTGTCTCGCATGCCCTCTCAGCTGCGAGGCGCGTCCAGAAGGAACATCGAACCTGTAAAGGCTCTTTCGTGGCGAACATCAAGTCCCAGATCAAGCGGAACAAGACGAACGAGAAGGCGCGCCTGCGCAACAAGGCCGTCAAGTCCTCGCTCAAGACCGCGATCCGCAAGGCCCGTGAGGCTGTCGCCGCCGGCGACCTCGAGAAGGCCACCGTTGCCGCTCGCGCCGCCTCGCGTCAGCTCGACAAGGCTGTCTCGAAGGGTGTCATCCACAAGAACGCCGCCGCCAACAAGAAGTCGGCGCTGGCCACCAAGGTTGCCTCCCTCCAGGGCTGAGCTCTGATGTGACCGGCCGCACGGGACCCCGCGGGCCCTCTACCCCGCTCCCACCCGGCCCCCCGGACTCGCGCACGGACGCGTTCGCCACGCGGGCGCGAGCCCACCAGCTGTAACGCCGAAGGCCCCGCCCCCTCCTTCCCCAGGAGGGGGCGGGGCCTTCGCCGTACCCGAGCACCCGAAGACGGGCGGGGACAGTCGGCTCGGACAGGCGGGGGGGGCGGGGGCAAGGGGCCGGCGGCGCGGACAGCGGGACTGTCGGGGGACAGGGGCAAGAGGCCGGCGGCGTGGACAGCGGGACTGTCGGGGGACGGGAGAGACGGGCCGGGGCCGTGAGTCCGGAGGGCCGGCGCCGTGAGAAGCGGGGGCTGTCGGGGCCAGGCTCTGGGGTGGACATGGCCTGGGCTCGGGGCTCCGGGGGTCCGGGGCCAGGGGCTCGGGGCCAAGGGCTCGGGGCCAGAGGCTCGGGGTCCGGGGCGGGCGTCGCGAACAGCAGAGGCCTGGGGCGCGGAGCCCGGGGTTCAGGGGGCACGACGCAGGGGCCCGAGGGCGGAGCCCGGGGTCCGTGGCGCAGGGGCCGGATCCGGGGCGGCCTGCGGGGCGGGCGGCGCGAAGCTGCCGCCCCGCAGCGGACGGGGGTCCGGGGGCGGAGCCCAGGCATCCGTGGCACAGGCCCGGATCCGGGGCCCGCGGGCGGGCGGCACGAAACTGCCGCCCAGCTACGGACGGGGGTCCGGGGGCGGAGCCCCTGGAAGGAACTCGGCCTCGACCCCCACCAGCCCCCGGCAGGGTTTCGGGGACGGGCGGGGTGGGGGATCCGCTCGAACACCAGCCACGAACCACCCGCACGACACGACGCGGCAGGGCCCCGAACCGCCCCGCGCCGCACGGCCAACCGCTAGGACCGCCGCATCCTCGCCGCCCGCGCCACCGCGACCACCGCCTTCTCCAGGGCGTACTCCGGGTCGTCGCCCCCGCCCTTCACCCCCGCGTCCGCCTCCGCGATCGCCCGCAGGGCCACTGACACCCCGTCCGGGGTCCAGCCCCGCATCTGCTGCCGTACGCGGTCGATCTTCCAGGGCGGCATGCCCAGCTCCCGCGCCAGGTCGGCGGGCCGACCGCCCCGCGCCGAGGAGAGCTTGCCGATCGCCCGTACGCCCTGGGCCAGCGCGCTGGTGATGAGCACGGGCGCGACCCCGGTCGAGAGCGACCAGCGCAGGGCCTCCAGGGCCTCGGCGGCGCGCCCCTCGACGGCACGGTCCGCGACGTTGAAGGAGGAGGCTTCGGCGCGGCCCGTGTAGTACCGCCCGACGACCGCCTCGTCGATCGTCCCGTCCACGTCGGAGGTGAGCTGCGAGACCGCGGACGCGAGCTCCCGCAGATCGCTGCCGATCGAGTCCACGAGAGCCTGGCAGGCCTCGGGCGTGGCCGACCGCCCCAGCGCCCGGAACTCCTGCCGCACGAACGTCAGCCGTTCCGCCGGCTTCGTCGTCTTCGGGCAGGCGACCTCCCGAGCCCCCGCCTTGCGCGCCGCGTCGAGCAGCCCCTTGCCCTTGGCGCCGCCGGCGTGGAGGAGGACGAGCGAGATGTCCTCGATCGGGTCGTCCAGGTACGCCTTGACGTCCTTGATCGTGTCGGCGGAGAGGTCCTGCGCGTTCCGCACGATCAGCACCTTGCGCTCGGCGAAGAGCGAGGGGCTGGTGAGCTCGGCCAGCGCCCCGGGCTGGAGCTGGTCGGAGGTGAGGTCGCGCACGTCCGTGTCGGCGTCGGCGGCCCGGGCGGCCGCCACCACCTCCTGGACGGCGCGGTCGAGGAGCAGGTCCTCCTGCCCCACGGCGAGCGTCACGGGACCGAGGAGGTCGTCGGGGGAAGTCTTTCTGGTGGCCATCGCGGTCCAGCATCCCACGGGCCACTGACACCGACGCCCGGGACGGGGACGACAATGGCGGGGTGAGTGAACGACACGTACTGGTGCTCCCCGACCGCGACGCCGCCGAGGAGGTCGCCGAAGAGCTCCCCGACCGCTTCGGCCTGGCCGAGGAACCGCAGCTCGTGCGGGACGCCCTGGCCGGGGAGGACGACGCCGAGGACGCGCAGTGGCTGGTGGTCGTCGAGGACCCGGACGCCCGCCTCGACCCGACGGCACTGGACGCGCTGGCCGCCGAGTACGAGGGCTGGCTGGAGGCCCCGTAGGACCGCCGGTCGTACGCGTCAGCCCTTCTTGGGCACGATCTGGACGTCGAGGTCGATGCTGATGCTGGACCCGACGGCCGCGATGCCCCGCGCGAGCAGCGTCTGCCAGGTGAGGGTGAAGTCCTCGCGGTGCAGCTCGGTCGTGGCCCGGCAGGCGCCCCGGGTCTCGCCCTCCAGTCCGTTGCCGAGGCCCAGGTACTGGGTGTCCAGGGTCACCGTGCGGCTCACCCCGTGCAGGGTGAGCGCTCCGGTGACGCCCCAGCGGCTGCCGCCCCGGTGGACGAAGCGCTCGCTGAAGAACTCCAGCGTCGGGTAGGCGCCGACGTCGAGGAAGTCGCCGGAGCGCAGGTGGTCGTCGCGCATCTGCACCCCGGTGTCGATGGAGGCCGCGTCGATGACGACGTGCATCGCGGAGTGCTCCATGCGCTCGGCGATCCGCACCGCCCCCGCGAAGCTGTTGAACCGTCCGTGGATCCGGGCGAGGCCGATGTGGCGCGCCGTGAAGCCGATCTGCGAGTGCAGGGGGTCGATCTCCCAGTCGCCCGGCTCCGGGAGCTGCGACTGGGGCGCGACCTGGAGCATGACGTCGCCGAGGCCGTGGTGCTCGCCCTCGGCGACGACGGCACTGCCGTGGTACGGGGTGTAGCCCTCGGAGGTGACGGCGACCCGGTACTCCCCCGCCGGGACGGTCGCGAGGACCGTGCCGTACGGGTCGGTCTCGCCTCCCAGGACCTTGCGGCCGGCCGCGTCGCTGACGACGAACTCGGCCTGCCGGACCGGTTCGTGCACGGGGTCGAGCACCCGGCAGCTGAGCAGGCCCGCCGAGGAGGGGACGGCGAGGCCGGCGAGTGGACCGCCGCGAGCGGCTCCCGCCGCGCGCTTCCCGAAGAGACGATCGAACATTCTTCACGCACCCCCGTGCGAATCATTCATCATGCAACGAAGTTGCATTCGATCACCATTGAGGCGTTCGAGGCAAACGGGGTGAGTAGAGGCAAGTGTTACCGAGAGTCCGAATTGGGGATTCCGCTTCGCACGGCCGGCAGGACGTCGAATTCGATGCCGAACAGCTCCCGGTACGCGCTCCTCACCTCTTCCTCGCCGTCGAGGATCCGCTCCTCGCGCTCGCCCCCGGCACGAATGATCAGCTTCGGTGCGCTGAGCGTGATCCGGCCGTCCTCGGTGAGCAGGGAGCAGATGAGCGCCCGGGGGAAGTGCGAGTCCGGCGAGGTCTGGTGGTACCAGGCGCCGGCCGTGAAGTCGGCGAGCTCCCGCGGCCGCCGCTCCAGCCGGTACTTGGGCGTCCCGTCCCGCAGCACGTCCAGGTCGCCGTCCTCGGTCTCCACGATCCGGAAGGTCCCGCCCGGGTCCTCCTGGTCGTCGCGCGCCTCGAAGGCCAGCGGGTAGTGGCTGTGGTCGCCGAACCCGACGTCGGCCAGCCACCGCTCCCCCTCCGCCGTCTCCACGAGCAGCGCCATGTGGTCGTACGGGATACCCGGCTTCCCGTCCGGCCCGATCACCCGCGCCTGGAGCAGCGCGACCTCGTACCCGAGCCCCCGCAGCAAGACGGCGAACGCCGTGTTGACCTCGTAGCAGAACCCGCCCCTGCGGGCGCCCACCACCTTGTCGAGGAGCGCCTTCTCGTCCAGGACGACGGGCTCGCCGAGATGAAGGGAGAGGTTCTCGAAGGGCACGGTCCGCAGGTGGAGCAGATGCAGCTCGCGCAGCGCGGCGGCGTCCGCGCGCGCCGGCCGCTCCGCGCCGATGCGGCGCAGATAGGCGTCGACGGCGGCAGGTTCGTCTGTGGTCATGCCGGCAGTCTGCCCGCTCGATGATCCACTTCTCAATCGGCCCTTCACCCGACGGGCACCGATTCCCCTTCCCTCGCGGGCAGTTCCCGCATCCTCGACAGCGGCGAGGGCAGCAGCCAGAGCACGGCGAGGGCGGCCCCGGCGGTGGCGATCCACAGCGTGGGGCGCAGCCCGATCGCGGTGCCGAGCAGGCCACCGGCGAGTGCGCCGAGCGGGCGGAAGCCGTGGTTGAGGGTCCGGTAGGCGCCCATGACCCTGGCCCGCACGGCGTCGGGTATCAGCGCCATCTGGAGCGAGCCCCCGGCGATGTCGGCGAGCATCACGCCGACGCAGGAGAGGAACTCCGCGACGAACAGCACGCCCGCCACCAGCGGGAGCGGCCCGTCGGCCAGGGGGACCAGGAGCAGGGGGACGGTGAATCCGAGGAAGCCCGCGACGAGCGCGGCGCCGAGGCCGATCCGGCGGACGACCGCTCCGGCCCACACCGCCCCGAGGAGGCCGCCCACGGCTCCGGCCGCGAGCACGAGGCCGAGCAGTCCCGCGCCGATGCCGAGTTCGGTGGTCGCGTAGAGCACGAAGAGGGTGGAGAACATGAAGTTGAAGAACTGGACCGTGCCGGAGGCCGCGAAGAGCGCCCGCATCGAACGCTCCCGCAGCACCCAGCGCAGCCCCTCGGTGAAGTGCCCCTTGGCCACGGGCGCCGGTGCGGGTTCGACCGGTTCGATCCGGGCCAGGTACCCGGCCGACGCCAGATAGGTGAGGGCGTCCGCGACCAGCGCGAAGGGCGCGGTGAAGACCTGCACGAGCAGGCCCCCGGCACCGGGCCCCGCGAGCCAGGCCATCGAACGGCTGCCGTTGACCAGCGCGTTCGCCTGGACGTAGCGCTCGGTGGGGACGAGCGCGACGAACAGCGTGACGTTGCAGACCTCGAAGAGCACGGTGAGCGCGCCGATCCCGAAGGCCACCGCGTACAGCTGGCCGAGCGTCAGCGCGTCCAGCGCGTAGGCGACGGGGAGGGTCAGCACCAGCGCCGCCCGCCCGAGGTCGGCCGCGATCATGGCGCGTCTGCGGCTGGTCCGCCGGTCGGCCCAGGCACCGAGCGGCAGGTTGAGCAGGAGGGCGGGCAGGAGTTCGGCGGTCTTGAGCAGGCCCATCGCCGTGGCGTCGGCGCCGAGGATCAAGACGGCCGCGAGCGGGATCGCGATGAGCGAGATCTGGTCCCCGACGAGGGACACGGTCTGCCCGGTCCAGTAGCGGCGGAAGGTCCGCTCGCGCAGTAGTGCCGGTACGCGTTCCACGAGGGCCATCTCGATCACTCCTCTTCGTCGTCGGGGATGTCCTGGTCCAGGTAGGCGATCCGCAGGATGCTGACGGGCCGGGCGCCCTCGGGCCTGAGGGACGGGTCGGACGAGCGCGCCTCGTAGGGCCGGAGCAGTTCGCCGATCCGCTCACTGAGGTCGGCCAGTTCTCCGGGGGTGAGGTGGAGCAGGGAGTCGCCGAACTCCTCGGCCTCCCGCCACTCCTTCGGCAACCGGTGCCGGTTCTCGATGGCCCGGGTGACCCGCTCGAAGTAGCGCTCGGCGACGGCGACGCTCAGCGCGTCGGCCGCGTCGGCGACCATCGCGTCCTCGCTGTACTCCGGCCACTCCGTGTACCGGGCCGTGGCCCGCCAGGGCTTCTCCCTCCCCCGCCCGCCGGGCGCCTCCTCCACCAGCCCGTACTTGGCGAGTATCCGCAGGTGGTAGGAGCAGCTGGCCACGGATTCACCGGTCAGCTCGGCGGCCCGGGTGGCGGTGAAGGGCCCACTGCTCCGCAGCAGCCCCACCAACGACATCCGCAGCGGATGGGCATAGGCCCGCAGGGCGCGCGGGTCGGTGAGTCGGATGCTGCGGGGCTGCTCGCCCCCGGACTGCGGGTCACGGATCTCCGACATGATGAAAAGGTATCTTTAGAAAGACTCCTTTACAAGGATCTCTTTACAAGCGCTCCCTCACGAGCGCTCCCCCACCGGCGCCCGGGGCACGGCCTCACCCTCCCCCCGGCACGGCCACGAGCCCGCGCCCCGTCCCCACCACCGCGATGGCCCCGTCCCGATCGGTCCGCAGCACCCGCGCGCCACCCGCCCTCAGCGCCTCCAGCGTCCGGGCCGAGGGATGCCCGTACGGGTTGTCCCGCCCCGTCGACACCAGCGCGAGCCTCGGCCGCACCGCCCTCATCAGCCCCGGGTCCTGGTACGCGGAACCGTGATGGGCCACCTTGAGCACGTCCACCGGCCCAAGCCCCGGATGGAGCCTCGACAACGCCCGCTGGGCCGGCGGTTCGAGGTCCCCGAGAAGCAGCAGGCTCACCCCTCCAGCGGTACGGACGAGCAACGTGACACTGGCGTCATTGGCCCCGCCCCCGACTTCGGCCGCCACAGACTCCCTGACCACCGCCGACTCCCGGGCCACCACGGGCTGCCCGGCCACCACGGCCTCCCGGGTCACCACGGGCTGCCCGGCCACCATGGACTGCCGGGTCACCACGGGCTGCCCGGCCACCATGGACTCCCTTGAGATCCGGGGCAGTCCGGAGGGCACCGACTCCCCACCCCCTCCCCACGGCCAGAGCACCCTCCACTCCAGCGCCCCGATCCTCCGCCGCTCCCCCGGCACCGCGCGGATCAGCGGCACCCCGGCAGCGGCCGCCGTCCGCCGCACGAACGCCGCCTGGCCGGGAGGCGCTGCGAGCCCGGTGGTCTGGATCGCCCCCACCGACCTCCCCCGCAGCACCCCCGGAAGCCCGGCCACATGGTCCGCGTGGAAGTGGGTGAGTACCAGCAACGGCACCCGCCGCACCCCGAGTTCCCGCAGACAGCGGTCCACCGGCACGGGGTCCGGGCCGGCGTCCACCACCACGGCGGAGTCCCCGCCCGCCGCGAGCACCGTCGCGTCCCCCTGCCCCACCTGTTCCCTGTCAAGTTCTGCGTGTCGGCGCCGAGCCCGCTTGGCTCACGTGCCAGGCGGTCCGGGAGTCCTTCTTTCGAGTGTCCTCCGCGCGAAGGACGGATCCTATGTTCCAGCGGCCGGGCTGCCGATAGTGTGGCGGCTCGAAGCGAGGGGCAGTCGGCGAGAGTCGATGCAAGGGGGGACTGTGATTCCAGCGCTCACCCAGAGTGGCCTTTTGCCGCCTGGTCGTCACCCCGCAACCATGGCGGAGATCAAAGATTTTTTTGTTGAGCAAGCCCCTAACGTCGATCGTCGGCGTCGGATCTTCCGTGCCTTTGAGTTGTATGCCGAAGTAATCGGCGATGTTCTTGAGCGAGGCACGTTTTGGGTGGATGGTGGGTTCTGTTCCCATAAGTCGGCTCCTCCTGAAGACATAGACCTTGCCGTTCTGATCGACCCAGCCCTGCCGCTGACGGATAAGGATCATGAGCGGCTGGTTCCGCTTTTCACGCTCCAGGAAGTGCAGTGGGGCATGCCGCAGGGGTGGGCCGACCGTGTCCAGCCCATGGGTGGCCTGATCGACAGCTTCGCCGTGATGGCTGGCGTTGCCGCGCAGGAGGAGTATTGGCATGAGACCTGGTCCAAGGTGAAGGGCCCCGATGGGCAGCTGATCCCTGGGGCGGTCAAGGGATATCTGGAGGTGAGCTGGTGAGCAACGATCTTCGCGACAAGTACGCTCGCGCCCTCCAGACGGCCGAGGGCAGTGACCCCCTTTCTCGGCTCGCCCGGGCCAGCCTGCAGACCTCAGCGGCAAAGTTCAGTGGCCTTGGGCTGCATGACGTGGCTGCCAGCCCAGGCCTCAACTTTCGGCTCGCGGACACGGGGCATGGTGGTCTCATTGCGGCCAACGAGGTCGGCGACTTCCTTCAGCGCGTTCAGAAGGCTGTGGCACGACTGGCCAAGGCGAGGCGCGCTCGCATGGCAGATGTCGTCAAGCTGCTGCCGCTGGACTTCGAACTTGCCCGGCTGGACGTTGCCTCCTCGGGAGCGGGCTCTGTCATCGTTGACCTGAGGCCCCATGTGCCCGTTGATGAAGACGGGCGGGACGAGCTCCCCCCTGGCGGCGTCTCGTGGGCCGAGATTGGCGCGGTAGAGCTGGTTCGCGCTCTGCCAGAAGGCCCCGAAGACGAAGCCTCCATGGACTCGCTGTTCAGCGCTTCGCCCGTTTTGCGTCGTGCAGTAGCTGACCTGATCTCCGACTTGCCGAACCCGAACCTCGAAATCGGTCTGTCTGTGCAGCGAGGAACGGGTGAACGGCTCGCCTCCGGTCTTTCGGCAGGTCAGGCAGCTTCGCTCCGTGATCGCCTGAACATCATCAGGGAAGAGCGCGAGATCATTCGGATGCGAGGACGTCTCGACGGCCTTCGAACGCGCAGGCAAATCTTCTATCTCGAGACCCCGGCCGGGGCCGAGATCCATGGGTTTGTGGACGAGTCCCTGGTCAACGTGGTGAAACAGCATCTCGACGAGCAGGTGGACGTAGCGCTTGAGCGCTTCGTGCTGCGATCAGCTGCAGGCAAGCGCAGCCAGCGTCGGTATCGGCTCGTCGAAGTGGCTGGCCAGCTGTCCCAGCTCCCGCCTGAGGGCGAACTGGACGAGGACACATAGATCGGGTGCCCGCAGGTAGTTGTCCCGAACGCTTCATGGGTTCGGGACAACTGGCCATCCGGGCGGCTCGAAGCTTGCAAGGCCCGGACTGGTGCGGCCGGCGATGTCCTCGAAGGTCCCAGTGGTCCCGGCCGAGAGCATCTTTCTGCATGCCCATCAGCTTGCTGTGCAGGGTCTTGCGCAGGTCTCGTTGCCCGAAGAGCGTCGACCGTCGGCATGAGGTCTGCCTTATGAGTGCATTGTGTGACTAGTTGCTGGCAACCCGTGAAGCCAAGGTGGGGTCTCCGTGGCGAACCCCTGCAGCCTGGAAGGAGGATTCGAGGCGACCGCCAGGTAGTAACCGCCTCTGGGCCGTCCATCACCTCGGCAATCTGGCCAGACGTGACATCTGTAAGCGAAGCCTCACTCAGTGTGCGGGTTGCGCTTCTATCCGCCCGACAACCACAGCCTCAACAGGAACTCCATCGACTTCGGACGGCAGGTCAGGGCGATCGTCGCCATCAACGAGGTTGACTCGGATGACGTAGCGAGTCCTGTTGCCGCCGATTCCGACCCCGTTGACTCGTGGGTCGGCGGCCAGCCTGTGGGCGAGCGTTCGCTTCGCGGCCTGGACAACCTTGAGGTCAGCCATGCTTCCTCCCTCCGGCTCAGGCGACGAGTCTCGCGCCAAGACGGTCAAGGACCATCGTGAGTGGGTTGACGACTGTCTCATACCCTTTGCTCCCTGGACTACGGGCGCCTGCGAACAGCAGGCCAATGGCCTCCCTGGACCCGATGGTGGAGACGAGTGAGCCGCTATCTCCTTCGTCGCTGAACCGTGTTCCGTCTTCGGTTCCCACCTGGATCTGGCCGTGGAAGACGAGGCGGCCCAGGGGGCCGTAGTCGATCTCCAGATTGTCGCTTTCGATCACGGTGATGCGGCCGGTTGTTCGCCCGGTTGTTCGCCCCGTCTTCTCGACGGGCTCATCAGGTTCCGGATCGATCGGGCCGCCCGGAAGGACGCCGCCTATGCGTGGATCAGAGGGAATGTCCTCATCGACGCGGCAGAGTGCGGCGTCCACGGTGTTCAGCTGGTCGGCCGGAAGGAGCTCGACGAAAGCGGCCAGGGCCCCAACGCGGTCCGTGCCGATCTGCCCCCCATCAATCGGGCTCGGGTGCAGTATCTCGTCGTCGATGCTGGCTTGGTTGCAGTCCGCTAGGACGTGGTTGTTGGAGAGGAAGTGCAGAAGGGGATTGTCTTCGACAACGACAAACGCGCCGAGCGTGCCGGCCCCCACGCGGCGATGAGCGACGGAGGATCCGCTCGTCAGAGGGCTGTGCTGTGCCTGAACCCGCCCCAAGAAGCTGACATCCACCTCGTGACATGCGGCGGCGCTGATCCTTTCGACCTCCATCTGTGCTTCTGAGGCCGTGGTCTGCAGCCGTAGGGCGATCGCATAGCCCTTCTCTCCGTTCCTGCAGATGCCGACGGCGATTCCGCTGGTTCGAGGCTCAGAGCTTGCGCTCGCGAGCCCGTGGGTCACGTTCGCCATCCACCGTTCGCGACGGTGGTGCAGCAGCTTGTCGTGATGCTCGCTTGCGAGGATCTCCTGCTTCAGGTCCCGGGCGGACTCCAGGCGCATGGCTTCACCTGCTTAAACGGATGAACTCAAGATCGCGATCCAAATGCTGGGCGACAGAAGACGGTGCGAGTGGGGGTAAACTCGCTCTTTTGGGTCAATCATGGCCCAGCTGGCGGGCCAAGGCGCGATGGTGCTCGCCGAAGCCCCCTGATGACTGGGAGAACCCGGGCCTCTCCTGTCGGTCGGATCGACCCGTGGGTGATCACGCGAAGAGTTCGCTCAGTCGGCTCGTGATGAACCGGGTCATGGTGTGGGCGGAGTCGATGACCAGCAGGACGTGGCTCTCCTGGAGCTTCTTTGGGGCGGCAGGGTTGCCATGGCCGGTGCCGACCTTGTTTCGGGTTTCGGCGATGCCGGTGATGACGGTGCTCATGGCATTGAGGGTCTTGGCGATGCCGATGTCCTTCCCGCCGAGTGCAAGGTCTGCGGCGGGGTCCTCCTGAATGAGTGTCCGCAGCCGCTTCCAGAGCTGCGGCATCTCGTCCTTTTCGAAGCCGGTGGCCGTTGGGTCGGCGTAGTGGATCGCGCCCTTCATCGCCGCTTCGACGAGTTCCTTCGCGGCACCGATCGCTGCCCGGCGCTGGGCGACGGTCCGGCGGGTGCGCATGGTGCTGAGGTAGCCGTCGAGGACAGCGTCCTCGATGAGTCCGAGCTCGCGGAGATGGGGCCAGCCGCCTGCCGCGTCGCGCTCCGCCCCGGCTGGAGTGGGGGCGGCCTCGCCGATCAGCTGCTTCACGGTTTCCAGGCGACTGCGGATCGCGATCCTGGCGTTGTCGATGAGCGTCGGCAGTTCCTCGGCTCCCTTGCCGTTGGGGTGGCGGATGACGCGGTGGCGCATTGCTTCGGGGAGGTAGCCCCTGGCGTACTCGTCGAGGTCGGCGACCCACTTCTGGGCCTTCTCGACGGCATGGTGCTGGCCCTCGTCGAAGACGGCCTTCAGGCTGTCGCCGGCCATCAGGTCGGCGGTGCTGAGGCTGTCCGCTCCCAGGCGCCGCATGAGGGCGTCGATCGCCTCCAGCCGTTCCCGGCCCTGGTTGAGGAAACGGCGGAGCTTAGTAATGACCGAGGTGGACAGGTTTGTGGGCGTCGACATGTTCGACAGTGTGCCTGGCGAGCCCGGTCGCGGATGCCGATGCTGGCGAAGCAGTGGAGGCGATCGACAGCAAGCTGAGCCGGGGGTGTTCCGTGATTTTCCGGGAGGGGCTTGCCGAAACCACTCAGTGTCCACTCGGCCCGGATTCGCGAGCCTTCCATGGGAATCGCCGGTATCTCGGTGGCAACCACGTGTGTCAGCGGTGTGTGGCACCCTGGCAAAGCATCACAACACCACCGAAGTGACGCCAAGTTGGGGGCTCCATGAGTGATTGGCTCGACCGCACGATCAGGGATGACCACCGTGCCAAGGGAGCTCTTCGCGAGTACGTGTATGAGATTCCGGTTCCGGCTGAGTCAGCGGAGGGTGCGGAGCCCAGCGGGACTGTGCTGCTGAGATTGACGGCCGAGCCGAGCCCGTCCTGGGGTAGCGTTCAGGCGGGCGATGGGTCCTCCAGTCGTCCGGAAACCAGCTGGAAGTACATCTTGCGAACGCAGGCCCGGCAGGCTTCGGGCGGCGTTGTCATTGCCGAGCCGTTCAGCGGAGGGTTGCCGTTCACGGTGACAGGCGTCGGACCGTGGGAGGCGGAGCCTGAAGGTGGCTTCGACCCCGACGTCCTCGCAGCCCGTCTCCTTGCGTTCGTGAGCGACTGGCGTAGGCCAGAAGGACCGCTCACTCCGGACCAGCGTGAGTGGTTCCGCTGGCTCGGCCCTGCGGTCGACGCACTGCTGCCGGCCGAGGAGGAAGCCGCCGTGGAGTGGATCCACGACCACCGACCGGCTGATCAGTAAGCATCTGAAGCCCCTCGCCGAAGTCGACTCCCCAGTTTTCCTGGTGATCCGAGAGCACACGCCGTCGGCCGACACCATAAATCTCGTGGTGTCGGCCGTTCGCTGATCGGCGCCAGTCAGTGGATGACCGGAAGACCTCTCGGCCACCGATCCCCGATCGTCGGTCCCGTCAGTCCCTCACTCGCCTGCGAGAGACCAGGGGCCGCCGAGGGGGAGCTGGCCGTTCATCGCAGCGTCGCTGTCTGCGTCGAGGAGGGCTGCCGCGATGAGGTGCCGCAGGGTCGGGTCGGTGACCTCGTCGATGTCGCGCCAGGCGGCGTCGGAGACCTCTTCGGTCTGGAGTTCGCCGACGTCGGCGGTGGTGCGGAAGAGGAAGCGGAAGTCGAAGTGCTGGTGGGCGGGCTCGTCCTTGGCGGGGTTGGCGCCGATGGGGTGGACGTCGATGTGGAGAGGGGTCTGGCTGTGCGGGGTGACGACATGCGGCGGGATGCCGGTCTCCTCGGTGAGCTCGCGGCCGGCGGCCTGGAGAAGGGTGCCGTCGGAGGCTTCGAGGTGGCCGCCCGGCAGCAGCCACTTCTGGGTGGCGTTATGAAGAATGTGCAGGATGCGGCCGTCAGGACCGATGAGGATCGCGCCGGCGGTGACGTGCCCGGGGAGGGTCTTGCGGCTGGTGAGGTCGTCGCCGTCGTCCAGGAGGCCGAGGACGACGCCGAGCTCGGTCTTGGCCTCGGGGTGCTGGTCGAGGTAGTCGGTCAGGGTGGTGCGGATGTGGTCTGCCGTGATGGTCATGGTGATCACCTGTTGAAGTAGTTGAGCCAGGTCGCCGCGATGGCGGCGCGGTCGGCCGCGGGGACCTCGTGGATGCCGGGGGCGAGGTCTTCGCGGGTGAGCATCCTGATCGCGGCGAGGATCTCGGCCTGGACCAGGAAGATGAACGGCCCAACGCTGGCGCCGTGGATGAAGTTGACGGCGTTGCCGCCGTTCGCCAGATAGAAGTAGTGGCCGGTGGTCTGGTAGCGGGTGACGTGGTCGCCGACCTGGGTGCGGGTGTAGACGTCGGGGAGTCCGGCGAGGTCGAGTTCGTCCTCGCCGGAGGTGACGGTGGCGATGTAGGTGCCGTTGCGGAGGTGGGCGAAGTCCTCGCTCCGCAGGGAGACCGCTCCGGTCGCGCAGAGGACGAGGCCGGCGCCGGTCAGGGCGGCCTCGCGGTCGCGGGCGACGTTGAAGCCCTGGGAGAGGGCCTGGGTGCGGCGGACGGGGTCGATGTCGAAGACCGTGACCTGGACGCCCTTGGCGTGCAGCAGGCGGGCGATGGAGGAGCCGAGCTTGCCGAAGCCGATCACCAGGGCGGGCCGGCCGTGGAGGATGTCACCGCGTCCGCGCATGACGGCCTCGGTGGAGAACACAACCGACTGGCCGACGAGGAAGTCCTCCGGGTCCTTCAGCGGGGACCGCGCGACCGAGATGACGGGGCAGGGCAGCTTGTCGAGGTCCTCGTAGCGGCGGTGGCCGTTCTCGGTGTCCTCGATCACCCCGGCGAGCCGGCCGGTGAAACGGCTGTGGACCGTCTCGAGGGTGGGGGCGAAGTAGCCGCCGACGTCCAGCAGGCAGGTCGTCTCCCCGGCGGCCCGGGACTCGAGGTAGTCCAGGGCGGCGTCGGGGTCGGTGAACAGCTCGCGGGTGAGCGTGTCGACGACCGTGGTGTGCTCGACCTCGCGCCGGGCGGCGGGGCTGATGGACTTCGGCTTGGGCAACACCGCCTTCAGGTCGGTCATCGCCGCGATCGCGCGGACGAAAGAGGGCCGCTCGGGCAGCAGGTGCGTGATCAGGAAGCCCGCGGCCTTCTCGTCGGGGGCGAAGGTCGTGGCGATCTTGGTGAAGTAGGCGTCCAGCCTGGCGCGCTCGAAGATTTCCATGGCAGTTCCCTCTCCAGAAGGTGAGTCGGGCGGTGCATGGGGGCTGGGTGGTTCAGGTCGTGCGGGAGGTGCGGCAGGCGAAGCCGAACAGCAGCCGGCCGCGGGCGAGGGCGGCGTCGAGGTAGGCGTCGACGCGGGGTGCGTCGGCCCACTGGGCGAGCGGGTCCAAGCCGAGGATCAGGGCGGTCCTGCCGCTGTCGTGGACCAGGCGGGTCCACTGCGGGTGGCTGGGCAGTTTCAGGCCCCAGCGGGCGCCGGGGAATCGCAGCAGGATGTGCGAGCCGACGGTCACCAGGGTTCCGAGGGTCTCGGGGGCCGGGTCCTCGGCCCGGGCGAGACCGCCCAGGGTCTCGGCGAGGTGCCGCATTCGGGCCTCGATCACGTCGGGGGTGTCGTGGCTGGTGCGGCCGAGCCGGTGGGCCAGCAGGAGATGAGCGACCTGCTGTCCGTCCGAGGTGGTGCCGGGCCAGGTCCAGGCGCCCAGCGAGGCCAACAGCCCTGTGTCCGGGCCGGTGGTAGGGGCGGTGCGGGTCAGCACGTCCGGACCTCCTGGCCGACCTGGACGGGAGCGGCCGGCAAGACGGTGGGGAAGTGGGACCAGACGATCTTCCCGCGCGGCTGGCGGGGAGTGACGCCCCAGCGGGCGGCGAAGGCGGCGGCGATCACCAGTCCCCGGCCGGTCTCGGCCGCCGGGTCCGGTTCGGCGGGTTCGGGAAGGGGCCGGTGGGGGTCGCGGCTGTCGTGGACTTCCAGGCGGACGCCGTCGGTCTGGGCCTCCAGGCGGACGAGGAAGCCGTGGTCGCGGTCGCTGCCGTGGGCGAGCGCGTTGGTGGCGAGTTCCGAGACGACCAGGCGGATGTCGCCGGTGTCGTCCAGGCCCCAGTCCCTCAGCGTCCGGGTGGTGAAGTCACGTGCCGCTTTGACCGATTCGGGCCGGTGTTCGAAGAACCTCTGAGTCGCTTCAGGCATGGGGGCCTCACGTGTCGTGGTCCAGAGCGGGGGCGGGGCCGGAACTGCGGCGGCGGCCCCGTTCAGACGGGGTCCCAGCGGGTCCGGGGGCGGCTGGCCGGGGGGTGTGGGGGCCGCGGACCAGCAGCAGCCGGGCGCCGGAGGCGGTGATCCGGGCTTGACGGGGGGTGGCTATCGCCTTCGGCCCCAGGTGCGAGAAGGCGGGCAGGACAACGCCGTAGGTGCCGTGCAGGTCCAGGACGTCCAGCAGACCGGTGAACGCGGCCGACCGCTCGGTGCCCGCCGACCGCTCGGTGAAGACCCCGTGCAGGTCGAGCTCGTGCCGGCGGCAGTACTCGGCCAGAGCGTCGTGCAGAGCGTCCTGACGGGCCCGGGAGACCCGCACCAGCCTCAGGAAGCCATAGACGACCGGGCCGCTGACGCCGCGATGCTCGGTGAGGGGCTCCATCGTTCGCAACCATCCAAGGAAGTCCGGTAACTGGTGTCACCGGTCAGCCTGGCCCGGACCCAACCACCGGGGAATGACCGCCTGTTGCACTTCCGTTGCACTTGCGTCCCCCCGCCCTGGTCCGACGTGCTTCGATGACGGCGGGAAGGGAGCGACGTGTGGCGACCGTGCACCACTGGACCGGACTGGAGGCCAAGGCCCTGCGGAAGGCGCTGCGGCTGAGCGTCCGCGCGTTCGCCGAGCACCTCGGTGTCGGCGTGGGGACCGTCTCCAAGTGGGAGAAGCTCCAGGCGTTAACCGAGCCCCGTCCGGACACCCAGGCGATCCTCGACACGGCCCTGGCCCGCGCGGACGCGGCCACCCATCTGCGGTTCGAGACGTTTCTCTCCGAGGCCGGACGCCCCGGGGCGGAAGCGTCCAGCCGGCGGGTGACACCGGCCGGTCCGCTGGCCTGGGAGTACGAGTCGTGGACCGACGACCTCGACCGGGCCGTGGTCGCCTTGTCCCGGCAGGACTTCACCTTCGCCGAGAGCCTCATCAGCCGGTGGACCAGCCGCTTCACCCCGCTCAGGCTCGATGACCGGGGCCTGTATCTCTTCGCCCGTTCGACCGCCCTCCTCGGCGACCTTCAGCGTGACCAGGGCAGCGTGGTCGGACCGCTGTCCGCCCAGCGTTCGTATGTGACCGCCAAGTCGTTGTTCACCCAGCTCGACATCCCCCGCCGGATCGCCCAGCTCGACCTGTCCCTCGCCGTGGTCGCCGAGATGTCCGGGAAGCTGGACATCGCCGCCCGCCAGTACGAACACCTCGCGGTCGACGACCGGCTCTCCCGCCGCGACCGGGCCAGATCCCGGCTGTGGGTGGGGACCGCGCTGAGCAAGGACGGACAGCACGACTATGCGACCCGCGTGATGCTGTCCGCGACCCGCGACTTCGAGGACCTCGCCGAACCGGAGGACTGGTCGGTCGCCCACCAGAAAATCGCCCTGGCCCACCGCGGCGCCGGCGACCTTTCCTCCGCCCTGCACTTCATCACGGTCGCCCGCGGCACCGCCACCACCGACGCCCCCATGCAGAAGGTCCGCCTGGACACCGCCCACGGACACATCCTGCTGAGCGACCCCGCGACCCGCGATGATGGCCTTCACGTCCTCGACAAGGCCGCGACCATGGCCGCCCGCTTCGGGCTGTCCCACCAGCTGGCCAGCATCGAGAACATCAAGGCCATGAGCACGGGGCCGGACGGCCCCGCCAGCCGGTGACCAGGGAGACAACGAGCGTGGGCGACAACCAGCAGACCATCACCGAGGACCAGTGGCGCCGGACCAAGCTGATCTGGGACTACCACCTCATGGGCCACCAGCTGCGGCCCGCCGACGTGGCGATCGGCCTGGGCAGCCACGACCTCGGCGTCGCCGCGGCCGCCGCCGACCTCTATCACCGCGGCCTGTTCCCGACGCTGGTGTTCACCGGCGGCAACAGCCCCACCACGAAGGCCCGCTTCCCCCGCGGCGAGGCCGTCCACTTCCGCGAGCACGCTCTCGAACTCGGCGTTCCGGACGAGGCGATCCTCGTCGAGCCGAACGCCGCGAACACCGGCCAGAACATCACCCTCACCCGCGACCTGCTGGCCAAGTCCGGCATCGCCCCGGCGACGGTGCTGCTGGTCTCCAAGCCCTATATGGAGAGGCGATCGTTCGCCACCGCCCGCAAGCTGTGGCCCGACGTCGAGATCGTGTGCGCGTCGGAGCCCCTGGAACTGGACGACTACTTCAAGTCCATCGGCGACGAGAAGCTCGTGGTGGACATGCTCATCGGCGATCTCCAGCGGGTGATCGAGTATCCGAAGCAGGGCTTCGCCATCGCCCAGGATGTCCCGGAGGACGTGCATGCCGCATACGAGTCCCTCATCCGCGACGGCTTCACCAGCCGCCTCATCTCCTGACCGGCCCGGCCCGCGCGGGCTGTGTGCCGTGCATCAGCCCAACCTGTTCCCGAGGCTGACCACCCTGGCCAAGCTGTTCGCGGCGGACACCTGGATCGTCCTCGACGACGTCCAGTTCACCCGCCGCGACTACCAGCACCGCACCCGCCTCGCGGCCCTGACGGACCCGGACCGGACCCGGTGGCTGTCCATCCCCACCCACCTGCCCCAGGGCCGCCAGACCATCATCAAGGACGCTCTGATCGCCTATCCCGCCTCGGCCCGACGCCGGACCGAGGCGGTGATCCGGCAGGAATACCGGACCAGCCCCCACTGGCCCGCCCTCCAGACGGCTCTGGAACCGGTCTGGGCCGCGTTCGACACCGGCCGGACCGCCGCCGTCGCCGAGACCTCCACCCGCGTCCTGCTGGACCTCCTCGGCTGGAACGGACACGTCCTGACCGCGAGCGGGCTGCCTGCCCGGCCCGAGCGATCCGAACGGCTCGCCGACCTCACCGCCGCCGCCGGGGCCGGCACATATCTGTGCGGGACCGGCGGGATGACGTATCTCGACCCGGCCCCGTTCACCGCCCGCGGAATCGCCATCGCCCCGTTCCTGCCTCCGGCCAACGGGATCTGGGCCTCCGCCCGCCGCGTCACCGCCCTGTGGGCCCTGGCCCACCTCGGCCCCAGCGGCCTGGCCGCCCGACTCCGGGCCCCTCACCATCAGCCCGGACTCGCTCGAAACCGCAGCCTGACGTGGCTTGCTCACGGAGGAGGGCAGCCGTCCACTTGTGGTGGCTAATCCTCCTGTGGTCGGCGTTCACATCAGGCACACCACCAGGTACACGCGAATGTGCACCGGGTGCCGTACTCCAGGCCGCGATATCGGCTGCCCCGAGTTGGATGCTGGCAGGACCAATCCCACCCCTCAGGGAAGCGGGGTACTGCTTCTGTCCGCAGGAGGGGGTAGTCTGATCGGACCCGGTGGACGCCCCGTAGGGGGGCATGAGTCCACCGCAACTCGTAGGGAGTGTGGGGTAATGCTGAGCCGTATCGCCGCCCAGTTCGCGGCGGAAATCAAGCAGCACGACTGGTCGGACGCCCCGTATCGGGCGGACAAGGCCGGGCACAACCGGGAGATGGACGGGCGCCAGGCGACGTCCACGCAGTTGGACCCGAAGCAGACCGAGATGGTCACCATGAACGCGGCTTGGGTTGTGGCCCAGGTCCTGGCCTACAACGACCCGAACTTCAGCGAGCACGAGTTCTTCGAGGCGTGCGGGCTGAACGCACGGGCCAAGGACGGCCGGCTGAGCAGCGGCGTTACGTACGGGCTGCGGTTCGAGTCCATCGGGAACGGTAAGCGGCGCTTCCAGATCCCCGGCACGTACCAGTTCGACCCGGAGTCGGAGGCTGCCGAAATGGGCTGAGCTATCGGGCCCCACCCAAGCGGGTGGGGCCCGATGGTCCGTTCAGTGGGCTGCGGCATGTGCTCTGGGGCTCCGTCGCGGACCGCAGCCCGTCCCAGCGTCAACTCTGGTACGCAGCCACCCGCACGAAGTGGTGCAGTTGGCTGGTACCCCGGCACCTGTCCCCCACTCTGCTGACTTCGATCAGCGAGCAGGCGGCCGCGGCTGGGTAGGCAGCACTCGGACGATTGAGTCTGGTGCTGTCAGCTGGTGACGAAGCTGTCTGTTTTCCAGGGTCAGTTGGTTGACAACTCTGACGAGGGCTTCCCGGTCGTCACGCAGTTCCGCTAGTTCGGCCTGGTCGGTTGCGCGAAGCTCCTTGAGCTTCACAATCTGCTTGCGCAGGCGAACTTCGACATCCGTCGGCTGACCTCGTTCTTTGACTTTGGCGTAGAACTCGTTCTTCAGGTCCAGATGGCGCTGGGTGAGCGCATTCCGGGGAACTCCGGCTTCTTGGGCTAGGGCGACGATGGTCAGCGCCCCGTTGGAGTTCTGAGGGGTGCCGTTCAAGATGCGGTCCATGGCGGCGTGGATGCGGTCGCGTTCGTCGTGTGCGGGGCTCATGCGACGCCGTCCTGGAGAGTGATTCGGGTGCGGTCGTGGACATCGGCAAGTTCGCGCAAACGGATGGCGTTGCCGCGGAGGCGGTCACTGAGCGGGCCGGGGACGTGAGCCGCTTGCTTCTCGAGGAAGTCCGCGCGGTCAAGGATCTTGGTGATGTGCTGGTCGGTCCGGGCGATGTTTCCGCAGGTGGTGACGCATCGATCGAGGCTGGGTGTGTCCTTGATTCCCCGGTGGCAAAGAGCCTTCTCGCGTTTGTAGACACACATCAGCAGGGTGTTGGGGTTGTCGTAGACGGCCAGCTGCGGGTTGGCGAGGACCTGGCGGGCCTGGCGCAGGTTGATGACGGTGCCGGTGTACTGGGCTGCGGTGGTGGCGGCATTGATCGCTCGCCGGGCGGCAGGTCCCGAGATGCCGATGCCGTTTTCGAGGTCGTCGTGCAGGTCAGCGACGGTGTCGATGGTCGCCCGCGCGGTCTCGACGTCGAGGAGGTCGTGGATCCCGTCACGGCTACGGGAGGCGTATCCGACGGATATGGACGTTCGCAGGTGACCGTACTGAATTGCCAGAGCGACCAGCCCGCCCGGGCGGCGGGCGATGTGCCAGGCGAGGCTGCGGCGGAATCGCGCTGTGCCGATGTGGCCGTGCGGGTCCGGGGGTATGGCTTCCTTGGGCAGCTCGTGAACGGCCGCCTCCTTGTTGGCCCAGGCGACGAAGTCCTCCACTCGGTCTGCCATCGTCGAGACGGTGAGTGCCCCTGTGCCGGAACGGGTGTCATGGGCATCGTGGGCGAAGAGCAGCTCGCCGGCCTGGACCATGCGCTCCAGGACTCGAATCGCGTTCACCACTGGGGCGATGGCTACCCAGGGAACATCGCGGATCACGCCTTCGGATCGGTGGTTGCCGTTCTCGTCCCGTGCGGTTTTATAGACGGCACCTGTGATCAAGTGTCGTCCCGTTTTCCCTTCGCTGTCAGGCTCGGGATCAGGGCAGCATCCGCTGCGAAGACCGAGGACCTCGCCAGGGCGCATGCCTGTCAGATAGGCGATGACGATGAAGCATGCTGTGCCCAGCTGGCGCATCAAAGAGGGGTTTTCGTGATAGTCGAGGGCTTCTCTCCACGGCTTGCCGCTGAGCATGCCGGTGACGGGGATGTTCAGGGGGCAGGGGCCCGGTCGCTGAAGGGCCGCCTGCCGCCAGCCCAGTCGTTGGGAGGTCGAGGTGACCTGGTTGTGTGAGGCCCCGGTGATCGCGGCGATGTAGGTGCGTGCGAGTGCCGGCCCTCCGCGCGCTTCCGTCGCCGGGATGGGGAGCCCATCGGCAAGAAGCGGGTTCATGAAGGCTTTGAGCGAGGCTAGCGAGGCGGGCGTGGAGGTGTTGTTGGCGGCGATAGAGCGGAGTCTGTTCGTTTCGGCCCAGGATGCGAGGATGTCGTCGCTGAAGTCCTCGACCGTGCGGATGGCCCAGATCAGCAGAGGGCCCATGGTCTGCTCGGTGATCGCCTCGGTGGTGTTCTCTCCCGTAGCGGTGGCCGGCGGCAGATAGTCGTCTGCTCCTTCGGTCTCCCAGGGCGGGCAGCCGATTCCGCTGGGCCGGCTGCTGAGCTGGTCAAGGGCCCAGAGTCTTGTCAGGGAAGCCAGCATGTAGTGCACGGTGATGCGAGTTACCCCGCTGTCACGCAGCTTGTAGCCGTACTCGCCCAGCAGGTTCGAGGTGCAGTCGCTGAGCTCGGTGATGCCGCGTTCGGCGAGCCAATCGGTCAGCCGGGCCCAGACTCCGGCGGTCTTACTGGTCGCCTCTGGGCCCTGCTGGGACCGCCAGGACGGGCTGCGTCCACGCAGGAAGACGGACGACAGCTCGGTGTTGATCAGCATCCAGACCAGCAGACGCATTTCCTCACGGAGTACTTCGGGGAACGACGCCATGTGGATGGTGTTCTGGGTGACGCCTGGATTGCCGTTCATGGGGATCAAGGGCCAGGACGGTGACCCGTAGCACGCGATCGGTCCCGAGTAGCCGTCGATGATCCGGTGGGCGGGGATGACGGGTGTGTCCGGTCCGGGGAGGGAGGGAAGCTGAAGGGGTGCAGTGGCCGTCACTGGTCGAGGTCTCCGTTGAGCAGGCAGTCGATGAGTTCGCGGTCGGCCGTGGTGACCTGTGTCAGGGCCTTGTCCCAGTCGGCTCCGAGGAGTCTTTTGAGGTGTTCCAGGCGGGCGTACGCGTCCGCCCAGTCGCTCTGCCACTGACCGGGATCCATGACGGACCGCAGGTTGGCCAGTGCATGGTGAAGATGGGCGAGCCGACTGTGGTGTGCGGGATGAACACGGGCGTTCGGGCAGGCCAGACACATGAGGAACGAGGCCCCGCAGCCACCGTCGGGACTGGGGAAGGGGCTGTTCTCGTAGTCGTGGCAGTCTGCGGTGGCTGTGGGCTGGTCTGCCGGATCGGCCGTCTCGCGCAATTCGGCGCCGAACGTCACCTCACGGGCCTTGGCGACAACCGACTCGGCCGCCGCAGCGATGACCGGGGCCGCGGCCGCCTGGGCCTGGGGGTCGTTCAGGACGTAGGTGCTGTCGTGAGTGTCCTGACTGTTCTGTCCGGGCTCCCGGCGGTGCACCACGTTCACGGTCCGGCGCCCCCGGCGGAACGGCGAGGACGCGAACCCCTCCGCCATCGACCACTGTTTCGCGGTAGCTCCTGTGATCCCGAACCGGAACAGGCCCATGCCATTGCTCTTCTCGGGAGCGCCTTCCTTGTCGGGCCTGGTAGTGCGCCAGACCACGAAGTGATCCGTGCCGGGGCGGAGCTCGTGGAGGGCTGCCCGTGCGAATACGGTGGCTTCCAAAGCCTGGGTGATCAGCCGGCCCGGGGTGTCCGCTCCGTAATCGGTGAGGTTGCGGGTCTCGAAGTAGCGGCCGCCGCCGCGCTTTCGTTTCTCGAGCTCGACCCGGTAGATCCGCTTGCCGTCGGGGCCGGCATCCGGCGTCGCCCGGGGCACCGCGAGACGGCTGATCACCGAGAGATTCCACCCGTGCTCGGCCATCAGCAGCACTCCGAGCGCGACTGCTTCCATGCGGGTGAGGAAGAGTCGTTGCCAAGTGTGCAGTGAACTTTCCCCGCCCAGAACCCTCTTGTAGCGGTGGGTGATTCGCCAGCCCTTGTTCTCGGACATGTAGCCAGGTGCGTCACCGGTGCGGGCGATGCAGTCCAGTGCCTCGCCCAGCAGCCATTCGTCGCTGCCCCGAGGGAAGGCACCCGACTGCCATTCGGCCAGGTGCTGGGCATTCTCCGTGATCCTTAGGTGTGCCGATCGGAATGTTCGTCGCGCCCGGGACGTGATCTCGGCGAACTCTCCGTCCTCGAAGGACGTCTCCGTCACCTTTGGCGGGGAAATCCGCTTGGAGAGAGCTTCGCGTGTCTCGGCCGTCAGTCGAGGATCGCCCAACAACAGGCCTCTCACTACTGTGAGTTCCTTGTAGCCGATCGCCTGTGTGTTCCTGCGGCTGAGTGCCCACTGCTTCCAAACCGCTGCAGTCAAGACATCGAGGTCCGCGACCGGCTCCTCGAGCTCGGAAAGGTACTCGGTGAAACTCTCCAAATGGACCCAGTGGTGTCTGCTGGTGAGGTGAGAGGCCCACCGGCTCGGAACGCAGCGGTCGGCGAACAGCCGGGCCAGTGACCGGCGCATGGCATCGGAGACCGGCAAGGCCCGGAAGTCGTAGACCGCGACATGTCCCCCGCCGTCACGGTGCTCGACGACGAGCCCGTCGCCGACCAGAACCGGTGGCCTGTGCTGGGGAGCTGTCGGCTGCGATGCTTTCCGTCCGCGCCGGCTCATGCCGCCGCCCTTGAAGAGACCTGCATCTTCGCGTCGATGTCCTGGATGCCCTCGGCTTCGCGCGCTAGGCGCGCGAACACATCGTCCATCTCCTGCTCTGCCTGCTGTCCCTGCCCTGCCACCGGGGCGGTGGCCAGCAGGGACCTCAGTTGCAGGTCGGCGACAGGGGCGAGGTACCGCTCTCGGGTGGTCTCGATGTGCTTGTGGCCCAACAGGTCCTGAACCATCCGCCATGGATCTCCGTAGAGAAGGCGGTAATCCCGCCGTTCCTCGGGTGTCAGTCCCATCCGCTGGTCCAGTAGGTGGTGCAAGATCACCAGCATGTAGAGCGCGAAGCTGTGCCGACAGGAGTGTGGTGTCGCGTACGGGGCCTGGCTGCGGTGCGGGTCCAGCCGGCGCTCCGGTTCCGGGTCCAGGACGGCCTGGCACCGCTGATTGGCTGAAGTGAAGACGTTCTCCCACGAGTGCGGCTGAAAGGGCAAGCCCGTTTCGCTCAGCCACAACCACAGCGGCTCGGGGCCGGCCGGCCCCTCGGTGTACCAAGTCATCCGCTCCTCCGCGAGCGCGTCCGTCAGCGCAACGCGGCCTGTGACACCGTCGCGGTCATGCCAGTGCACGATCGGCTTGGGTCCTCGAGTCACCCGCGTGACCAGCCGCATCACCTTCACATCGTCGTAGCGGCCCTTCGCCTGGGCCTTGCGGATTGCCTCGGCCCGCGAGGAGTCGATGTAGCTCTCAATGTCGCCGACCACTCCCGCCTCGACGTAGTAGGTGCGGGCCTTCTTTGATCGCGTGACCGCGGCCGCCAGCCGCCCCGTGTAGTAGCGCCCGCCTTCCAGCTGGAGTGAGGGAACCTCGAACGTCAGCAGCGAGGCTCCTTCGAGTCGCCGTAGTCCGGACGAGGTCAGCAAACGCACAAACGCGACGTTGCGGTCTTCCAGCCGCCCCACCCAGCCCGGGGTGCGGAGCCCATCGGCTCCACGTCCCCGCAGCCCGACATCCACCCAGAGCCGGAACGTACGTGGGGTCAGCCAGTGCACGTTGCTTGCCTTGGCATTCTTGGCCCTGTCGTCCGGGACTTCAACGATCTGCCCGTATCGACTGGCTACTTGGTGCGTTGGAATGGGATTCCGTGGCACGAATGCGTTTCCCGGCTTTGCCGCCCACGTATAGAGGCTCATCAGCGCCGCCATCTCGCGGTTCCACTTGTTCCCTCCGATGCGGACGGGGTTGTCCAGCGACTCCTGGCGCCAGTACTGAAAGTCGTTCACATCGGATTCCATTGCCTGCGTCCATATCTTCCCGCGTTGCCAGAGGAAGTTGAAGAACAGGCAACCATCAGTGGAGTAGTTCCGCTTCGTCTCCGTCGTGTATCCCCTGAAGGGGCTGCTGGCCACGTAAAGACTGAGGAGCTCATCCACTCGATAGTCCGGTGCCAGGAAAATCGGATCTCCGGGGCGAACCCCCACAGACTCCTCACGCTCCGTGAGATCAGCCCACCCTGCCAGCACCGGTCCAGGAGACCCCGCCTTCGCCATCGCCGGCACCCAGAACACACGCCACTTGCCCATCAGGCCACCCTCTCAGATCAGCTGCAACACGCCGATTCAATAGGGAACGCGGCGCACATCGCGAACACCCAGCCCGGCGGCGGCCACCCCGTGACCCACCGGTCCAGCGACACCGGCCGCACCACCACGAGCAGGAGCAGCGCGGCGACGATCACGCCGACCACACCCCGGTACGGCAGCCTGCGCGCCCCGAGGACCACCAGCGCCGTGAGCAGCGCCAGCGCGAGGCCGCCCCACCACCCGCCGGGCCAGTCCAGCTCGGCCCCCGGCAGCGCCGCGCCCGTACGGGCCACCCACGCGATCCACCCGGCCGGCCATCCCGCCACCCACGCCACCGCCTCCGCGGCCGGCATCCATACCGCCGCCAGGGCGAGCGTGGCGAACCCGCACACCGTCGCCGGTGCCACCGCGAGTTCGGAGACGAGGTTCGCCGGGACGGCGACCAGACTCATCCGGGCGGCGAACACCACCACGACCGGCGCGCACACCGCCTGCGCCGCCAGGGCCGCGCCCAGCGCCTCCGCCAACCGGCCGGGCACCCGGCGCCGCCGCAGCGCCTCGCTCCAGCGCGGGGCGATCGTCAGCAGCGCCCCGGTGGCCAGGACCGAGAGCAGGAAGCCGTAACTCCGCGCGAGCCAGGGATCGTAAAGCACGAGGACGAGGACGGCCGCGGCCAGCGCGGGGATGAGCGATCTCCGGCGTCCGGTCCCGATCGCGAGCAGTGCGACGAGCCCGCAGGCCGCGGCGCGCAGCACGCTCGGATCGGGCCGGCAGACGATCACGAACGCGAGCGTCAGCCCTCCCCCGGCCAACGCCGTGACCCGCAGCGACAGTCCGATCCGCGGCGCGAGCCCACCCCGCTCCACCTGGTGAGCCCGCCCGGGCCGCCCGATCAGCAGGAGCAGCACGATCGTGAGGTTGCTGCCGGAAACCGCCAGGAGGTGGGTGAGGTCGGTCGCCTCGAACGCGTCCCGCAGCTCGGGGGCGACCCTGGAGGTGTCCCCGACGACCAGTCCGGGCAACAGGGCCCGCGCGTCCGGATCGAGCCCCTCGGTCGCTTTCCGCAGCCCGGCCCGCAGATCCCCCGCCGTGCGCTGCAGGGCGCTCGGCGGGCCGACGATCCGCGGCGGCCCGGCCCCGTCGACCTTGAGCACCGCCGCGAAGGGCTCGCCTGGGAGCAGCGGCGGTGCGAGCCGGGCGCCGACCCGCAGCCGGGTACTGGGGAGGAGCCGCAGCCATTCCTCCCGCCCCTCCCCCGACGGCACGATCAACAGGACCGGCGCCCGGGTCCGGTGGACCGAGCCGTCCGACCGCTCGACCCGGGTCACCTCGCCGTCCAGGACGACCGAGACCGGCACCATCGCGTTGCCCCGGACCTTGGGCCGGGTGAGCCGTGGATCCGAGGTCACCACCACCTCCAGCCGCGCCCGCGCGTACTCCCGCGCCAGTTCCGGCACGGGGCCCCGCCGGAGGTCCGCCGCGTGCAGCCCCGCCGAGGTGGCCCCGGCCGCCGCGCAGAGCAGGACCCCGGCCCACGCGGTCGCCCGTAACCGCCACCCGGGCGTGGCCCCTGGTGAGGGCGATCCACGACCCGCGCCCGGGCCGCCACGCCGCCGTGCCGGGCCTCGCGTCAGCAGGACCAGGGCTCCCACCAGGCAGACCATGACGCCGACCACCGTCCACCACCCGGTGGTCCCCACGGCCCAGGCCGCCGCCGCCCAGGTCGCCCCCGCGAGGGGAACGAGCCGAAGATCGATCGGCCCCTCCCGCCCCACCACCGGCTCCCGCACGCCGAGCTCCCCGCCGGTCACACCGACTCCAGCCACACCGGCGCCGCCCACGGCGTCACCCGTCACGGCATCGCCCGTCACACCGGCGTCCTCCGCACGGCCGTCGGTCACGCGGCCGCCGGTCACCCCGTCGCGCTTCACGGCCGGACCAGCGGTTCGAGGTCGGCGAACCGCCGCTCACCGATTCCGTCGACGTCCCGCAGCTCCCCCACCGACCGGAAGCCTCCGTGCTCCGTCCGGTGGTCGACGATGTGCTGGGCGAGTACGGGTCCCACACCCGGGAGGCCGTCGAGCTGTTCCGCCGTGGCCGTGTTGAGGCTCAACGGCACCTCCGGTGCGCCTCCCCCGGCGCCGCCGCCCGGACCGGAGCCGCCCGCCGGCGTCCCCGGCAGACCGACCAGGACCTGCTCGCCGTCGAACAGGACACGGGCCTGGTTGACCCCGGTGAGATCCGCGCCGGGCTCCGCCCCGCCCGCCGCCCGCAGAGCGTCCGCCACCCGTGAGCCGGCCGGCAGGGTCAGCACCCCGGGCCTGCGCACCTTGCCGCCGATGTCGACGACGACCCTCGCCCCGGAAGCCCCCGAGACTCCCAAAGCTCCCGAAGCCCCGGCTCCCGGCACCGCCCCCGTTCCCGTTCCCGTTCCCGTTCCCGTTCCCGTTCCCGGCACCGAAGAGCCCGATACCTGCCCCGCCTCGGGCCATCCCGCCTTCCCTTGGCCGGCTTTCGACGCGGGCACGGCCGCCATGGGGGCGGCGGCGCGGACGAGTGCGGGAGCCCGCACCGGCTCCGGCCGCCCGGTCCAGAAGTACGCGCCGGCGAGACCCGCGGCCACGAGCAGGACCACCGCCAGCGCGGCGAGCGCCCTCGGTTCGAGCCCACACCTGGTCTGCACCCACACCGGGGTCCGGTCGCGGAGCACGGCGGCCAGCCGCTCCCGCCCCCCCGGCGGGGAACCACGCTCCGGCGCCTCCGGCACCTCCCGAGCCTCCGGTGCGAGCGCCGGAAGCGGTGCCCACACCGGCACCGACGGCACCGGCACCGGCACCGGAGGCACGGCTGCCGAAAACAGGTCCTCGCCCCGCCGTCGTACGGCATCGTCGGGCACGGCGGGGGCCCGGCCCACCCGGGCGCGCCGCAGGGCCCGCCCGGGAGGCGAGCCGCGCCCTCCGGGGCGCCCGCGCCCCTCCGAACCGGGTGCCCTTCCGGGCCCGCTCGTCGGGGCACCCGTCGTGCCCGGGGTCCTGGGGGTGGTCGATGCGATGGGTGTACGAAGAGTCATGTCCGTGACGGTAGAGATCACGGAAGGCCCGTGCGGAGCTCAGCCGTCTTCCGGGGACAGGTGCTCCGCTGTGGAAAACTCGCTCACCCTTGTGGGGGACAGAAGAGGGACGGAGGGGCTCAGCGCGGCGAGACGACGACCGCCAGGAGGCCGGGGCCCGTGTGGGCGCCGATGACCGCGCCCACCTCGCTGACCTGGAGTTCCTCGATTCCCGGTACGCGTTCCCCGAGCCGGTCCGCGAGCGCGGCGGCCCGCTCCGGTGCGGAGAGGTGGTGGACGGCGATGTCGACGGGGCCGGAGCCGGCCCGTTCCACGGCGATCTCCTCCAGGCGCGCGATGGCCTTCGAGGCGGTGCGCACCTTCTCCCGCAGTTCGATCCGCCCGCCGTCGAGTTCGAGGAGCGGTTTCACGGCGAGCGCGGAACCGAGGAGTGCCTGCGCGGCCCCGATGCGGCCGCCCCTGCGCAGATAGTCCAGGGTGTCGACGTAGAAGTAGGCGGAGGTGCCGGCGGCGCGCTTCTCGGCCGCCGCGACCGCCTCGTCCAGGGAACCGCCGGCCTCCGCGACCTCCGCCGCCGCGAGGGCGCAGAAGCCCAGCGCCATGCCCATCATGCGGGTGTCCACCACTCGTACGGGCAGGGGGGCGTCCTTCGCCGCGAGCACGGCGGCGTCGTAGGTCCCGGAGACCTCGGCGGACAGATGGAGCGAGACGACGCCCTGGGCGCCCGCAGCGGCGGCCTCACGGTAGGCCTCGGCGAAGACCTCGGGGCTCGGTCGCGAGGTGGTGACGGGCCGGCGCTTCTGCAGGGCCTCGGCAAGGGCCTTCGCCGAGATCTCCGTGCCCTCCTCAAGGGCGCGGTCGCCGATGACGACGGTCAGCGGGACCGTGGTGATCGCGTGCCGCTCCCTCGTCTGGCGTGGCAGGTAGGCCGTGGAATCGGTGAGGATCGCGACATGCCGGGACATGAGCGGGAGGTTACCCGCCGAGGCTGCCGCACGGCAGCCCGGCCCCCCACCGGACACCTGTCCGTGCCCCGTCACGGTTTCGCACGGGCCGATCCGTCAGGTGGTGGTCTCCGGCCGGGCCGACTTCTCCCAGGGGTGGGCGGTCCGCCGGGGGTCGGGCGCCGCGATCGCGGAAGGCTCTCCGCCGGCCCTCGGACCGGCCCGCCCCGCGGACCCGGTGGGCCGTCCCCGTCCGTCGACCGGCGCCGCGTCCGGCGCCCCGGCCCCCGTCCCGGCCGTGCGGGCCGTCCTCGGTGTGCTCTCCGGGCCTGCCCAGTGGCGCAGGGCGCCCGCCTCGACGTCGATCTGCGCGCTGAGCACCGACAGGTCGTCCTCCGCGAACTTCAGCGCCCGGTCCCGGGCGGCGTGCCGCAGCGCGTCGGCCGAGCCCGTGATCCGCTCGGTGCGGGCGGCGAGTTCGTGCAGCTGGCCGGTCACCCAGGCCCGGTCGGGCTCCCGCTCCAGGCGCTTGAGGTCCGCGTCCAGTTCGAGCCCGTGGGCGCTGAGCCGGTGGAACAGGTCGAGCGACTCCTTCAGCGAGGCGTCCTCGCCGACGCCCGCCTGGAGCGCCTCCTGTGTGGCGCGCATCGAGGTGCGCAGCGAGAGCCGCAGCCGGGCGATCTCGCCGGCGACTCCGGCCTGGCCGAGGCTCTTGGCCCGCAGCGTGGTGTCCTCGACCGTGCGCCGGGCCTGGTCGAGGGTGCGGTCCACGCCTCGCTTGGCGGCCTTCGCGACCTTCACGGTGACGAACACCCCGAGCGCCACGAAGGACAAGAAGAGCAGCGCCATGATCGTGATAATCGTGGCTTCCATGTGCGCCCCTCCGCGTCCGTCGGATCCCCACGGCTGTGGTTCCTCCACGGTAAACGGAAAGGGCAGGCCAGGGGTTCCATCGGAACCCCCAACCTGCCCGTAGGGGAAACCCCTATGTGCCGTCGGCCGGTGGCCGTGCGCCGTCAGCCGGCGACGATGTTGACCAGCTTCGGCGCGCGCACGATGACCTTGCGGATCTGCGCGTCACCCAGCGCCGCGACCACGTGCGGGTCGGCCAGCGCCAGCGTCTCCAGCTCCGCGTCGGTGATCGACGGCGGGACCTCCAGGCGGGCCCTGACCTTGCCCTTGATCTGCACGACGCAGGTCACGGTCTCGTCGACGACGTACGCCGGGTCGGCGACCGGGAAGTCCTGGTGGACGACCGAGTCGGTGTGGCCCAGCCTGCGCCACAGCTCCTCGGCGATGTGCGGGGCCAGTGGGGCGACCAGCAGCACCAGCTGCTCGGCGACCGTCCGGGAGATCGCGCCACCGGACTTGGTCAGGTGGTTGTTCAGCTCGGTGATCTTGGCGATGGCGGTGTTGAAGCGCATCGCGGTCATGTCCTGCGCGACACCGTCGATCGCCTTGTGCAGGGCACGCAGCGTGTCCTCGTCGGGCGCGGTGTCGACGACCGTGACCTCGCCGGTCGCCTCGTCGACGATGTTGCGCCACAGCCGCTGGAGCAGTCGGTACTGGCCGACCACCGCGCGCGTGTCCCAGGGGCGGGACACGTCCAGCGGGCCCATCGCCATCTCGTAGAGGCGCAGGGTGTCGGCGCCGTACTCGGAGCAGATCTCGTCCGGCGTGACCGCGTTCTTCAGGGACTTGCCCATCTTGCCCAGGACGCGGCTGACCTTCTCGCCCTGGTAGTAGAACGCGCCGTCCCGCTCCTCGACCTCGGCGGCCGGCACGGCGATCCCGCGCGCGTCCCGGTAGACGAAGGCCTGGATCATGCCCTGGTTGTACAGCTTGTGGAAGGGCTCGGCCGAGGAGATGTGGCCCAGGTCGAACAGCATCTTGGACCAGAAGCGCGCGTACAGCAGGTGCAGCACGGCGTGCTCGGCGCCACCGACGTACAGGTCGACGCCACCGGTCGGCATGCCCTCACGGGGGCCCATCCAGTACTGCTCGACGGCGGGGTCGACCAGCTTCTCGGCGTTGTGCGGGTCCAGGTAGCGCAGCTCGTACCAGCAGGAGCCGGCCCAGTTGGGCATGGTGTTGGTCTCGCGCCGGTAGCGGCGCGGACCGCGGCCGTCGCCCAGGTCCAGGGTGACGTTGACCCAGTCCTCGTTGCGGGACAGCGGGGTCTCCGGCTGGGTGTCCGCGTCGTCGGGGTCGAAGGTGCGCGGCGAGTAGTCCTCGACCTCCGGCAGCTCCAGGGGCAGCATCGACTCGGGCAGCGAGTGGGCGACGCCGTCCTCGTCGTAGACGATCGGGAAGGGCTCGCCCCAGTACCGCTGGCGGCTGAACAGCCAGTCGCGCAGGCGGAAGTTGACGGTGCCCTCGCCGATGCCGCGGTCGGCCAGCCAGGCGGTGATCTTCGCCTTGGCGTCGACGACGCCCAGGCCGTCCAGGGAGATCTCGTCGCTGGCGGAGTTGACCAGCTTCGCCTCGTACGAGGAGAAGGCGTCGTCCCAGGTCGACGGGTCGGTGCCGCGGTCGTCGCTCGGCTCGACGACGCAGCGCATCGGCAGCTCGAAGGCGCGCGCGAAGGCGAAGTCGCGGCTGTCGTGCGCCGGGACGGCCATGATCGCGCCGGTGCCGTAGCCCATGAGGACGTAGTCGGCGATGAAGACGGGGACCCGGGCGCCGCTGACCGGGTTGGTCGCGTACGCGCCGGTGAAGACGCCGGTCTTGTCCTTGGCCTCGGCCTGGCGCTCGACGTCGGACTTGGAGGCGGCCTGCTTGCGGTAGGCGTCGACGGCCTCGGAGGGGGTGGCGTGGCCGCCGGTCCACACCTCGTGGGTGCCCTCGGGCCAGGCGGCCGGGACGATCTTCTCGACCAGGTCGTGCTCGGGCGCCAGGACCATGTAGGTGGCGCCGAACAGGGTGTCCTGGCGGGTGGTGAAGACGGTGATGGCGCCGGTGTCGCCGACCTGGAAGTCGACGCGGGCGCCCTCGGAGCGGCCGATCCAGTTCCGCTGCTGCAGCTTGATGGCCTCGGGCCAGTCCAGCGCGTCCAGGTCGTCCAGCAGGCGGTCCGCGTAGGCGGTGATCCGCATGTTCCACTGGCGCAGCTTGGCCTTGAAGACGGGGAAGTTGCCGCGCTCGGAGCGGCCGTCGGCGGTGACCTCCTCGTTGGCCAGGACGGTGCCCAGGCCGGGGCACCAGTTCACGGGCGCGTCGGAGGCGTACGCCAGGCGGTACTCGCCCAGGACGTCGGAGCGCTCGGCGGCGCTCAGCTCGCTCCACGCGCGCGTGCCGGGGACCTCACGCGTGCCGTTCTCGAACTGCTCGATCAGCTCGGCGATCGGCCGGGCCTTCTTGGCCTCGTCGTCGTACCAGGAGTTGAAGATCTGCAGGAAGATCCACTGGGTCCACTTGTAGTACTCCGGGTCGATCGTGGCGAACGACCGGCGCTTGTCGTGGCCCAGGCCCAGCCGGCGCAGCTGGACCTTCATGTTCTCCATGTTGGCCTCGGTGGACACACGCGGGTGCGTGCCCGTCTGCACGGCGTACTGCTCGGCCGGCAGGCCGAAGGCGTCGAAGCCCAGGGTGTGCAGCACGTTGTGGCCGGTCATGCGCGCGTGGCGGGCGAAGACGTCCGTGGCGATGTAGCCCAGCGGGTGGCCGACGTGCAGGCCCGCACCCGAGGGGTACGGGAACATGTCCATGATGAACTTCTTGGGCAGGGCGGCGACCGCGGGGTCGCCCGCCAGGTCACCGGTGGGGTTCGGCGCCTCGTAGGTTCCCTCGGCGTCCCAGAAGTCCTGCCAGCGTGCCTCGATGTCGGCGGCCATGGCCGCCGTATAGCGATGAGGGGCCGCCGTCTCGGCGGCCGTAGTGATCTCGGTCATGGTCCTTGATGCTCCATCGATCGTCTCTGCCCACTGCCACGAACTGCCCGAAATGAAAAATCCCCTCGCACAGGAGGGGATGCCGCGCCGACTCCGACGGGATGTCTGTCGCCCGTCGGGACTGGTCAGCGCGGCTCGGTAAGCAGGAGGCGTACGGCACGCATGGCGCCAGGGTACCGCAGGGCCCGAGCGGGCCGCACCGGCGTTCCACGGACCGAAAGAGGGGGCGTGACACGAAGAAGCGGGCCACCCTGGTCAGGGTGGCCCGCTTCTCTTCTGTGGAGCTAAGGAGAATTGAACTCCTGACCTCCTGCATGCCATGCAGGCGCTCTACCAACTGAGCTATAGCCCCGCGTGCGGGAATATTCAGATTTCCGCAGAATCGGCGCAAGCCATCCGATCCGGATGGCTTACTTCCGTTCTGTGGAGCTAAGGAGAATTGAACTCCTGACCTCCTGCATGCCATGCAGGCGCTCTACCAACTGAGCTATAGCCCCTTGAGGTGCCGTCCCCGCTTCATTCTCTCTCGCGGCGACGGACAGAACAGTAACGGCCCGCCCGGCAGATCTCCAAATCGATTCTCGGGCCGCCCCTGACCTGCCGGGTAGGGTCGCCGACTGTGTCCGTCTCCGTGCTCTCCAAAACCCGCGCCCGGCCGTGGCCCCTGGCCACCGCCGCGGCGGTCTGTCTGCTCTCGTTCGCGGCCTTCTGGGTGGCGCAACGCCTCGCCCACGTGAACATGCTCGACGTGATGGTCTACCGGGCCGAGGGCGAGACGGTCCGGGCCGGCGGCGACCTGTACGCGATGCGGGCGACCTCGGCGAACCTCGGCATGACCTACCCGCCCTTCGCGGCCCTGCTGTTCGTCCCGCTGACCCTGGTGGGCGTCCCGCTGATGCGGACGCTCACCACGGCCGGGAACCTGCTCCTGGTGGTCGCCCTGGTGCAGCTCTCGCTCCAGCTGATCCGCCCCTCGCTGTCCCGTACGGACCTGTGGCGCACGACGCTGTGGGTCGCCGCCGTCGTGGTCTGGTGCGAGCCGGTGTGGACGACACTGCGGTACGGCCAGATCAACCTGCTCATAGCCGTGGCGGTGCTCTGGGACCTCACCCGCCGCGAGGGCAGCCGCTGGGCAGGCCTCGGCATCGGCCTGGCGACCGCGGTGAAGCTCACACCGGGGCTCTTCGTGGTCCTGCTGCTCGCCGCGGGCCTGCTGCTGTGGCGCCGGGACCGGGGCATGAACCAGTGGCTGCGCACGGCGCTGACCGCGACCGGGGTGTTCCTCGGGACGACGCTGGCCGTGGCGCTCGCCCTGCCCGCGGACTCGAAGCGGTTCTGGACGGAGACCCTGTTCGAGACCGGCCGGGTCGGCTTCGCCGAGGAGACCGCCAACCAGTCGATCCGCGGGGTCCTGGCCCGGCTGATGCACACGGACGACCCGGGCATGTGGTGGGCGGTGACCGCGGCCGTCCTGGGCGGCGCGGCGATGGTGCTCGCGGTACGGGCGGCGGTGCGCGGCGACAAGGCGGTGGCCGTGGTCGTCTGCGCGTTCACGGCGCTGATGATCAGCCCGATCTCCTGGTCCCACCACTGGGTCTGGTGCGTGACCCTGCTGATCCTGCTCGCGGACCGCGCCACGCGCGCGTGGCCGGTGACGGGAGCGGTGGCGCTGGTCTTCGCCTCGTTCGCGCTGTGGTGGGTCCCGCACGACCCGGGCCGCCCCGAACTGAACCAGAACGCGGGGCAGATGCTGCTGTCGGCGGTCTATCCGCTGACGGCGACGGCACTGTTCGTCGGGTACGCGCTGACCTTGCGGCGTCAGGCCGTGGCGAAGGAGTAGAACCGCTTGAGGGTGCAGTGCTCGTCGAGGAGCCGGCCGTAGATCGGCTCACCCTCCAGCTCGCGGTAGGTCTCGATCGGGTCGCCTTTTATGATCAGCGCCCGCGCGCACTCCTCGCACCAGTACTGGAACCCGGTGTTGACGGGGTCCATGTCGCGCACGATGGGCGTCCCGCTGCCGCACCAGTCGCATTTCCGCCTGTGTGCACCCATGAATCAGCTCCAGCTGTGGCCGCAGGCCGTGCACCCATAGGACACCCTGCCGTTGTCGCCGAGCACTTGGGTCACCCTCCCGTCCGGATCCTCGTCCCCCTCCGGCCGTCCGATTCTGCCATGGCCCCGCAAGAGGGTCAGCGCGATCGTCGCGGCAGTCCCGCCACGGCGCCCACGAGGGAGGCGGCGCCCAGGGCCAGGGCGGTCACCCACAGGGCGTCGGCGGAGTCCTGGGCTCCGGAACCCGCGTACCGGCCGAGGAAGAGGGTGCCGAACGTGGCGACGCCGACGAGCTGGCCGAGCTGTGTGACGGTCGCGAGCAATCCACTGGCGTCGGCCGCGTCCTCGGGACGCACCGTGGCCAATGCCCCGGTCAGGGCCGGGCTGAAGGCCAGCGAGATCCCCGCGCCGAAGGCTCCCAGGGCCGGGTAGAGCCCCCAGCCGCCGGTGCCGCCGTCCCCGAGCAGCCCGCCGAGGGCGAGGACCGCCGCGGCCGCGAGCAGGAATCCGGCCGGGACCAGCGTGCGGTGCAGCCGGGCCGGCCAGCGCCGCCAGGTCAGCCCGACGGCCCCGAAGACGACGGCGGCGGGCCCGAACGTGAGTCCGGCGCGCAGGGCGCTGTGGCCGAGCCCGCCCTGGAGATGCAGGGTGAGGGTGAACAGGAGGCCGGCGTTGACGCCCATCGCCACGGAGATCCACAGGACGGCCCGGCCCATCCCGGGGACGCGCAGCACGCGCGGGGCGATCAGCGGGGCGCCGCCGCGCCGGGCGAGCCGGGACTCGTACGCGCCGAAGACGACGGCGAGCACCAACGAGCCGCCGAGGGAGAGCCAGGACCACAGCGGCCAGTCCTGCTCCTGACCGAGGACCAGGGGGACGGTCAGCAGGGACACGGCGGCGGCGAGGAGCAGCAGCCCCGGCAGGTCGAGAGCACGCGCGCGCGTGGACCCGGCGTGGGCACCACGGGGCAGCACCCGGGCGCCGAGGGCGAGCAGGGCGATCCCCACGGGGACGTTGACCAGGAAGACGGGCCGCCAGCCGGTGCCGAAGAGGTCGGCGCTCACCAGGACGCCGCCGACGACCTGCCCGGCGGCCGCGCCGGTGGCCAGGACCGCGGAGTAGGCGCTGAGGGCGCGGACCCGGTGTTCGCCCGTGAAGTTGCGCTGGATGAGGCTGAGCACCTGAGGGATCATCAGCGCCGAGCCCGCGCCCTGCACCATCCGGAAGGCGATCAACTGGCCGGCTCCCGCGGCGAGTCCGCAGGCGAGGGAGGCCGCGGTGAACAGGGCGAGGCCGCCGAGGTAGGCCCGGCGGTGGCCGAGCAGATCGCCGAGGCGGGCTCCGGTGATCAGCAACACCGCGTAGGCGATGGTGTATCCGGCGATGACGAGCTGCAGCGCGCCTCCGGACGCGGAGAGTCCGGTCCGGATGGCGGGGGCGGCGACATTGACGATGAAGACGTCGAGGAGTGCCATGAACTGGGCGGCGAGGACCACGCCGAGCAGCAGTCCGGGGCGGTTGTCGGTGGCACCGTCTTTACTGAGTACGGGACGTGTTGCGGTCGAGGTCATGCGACGAGCGTGACCGCGATCGGATACGGGTGATGAGAGCCCGCCGATGCTGGTACCGACAGCACCTGGCAGCGGCGGCACGGGGACTCGACCATGGGGGCGTGACGATCGTGGCAGCACTACCGACGCAGCGTCGGCGACGACCGGAGCTGGCCGCGTTCCTGCGCAGCCGCCGGGCCAGGGTGACCCCGGAGGACGTGGGCATGCCGCCGGGGCTCCGCCGGCGCACGCCGGGGCTGCGCCGCGAGGAGGTCGCCCAGCTCTCCGGTGTCGGCGTCACCTGGTACACCTGGCTGGAGCAGGGCCGGCCGATCAACGCCTCCGCGCAGGTCCTCGACGCGGTGGCCCGCACCCTCCGGCTCGACCGGCCGGAGCGCGAGCACCTCTACCACCTGGCCGAAGTGCCGTACGCCCCCGACCGGTCCGCCGCGGACGTCCCGGAGGTCAGCCAGGAGATCCAGGGGATCCTCGACGCCCTGGACCCGCTCCCGGCGGTGCTCTACAACGCGCGGTACGACGTGCTGGCGACCAACGTCCTGTACGAGCGGCTCCTGATGCAGGACGGACCGGGCCTGGACACCGGCCCGTTCGGCATACGCAACGTGCTGTGGGCGCTCTTCAGCGTGCCGGGGTCCAAGTGCCCCGTGGTCGACCGGAAGCGGGAGCTGCCGCTGATGGTGGCCCAGCTGCGGGGCGCGTACGGCCGCCATGTGGGCGAGCCCGGCTGGGAGGAGTTCGTACGGCGTCTCGCGGAGGCCAGCCCGGAGTTCGCCCGGCTCTGGCGCAGCGGTGACGTGGTGCCCCCGGGGACGCGGGTGAAGACCTTCCGGCACGAGCTGGTGGGCGAGATCCGGCTGACCTCGGTCTCCCTCTCGGTCAACGGGATGCCGGAGTGCCGGATCGTGACGTACACGCCGTGCGACGAGGAGAGCCGCGACAGGATAGAGGCCCTGCGCGGGGAGACAAGGTGAGGGAACGACGAATCCCGCCCCCTGATGGGGACGGGATCCGGTGACTGTGGAGCTAAGGAGAATTGAACTCCTGACCTCCTGCATGCCATGCAGGCGCTCTACCAACTGAGCTATAGCCCCTCGTGTTCTTCGCGCTCCGCGCTGCGAACAAGAAGAACTTTAGCCTGTGACCTGCCGGAAAGTGAAATCCGGGTCCGGCAGGCCGGTCGTGGGGCTCAGTCGTCGTCGCCGAGGACCGGCTCGGGCAGCGTCCCGGCGTTGTGCTCGAGGAGGCGCCAGCCGCGGGCGCCCTCGCCGAGCACCGACCAGCAGCAGTTGGAGAGCCCGCCCAGGCTCTCCCAGTGCCGGGCCTCCAGGCCCAGGAGCCGGCCGATGGTGGTGCGGATGGTGCCGCCGTGGCTGACCACGACGAGCGTGCCGTCCTCGGGAAGCTTGTCGGCGTGCTCCAGGACCACCGGGGCGGCCCGGTCGGCCACCTCGGTCTCGAGCTCGCCGCCGCCCCGGCGCACGGGCTCGCCGCGCTTCCAGGCGGCGTACTGCTCGCCGTACCGCGCGACGATCTCGTCGTGGGTCAGGCCCTGCCACTCCCCCGCGTACGTCTCGCGCAGGGCGGAGTCGTGGGCGACGGCGTGGCCGGTGAGAGCGGAGAGCTCGGCGGCGGTGGCCGCCGCCCGCTTCAGGTCGGAGGCCACGATGGCGTCCGGCTTGAGCGCGGCGAGCAGCCGTGCGGCCCGGCGGGCCTGGGCGACACCGGTCTCCGTCAGCTCGATGTCGGTCGAGCCCTGGAAGCGGCGCTCCAGGTTCCAGGAGGTCTGTCCGTGGCGCCAGAGGACGATCCGGCGGCCGCTGCCGCCCTTGGTGGTGCTCAGCTCAGCTCACCGTCCGGTCCCTCGGGAAGGCCGGAGCCGGCCTCGATGTCGGCGCCGGTCAGCGCGGCGTGCTCGGCGGCCTTGCCGCGGGTCTTCAGGGCGTCCTCGGGCAGGTCGAGCTCGGGGCAGTCCTTCCACAGCCGCTCCAGGGCGTAGAAGACCCGCTCCTCGCTGTGCTGGACGTGGATGACGATGTCGACGTAGTCCAGGAGGATCCAGCGCGCGTCGCGGTCGCCCTCACGGCGGACCGGCTTGGCGCCGAGCTCCTTCTGCAGCCGCTCCTCGATCTCGTCGACGATCGACTTGACCTGGCGGTCGTTGGGCGCGGAGGCGAGCAGGAAGGCGTCGGTGATCGACAGCACGTCGCTGACGTCGTACGCGATGATGTCGTGCGCGAGCCGGTCGGCTGCCGCCTGGGCGGCGGTCTTGACGAGCTCGATGGAACGGTCCGTGGCGGTCACAAGCAGGCTTTCGTCGGCGGTCCAGTACCCCTCCAGGGTCTCACGGACCGCCGACGGCCCTGTCGGCGTTTTCCCGGGCGCCCCTTACCGGGGCGTCCGGGCCTTGTAGTCCTGGCCCAGGATCACGGTGACCGCGATGATTCCCGAGGGCTTGCCCTTCGCGACCGAGCCGGCGGGCAGCCCCAGCGTCTTGGCCACCTCGGTGGCCGTCGCCTTCTGGGTGTCGTCGCCGTACAGGACCTGCGATTCCGCCCGGGTCTCCGCGTCGGCACCGCCCACGAAGGAGAAGCCGCCGTTGACCAGGGCGACCCGCGCCGCCTCGGTCGCCTTCTTGCCTGAACCGTCCCGCACCGAGACCCGGGGCACCTCGCCCGCCTCGGGGGCGGTGACCTTGCCGCCCAGGATGTCCTTCACCACACTGCCGCTCGCGCCCTCGGTCAGCGCGCCGTCCTGCCCCACCGGGAGCAGGGCCGTCTTGTAGTCGCCGATCTTGGCGTGCTCGGCGAGCTTGGCCAGGGAGGCGCCGAGGTCCTTCTCCGGGAGCGAGGGGTCGAGGATCTGCTGGAGGGTCTCGATGGTGAGCGTGGCCGCCTCGGGGTCGCTGGAGATCTTGCGCAGCACCCCGTACATGACCTGGCCGAAGCGCTGGAGCTGCTTGGCCTCGGCCTCGCCGGGCGCCCGGTAGGTGGCGTAGGCGACGGCGGCGCGGCCGTTCAGCGTCTGCTTCTCGCCCTGCCTGACCAGCGGGTCGGCGCCCTTCTTGGTGTCGGGCACCGTCGCGTCGGTGTCGATCTCGATGCCGCTGACGGACTCGACGAGGTTCTCCAGGTACGGGGTGTCCAGCCGCCAGGTGCCGGTGATCTTCGCGCCGAGCAGGTTGCCGATCGCCTCCCGGGTGCCGCTGGAGCCGTCGTCCTCGACGGACTTCCCCAGGGTGGTCGCGGAGCCCTCGGCGTCGGCGACGACGACGGAGTTGGGGAGGAGGACCGTGGTGCCCTGGCGGGTGGTCGTGTTGTCCACGAGCAGGGCGGTGGAGGTGGTGCCGTTCTTGAGGTCGTGGAGGTGGACGACGATCGTGTCGCGCTGCTGCGGGCCGGTCGCCGTGTTCCCGCCCTTCTGCTCCGGGTCGGACGAGCCGGGGAGCAGGCCCGCGGACCAGAGGTAGCCGACGCCGCCGGCGACGGCGAGCACGAGGACGACGACGAGCGCGACGACCCGGTTGCGGCCGCGCCGCCTGGCCTCCTCGCGCCGCTCCGAGCGGCTCTCGGTGAACTTGAGCCAGTCGATGACGTCCTCGGAGTCCTCGTCGGGCTCCTCGATGAACGAGAACTGCTCGGTGCGGTACGCACGGTCGTCCTCGTCCGGCCGGGGCGTGGCGGACCGCTCGGACGCGGGGCGCTGGCCGGGCACTCCGGCCGGCGCCGCGACCGGGGAGGCCGGCGCCGCGGGGGCCGCCGGCGCGGCCTGGACGGGCGCCTGGACGGGGGCAGGGGCGGGCTCGGCCTGGGCGGCCCACTGCTGTCCGGTGTCGTAGGACGGGTAGGCGGCGTAGCCCTGCTGCCCGTACGGGTCGTACTGGTCGTACTGCGGGGGCTGGACCGGCTCCTGGGCCTGCGGCTGCTGGGCGTACGGGTCGTAGTCGTAGGCCTGCTGCGGCTGCTGCGCGTCGTAGGGCGCGGCGTAAGCCGTTCCGGTGGAGCCGGTGCTTGCACCGGAGTACGGGTCGTAGTGCTGCGCGGGCTGCTGCTGCGCCTGCGGCTGCTGGTACACCGGCTGCCCGTACGCGTCGTAGCCGATGATCTGCGGCTGCGGATAGTACGGGTCGTACGGGTGCTGCTGATCGGTCACCGGTGCCCCTCCCCGAAGGTCACTCGCCGCGGTACAGCTGGCGCTTGTCGATGTAGCGCACCACGCCGTCCGGGACCAGATACCAGACGGGATCGCCCTGCGCGACCCTCGCCCTGCAGTCGGTGGAGGAGATGGCGAGCGCGGGCACCTCGACGAGCGAGACCCCGCCCTTGGGCAGTCCGTCGTCGGTGAGGTCGTGGCCCGGTCGGGTGACGCCGATGAAGTGGGCGAGCGAGAAGAGCTCCTCGGCGTCGCGCCAGGTGAGGATCTGCGACAGCGCGTCGGCCCCGGTGATGAAGAACAGGTCCGAGTCGCTGTTGAGAGACCGCAGGTCCCGCAGGGTGTCGATGGTGTAGGTCGCGCCGCCGCGGTCGATGTCGATCCGGCTCACGGAGAACTGCGGGTTGGACGCCGTGGCGATGACCGTCATCAGATAGCGGTCCTCGGGCGACGAGACGGCCTTGTGGCTCTTCTGCCACGGCTCCCCGGTCGGTACGAACACCACCTCGTCCAGGTGGAACAGGGCGGCGACCTCGCTGGCCGCCACCAGGTGTCCGTGGTGGATCGGGTCGAAGGTTCCGCCCATCACGCCGAGTCGGCGCTTCCCGCGCCCGCCAGTAGGCACTTCCTGCTCTCCCATGCGTGCAGAGCCTACTGGCACGGCGGCGGACGCCTGATCAGCGGTCTCCGGTTCAGCGGTCGCGGTTGAAGCGGGTGGTGATCCACAGCAGCAGGAGCAGGGTGCCGAAGGCACCGAAGCCGGTCAGGTAGGGGTTGAGGCTTTCGTGGTTGCCGCCGTGCTCGGCACCCTCGGCGAGGGTGACCAGGTGGACGGCGGTGCTGTGGAGGCTCATCTTCGACAGACCTATCGATCGGGGATGGGAGCGGAGACTTCGCGCACATCGTATGCGGGCGGTCGCGGCGCGCTCACGCCGACTCAGGCGTTGGCGTCGCGGCCCTTGTCGGTGTCCGTGCCGCCGGCGGCCGTCTCGTCGCCGGCCGTGTCGCCGCCGCGGTACCCGCGCAGCAGGAACCAGGCGAGCAGGGCCCCGCCCACCATCGAGACGAGCAGCAGGATCCGGAGCGTGTCGCCCGGCCCCTGCTGTGCGGTGGCCGCGAGCAGCGCGGCTGCGGCGTCGGCGGTGTCCGGCATGTCGGTCGTGCCCTTCGGTCGTCCTCGGCGCCCCAGTTATCCACAGGGCCCCCGGCACACGGTAGCGCCAGCGCCTAGTGTGGGTTCAGTCAGGGGGACGAGCACCGACTCGTACGAACAGGGGGCATCCATGACCGAGAACGACCAGGGGAACGTGCCGAGCAGGCAGCGGAAGCGGTTCCCCGGCATCTCCTCGCGGGCCTACGAGCATCCGGCCGACCGCTCGGCCCTGGTGGCGCTGCGAAAGCTCAGCGGCTTCGACACGGCCTTCAAGGCGCTCAGCGCGCTGCTGCCGGAGCGCAGCCTGCGGCTCCTCTACCTCTCGGACTCCGTCCGGGTGAGCGACGCGCAGTTCATCCACCTCAACGACATGCTGAGGGACGCCTGTTACATCCTGGACCTGGAGAAGGTCCCGCCGATGTACGTCGTCCAGGACCCGAAGCCCAACGCGATGTGCATCGGCCTGGACGAGCCGATCATCGTGCTCACCACCGGCCTGGTGGAGCTCCTCGACGAGGAGGAGATGCGGGCGGTCATCGGCCACGAGGTGGGGCACGCCCTGTCCGGGCACTCCGTCTACCGCACGATCCTGCTGTTCCTCACGAACCTCGCGCTCAAGGTCGCCTGGATCCCGCTGGGGACGGTCGCGATCACGGCCATCGTGACCGCGCTGCGCGAGTGGTTCCGCAAGTCCGAGCTCTCCGCCGACCGGGCCGGGCTCCTCGTCGGCCAGGACGTGCGGGCCTCGATGCGCGGCCTGATGAAGATCGCCGGCGGCAACCACCTGCACGAGATGAACGTGGACGCGTTCCTCGCCCAGGCCGACGAGTACGAGAAGGCCGGGGACCTGCGGGACTCGGTCCTGAAGATCCTCAACGTGCTGCCGCGCTCGCACCCCTTCACCACCGTCCGGGCGGCGGAGCTGAAGAAGTGGTCGGAGAGCCGCGACTTCCAGCGGATCATGGACGGTCACTACCCGAAGCGCTCGGAGGACAAGGACACCTCGGTCACGGACTCCTTCCGCGAGTCCGCAGGGCACTACGCCGACACGGTGCGGACCAGCAAGGATCCGCTGCTGAAGCTGGTCGGGGACATAGCCGGCGGCGCCGGTGACCTGGCGGGCGACCTGGGCGGACGGCTGCGCAACCGGTTCGGGGGCGGCCAGAAGGCGGACGGCGGCCCGGCCGACGACGGCAAGGGCGCCGGAGCCCCGGGCGGGAACGACCAGACCGACAGCGGGTCGGGCGACGGGACCGGGAGCGGTCAGAGCGAGGGCTGAGCGCTCGGCGCCAGCACTCCGCACAGTGCGGGGGCGGCGGGCCGGGCGGTGGCGTACGGGTCGGTGACCGCCGGACCGACGCCCGCGTCGGAGGCCCGCGCTCCCGCCAGGAGCGGCTTCAGGGAGCCCGTGGTGTCGGCGCCGCACGCCTGCGGGCCGGCCTCCACGGTGCTGGTCAGCAGCTCCGCGCGGTGCATGCGCAGGTCCTCGCGGTCGAAGCGGAAGTGCACCACGCGGTGGACCGTGAAGAGGGACGCCGCGGCGGCCGGTCCCGCGCCCTGGACGGCCGGGCGGAGGGCGTAGGTGTACGTGTGGTCCGCGGTGACGTCCAGCGTGTCGGGGCCGGTCTCCTCGAAGCGGAGGGTGCCCTGCACGCGGGCGGCGGGCTCCGCGAGGACCACCTGTCGGGGGTCGAAGCGGACGAGCCAGCCCGCGAGGGCGTGCCGGCCGTCGTCGGCGGGGGATGCCGCGCTCTGGTCGAACTGCTCCAGCTGGTCCGGATCGATCAGCAGGCGTACGGGCCGGACGGTCGCCCCGGACAGGACGTCGGGCTCCAGGGAGGAGGCCACCAGGTACTCCTTGGCGATGCTGAGTCCGGCGACGACCTGGCTCTCGGCGAAGTTGGTGGTGCGCCCGGCGATGGGCAGGTTGATGCCGGCGGCTCCGGTGCGGTACTCGGCGGCGGGGCTGTGGGAGAAGAGCTGGGTGGGCGTGCCGCCAGGGACGCGGCCCTGGGGGGCCAGCGGGACCACGGTGGTCCGCAGCGGCTCGGCCCGCTGGTCGGCGGGGGTCGGGTACGGGTTGCGTACGCCCAGATAGATGGCGGTACCGAAGGCGAGGAGGATCAGCAGCACGAGCAGGATCGCCTGGCGGGCGCCGCTGCGGCTCTCCCAGGAGGAGCGGCTGCGGACGGCCAGGGCGTGCTCGCCCATCCGTTCCCGGGCCGAGAACTCCTGGAGGTGGGCAGCACGGATGAACGCCTCGTCGAAGACGACGGATCGGTACTCGTCCTCACCACCGCCGGGGAACCCCTCGGACGTCCCCTCAGGCGGGTCGCCACGCCCTGCCATACCTTCAGGGTAGGTCTGCGGGGGCTTCGGTAAACGCCCAGGTACACGACAAGTTCGGAAGAATTCCGCCGTCAGGGTGTGCCGGGGCGCGCGGGACTCCCGCCGGGGCGACGCCAACCGGGCGACGGGGCGGCCGACAGAGTGACACCGGCCCGGCGACGGGGCTCCCGACAGGGCGACGGGGACGCGGCTACAGGGCTCCCCCGCTGGGGTGACACCGGCCGGGAGACGGGGCGGCTGGCGGGGCGACGGCGACGCCGTGACGAAGCTCCCGACGGGACGCCGCCGACCTGACGACGGGGCGGCTAGCGGGGTCACGCCGGCCCGGCGACGGGGCGGCTAGCGGGGTGATGCCGGTCCGGCGGCCGACCCGGCCGCGGGGGCGGGGGTGGGGGCCTGGGCGGCCGGTGGGGCGGGGTTCGGGTTGGGGGTGTCGACGCCGGTGGTGGCCGGTGGCGGGACCTGGTCCTCGTGGTTGGCGGACGCGCCCCGGTAGACGGCGCTGAAGGCGAGGGCGACCATGCCGACGCCCATGACGAGGGCGAGGACCCAGGCGACGGGCCGGAGCCAGCGGGCCCGGCCCCGGTAGGGGCGCAGGGCCCCGCCGTGGCGGCCGTAGGGGCTGGCGTCGTCGCCGATGTCGTCGGGCTCGTAGGTGAGGCCGACGGGGTCGTGGCCGTCCTCGTAGGGGTCGTCCTCGACGGATCCGCCGCCTGCGCGGGCGCGGGCCGCCTCCGCCTCGGCACGGGCCTGGGCGGCTGCGAGGAGGCGCTCGACCGCGGTGGGCTCGTGGATGGTGGCGGCCCTGACGAAGTCCTCGTCGAAGACCACGTCGGCGTAGACCTCGTCGGCGCCTCCGCGGTCGACAGATTCCTCGGGGTCCCCGCCGTCCTGGAACGGCCTGCCCCCCACGTCGTCCGGCACGGATTCAGAGTAGACCCGGAAGGGGGTTTTGGGCAGGGAGAGTGCGAAGCCTCCCTGCCCGTCCCTCCCCGTACCGAAAGGAGGTGTTAGCGCACGTGACCGTCACCGGTGACGATGTACTTGGTCGAGGTCAGCTCGGGGAGGCCCATGGGGCCCCGGGCGTGGAGCTTCTGGGTGGAGATGCCGATCTCGGCGCCGAAGCCGAACTCTCCGCCGTCCGTGAACCGGGTGGAGGCGTTCACGGCGACCGTGGTGGAGTCGACCAGCTGGGTGAAACGGCGGGCCGCGGCCTGCGAGGTGGTGACGATCGCCTCGGTGTGGCCGGAGGACCACATCCGGATGTGCTCGACGGCCTTGTCGAGGGAGTCGACGACGGCGGCGGCGATGTCGTACGAGAGGTACTCGGTCTCCCAGTCCTCGGGCGTGGCCGGGACGACGGTGGCCTTGGAGCCCTCGGCGAGGGCGAGGACCCGCTCGTCGGCGTGGACGGTGACGCCGGCCTCGGCGAGGGCGGCGAGGGCCTTGGGCAGGAAGGCCTCGGCGACGTCCTGGTGGACGAGGAGGGTCTCGGCGGAGTTGCAGACGCTGACCCGCTGGGCCTTGGAGTTGATCAGGATGTCGACGGCCATGTCGAGGTCGGTCTGGGCGTCGACGTAGACGTGGCAGTTGCCGGTGCCGGTCTCGATGACCGGGACGGTGGACTCCTCGACGACGGTCTTGATCAGGGAGGCGCCGCCGCGCGGGATGAGGACGTCGACGAGGCCGCGGGCGCGCATCAGCTCGCGGACCGATTCGCGGGACTCGCCGGGGACGAGCTGGATCGCGTCGGCGGGCAGTCCGGCGCCGCCGACGGCGTCGCGCAGGACGGTCACCAGGGCGGTGTTGGAGGCGTACGCGGAGGAGGAGCCGCGGAGCAGGACGGCGTTGCCGGACTTGAGGCAGAGGGCGGCGGCGTCGACCGTGACGTTGGGGCGGGCCTCGTAGATGATGCCGACGACGCCGAGCGGGACGCGGATCTGGCGCAGGTCGATGCCGTTGGGGAGGGTCTGGCCGCGGACGACCTCGCCGACGGGGTCGGGCAGCGCGGCGACGGCACGGACGTCGGCGGCGATGGCCCGGACGCGCTCGGGGGTGAGGGTCAGGCGGTCGATGATGGCCTCGCTGGTCCCGGCTTCGCGGGCCTTGGCGATGTCCACGGCGTTGGCTTCGACGATCTCGGCGGTGCGGACTTCGAGGGCGTCCGCGATCGCGAGGAGCGCGTCGTCCTTGGCCGCGCGCGGGAGTGGCGCGATTTCGGCGGCGGCGCCACGGGCCCGGTAGGCGGCCCGGGTGACCGGGGAGAGGTTGTCGAGGGGCGTGAGCGAGGTCATGCCCGCAGGGTACTGGCACCCCTGCGGACATCCCTCACGTATCCCGCACTCCGAGACGTATCCCTGGGCGGGAGCCCGCCCCGCCCCCGAGACGTATCCCTGGGCGGGAGCCCGCCCCGCCCCCGAGACGTGTCTCTGAACGGGAGCCTGCCCCGCCCCCCCAGCCGTGTCCCTGGGCGGGAGCCCGCGCCGCCCCGAGACGTATCGCCGGGCGGAGATCCATCCCGGCCCCGTTACGTGCCCCCGGGTGGAGATCCGGTCGTCAGTAGGGGTGGACGCCGACCGGGGCGGCGGGCGGTGGGCCGTAGCCCTCCGCGATCCGCTGGTGGTAGGTCTCGCGGTCGATGACCTCGAGACCCACGATCTCCCAGGGCGGCAGCTTGGCGGTCTGCCGGTGCTCGCCCCACAGGCGCAGGGCCACGGCCGCCGCGTCGTGCAGGTCGCGGGCCTCCTCCCAGTACCGGATCTCGGCGTGGTCGTTGGCGTAGCGGCTGGTCAGCAGGAAGGGGTGGTCGTGGGCCAGCTGTTCGAGCCCGCGTCGCACCTCCTTCAGCGGTGACTCCACGCCCGACACACTGAGAGTGATGTGCCAGAGCTTGGACACCGGCCGTTCCTCACGTGTCTCGGTGGTGGTCTCGGTCTTCCTGTCCGTGGGCAGGTCCGACCTGTCCGACCTGTCCCGTGCCTCGTCGAAGTCGGCTCCGGCCTCGACACTGGTCAGGGCGCGTTCGGCAGTCCCGCGGGGCGGTGCCCCTGGGCGCGCTCGTCTCACCGGCGGCCTCCTGTGTGATGCGTGTGGTGCTGTACCCCGCCTTGTCTTACCCCCGAGAGAAAGTTGACCAGTCCGAGGCGGGACATGGGGCGGTTTTGGTAAACGTCCCTTCCGGATGGCCAGAGTTTCAGCCGTTTCGGCGTCGGGGCGTCAGCGGATGACGACCAGGTCGTCGCGGTGGACGACCTCGCGCTCGTACTCGGGTCCGAGCTCCCTGGCGAGCTCGGGGGTGGACCGGCCGAGCATCCGGGGCAGCTCCTTGGCGTCGAAGTTGACGAGGCCGCGGGCGACGGCACGGCCGGAGGCGTCGCGGAGCTCGACGGGGTCGCCGGCCACGAAGTCGCCCTCGACGGCCGCGACACCGGCCGCGAGCAGGGACTTCTTGCCCTCGACGACGGCTCGTACGGCTCCGTCGTCGAGGCTGAGGTGGCCCTGCGGGGTGGAGGCGTGGGCGAGCCAGAGCAGCCGGTCGGCGGAGCGGCGGCCGGTGCGGTGGAAGTAGGTGCCGGTGTCCCGGCCGGCGAGGGCGTCGGCGGCTCGGCTCGCGGAGGTGAGGACCACGGGGATGCCCGCGGCGGCGGCGATCCGGGCGGCCTCGACCTTGGTGACCATGCCGCCGGTGCCGACGCCCGCCTTGCCGGCCGAGCCGATCTCGACGTGGGCGATGTCCGCGGGTCCTGCGACCTGCGCGATCCGGGAGGTGCCGGGCTTGGACGGGTCGCCGTCGTACAGCCCGTCGACGTCGGAGAGCAGCACGAGCAGGTCGGCGCGGACGAGGTGGGCGACGAGGGCGGCGAGCCGGTCGTTGTCGCCGAAGCGGATCTCGTCCGTGGCGACCGTGTCGTTCTCGTTGACGACGGGCATCGCGCCCATGGCGAGGAGCTGGTCCAGGGTGCGGTACGCGTTGCGGTAGTGGGCGCGCCGGCTGGTGTCGTCGGTGGTGAGGAGGACCTGGCCGACGCGGACGCCGTAGCGGGCGAAGGAGGCGGTGTAGCGGGCGACGAGGAGGCCCTGGCCGACGCTGGCGGCGGCCTGCTGGCGGGCGAGGTCCTTGGGGCGGCGGGTGAGGCCGAGCGGTGCGAGTCCCGCGGCGATGGCGCCGGAGGAGACGAGGACGATCTCCTTCTCGCCGCCGCTGCGGACCTTGGCGAGCACGTCGACGAGGGCGTCGACGCGGTCGGCGTCGAGGCCTCCGGAGGCGGTGGTGAGCGAGGAGGAGCCGACCTTGACGACGATCCTGCGGGCCTCCGTCACGTACTGCCTTGCCACGTCCGTCTCTCCGGTCACCTGCGTCGTCACCTGCGTCGTCCTCACTCGGCTGTGCTGCGCGCCGCGCGCTCCCCGCCGCGGCTGCCAGGCAATCTACGCGAGCCGGGAGGGGTGCCGCTCGTCCGTTTCGCTCCCTGGACCGGACGGACCGGGCGGATCGGACGGACCGGGGTCGCCGGAGGGCCGGCCGGTGCCGCGGGGCACCAGGATCCGCTGGGAGATCAGGTAGGTGAACGGGATCGCGACGACGGCCGCGACGAGTGGCGCGATTCTGTCGTCCATTCCGGCCCAGGTGACGAGCGCGTAGAGACCGACGCTCTGCACCAGGTAGTTGGTGACGTTGGTGAGCGGGAAGAGGGCGAACTTCTTCCACGTCGGCCGGGTGCGGTAGGTGAAGTAGGTGTTGAGGAAGAAGGAGCCGATCATGCTGAGGAGGAAGGCGAGGGAGTACGCGGCGAAGTAGGGCATCCACGGGTGCAGGAGCAGGTAACAGCCGAAGAAGGTACCGGTGTTGACGCCGCCGACCAGCGCGAAGCGGAAGATCTCGGCGAGCCGCGCCCGCCGCGAGCCCCGGCCGCCGCCTGAGCCCTGACCGCCCTCTGGCCCCTGGCCGCCCCCTGAGCCCTGGCCGCTCTCTGAACCCCGGCCACCCTCTGATGGACCCCGGCCGCCTTCTGGACCCCGGCCACCCCCTGATGAACCCCGGCCGCCCCCTGAGCCCCGGCCGCCCTCCGGCCCCATCAGCGCTCCCGCTCGGCGGTCACGATGCGGATGCGTTCGGCGGCGGCGCGTTCGGCGGCCGCGCGGCCGAAGGAGCGGTGGGTCTCCTTGACGAGGAAGTGCGGGCGGCGCTTGGTCTCGTAGTAGATGCGGCCGATGTACTCGCCGATCAGTCCCAGCATCACCATCTGGACCCCCCCGAGCCCCACGATGATCGCGACCAGGGTGACGTAACCGGGGGCGGTGACGCCGTGGGTGATCGCGGCGACGGTCACCCACACCGCGTAGAGGGCGGCGAGGCCGGTGAGCGTCATGCCGAGCCAGAGGGCGATGCGCAGCGGGCGGTTGTTGAAGGAGATCAGCCCGTCCATGCCGTAGTTGAGCAGGGAGCTGAACTTCCACTTCGTCTCGCCGCCCTCGCGCGCGGCGTTCTGGTAGTCGAAGGTGACGGTGTCGAAGCCGATCCAGGAGAAGAGGCCCTTGGAGAAGCGGTTGTACTCGGGCAGCGAGAGGAGCGCGTCGACGGCGGGGCGGGAGAGCAGACGGAAGTCGCCGACCCCGTCCGTGAGTTCGACGTCGACCCAACGGTTGACGGCCCGGTAGTACACACGGCTGAGTGCCGTACGGACCTTCTTGTCGCCTTCGCGGGTGCGCCGCGCCATCACCTGGTCGTGGCCCTGGTGGTAGAGGTCGAGCATGCGCGCGAGGAGCTCGGGCGGGTGCTGGAGGTCGGCGTCCATGATGACCACGGCGTCGCCGGTGGATTTGCGCAGGCCGGCGAGCATGGCGGCCTCCTTGCCGAAGTTGCGGCTGAAGGAGGCGTACTGGGTGTGCTGGGGGTGCCGGGCGGCGAGCTCGCGCAGTTTGCCGAGGGTTCCGTCGGAGCTTCCGTCGTCCACGTAGCAGATCTCGTATCCGACCGGGAGCGCGTCGAGCACGTGTCGCATTCGCGTGTCGAACCGCTCGATGACGTCCTCCTCGTTGAAGCAGGGGACGACGACGGAAAGCCTGGTCATGGAACGGTCACTCCAGAGGGATGGGCGAGTTTGCGTCCTGAAGGACTGGAAGGACCGCCACCGGACTCTCCTTCGAGCAGCGCGGCCACGGTACGGCGTGGCGGTGACCGCCCGGCGTCGTGCGAGTGACCGCCCTCGGTCGGCATGTCGTCCACGGGGCAAAGCATGTGAGGAAGATATTGGTGTACGTGGTGTTTTCGCCCGTTTGTCACTCGTAGGGGCGACACGCCACGGAACTCGGCCAGTTGGAGCGATGACCGGTGAGCGGGACGACCATCACGGAGAACGATGACGCGCGCAGGGGGAACGGCGGGCAGGACGGGAAGGACACGGACGGCACCGACACGGCAGGGACCGGCACCGACACGGCGGAGGCCGGCACGACGAAGGACGGGACCGGGGTCCGGGAGGGCCTCGGGCGGGCGCTGACCTGGACCGCGCTCCTCGTCGCCGGCGGCGCCGGGGCGCTGCTCTCGGTCGGCGCCTTCCTCGGCGTCTACGTACGCCCCACGTCCGACGACTGGTGCGCCCTCTGGAAGGCCCGCGACCTGGGGGTCATGGGGATCACCTCGGACTTCTACCGCACCCAGAACGGGCGGATCACGAACGCCTTCCTCACCGGCGTCCTCTACTCCGACGGCATGCGGGGGCCGAAGCTGCTGCCCGCCTTCCTGGTCCTCGCGCTGGGCGCGGGCCTCTTCCTCCTCGCCCGGGAGGTGCTGCGCGCCCTGCGCCTGCCGTTCCCGGTGGTGGCGACCGCGACGGCGGTGCTGATGCTCGAAGCGCTGCTGTTCCTCGCGGGGACCCGCTCGTACCAGGTGCTGCTCTGGGCGCCGGCCACCCTCTCCCACACGCTCCCGAGCGTCATCGGCGTCTGGGCGGTCCTCTCCGCGGTGTGGGCGGCCCGCGGCCGGCGGCCCTGGGCCCGGCCCGTCGCCGTCGGCTCGGCGGTGCTGCTCGGCACGGCGGTCGGCACCCTCAGCGAGCCGTTCGTCGCGATGTCGGGGCTGATCGCCGCGGCGGCCGGGGTGCTCTGTCTGCCCCGGCTGGGCCTCGCCCGCGACCGCTTCGCGTCGACGTGGTGCGCCGCCTGGTGCCTGGGCCTCCTGATCGGCACGGTCCTGCTGACCACGTCCCCCGGGGCCCGCTGGCGGCGGGCCCAGCAGCCGAAGCGGCCGCTGTCCCTGTCGGAGATCGGGGCGACGTTCCAGGACTGGTCCCGGGTCTGGGAGACGATCGGCGGCCAGTGGGCGTACGCGGGCGCCCTCGCCGCCGGGGTGCTCCTCGGCCTGGCGGTGACGCTCGGGGCCCGCCACCGCCCCTCGGACCCGGCCCCCCGGACCTCCCGTCCGGCGCGCGGCACCCTCCTCGCCATCAGCGTCCTGCCGGTCCCGCTGATCGCACTGGGGAGCCTGGTGGCCACGTACGGGCTGCGCAGCGGTTACGGGGCGGGCGGCTGGACGTACGCGCGCACGTGGACCAGCTTCCTCGTGCCGTTCCTGATCGCGCTCTGCGGTTACGGGGTCTGGCTCGGCCACCGGATCGGGCGGCGGCTCGGCTTCCGGTCCTTCCTCACGGCGCTCGCGGCGGGGGTCGCGGGGGTCGTCGCCGTGGCGGGTACGGCGGCCCTGGTGACCCCGACGCGGGCGCTGACCACGAGCACGGTGGCGCGCAGCCTGGCCTGGGACCGACAGGACGCCCGGATCCGTGCGGAGGCGGCGGCCGGCCGCACGGACGTGACGTACCGCCCCCTGCACATCGGCAACCTCGCGGAGCCCTTCTTCACGACGGTGTACGCGCGGGACTGGGCGGCCCAGTGCGCCGCGAGGTACTACGGCGTGGACCGACTGAGCCGCCCTTGATTCGTACATCTCTGCGAAGGGTGACAGGCCGTAACGGATGGTGAACGCCAGGGTGTTTGAGTTCCGGATGCAGCAAAGACAGGTGCAGCAAAGACAAGTGAATCGAGGTGCACGTGCCTGACGTCTCCGTGGTCGTCATCGCCTACAACGACGCAGAACGTCTGCCCACGGCCGTTCGATCGGTCCTGGAGCAGACCCTGCGCTCCGTCGACGTCGTGATCGTCGACGACTGCAGCAAGGACGACACCTTCGCGGTCGCCCAGGCGCTCGCCGCCGCACACCCGGACCGGGTCAAGGCGTTCCAGCTGCCGCGGAACAGCGGCGGCTGCGGCGCGCCCCGCAACTTCGGCATCCAGCAGGCCACCGGCACGTACGTCATGTTCCTCGACAGCGACGACGTGCTGGAGCGCAACGCCTGCCGCAACATGCTCGCCGCCGCCGAGAGCACCGGCTCCGACCTCGTCTCCGGCCTGTGCGTCCGCGTCCACCTGGACAGCCGCAGGAAGAAGACCACCGAGTGGTACCCCTGGCTCTACTCCGGGACCCGGACGATCGACTCGATCACCGAGCTGTCCGACCTGCTGGTCTTCGACACGCTGTCGACGAACAAGTGCTACCGGCGCGCGTTCCTCCTCGAACAGGGCCTCGAGTTCCCCGTCGGCATCCACTACGAGGACCTGCTCTTCTCCGCCCAGGCCTATGTCGCCGCGCGCCGCATCACCCTCATCCCGAACCACGTCTACTACTGGAACGTGCAGGAGAAGGCGTCGGCCAAGTCGATCAGCAACCGGCGCCACGAGATCGCCAACTTCGTCCACCGCATGGAGATCCACCGCCGCGTGGACGCGCTCCTCGAGAGCAAGGGCTACGACGAGCTCAAGTACCGCAAGGACATCAAGTTCCTCAAGCACGACCTCGTCCTCCACCTGCGCGACCTGCCGCTGCTCGGCGACGACTACCGGCGCGAGTTCGCCGAGCTGGCCAACGGCTACCTCGCCGACATCGACCCCCGGGCGTACGAGGAGGTGCAGCCCCTGCACGCCCTCTGCGCCTACCTGCTGAGCAAGGAGGACTGGCCCCACCTCCTCCCGGCCACCGACGCGCTCACCAACCCCGGCCGCCTCACCGTCCCGCTCGCCGAGCGGGACGGGCACGTCTACTGGTGCGCCGAGCACCTGGACACCGAGCAGGGCCGCCGCATCCTGGACGTCACCGCCGCCGGCTACGACACCCGCCCGCTCACCTCGCTCGCCCTGGGCAACCGGCTGACCTCGTACGCGGGCTCCGGCGGCGTCGTCGAACTGGCCGGCCGCGTCGTCAACCCGCTGGGCCGGATCGGACCCGACGCGGAGCTCGGCGCCGTCCTGGAGATCTCGGCCCGCCGCAGCGTCAGCGGCGGGGCCGCGCGCGTCCCGGTCACCTCGGTCCGGCACGCCGGCGCCTGGATCGAGTGGAAGGCCCGGGTGGACATCGCCCGTGCCGTCCGCCCGCTCGGCGTCATCGACGCGGTCTGGGACGTCCGGCTGGTCCTCACCGCCGACGGCCAGAAGCTCAGGACCCGGGTCTCCGTCGGCGGCACCCCCATCGACGAGGCCGCCCCCGTCCGCATCCGCCCCCGGCTGACCCGCCTGGTCTCCGACCGCTTCCTCCCGGAGGTCACCAGGAAGGGCAACCTCTCGTACGTCCTCGCGGCCGAGGGCAGGGCGGCCGTGCGCACCTCGGCGATGATCGAGGGCGCCATGCACGGGCACGCCGCCGGCCTCGCGAAGACCGGCCTCAAGCGGCTGCTGCACGCCAAACGCAATCTGAACTCCGGCGAGACCAAGGTCCGCCTCTACCACCGGCTCTACAGCAGGCTGCCGATCCGCAAGGGGCTCGTCGTCTTCGAGAGCCACCTCGGCAAGCAGTACAGCGACAGCCCGAAGGCCATCTACGAGGAGATGCGCCGCCAGGGCATCGCCTTCGAGGGCGTCTGGTCCTACGCCGGGGCCAGGCCGACCGGCTTCCCCGAGGACGCCGTCCTCGTCAAGCGCTGGAGCCGGCAGTACCTCCGGGCGCTCGCCCAGGCCGAGTTCTGGATCGACAACCAGGGCTTCCCGCTGCGCCTCACCAAACGCCCCGGCACCACCTACATCCAGACCTGGCACGGCACGGCGCTCAAGCGCATGGGCTTCGACGAGCCCCACACCAAGTCCCGCGGCCTGGCCGCCCAGCAGACCTTCCAGAAGGCGCTGGACCGCTTCGACCACTTCCTGATCCGCGGCGAGCACGACCGGCGCACCCTGGCGAAGGCCTTCCGGCTCCGCGAGGAGGTGCTGCTGCCCGTCGGCTACCCGCGCAACGACGGACTCGTCGCGGCGCAGCGGCAGGAGGCCGCGACCGGCCGGCGGGAGCGCGGTCCGCTCGCGGCCGAACTGGGCATCGACCCGGAGAAGACGGTGCTGCTGTACGCGCCGACCTTCCGCTCCTCCCCCGGCGGCAAGGTGCGCCCCTTCCAACTCCCCTTCGACGTCGAGGAGTTCGCGGACCGCTTCGGCGACACCCACACCCTGCTGATCAGGACGCACTACCTGAACAGCGTGTCGCTCCCGCCGTCGGTCCGGGGCCGGGTCGTCGACGTCTCCCGCCGCCACGACGTCACCCCGCTCCTCGCGCTCGCGGACGGGCTGATCACCGACTACTCCTCCGTGATGTTCGACTACGGGCTCCTCGACCGCCCGATGGTCTTCCTCACGTACGACTACGAGGAGTACGCCAGGGAGAACCGGGGCACCTACTTCGACCTGAAGGAACGCGCCCCCGGTCCCGTCGTGGCCACGGAGGAGGAGTTCTTCGGGGTGATCGACAACTTCCGGGACGAGGCCGACGTCAAGTACGCGGCGGCCCGCCAGCGGTTCAACGCCGAGTTCAGCGAGTACGACCGGGGCGACGCGGCCCGTCGGATCGTCGCCACGTTCTTCACCGGGGGCGGGAAGTGACCGAGCTGCTGCACGAGGAGCGGAAAGTGACCGAGCAGACCACCCCGTCCGGCGGCCGCGACATCTTCATCGTCTCCAACAGCGTGGACGAGATGGGCGGCGTGACCACCTGGACGCACCAGATGGCCCGGGAGTTCACCGACCGGGGCCACCGCGTCCACGTCATCGGCATCACCCCCGCCCCCGCGGGCCGTGAGCACGAGTTCCCCGAGCCGCTGCCGTACGCCACCACCACCCTGTACGACGAGCATCCCCCGCAGGTACGGCCGCTGCGCGGCATCAAGGGCAGGCTGAACGCCGTCGAACGCCGACGGCACGCGGCCCGCGCCGCCGGCATGCGCAGGCGGGCGGACCGGATGACGGCGCTGTTCGCCGCCGCCCGGCCCGGCGCCGTCCTGATCGTCACCCAGGTGTGGGCGATGGAGTGGGTGGCCCTCGCCGACACCCAGGGGCTCCTCGTCATCGGCATGAGCCACGAGTCGTACGCCGCCAGCGCCGCCACCTCCCGGCTCACCCGGGCGAAGCGGCACTACAAGGACGTCGACCGGCTGCTCACCCTCACCCCCGGCGACGCGGACCGCTGGATCCGGGCCGGCATGGACAACGTCGGCCACATGCCCAACGCCCTGCCGTTCATGCCCGAGGTCCCGGCGCCCCGCGACGAGAAGGTCGTCGTCTCCATCGGCCGCCTCTCGCACGAGAAGGGCGTGGACATGCTGCTCGACAGCTGGGCCGAGACCACCTCCCGCCACCCCGACTGGAAGCTGCGGATCTACGGCACCGGGGACGAGGAGCAGCGGCTGCGCGCCCGGACGACCGAGCTCGGTCTCGACGGGTCCGTGGAGTGGATGGGCCGCACCGGCGACGTCCTCGGGGCGCTCTCCGGGGCCTCGGTCTTCGCCCAGGCCTCACGCGCCGAGGGCTTCCCGATCACCCTGCTCGAAGCGATGGCCGCGGGCCTGCCGTGCGCGGCCTTCGACTGCGCGCCGGGGGTACGGGAGATCATCCGGGACGGCGAGGACGGACTGCTCGCCCGGCTCGGCAACACCGTCGAGCTCGGCGGCCACATCAGCGCCCTCATCACCGACGCGGAGCTGCGGAACCGGATGGGCGACGCGGCCTTCGAGAACGTGAAGCGGTACGCGGCCGACGAGATCACCGACCGCTGGGAGGCGCTCTTCGCCTTCCTGGAGCGCTGAGGGACACACGAAGGGAGGGCCGGGGAGTCGTGCTCCCCGGCCCTCCTCGTGTCTCCTGGACGGTCAGACGGTCGCGCCCCGGCGGGCGACCCAGCCGGCCCAGGCCGACTCGATCATGTCGCGCACGTCGTGACGGGCCTTCCAGCCCAGCTCCGCCTCGATGCGGTCGGCGGCGGCGACGACCCGGGCGGGGTCGCCGGCGCGGCGCGGGGTGACCAGGGGCTCGGTGGTGTGGCCGGTGACCTCGTTGATCAGCCGGACCATCTCGGTGACGGAGACGCCCTCGCCACGGCCGATGTTGACCGTCAGGTCGCGCGGCTCGCCCGCCTCGGCCCACTCCGTGAGCTTGCGCGCGGCGACGAGGTGCGCGTCGGCCAGGTCCTCGACGTGGATGTAGTCGCGGATGCAGGTGCCGTCGGGCGTGTCGTAGTCGTCGCCGAAGACCCGCGGGGACTCCCCCGCGTCGAGGCGCTCGAAGACCATCGGGACCAGGTTGAAGACCCCGGTGTCGGCCAGCTCGGGGGTCGCCGCGCCGGCCACGTTGAAGTAGCGCAGGCAGGCCGTCGAGATGCCGTGCGCCGCGCCCGCGGCGCGGACCAGCCACTCGCCGGCGAGCTTGGTCTCGCCGTACGGGCTCATCGGCAGGCAGGGGGTCTCCTCGGTGACGAGGTCGACGTCCGGCATGCCGTAGACGGCGGCGGAGGAGGAGAAGAGGAAGTTGCGCACACCGGCGGCGGCGACGGCCTCCAGGAGGACGGTGAGGCCGATGACGTTCTCGCGGTAGTAGTGCAGCGGCAGCTCGACGGACTCGCCGACCTGCTTCTTCGCGGCGAGGTGGACGACGCCCGTCACCCCGTGCTCGGCGATCGTGCGGTCCAGGACCTCGCGGTCGAGGGTGGAGCCGACCACCAGGGGCACGCCCTCGGGGACCCGCGACTCGTATCCCGTGGACAGGTCGTCGAGGACGACGACCCGCTCGCCCGCCTGCGTCATGGCACGGACCACATGGGAGCCGATGTAGCCGGCACCGCCGGTGATCAGGTAAGTCATGCCCCAAACCCCTTTCGCTGTGATCTACGGGCGAGCCTGTGGAGCCTGGCTCCGACCGCCTGGAGCCCGTCGCGGGCACCGGGTGCGAGCCGTACCGCCAGCGAGCCGTTCGCCGTCGTGTACTGCCGCGCCAGCAGTACACCGTACCGGCTGCTCGGTACGACCGAGCGTCGCTGCCGGTCCTCCGGCAGCCGGAGCGCCGTCGTGAACGTGCTGCCGTCCGCGCATGTCACCGTGGCCCGGACGTCCCAGAGCTGCACGCCCCGGGCGCCCCTGCGGCGGCCCTCGCGGGCCAGGCCGGTGAGCCGCGCCGGGACCCGTCCGGACCAGCCGCCGGCCACCTCGGACAGCTCGGACCGCTCGGTGCGGACGGGCGTGTCGCCGCCCCTGGGCAGGACGTCGATCACGGCGGTACGGGGCAGGGCCCCGCGCAGCCGTCCGTACAGGTCCCGCACCGTGAACCGCAGTTCGCCGCCGCCCGCCCCCGTGCGCAGCTCGCCGTCGACGAGCAGCGGGAGGTCCGCGAGGGGCAGACCGTCCATGCCGTCCAGCTCGACGGGCAGGTCCTCGGACCAGACGGCCGCTCCCCCGCTGCGGGCGAAGGGCGGGAGCAGCCGGGCGGGGGCGGCGGCGAGCCGGGAGAGCCGCTCCAGGTCCCGGGGCTCCTCGGCGGCCAGGACGAAGCGGGCGGCCCAGCGGGCGGGGGCGGCCGCGGCGGCGATCGCGCCTTCCCCGAAGGTCCCGATGTGCTCCCGGGCCAGCGCCCACCACGCGCTCCGGTAGGCGGGGTCGCGCAGCCTCAGCTCGCGGGCGTACAGGCGCAGGTCGTGTTCGAGGAACTTGGTGCGGCAGGCGGTGGCCAGCTCCTTGCGGCCGGCCGCCTCGAAGGTCTCCACGGCCATGCGGTGGGCGGCGATCCGCGCCTGCCAGTTGGCGATGCCGTCCCGGTCGAGGGAGATCGAGAGGTGTGCGGTGGCCCGGCGCACGTTCCAGATGTAGACGGTGTCGGGGACGACCGCGACGCGGGGCGCGGCGGCCAGGACGCGCGCGGTGAAGAGGAAGTCCTCGTAGACGCAGCGGCCGTCGGGGAACCGGATGCCGTGCTCGGCGAGAAAGGCCCGGTCGTAGACCTTGTTGACGCAGAGCGTGTCGTGCACCAGGGGCATGAGGTCCGCCGCCGTCTCCAGGAGGGCCGGCTCCTGATAGAGCGTCGGCTGCCATCGCACGTCGCGGCCTTCGGGCAGTTCGCGCCGTACGCAGGCGCCGACCGCGACGGGGGCCCCGTGCCGCTCGGCCGCCGTGACCAGGGCCTCGGCGGCGCCCTCGGGCAGCACGTCGTCGCTGTCGAGGAATATCACGACGGGGGCGGTGACGGCCCGGACGCCGTCGTTGCGGGGAGTGCCGCAGCCGCCGCTGTTCTCGGTGCGGTGCAGGACGCGCAGCCGGGGGTGGACGGCGGCCAGTTCGTCCAGGACCCGGGCCGTGCCGTCGCTCGATCCGTCGTCGACGGCCACGACCTCCGCGACCACGGGACCCTGGGCGAGCACGGACCGAATGGCTTCGCCCACCAGTACCTCGTCATTGTGTGCGATTACCACAACGCCGAGCTTTCCTGCCATTCGTTGGGAAGTGACACTACTCACATCGAGGATGTTACGGGACCTTCGCCACCCGAATGGCCTCCGCCTCACCCGGCATACTGGACGTGTTCACATTTACGTTCGAACACGTTCAAGGAGTCGACTGCTGTGCGAAATCCCGAGGCACCCCGGCTGCTTGGGGTCTACCGCCGAGCCGTACCGGAACGCGTGAGGCGGGCCATCGTTTCGCAGGTCGACGCCGACGTCCGCCGGCGCCTCAAGATGCGCATAGCCAACGGCACGGCCACCGCCGAGCGCCTGCGCAGCGGCCGGGTCGCCAGGCGCTACGAGACGCTCACCACCGGCCCCGACCGCACGGTGATCAACATCGGCAGGGAGCCGAAGGTCGCCCTGGTCTCCGAGGGGATCACCCCGCTGCGGGCCCGCCGCGAGAACCTGGACGTCGTACTCGAGGCCCTGGCGGGGGCGGGGATCGAGCACTTCTGCATACGGAGCCAGTCGGACACCGCCGCCGCCGTGGCCGTACGCGAGGAGGACCGCGCCGCCGTCCTCACCGCGCTCGCCGACGCCTGCCGCCGACTGCCCGGCTACGTCACCCCGGTCAGCGGGAACGGCCCCGTGCAGAAGGATTCCCTGCCGGGCTTCGAGGCGGCCACCTGGCAGCGCTTCCAGAAGACCCGGATCCTGCGCCTCACCTGGTACCGCACCGACCCCACCCACCTGCTGAAGCTGGACGGCCGGTACGGCTGTGACGTCGAGTTCTGGCAGGAGGAGGACGGCGAGCTGACGGCCCCGCGGTCCGGCAGGATCGCCACGGCCCTGCCGCTCCGGGGCGAGACCGTCACGGTGCCGGAGTCGTACTTCACCAGCCTCGCGCCCCGCGAGTCGGCCGATGCGCCCCGCGTGCCCGCCCGCGCCGAGGCCGCCGTGGTGGCCACCGGCGATGTCACCTTCCCCATCGACGTCGTCTACACGTGGGTGGACGGCGCCGACCCCTCCTGGCTGCGGCGCCGCGCCGAGCACTCCGGCGAGGGCTACCACGCGGAGGCGGCCAACGCCGCCCGCTACCTCAGCCGCGACGAACTGCGCTACTCGCTGCGCTCCCTGCACATGTACGCGCCGTGGGTGCGCAACATCTACCTGGTCACCGCCGACCAGACCCCCGACTGGCTGGACACCGAGGCACCCGGGATCAAGGTGGTCTCCCACGAGGAGATCTTCCGCTCCCCCGAACTGCTGCCCACCTTCAACTCGCATGCCATCGAGTCCCAGCTGCACCACATCGAGGGCCTCTCCGAGCACTTCCTCTACTTCAACGACGACGTGATGCTCGGCAACGAGGTGACGCCGAACGACTTCTTCCACTCCAGCGGCCTCACCAAGTACTTCCCCTCCCCGGCCCTGGTGCCGCTCGGCGAGAAGACCGTCGACGACCCGCCGGTGGCCGCGGCCGGCAAGAACAACCGCCGGCTGATCGAGGAACGCTACGGCGCGGTCCTCGTCCAGAAGATGAAGCACATGCCTCACGCACTGCGCCGCAGCGTGCTGACGGAGATCGAGACCGAGTTCGAAAGCGAGTACCGCCACACGGAGGCGAGTCGTTTCCGCAGCATCGACGACATCTCCATCGCGTCCTCGCTGCACCACTACTACGCCTTCCACACCCGCCGCGCGGTGCCGTCCCAGCTGCCCTACGCCTACCTGGACCTGACGCACCCGTGGACGGAGACCCGGCTGGGCCGGCTGCTCGCCAACCGCGACAGGGCGGTCTTCTGCGTCAACGACACGGTCTCGACCGGGCAGGACGTGACCGAGCAGAAGGACCTGATCACCCCCTTCCTGGAGGCGTACTTCCCGGTGCCGAGCCCCTTCGAGAAGCAGCGGTAGGAGCCACAGCGCACAGGAGAGAGGGGCCCGTGCCCCCCCGGCCCGGCGGGGGGGGGGGCCCCCCCCCGGGGGGCGCCCCCGCCGGCGGCCCGCGGCCCCGGCCGGCCCAACC
>NZ_JBIAMJ010000003.1:352212-418117 GCF_042874035.1 Streptomyces sp. NPDC004284 | reverse complement strand
CGGTGGGCGCCCCCCTGATACACGCTGGTTTTGTGGCCCCCGCTCACTTTAGGGGGGGGCCCCCCCCCGCCGGGCCGGGGGGGCACGGGCCCCTCTCTCCTTGCTCCGCGCCGTCAGGCGCCCGGCGTCAGCTCCGCTCGAAGCGCGAACGAACCGGGAAGTACGCGCTCAGGAAGGCGCGCAGCACGCGGTCCTGCTCGTCGACCGGCACCGCCGCGTCCGCGGACTCGCCGATGCAGAAGACGTCGTGGCTCCGGGCGGCCAGCAGCCGGCTGAGCACCGAGTGGTGCTCGTAGTTGCCGACGTTGATGTAGCTGCAGGAGATCGCGGACGGCACCGAGTTACCCGTGAGGTAGCCGTAGTGGTGGTGCAGCGACGAGGTGATCGACAGGTCCGTGTTGGCGCGGAACGGATTGCGGGCGGTCGTCGAGATCTCCTCGGGGAACCGCTCGGCGATCTCCGCCAGCACGCTCCGGCGCAGCGGGTGCGGAGCGTGCAGGAAGCCGTGCGTGGCGACCCGCCCGAACGCCTGCTCCAGCAGGGCCCGGTTGTTCTTGGCCGCGGCGAAGTAGCCCTCGTCGTCCGGCGACGGGTCGCTCGGCGGGACGGCGGTCGGCGAGCGGAACAGCTTCGCCACGCCGTTGCTCAGGAAGAACGAGCCCGGCGAGAGCGGACGGCCGATGAACACGTCGTCGTTGAAGTAGAGGAAGTGCTCGGCCAGTCCGTCGATGCGGTGCAGCTGGCTCTCGATGGCGTGCGAGTTGAACGTGGGCAGCCACGACTGGTCCGGGAAGATGTCCCGGTGGGAGACCACCTTGATGCCGGGCTGGTCGGTGTCCAGCCAGTCCGGCTGCTGGTCGTCCGTCACCAGGTAGATGTTCCGCACCCACGGCGCGAACATCTGCAGCGACCGCAGGGAGTAGCGGAGTTCGTCGCGGTTGCGGAAGCGGACGTCACCGCTGTCGGCGTCGTCGACCGGCATGCCCAGTCCGCGACGGACGGAGTCGCGCCGCTCGCGCCACGCCGGGTCGGTGTCGTCGACCCACGTGTAGACCACGTCGATGGGGAAGTCGACTTCCCACATCAGCGGCTTGGTGAACTGGGCCAGTGTCGGGTAGGAGTGCTCGCCGATCTCCAGCTTGGCGGTGGGCTCGATGGAGGGCAGCCGCCGGCCGAGCAGCGTGGCGGAGCGCGGGCTGTTGCGCCAGCCGTCCTCGTCCTCGTCCCAGAACTCGATGGAGCAGCCGTACGCCGGGCCGTAGCGCAGCGTGCGGCTCTCGCTCGTCACCGGCTTGAAGATCTTCACGCCGGCGACGTCGCCGACACCGCCGAGCCGCTCCGCCAGGACCGCGCCCGGGGCGGTGCCCCGCGGGGTGATGAGCTCGCCGTACACGGGCTCGCCCTGCAGTCCGTCCGCCAGCGACTGGAGAGCACGGTCACGCTGCTCGACCGGAACGGCGAGCAGATACGCGATGCCGTCCTTGCGCACGAGGGTGAAGGGAACCCCGGCTTCCTCGAGCACCTTCGTGGTGATCTCCAGGTTGATCTTCGCCATCGTCGAGGCGTCGATGTCGTCCCGCTCCTCCGCGAGACGGCCCGCGGAGCGGATGATCGGCCGGTTCTGCGCCCTGCTCTGCGCCTGGATCAGTACCTCGCGCGCCTTCTGCTCGTCGGCGGAATTGGGGAGCAGGGACACGGGGGCCGCGACGCTGAAGCTCTTGGTGCCGCCCTGCGCCACGCGCAGCGCGGTGCGATCGGCGCGGGCGGTGAGGCGCTCGGGCGCGTCACGGCGGGCGACGAGGCGCTCGAAGAGCTCCTCCCACTGCGCGGTGATCTTCTCGCCGGAGAAGCGCTCGTTGACGCCGGCGCGCGCCGCCTTCCCGAAGGCGTGACGGGTGTCGTCGTCCTCCATCAGGCGGGACATGGCCGCGGCCAGCGAGTCGATGTCGCCGGACGGGACCAGGAGGCCGTCCACGTCGTGCCGGATGATCTCGGCGGGCCCGGTGACGATGTCGTACGCGACCACCGGAACGCCCGCGGCGAACACTTCGAGGAGAACCAGGGGGAACGCCTCGTTGCGCGACGGCAGCAGGCACAGGGACGCCTTGGCCCACTCCTCCTCCATCCGGTCGGAGCGCCCCATGAACTCGACCCGCGAGTGCAGGCCGAGCCCCTCGACCAGGCTGCGCAGGCGCACCTGCTGCGGGCCGTCGCCGAAGATGCGCAGGGTCCAGTCGGGGAGGTCGGCGTGGATCCGGTGGAACGCGTGGATGGCGTGGTCCAGCTGCTTCTCCGGGGTCATCCGGGCAGCCAGGACGATGGTCTTGCTCTCCAGGTCGGCGCGCGGACGGTAGCCGTCGGGCACCGCGTTCGGGATGACGGCGAGCTCGGGTGCGGCGTCCCGCAGCGAGTCGGCGAACCAGTCGTTGGTGCGCTCGGTGAGCGAGACGAGGGCGTCGATCCGCGGCCCGTACACGAGGAGGGGCTCACCGGAGACGCCGCGCAGCTGGGACGCGCGGTGCTCCTGGTGCACGGTGACGACACGGGCCGGGGCGAGCTCCGCGGCGGCGGCCATGAGCGCCGGCGTCGTCGTCACGAGGACGTCGGTGTCCAGGGAGGCCAGCGCCCTGGTCATCTCGATGTCGGAGAGCCGGTCGAAGGTGCCCTCCCAGGACGGCTTGATGATCTCGCTGGGAAGGGAGGCCAGCGTACGGCAGGCATCGGCGTCCAGGGCGGAGTCGCGCACCGGCCGCTCGACGGTGCCGGTCCGGTCCACGAGGTAACGCCGCTCGACCTTCTGGGCGGCCGCGAAGAACGGTGCTTCCCGCGTCTTGAAGACGCTGAGGACCTGGACGTCGTGCTTGGGCGCGAGATGGATCGCCTGGGTGTAGGCGGCCATCTCGGTGCCGCCCATCTCATCGCCCCAGGTGAGCAGAAACGTGATCTTCATGCGACTTCCTCTGTGCTTCGGGGCGCGTCTATGACATCGACACAGCTGACGACGAACGCTCCGGCCGCCGCGACATAGGCGTGCACCCGCATGAGGGAGCCATTGTCGAGCGCGATGATGCGGAAAGGGGTTCGGTAGACCTGCCGAGGGTGCCGGACGTCGGTCAACTTGCGGGCGATCCGGAGCCGCCCGGTGCCCATCCGCAGGTAAAGGTCCCAGGTCCGCGCCGTTCCGCGGGCGCCGCCCATTCCGTCGAGGGGGACGTCGAAGGTGAACCGGTCCCCCTGCCACTCGGGCGTGACCGAGACGGGCGGATGGTTGCTTCGACGCATCACCGCTTCCGCCTGTCCGGGCGCCTCGACCGGGGCGCCGATGAGGCGTCCGTGGACGGTGACCCGGTCCCAGCGCAGGTCGAACGAGGTGAGCTCGGCGTGCGGACGGGGGTCCCTGACCTTGAGCAGCGCGAACCCGTCCATGGAGCGGACGATGCGGAAGAGCGCCCCGCTCGTGGGCGAGGGCGAGTGCGGCAGGGTCGGCCCGTCCGAGATCTCGTGGCCGGAGGCCGCGGCGACCTTCACGCGCTGCGTCTGCCCACCGGGCTTCGTGATGACCACCTCGAGCCGCCAGAGGCCGCTGCTCAGCACGGGTCCGCGGCGGGCGGTCTCCGAACGGCCGCTGTGACGCAGGGACGTGGTCGCGGTGAGCAGGACCGTTCCGTCAGCCTGCGGTTCGAGCTCCAGGGGGATCTGCTCGCGGCTCGTGCGGTGCGACAGGACCAGCACGGCGGAGGCGACCTGCGGGGCGGGCACGGCGACGGCGAAGTTCAAGGTCCTGCCGCTGGAGACCGAGAAGTGAACGGGCCGGAGCATCGCGTGCGGCCGGAGGCCGCCGCCGATCGCCGGGACGGTATGGAGTTGCTCCACGCGGCGGCGCATTCGTACCGCGACTTGGCGGGCACGCTTGGCGGCACCCACCGCGTAGGGCAGCAGTGAGTCACTCACGGCGTTCCCGGCTTCCATTCAGATCTGATAGTCAGCCTCGCATGCTGCCAAGAAGGGGAATCTTCCGCAAGTTCGCCCACCATTAAGACACTTGTGTGACGCTAGTCACTCGAATCGTCGAAACCTAAATTCTCGTTTTCCCTCTTCTTCTCTGTGGCTTATCTCGCCCGGTCGCCGCAGAAGTGAAAGGGAAGACCTGGACATGCACCGCCGGACCACAACTCACCGTCCCGCGCCGTCGCGGCGTACCGTGCTGGCATCGCTGGCCGGCACCGTTGTCGCGGGCCTCGTGAGCGGCTGCACGGTCCACGATTCGTCCTTCGGCCCCACCGACCCGACAGACGGGGCGGGCACGGCGACCGCCACCAGCGCCCCGGTCCACCGGCTGGGGCCGGATCGGCGCAGCGGGTTCACGAACACCGTCCACCCGCGCGTGATGCAGATCGTGGCGCATCCGGACGACGACCTGTTCTTCATGAATCCCGGCGTGGTCCACACCCTGTCGAGCGGTGTGCCGGTGGTCTCGGTCTACGTCACGGACGGCGGTTCCTTCGGCGTGAACGTGATCCCGGGCATGCCGAAGCCGCCCGCGAACGTCCCGGCGTACGTCTCCTCCCGCCAGCAGGGCCTGCGGCAGGCGTACGCACAGATGCTCGGCGCTCCGCTGTTCACCAGCTGGGAACGCACGGCGATCCCCCTGCCGGGCGGTCGGGAGGCCGAAGTCAACCGGCTCGAACACCAGGGGAAGCGCGCGGACCTGATCTTCCTCAACCTCCGGATGCACGCGAAGGAACACGGGCATCCGATCAACATGTCCCGCCTGTGGGACACCCCCGGCGTCCACCTGCCGACTGAGCCCACCCCCGAATCGCCCGTTCCGGGAAAGTTCACCTACACCCACGACGAGCTCGTGGACACCCTCGTCTCGCTGCTCCGGCGCTACCGTCCCACCCTGGTGCGGACGCTCGACCCCGACCCCGACGCCCAGGTGCACAACCGGCAGAACCCGCGCGGAAGCGACCAGGTCGGCTACTCGGACCACCCGGACCACACCGCCGTGGCGCTCTTCACCTGGCGCGCGCTCGCCGCCTGGACCGACAGTGCCGCGCGCGGCACCGGAGTCCCCGTCTTCCAGACCGAGTCGTACCGCGGCTACTACAACCAGCGCTGGCCGTACAACCTGCCCCCCGAGACCGTCGCCCTCAAGGCCCGGTACCTCAGCGCCTACGGCGGTGCCCCCTCCTGGCAGTGCGGCAACGAGTCCGGCTGCGGCGACTACTCGATCGGCGGCGACCGGGTCCTGACCTCGAAGAAGGGGTGGGTGCGCAGCACCCACCAGCGCTACCCGAACGCCGGCCCCCAGGCCGTGGCCGGTGCCGACGGCGCCCTGGCGGTGTACGGCGTGCTCGGGACCCGGCTGGCGCGCTGGACCGAAACCCCCACGGGGGAGATGGGCACGCCCGAGGACCTGGGGGGCGGGCCGCTGGCCCCCGCGATCTCCGTGGTGACGCCCCCGGACGGCCGCGTGATGGTCTTCGCCCTGCGCTTCTCCCAGCTGGAGGGGAGCACGAAGCGCAATCTCCGCGAGATCGTCATGCTCCGGCAGCGGGTGCCGGGAGGCGGCTTCGAGTCCGGCTGGATGAGTCTCGGCAACCCCGAGGCACGGCCACGACGAGGTCGGCTGACCGGACCGCCGACCGCGGTCGTCGGCTCCGACGGCCGCGTCCACGTCTTCGTGCGCAACGGAGACAAGGGAGTCAGCACCCGCGTGCTCGACACGCGGAGCGGCACCTGGTCGCCCTGGCGCTCGCTGCCCGGCGGACGCGTCCAGGACGGCCTCACCGCCACGGTGGACGGCCGCGGGCTCATCCACCTCTTCGCCTCCTCGGCCCTATGGGTGGAGCACTGGGCCCAGCGCACCCCCACCGGCGACCTGCGCCGGGCCTCCAGGCGCTTCGTGGCCGAGCCCGGTGACGCCCCGGACGCCGTCACCACCCCGGACGGCTCCGTGCTGCTCGGCTACCGGACCGTGGCCAGCGACCACGTCATGATCGAGCGCCTGGCCGCGGGCCGGGCCAAGCGGTGGACGACGGTGGCGGACACCCCCGCACCCGGCTACGGCCGGGTCAGTCTGCTCGCCAAGCGGAAGGGCGGCGCGGACGAACTGTCCATGGCCGTTCCCGCCGCCGTCGGCGACGGCCTGGTGTACGACATCGCGAGGGGCGGGGTGACCGGCGTACGGGCCCGGGAGTCCGCCGGCACCGTAGGCGCCCCGGCGGGGGTGACCGCTGCCGGCGGCACCTCCGCGGTCGTCACCGTGGGGCTGGACGGCAGGCCGGTCGTGACCCGGCTGTGACACGCCGGGGCCTCGTGGCCACGGACACGAACGGCGCCCGGCAGAAGGGCCGGGCGGTACGCCGCCCGGCCCCGGAACGCATCGAACGCGTCTTTAGAACGGGTCGAACTCGTCGTACTCGCGCTGCGGGTCGAAGCGCTCCGCCTCGCGGTCGCGGCGGCGCTGCGCCGCCGGACGCGGGGCCTCCAGACGGTGGTCCTCACCGCGGCGGCCGAGCATCTCGGCGCCGGCCATCATGGTCGGCTCCCAGTCGAAGACGACCGCGTTGTCCTCGGAGCCGATCGCGACGCCGTCGCCCGCGCGGGCACCGGCCTTCATCAGCGCGTCCTCGACGCCGAGGCGGTTGAGGCGGTCGGCCAGGTAACCCACGGCCTCGTCGTTGTTGAAGTCGGTCTGGCGGACCCAGCGCTCCGGCTTCTCGCCGCGCACCCGGTAGACCTCTTCCTGCTCGTCGTAGATGACGGTGAAGCCCGCGTCGTCGACGGCCTTCGGGCGGATGACGATCCGGGTCGCCTCCTCCACCGGCTTGGCCGCGCGCGCCTCGGCGACGATGCCGGCGAGGGCGTAGGAGAGCTCCTTGAGACCCGTACGGGCCACGGCGGAGACCTCGAACACCTGGTAGCCGCGCTCCTCCAGGTCCGGACGGATCATGTCCGCGAGGTCCTGGCCGTCCGGGATGTCGATCTTGTTGAGGACGACGATCCGGGGCCGGTCCTCCAGGCCGCCGTACTGCTTGAGCTCCTCCTCGATGACGTCCAGGTCGGTGACCGGGTCGCGCTCGGACTCCAGGGTCGCCGTGTCGAGGACGTGGACGAGCACCGAGCAGCGCTCCACGTGGCGGAGGAACTCCAGGCCGAGGCCGCGGCCCTGGCTGGCGCCCGGGATCAGACCCGGCACGTCGGCGATCGTGTAGACGGTCGAGCCGGCCGTGACCACGCCCAGGTTCGGGACGAGCGTGGTGAAGGGGTAGTCCGCGATCTTCGGCTTGGCGGCCGAGAGGACGGAGATGAGCGAGGACTTGCCGGCGCTCGGGTAGCCCACCAGCGCCACGTCGGCGACGGTCTTGAGCTCCAGGACGATGTCCCGCGCCTCGCCGGGCTCGCCGAGGAGCGCGAAGCCGGGGGCCTTGCGGCGGGCCGAGGACAGCGCGGCGTTGCCGAGGCCGCCGCGGCCGCCCTGACCGGCGACGAAGGTGGTGCCCTGGCCGACCAGGTCGGCGAGGACGTTGCCCTTCTTGTCGAGGACGACGGTGCCGTCGGGCACGGTCAGGACGAGGTCCTGGCCGTCCTTGCCGGAGCGGTTGTCACCGGCACCGGGCTGACCGTTGGTCGCCTTGCGGTGCGGCGAGTGGTGGTACTCCAGGAGGGTGGTGACCGACTGGTCGACGACCAGGGTCACATCGCCGCCGCGGCCGCCGTTGCCCCCGTCGGGGCCGCCGAGGGGCTTGAACTTCTCCCGGTGGACGGAGGCGCAGCCGTGGCCTCCGTTACCCGCGGCGACGTGCAGCTCGACGCGGTCCACGAAGGTGGTCATGGGGGTGCCTCCAGGTATTTACGTGCGGAATGTCTATCTAGTAACACGCGAAAGGCGGACCCGCTTCCCGTACGGGAAGTGAGGTCCGCCTCCGCAAAGTGTTCCGATCAGGCGACCGGAACGATGTTCACGACCTTGCGGCCACGGTGGGTGCCGAACTGCACCGAACCGGCCTGCAGGGCGAACAGCGTGTCGTCGCCGCCACGGCCGACGCCCGCGCCCGGGTGGAAGTGCGTGCCGCGCTGGCGGACCAGGATCTCACCCGCGTTGACGACCTGACCGCCGAAGCGCTTCACGCCGAGCCGCTGGGCATTGGAGTCGCGCCCGTTCCGGGTGGACGATGCGCCCTTCTTGTGTGCCATGTCTCAGTCCCTCTTACTTCGCAGCCGCGGGGATACCGGTGACCTTGATCGCCGTGTACTGCTGACGGTGACCCTGGCGACGGCGGTAGCCGGTCTTGTTCTTGTAGCGCAGGATGTCGATCTTGGCGCCCTTGTGGTGGTCCACGACCTCGGCCGTGACCTTGATGCCGGCCAGGACCCACGGGTCGCTGGTCACGGCGTCGCCGTCGACAACGAGCAGGGTCGAGAGCTCGACCGTGTCGCCAACCTTGGCAGTGGAAATCTTGTCAACCTCAACGATGTCGCCGACAGCAACCTTGTGCTGGCGACCACCGCTGCGCACGATGGCGTACACGCGGATCTCTCTCTCACTCGGGATCGAAACCTCTGAAGCCAGCCGCCCACACGGGCCCGGGGGCCCGCGGCGATCCGGAATCGGACGAGCGGCCTCTCCCGGCGAGCGGGAGGGAGGTGCTCAGAGGCGCGGCATGTCGATCAGACACGCCGACGGTCTAGGTTACGGGCGGCTGCCACAGAGGGTCAAATTCGCCCGAGCGGGTGCGGGCCGCCCCGTGGAGGGACGGCCCGCACCCGGTGGATCAGTCCTGGGCCGGAGCCGCGGTCTTCTCCGCCGCCTTCTTGGCCGTGGCCTTCTTGGCGGTGGTCTTCTTCGCCGCGGTCTTCTTGGTCGCCGCCGTCTTCTTGGTGGCGGCCTTCTTGGCCGTGGTCTTCTTCGCCGCGGTCTTGCGCGCCGCCGTCTTCTTGACGGGGGCGGGCTCGGCCTCGGTCTCGGCGGGGGCCTCGGCGGGGGCCGTGGTCACCACGACGACGGCCGCCTCCTCGGCGCCCGCGGGCGAACCGGCGGGAGCGGTGGCCTTGCGGACCACCCGACGACGGGCGCGCGGCGCGGCGGCGGGAGCCTCCTCGACGACGGGCTCGACGACGGCCTCGACCACCGGCTCCGGCGCCACGACGGGCTCCGGCTCCGGGGCGGTCTCGGCGACGGCGACCGGCTCGGCGACGACCTCGGCGACCGTCTCCGTGGTGGAGACGACCGGGGAGGTCACCCGGCGGGTGGCACGACGACGGCCGCGCGGGGCCGGCGCGGGGGCCTCCTCGACGACGGGCTCGACGACGGCCTCGGCCACCGGCTCGGCGACGGGCTCGGCCACCGGCTCCACGACCGGCTCGGGCTCGGCGACGGGCGCCGGCTCGAAGTCGACGGCCTCGGTCTCCACGACCGCCGGGGCGACCGGCGTCGAGACGACCGGGGCGGACACCCGACGGGTGGCGCGGCGACGGCCACGACCGCGCGTGGCGGCGGCCTCCGCCTCGGCGACGGAGCCGTACAGCTCCTCGTCCGGGGCGATCGGCACCGGCACGGCCACCGGGGCGGCCAGCTCCGCGGCGACCTCGGCCTCGGTCTCGACCTCGGTCTCCGCCGTCTCCACGGCCTCGGCGTGCTCGTGCTCGTGGACGTGCTCGCCGCCGCGGCCGCGCTTCTTGGAGCGCTTGCCGCCGCCACCGCCACCGGCGGTGGCCGGCTGCTCCATGTGCACGATGACACCACGGCCGTTGCAGTGGACGCAGGTCTCGGAGAAGGACTCCAGGAGGCCCTGGCCGACCCGCTTGCGGGTCATCTGGACCAGGCCGAGCGAGGTGACCTCGGCCACCTGGTGCTTGGTCCGGTCACGGCCCAGGCACTCCAGGAGGCGGCGCAGCACCAGGTCGCGGTTGGACTCCAGGACCATGTCGATGAAGTCGATGACGACGATGCCGCCGAGGTCGCGCAGGCGCAGCTGGCGGACGATCTCCTCGGCCGCTTCGAGGTTGTTCCTCGTCACGGTCTCTTCGAGGTTGCCGCCCTGGCCGGTGAACTTGCCGGTGTTGACGTCGACGACGACCATCGCCTCGGTCTTGTCGATCACCAGCGAGCCGCCGGACGGCAGCCAGACCTTGCGGTCGAGCGCCTTCATGAGCTGCTCGTCGATCCGGTACGTCGCGAAGACGTCGACCTCGCTGGTCCACTTGGACAGGCGGTCGGCCAGGTCGGGCGCGACGTGCGAGACGTACCCGTGGATGGTCTCCCACGCGTCGTCGCCGCTGACGATGACCTTCGAGAAGTCCTCGTTGAAGATGTCGCGGACGACCCGGACGGTCATGTCCGGCTCGCCGTAGAGCAGGCTCGGCGCGGACGTCGAGATCTGCGCGGCCTTCTTCTGGATGTCGGCCCACTGCGCCTGGAGGCGCTCGACGTCGCGGCGCAGCTCGTCCTCGCTCGCGCCCTCGGCGGCGGTGCGCACGATGACGCCCGCGTCCTCGGGGACGATCTTCTTGAGGATGGTCTTCAGGCGGGCGCGCTCGGTGTCCGGGAGCTTGCGGCTGATGCCGGTCATCGAGCCCTCGGGGACGTACACGAGGTAGCGGCCCGGGAGGGAGACCTGGCTGGTCAGACGCGCGCCCTTGTGGCCGATCGGGTCCTTCGTGACCTGCACGAGGACCGACTGGCCGGACTTGAGGGCGGACTCGATGCGGCGCGGCCCGTTGGCCATGCCGAGCGCCTCGAAGTTGACCTCGCCGGCGTACAGGACGGCGTTGCGGCCCTTGCCGATGTCGACGAAGGCGGCCTCCATGGACGGCAGCACGTTCTGGACCTTGCCCAGGTAGACGTTGCCGACGTACGAGGTGGCCTGCTCCTTGTTGACGTAGTGCTCGACGAGCACGTTGTCTTCCAGGACGCCGATCTGGGTGCGCTCGCCGTTCTGGCGGACGACCATGACGCGCTCGACGGCCTCGCGGCGGGCGAGGAACTCGGCCTCGGTGATGATCGGGACGCGACGGCGGCCCTGCTCGCGGCCTTCGCGGCGGCGCTGCTTCTTGGCCTCCAGGCGGGTCGAGCCCTTGATGGACTGGACCTCGTCGGACGGCTCGGCCTTCTCGCGGGCCGGGCGGGGCTCGCGGACCTTGACGACCGTGCGGACGCCGTCCTCGTCGCCCGCCTCGACCTCGGCGGAGGCGTCCCCGCTGCGACGGCGGCGACGGCGGCGGCGACGGGAGCTGCTGGAGCCGCCGACGTAGGCCTCGGCCTCCTCCGACTCCTCCTCGGCCTCCTCGGCCTCCTCGGTCTCGTCCTCGGCGTGCGGCTCCTCGCCCTCCTCGGTCTCCTCGACCTCGGCGAGCTCGCCGCGACGACGGCGACGGCCGCCACGGCGGCGACGGCGGGACGGGCGGTCCTCGTACTCGTCCGCCTCCTCGGCCTCCTCGACCTCGTCGGCGGCGGCCTCGACCTCGGGCTCGTCGGCGACGGTGGCCGGGACGGGCTCGACGGCGACGGGCTCGCCGCGGCGACGGCGGCGACGGCGGGAGCCGGTCTCGCGCTCGGCGGTCTCCTCCACGGCCTCGACCGTCTCGACGGCCTCGACGGCCTCGACGGCCTCGACCGTCTCTTCCTCCTCCGCCTCCTCGGCCACGGCGGCGGCCGCGGCGAAGGCGGCCGTCTCCGGGGTCTGGAACATCGGCTCGGCGAAGACCGGGGCCTGGAAGACGGCGACGGCGGGGCGCGCGGCGCGGCGCGGCTCGCGGGTCGGGGCCGGCTCGGAGGTGAACTGCGGCGAGGTGACGCGGCGGCGGCCGCGGCCACGGGTGGCGGCGGTCTCGGCGGCGGCGACCTCGGCCTCGTCGGCGGCGATCTGCTCGACGGTGGACGTCGGCAGCGACTCGCCGGCGGGGGCGGCCTCGGTGGTCACCTCGGGCGAGGTGGCCTTGCGGGTGGCGCGACGGCGGGTGCGCGGCGCGGGCGCGGCCTCCTCCACGGCCGGGGCCTCGGCGACCGGGGCCTCGGCGACCGGCTCGGCGGCCACGGGCTCCGTGGTCTCCTCGGCGGCGGCCGGGGAGGTCACCGGCGAGGTGGCCTTGCGGGTGGCACGGCGGCGGGTGCGCGGCGCGGGCGCGGCCTCCTCCACGGCCGGGGCCTCGGCGACCGGCTCGGCGGCCACGGGCTCCGCGGCCTCCTCGGCGGCGGCCGGGGAGGTCACCGGCGAGGTGGCCTTGCGGGTGGCACGGCGGCGCGGGCGGGCGGGGGCGGCCTCGGGGGCCTCCTCGACGGCCTCGGCCGCGGGGGCCTCGACGACCGGCTCCACGACCGGCTCGGCCGCGGTCTCCACGGCGGGCGCGGTGGCCTTGCGGGTGGCGCGGCGGCGGGTCCGCGGCGCGGGGGCGGCCTCGGCCTCGACCGGGGCGGCCTCCACGGCCGGGGTCTCGGCGGCGGCCGGGGTCTCCGCGGTGGCGCCCGTCACCGGCGGACCGGCGGGGCGGGAAGCGGCGCGGCGCCTGCGGCGCGGCGGCAGCTTGTCACCGGGGGCGTTGGTGTCTTCGTTGGACTCGAGCATGCGGGCGGTTCTCCCGTCACGCTCCCGGGCGCCGCGTCTGGTTCCGGTCCGGCGGCACGGTCGCGCCTGTGGCGCGGTGCCGCCGTCCGGGGCGCGGGCGCCGCACGGGAGCTGTATGTCTGGCTCGCCGGTTCCGTACGCCCTGTGCGGACGGCCTGGCGAAAGTCTCCTGGTCAGTGCGCTGCCCGACCCAGGTGGCTCCCGAGTACCAGGGCGGCGCTACGACGACCGCTCCCTACGCGGTACCGGTACCCGGCGCCGTCGCTGAGGCGGCTGCAGCTGCCTCGCGGTCGGGCGCGAGCGGGTCGGTCACCGTGCCGGACTCCTCGTCGAAGAGCCCCTGCGCCAGCCTGGTCACCGCAGCGGGGACCGGCGGCGCCAGGTCGGCCACAGCTCGGAGACCGGACAGGACGTCGTCGGGTCGTACGGCAGGCGTCACGTGCCGAACAACCAGCCGCAGTATCGCACAGGCGCTGTCCAGCGGCCTATCACCCTGGGGATCGCCCTGGGGACGGGCCGCCGTCAGCTCGGTGACGGCGGAACGGGCGTCGAAGGTGCGGACTCCGTTCTTGGTCTTGCGCTGTACTTCCACCGTCTCGGCGGCGAGAAACGTCTCGACGGCCTTCTCGGCCTCCTCGACGGCGACGCCCTCCAGGCGCAGCTCCCACACGGAGGCGGTGAGCCGGTCGGCGAGACCCGAGGTACGGGCCTCGACGGCGTCGGTGATGTCGAGGCCGGCGGGGAGGGAGTCGTCGAGCAGGACCCGCAGGGTCTCCGGGTCGCGCGCCTCGGTGAGCGCGATCTCCAGGTACTCGGCCTCGGAGCCCGTGCCCGTCGGGGCGGCGTTGGCGTACGACACCTTGGGGTGCGGGGTGAAGCCCGCCGAGTACGCCATGGGCACCTCGGCACGGCGCAGCGCACGCTCGAAGGCGCGCTGGAAGTCACGGTGGCTGGTGAACCGGAGGCGGCCGCGCTTGGTGTAGCGCAGTCGGATGCGCTGCACCGCCGGTGCGGGCGGCGGGCCTTCGGGCTGTCGCTTGCCCAGTGGTTCTTCTCCTCGGTGCGGGGCGGGCGCGGGTGGCGCTCCGCCCGGAAGTTCAGGGGACGTCCCCTGGGCGGCCCGCCCGGATCACCCCCGCGTCCTGCGGGGAGATCTCGGGGGCGGGCGGCGCTCCGGGGACGTTCGGTTGTACTACCCAGAGTACGCGCCCGGGCAGGCCCCCGTTCCCCGGGCTCGGTCAGCGGGGTCCGCCGAAGAGGGCGAGACGCGCCTCCCGGACCGCGGCGCGGACGGCCCGCGCGGCGGAGGCGACGGGCGCCCACACCCAGGTGCGCAGCCAGTGGCCGACGGGCGTGAGGATCGCCCGGTACGCCCAGGCGAGAGGGCGTCCGATCGCGTTCCACAGCACCCAGCCGATCACCCGGCCGACGGCCCGCGAGATCCGTCCGGCGATGTCCCAGGCCCAGGCGAGCGCGGTGCCGATCGCCCGGGCGACGGGCGCGAGCACGTACCGCCAGAGCCAGGTCAGCGGAGTGACGACCAGCAGGTCGACGACCCACCACAGGCCCTTGAGGACGGGAAGCAGGACCCAGCGCCAGAGCCAGGTCAGCGGGGTGACGACCAGCAGGTCGATCAGCCACCAGAGGGCCTTGCCCACCGGGGCGAGCACCCACTCCCACAGGAACCGCAGCGGGATCACGATCAGGTGGTGGATCAGCCATCCGAGGGCCCGGCCGACCGGGGCGAGGATCCAGCGCCACAGCTGTTTCAGGCAGAAGGCGAGGGCGTCCCAGAGCAGCCGGAGGGGCAGGACGACCACGAGGGCGACGGCGCGCGCCACCCCCGTGAGACAGCCCGGGTTTTCCGTGTTCATGCTCAGAACGACGTGACGGCCCGGCGGAGGGTTTCCCCTCCACCGAGCCGTCACGCAAGCGTTACGCCTACTTGACCACCGTCAGCGGCAGCAGCTTCTTGCCGGTGGGGCCGATCTGGATGTGCGTGTCCATCTGCGGGCAGACGCCGCAGTCGAAGCACGGGGTCCAGCGGCAGTCGTCGACCTCGGTCTCGTCGAGGGCGTCCTGCCAGTCCTCCCAGAGCCAGTCCTTGTCGAGGCCCGAGTCCAGGTGGTCCCAGGGCAGGACCTCCTCGTAGGTGCGCTCGCGGGTGGTGTACCAGGCGACGTCCACGCCGACCTCGGGGAGGGTCTTCTCCGCGCAGGCCATCCAGCGGTCGTACGAGAAGTGCTCGCGCCAGCCGTCGAAGCGGCCGCCGTCCTCGTACACGGCGCGGATGACCGCGCCGAGGCGGCGGTCGCCGCGGGAGAGGAGGCCCTCGACGATGCCGGGCTTGCCGTCGTGGTAGCGGAAGCCGATCGAGCGGCCGTACTTCTTGTCGCCGCGGATCTTGTCGCGGAGCTTGCGCAGGCGCTCGTCCGTCTCCTCGGCCGACAGCTGCGGGGCCCACTGGAAGGGGGTGTGCGGCTTGGGGACGAAGCCGCCGATGGAGACGGTGCAGCGGATGTCGTTCTGGCCGGAGACCTCGCGGCCCTTGGCGATGACGTTGATCGCCATGTCGGCGATCTGGAGGACGTCCTCGTCGGTCTCCGTCGGCAGGCCGCACATGAAGTACAGCTTCACCTGGCGCCAGCCGTTGCCGTACGCGGTGGCGACGGTCCGGATGAGGTCCTCTTCCGAGACCATCTTGTTGATGACCTTGCGCATGCGCTCGGAGCCGCCCTCGGGGGCGAAGGTGAGGCCCGAACGGCGGCCGTTCCTCGTGAGCTCGTTCGCCAGGTCGACGTTGAACGCGTCGACGCGGGTGGACGGGAGGGACAGACCGACCTTGTCCTCCTCGTACCGGTCGGCCAGGCCCTTCGCGATGTCGGCGATCTCCGTGTGGTCCGCCGAGGACAGCGAGAGGAGGCCGACCTCCTCGAAGCCCGTCGCCTTGAGACCCTTCTCGACCATCTCGCCGATGCCGGTGATGCTTCGCTCCCGCACGGGGCGCGTGATCATGCCGGCCTGGCAGAAGCGGCAGCCGCGGGTGCAGCCGCGGAAGATCTCGACGGACATGCGCTCGTGGACGGTCTCCGCGAGCGGGACGAGGGGCTGCTTGGGGTACGGCCACTCGTCGAGGTCCATGACGGTGTGCTTCGACACGCGCCACGGCACGCCCGAGCGGTTGGGGACGACGCGGCCGATGCGGCCGTCCGGCAGGTACTCGACGTCGTAGAACGCCGGGATGTAGACGGCGCCCGTCTTCGCGAGGCGGAGGAGGACCTCCTCGCGGCCGCCCGGCCGGCCCTCGGCCTTCCAGGCGCGGATGATCTCGGTCATGTCGAGGACGGCCTGCTCGCCGTCGCCGATGATCGCCGCGTCGATGAAGTCCGCGATCGGCTCGGGGTTGAAGGCCGCGTGGCCGCCGGCGAGCACGATCGGGTGGTCGACCGTCCGGTCCTTCGACTCCAGCGGGATGCCCGCCAGGTCCAGGGCCGTGAGCATGTTCGTGTAGCCGAGCTCCGTGGAGAAGCTCAGGCCGAAGACGTCGAACGCGCCGACGGGGCGGTGGCTGTCGACCGTGAACTGCGGCACGTTGTGCTCGCGCATCAGCTCTTCGAGGTCCGGCCACACGCTGTAGGTGCGCTCGGCGAGGACGCCCTCGCGCTCGTTCAGCACCTCGTAGAGGATCATGACGCCCTGGTTGGGCAGACCGACCTCGTACGCGTCCGGGTACATCAGCGCCCAGCGGACGTCGGCGGACTCCCACGGCTTGACCGTGGAGTTCAGCTCTCCACCGACGTACTGAATCGGCTTCTGCACGTGCGGGAGCAGAGCTTCGAGCTGCGGGAAGACAGACTCGGCAGCAGACATCTCGAACCTTCGTGAGCTGGCAGGGGGGCGACTCTCAAGCGTACCCCGGTGCTCAGTGCCTCAGTGCCGCCCGGATTCCCGGGGCCGAGGCCCGCGCCCACACCCCGGGCAGTTCCCGCTCCCCGTCCGCGGCGCCCGCCTCCTCGCGGCCGTGGAGAAGTCCCCAGGTGAAGGCGGACTCGCCGGCCGCGTCGGCCTGGATCGCCAGCTCCCTCAGGGTCGCGCGGGCGACCACCGCGTCCTGGTGTTCGCCGAGGAGGCTCTGGACGGCCTTCACGCGCTTGGCGAGCTTCTTCGCGGGCTTCCCGAGGGCGGGGCGGGCCGCGTCGGCGGCGTACCGGGCGCGCTTGGCGGCCTTGCGGGCCGCGTGGAGGGCGAGGTCCCGCTCCTGACCGGGGTCGAGGGCGAGGGCGTGGTCGACGCGCCCGGCGAGGCGGTCGTGGTCCTTGAGGACGGCGCGGGCGAGGACCTCGCGGGCGTCGCGCCCGGCGGCCTTGCGCAGGGGCGGGTCGGTGAGCAGCGCGTCGAGCGCTTCGAGCAGGGCCAGGTGGCGGGCGGAGTCCAGGGCGTCGAGGACCCTGCGGCGGGCGTCGCGGCCACGGGCGGCGGTCCAGATCCGCAGCCGGGCCCTGACCGGGCCGAGGCGGAGGGTCTTGGGGACCTCGTCGAGCGCGGCGCGCAGCCGCGCGCTGAGGACCTCGTGGTCACGGGCGGCGCCGAGCTCGCCGGCGAGCCACTTCAGCTCCTCGCCGAGGGGGTCGGTGGCGTCCCGGTCGAGGACGGCGCGGTACGTCTTGAAGGCACTGCGCAGCCTCCGGCACGCCACCCGCATCTGGTGCACGGCGTCGGGCAGGTCGCGGCGCACGGCGGGGTCGAGCGCGACGATCGCCTCGGCCTGTTCGCGTACGTAGGCGAGCACGGCGGCTCCGGCGGTGCCGGGTTTTCCGGGGGTGGCCGGCGGGCGGGGCTCCGCGCCCGTCTCCGCCAGGGCCCTGGCCAGTTTCGACGGGGCCTCCGAGGGGAGGATGCCCGCCTTCTTGAGGCGTTTCCCGATCGCGTCGAGGATCGTCTCGTCGTCGATGCCGTCCGCGAGTTCGACCTCGATCTCGGTCCAGGAGGCCTCTCCCCCGTCCGGGAGGCGTTCCGCGTGGACCGTGTCCACGGAGAGTTCCGCGAGGAGGGTGCCGTCCGCGGTGAGGAGGTGGCGGACGTCGCGGGAGGAGCGGAGGCGGACGGCCGGGACGACCTCCGCGTCCCGGACCCGGGAGCGCAGGAGCCCCGCCAGCGCATCCGGCAGGGTGTCGCTCAGCGGGGCTCTGATCTCGTCGCGGATGCCCACGGCGACGGGGAACTTCACGTGCCAGCCGGCGTCGCTCCCGCCGGTGCGGCGGCGGAGGGTGAGCCCGGCGGCCGCCAGCCGGAGGTCGGGGGTGTCGTAGTAGACGGCGTCGAGCTCCATGACGCCGCGGTCCACGACGGACGAGACCCCGGGGACCCGGGTGAGGTCCGGAAGCCCCGTGTCCCCGGTGGCTTCGTACTTCCGCTCGATCTCGCGTTTCGTCTCCGCCATACCTCGAATCTAGCCGTCGTCACGCCGTCATGGGCCGCTGCACCCTGATCGACTGGAGCAGTCCGATCGCCACCCATACGGCGAACATCGACGAGCCGCCGTAGGAGACGAACGGCAGGGGCAGGCCGGCGACGGGCATGATGCCGAGGGTCATGCCGATGTTCTCGAAGGACTGGAAGGCGAACCAGGCGATGATCCCGGCGGCGACGATCGTGCCGTAGAGCTCGGTGGTCTCGCGGGCGATCCGGCAGGCGCGCCAGAGGATGACGCCGAGGAGGACGAGGATCAGGCCGGCGCCGACGAAGCCGAGTTCCTCGCCGGCCACGGTGAAGACGAAGTCGGTCTGCTGTTCGGGGACGAACTGGCCGGTGGTCTGCGAGCCCTTGAAGAGGCCGGCGCCGAGGAGGCCGCCGGAGCCGATGGCGATGCGGGCCTGGTTGGTGTTGTAGCCGACGCCGGCGGGGTCGAGGTCGGGGTTGGCGAAGGCCGCGAAGCGGTTGATCTGGTACTCGTCGAGCATGCCGAGCGCGGTGACGAGGACCGCGCCGAGGACGCCGGCGCCGATGAGGCCGAGGACCCAGCGGTTGGAGGCGCCGGAGGCGAGGAGCACGCCGAGCACGATGACGATCATGACCATGACCGAGCCGAGGTCGGGCATCAGCATGACGATGCCCATGGGGAGGGCGGCCAGGGCGAGGGCCTTGGCGACGGTGCGGTGGTCGGGGTGGAGCTGGTCGCCGGCGTCGACCTTGGCGGCGAGGAGCATCGCCATGACCAGGATGATCGTGATCTTCACGAACTCGCTGGGCTGGAGGGAGAAGCCGCCGCCGACGACGATCCACGCGTGGGCGCCGTTGATGGTGGCGCCGAGCGGGGTGAGGACGGCGAGGATCAGCACGATCGAGAGGCCGTAGAGGATCGGCACCGCGCCGCGCAGGGTGCGGTGGCCGAGCCAGATCGTGCCGATCATCAGGGCGAGGCCGATGCCGGTGTTGAGCACGTGCCGGAAGAGGAAGTAGTACGGGTCGCCGTTGTTGAGCTCGGTGCGGCCGCGGGTGGCGGACCAGACGAGCAGGGAGCCGATCCCGGAGAGGGCGAGCGCCGACAGCAGGATGGGCCAGTCGAGCCGGCGGAGCACCGAGTCGCGGGCGGCCAGCTTGGCGAGGGTGCCGCGCTCGGGTGCGTACCGGGAGACGGAGAAGCCGTGGGGCGCGGTCATCTGTTCAGAGCCTCCCGCGGGTGGCGGGCGGGCCCGCGAGCTGGTTGTCGTCCGGCTTCTTGGTCGGGTTCGCGGGGGCGGTCGGCGGGGCCGGCGGCTGGGTGCCGTCGGTCTTCGGCTTCGTCTCGTCGACCTTCTGCGACTCGGGGTCGTACGGCTGGATCTTCGGCGCGTCGATGGAGCCGTCGGCCTCGATCCTCGGCAGGGCCTTCTGCGGCTGCGGCAGCAGGGCCCGCTTGAGGTCCTGGCTTCCGGCGTCGTCGAGTCCGTAGAGCGCGTCGTAGATGTTGCGCACGGCGGGGCCGGAGGCGCCGGAGCCGGTACCACCCTGGGAGATCGTCATGACGATCGCGTAGTCCTTGGTGTACGTGGCGAACCAGGAGGTCGTCTGCTTGCCGTAGACCTCGGCGGTGCCCGTCTTGGCGTGCATCGGGATCTTGTCCTGCGGCCAGCCGCCGAATCGCCAGGCGGCGGTACCGCGGGTGGCGACTCCCGCGAGGGCTTCGTCTATCAAGTCGCGGGTGGCGGTGTCGAAGGGGAGCCTGCCGTGCGACTTGGGCGCGATCTCGTGCACCTTCTTGCCGTCGGGGCTGATGATCGCCTTGCCGACGGTGGGGTTCCACAGGGTGCCGCCGTTGGAGATGGCGGAGTAGATGGTGGCCATCTGGATGGGGGTGACGAGGGTGTCGCCCTGTCCGATGGAGTAGTTGACGGAGTCACCGGCGCGCATCAGGTTGCCTTCGAGGCAGTTCTCGTACGAGAGCTGCTGGACGTAGGTGCCGCCCTTCTTGCCGTACTTGCACCACCAGTCCTTGTTGTCCTCCCAGAACTTCTGCTTCCACTGGCGGTCGGGGACGCGGCCGGAGACCTCGTTGGGGAGGTCGATGCCGGTCTCGGCGCCGAGGCCGAACTGGTGGGCGGTCTTGTAGAACCAGTCGCCCGGGTTCTTCTTCGGCTTCATCCCGCCGTCCTTGATCCACTGCTGGTGGGCGAGGGCGTAGAAGACGGTGTCGCAGGAGACTTCGAGGGCGCGGCCGAGGGTGATCGGGCCGTGGTTCTGCGACTCGAAGTTCTTGAAGACCTGGTTGCCGATGGAGTACGAGCTGGTGCAGGGGTAGTGCCCGTCGAAGGCGTAGCCCGCGTTGACGGCGGCGGTGGTCGAGATGACCTTGAAGATGGAGCCCGGTGCGGCCTGGCCCTGGATGGCCCGGTTGAGCAGCGGGAAGTTGGAGTCCTTGCCGGTGAGGGCGGCGTAGTCCTTGGCGGAGATGCCGCCGACCCAGGCGTTGGGGTCGTAGTCGGGCTGCGAGGCCATGGCGACGATGCGGCCGGTCTTGGCCTCCATGACGACGACGGCGCCGGCGTCGGCCTTGTAGTTCTCGTTGGTGTTCTTGTCGAAGGTCTTGCGGGCCTCCACCATCGCGTTGTGCAGCTCCCATTCGGCGACCGCCTGGACGCGGGCGTCGATGGAGGTGACGACGTTGGAGCCGGGGACGGCGGGGTCGCTCTTGGCCTGGCCGATGACGCGGCCGAGGTTGTCGACCTCGTAGCGGGTGACGCCGGCCTTGCCGCGCAGCTCCTTGTCGTACGTGCGCTCCAGGCCGGAGCGGCCGACCTGGTCGGAGCGGAGGAACGGCGAGTCGGTGTCCTTGGCCTTCTCGATCTCGGCGTCGGTGACGGGCGAGAGGTAGCCGAGGACCTGCGAGGTGCGGGACTTGCCGGGGGCCGGGTAGCGGCGGACGGCGGTGGGTTCGGCGGTGATGCCGGGGAAGTCCTCGGCGCGCTCGCGGATCTGGAGTGCCTGCTGGGTGGTGGCCTCGTCGGTGACGGGGATCGGCTGGTAGGGCGAACCGTTCCAGCAGGGCTTGGGCGTCTTGGAGTCGCAGAGCCGGATCTTGTTGATGACCTCGTCGGGCTTCATGTCGAGGACGTCGGCGAGCCGGGTGAGGACGGCCCTGCCCCGGTCCTCCATCTTCATGAGCTCGGTGCGGGACGCGGAGACCACGAGCCGGGTCTCGTTGTCGGCGAGCGGGACGCCGCGGGCGTCGAGGAGCGAGCCGCGGACGGCGGGCTGGACGACCTGCTGGACGTGGTTGTTCTTCGCCTCGTCCGTGTACTCCTTGCCGTTGCGGATCTGGAGGTACCAGAGCCGGCCCCCCAGGGTGAGGAGCAGGGAGAAGACGAGGATCTGGATGATGACGAGCCGGATCTGGACCCGGGGGGTCCGCCCGGTCTCGGGGATGTTGGTCATGCTGCCGGTGCCCCCTCGTTCACAGTCGCTTGACTCCCTTGATGCGTCCGGCGCGTGAGGCGCGGCCGCGGGCGGCCTTCACGCGCAGGCCGCCGCGCTGGGTGCCGATCCTGAGGCCGGTGCCGGAGGCGAGCCAACCGGAGGCGACGTCGGCGCCGTTGCCGCCGCCGGCGTCGGCGAGCGGGTCGTTCTCGGCGCGGCGGGCCAGGGCCATGATGAGCGGCACGGTGAAGGGCGCGAGGAGCAGGTCGTACACGGCGGCGGTGAACAGCAGGAAGCCGAGGCCGACATGGCGGGCGGCGGTGTCGCCGACGAGGGCGCCCACGCCCGCGTAGAGCAGCGTGGAACCGACGGCCGCGGCGACGACGACGGCCATGGGGCCGGTCGCGGAGGTCAGCCGGCCGTTGTCCGGCTTCGCGAGGCCGACGAGGTAGCCGATGACGCAGAGCACGAGGGCGTAGCGGCCGGCGGCGTGGTCGGCGGGCGGGGCGAGGTCGGCGAGGAGGCCGGCGGTGAAGCCGACGAGGGAGCCGCTGACGGGCCCGTAGACGAGGGCGAGTCCGACGACGGTGAGGAGGACGAGGTCGGGGACGGCGCCGGGGAGCTGGAGGCGGGCGAGGACGGAGACCTGGACGACCAGGGCCACCACGATCAGGGTGGCGGAGAGGAGGATGCGGTTGAACTTCACGGTGTCACGCCCCCCTGGTCCTGCTGGTTCTGGTTCTGGTTCGGCTTCTGGCCCTGCTGCTGCCCGTCGGCGGCCTGCTGGCCGTCGGGTGGCGGCGGGGTGGCCGTGACGGTGACGGTCGGCGCGGGCTTGGGCTTCTGCGGGAGGACCATGTCGCGGGGGTCGGAGCTCGGGGCCTGGACGACGACGCCGACGATGTCGAGCTTGGTGAAGCCGACGTACGGGCGGACGTAGATGTTGCGGGTCAGGCCGCCGCCCGACGGGTCGACACGGACGACCTGGCCGACCGGGACGCCGGGCACGAAGGGCTTGTCGGCGCGCGAGCCGAAGGTGACGAGCCGGTCGCCCGGCTTGACCTTGGCCTTGCCGTTGAGGAGCTGGACGAGGAGGGGCTGGTCGCCCTGGCCGGTGGCGAAGCCGAGTTCGTCGCTCTTCTCCATGCGGGTGCCGACGGTGAAGTCGGGGTCGTTGGCGAGGAGGACCGTGGAGGTGGAGGGGCCGACGGTGGTGACGCGGCCGACGAGTCCGGAGCCGTTGAGCACGGTCATGTCGCGCGTGATGCCGTCGCGGGCGCCGACGTCGATGGTGACGGTCCAGGAGAAGCCCTGGGCCGCTCCTATGGCGATGACCTGGGCGCCCTTGATGCCGTACTGCCCGGCGCCGGCGGTCTTGAGCATGGCGTCGAGCTCGCGCAGCCGGTTGCGGTTGCGGTCGTCGCTGCCGAGCTTCGCCTTGAGTTCGGCGTTCTCCTTCTCCAGGGCGGCGATCCGGGTGTGCCGCTCCCCGGAGTCCCGTACCGCGCCTATGGCGTTGCCGACGGGGTCGACGGCGGCCGCCACACCGTTCTCGACGGGCCCGAAGACCGCCGCTGCGGCCTGCCGGGCACCGTCGACGGGTGACTCCTGACCGCCGCGGATGTCCACCGTGATCAGTGCGAACGCGATGGCGATCAGCAGCACCAGGAGCAGCCGGCTCTCTCGTGTGTCCCTCACGTGCGGCGGCCGTGCCTTTCCTCGTGGTTCGGTTGTTCGGCTGTGCGGGTGAAACGGTGTCGCTAGCGGCGCGGCTGGGCGTCCAGGACCTGCTGGAGGGCCTCGAACTCCTCCACGCACTTGCCGGAGCCGAGCGCCACCGAGTCCAGCGGGTCCTCGGCGATGTGGATCGGCATGCCGGTCTCGCGCCGGAGGCGCTCGTCGAGGCCGCGGAGCAGGGCGCCGCCACCCGTGAGAACGATGCCGCGGTCCATGACGTCACCGGAGAGCTCCGGCGGGCACTTGTCGAGGGTGGTCTTCACGGCGTCGACGATCGCGTTGACCGGCTCCTCGATGGCCTTGCGGACCTCGGCGGCGGAGATGACCACGGTCTTGGGCAGACCGGAGACGAGGTCGCGGCCGCGGATCTCGGTGTGCTCGTCCTTGTCGAGGTCGTACGCGGAGCCGATGGTGATCTTGATCTGCTCGGCGGTGCGCTCACCGAGGAGGAGCGAGTACTCCTTCTTGATGTGCTGGATGATCGCGCTGTCCAGCTCGTCGCCGGCGACCCGGATGGACTGTGCCGTGACGATTCCGCCGAGGGAGATGACGGCGACCTCGGTGGTGCCGCCGCCGATGTCGACGACCATGTTGCCGGTGGCCTCGTGGACGGGGAGGCCCGAGCCGATGGCCGCCGCCATGGGCTCCTCGATGATGTGCACCTGCCGGGCGCCGGCCTGGGTCGAGGCCTCGATCACGGCGCGGCGCTCCACTCCGGTGATGCCGGAGGGCACGCAGACGACGACGCGGGGGCGGGCCATCCAGCGGCGCTTGTGGATCTTGAGGATGAAGTAGCGGAGCATCCGCTCCGTGATCTCGAAGTCGGCGATCACGCCGTCCTTGAGCGGGCGCACTGCGACGATGTTGCCGGGGGTCCGGCCGATCATCTTCTTCGCCTCGGCGCCGACCGCGAGGATGCCGCCGGTGTTGGTGTTGATGGCGACGACGGACGGCTCGTTCAGAACGATGCCTCGACCCCTGACGTACACCAGCGTGTTGGCGGTCCCGAGGTCGACAGCCATGTCACGGCCGATGAACGACATGAAGTTCCCCTTGATTTCCCATGGCTGAGAGTGGTGCGGCGTGGAGTTTTCCATCGTAGTGCCGCCCGCGCGAATGGCGCGCGTTGGTCCACCTCAGTACTGGTGACGGCAGGACGCGGCGATCCGTTCCCGGGATTGGCGTTCATATGCCTGGGGGCGACCGAAATTCCTTCGGTCGCCCCACAGGGTGCTTCGTTCGGCTGACTTCGCGTCAGACGAGACCCGGGAAGAAGATCTTCAGCTCGCGGGCCGCCGACTCCTCGGAGTCCGAGGCGTGGATCAGGTTCTCGCGGACGATGGTGCCGAAGTCGCCGCGGATGGAGCCCGGCGCGGCGGCGATCGGGTCGGTCGGGCCGGCGAGCGTGCGCAGGCCCTCGATGACCCGCTCGCCCTCGACGACGAGCGCGACGACCGGACCGGACTGCATGAAGCCCATCAGCGGCTCGTAGAAGGGCTTGCCCTTGTGCTCGCCGTAGTGCTGCTCCAGTGTGTCCTGGTCCAGCGTGCGCAGCTCCAGGGCCGTGATGGTCCAGCCGGCCTTGCGCTCGATGCGGCCGATGACCTCGCCGATCAGACCACGGCGGACGGCGTCGGGCTTGAGCAGGACGAGCGATCGCTGGCTCACGGGAGGACTCCTTCGGAAAAACGGTGTGCGGGACCTCCGAGGCTACAGGGCCCGCACGTCCCTCGATTACGCAGCGTCAGGCCCTGCCGAGGCCTGCGCGGCGGCCCAGCGGGCCTTGGTCTCGTCGATCCGCCGCCCGTAGTGCACCGAGGCCCACCACAGGCCGGCGAAGACCGCGCCCAGGAAGAACATGGTGGGGACGAAGAAGCCGCTGAGGATCAGCCCGATCTGGAGGGCCCAGCCGAGCTGGACCCCGCCGGGCCGGGTGATCATCCCGCACAGCAGCACCGAGAAGACCATGGCCACGCCGCAGACCCACCACACGGTGGACATCGCGAGGCTGTCGTCCTTCATGGCGACGAGCCCGGCGAAGCCGATCACGAAGAACTCGCCGATGAGCGTGGAGGAACAGAGGACACGCATCGGTTCAGCCCCTCCGCAGCAGCAGCCGGGCGTCGCCGACCGTGAAGATCGACCCGGTCACGAGGACGCCCGCGCCGCCGTACTCGGCCTCTTCCTCCGCGAGGGTGATCGCCGCCTCGATGGCGTCGGGCAGCCGGGGCTCGACGACGACCCGGTCCTCGCCGAAGACCTCGACCGCGATCGCGGCGAGCGCGTCCACGTCGGTGGCCCGCGGGTTGGAGTTCGCGGTGATCACGACCTCCGCGAGGATCGGCTCGAAGGCCTCCAGGAGCCCCTTGGCGTCCTTGTCCCCGCTCGTGGAGACCACGCCGATGAGCCGGGAGAAGCCGAAGGCCTCGCTGATGCCCTCCGCCGTCGCCCGCGCGCCGTGCGGGTTGTGCGCGGCGTCCAGGACGACCGTCGGCGAGGAACGGACGATCTCCAGGCGGCCCGGCGAGGCCACCTGGGCGAAGGCCCGGCGGACGGTGTCGACGTCCAGGGTCCTGGCGTGCTCGGCGCCGATCCCGAAGAAGGCCTCGACCGCCGCGAGCGCCACCACGGCGTTGTGCGCCTGGTAGGCGCCGTGCAGCGGCAGGAAGACGTCCTCGTACTCGCCGCCGAGGCCGCGCAGGGTGAGGAGCTGGCCGCCGACCGCGATCTCGCGGGAGACGACGCCGAACTCCATGCCCTCGCGGGCCACGGTCGCGTCCACCTCGACGGCCTTCTTCAGCAGGACCTGGGCCGCGTCGACCGGCTGCTGGGCCAGGATCACGGTCGCGCCCTGCTTGATGATCCCGGACTTCTCCGCCGCGATCTCGGCGGTCGTCCCGCCGAGCCGGTCGGTGTGGTCGAGGTCGATGGGGGTGACGACGGCGACGGAGGCGTCGATGACGTTCGTCGCGTCCCAGGTGCCGCCCATGCCGACCTCGACGACGGCCGCGTCGACCGGGGCGTCCGCGAAGGCCGCGTACGCCATGCCGGTGAGGACCTCGAAGAAGGAGAGCCGGTACTCCTCGCGGGCGTCGACCAGCTCCACGTACGGCTTGACGTCCTGGTACGTCTCGATGAACCGCTCGGCGGAGATCGGGGCGCCGTCCAGGCTGATCCGCTCGGTGATGGTCTGCACGTGCGGCGAGGTGTACCGCCCGGTGCGCAGCTCGAAGGCGCCGAGCAGGGCCTCGATCATGCGGGCCGTCGACGTCTTGCCGTTGGTGCCGGTGATGTGGACGGAGGGGTACGCGCGCTGCGGCTCGCCGAGGACGTCCATCAGGGCCGCGATCCGGGTGACGGAGGGCTCCAGCTTGGTCTCGCCCCAGCGGGTGGACAGCTCGGTCTCGACCTCGCGCAGCGCCTTGTCGAGCTCGGGGTCCTCGGGGCGGCTGGGCACGGGGTCGCCCTGCGGCGGGCCCGCCTGGGCGCGCAGGGTGCGGCTGCCGGCCTCGATCACCGCCAGGTCGGGGTCTCGGTCGGTCTCGGCGTCGACGATCTCGTCGAACTGGTCGTCGCGCTGGTCGCTCGGCTCACTCACGCACCCAGTCTACGGAGGGGTGCCGACAGGACCATGGACCCACCCCTTTCGGGACTTTCGGTCCCCCGTCCGCGCGATCACCCCGGCAAACTTGGCGATCATGGACATAGGGATCGACCTCGGCACGGCCAACACGCTCCTCTACGCCCGGGGCCGGGGCATCGTGCTCAACGAACCGTCCGTGGTGGCGGTCCAGGAGGGCTCCCGGCAGGCGCTCGCGGTCGGCACGGAGGCGAAGGAGACGATCGGCCGCACGCCCGGTTCGATCACCGCGATCCGGCCCCTGCGGGACGGGGTGATCAGCGACTACGAGGCGGCCGAGGAGATGATCCGGCACTTCGTCCGCAAGGCCGTCCCGGGCCGGCGGCGGCCCCGCACCCGGATGGTGGTGTGCGTGCCGAGCGGGGTGACCCAGGTCGAGCGGCGGGCGATCGTGCACGCCTCCCTCTCGGCGGGGGCGCGGGCGGTCCATCTGATCGAGGAGCCGATGGCGGCGGCGATCGGCGCCGGGCTCCCCGTCTCCTCGCCGCGCGGTTCGATGGTCGTCGACATCGGCGGCGGCACGACCGAGGTCGCCGTGATCTCCCTCGGCGGGATCGTCACGGCCCAGTCGCTGCGGGTGGGCGGCGACCGGCTCGACACGGCCCTCACCGACTACGTCCGCAAGGAGCACTCGCTGCTCGTCGGCGAGCGGACGGCCGAGGACGTGAAGGTCGCGATCGGCTCGGCCTGGCCGGTGCCGGGCGGCGAGGAGTTCGAGCGGCGGACGTTCACCGTCCGGGGACGGGAGAAGGTCAGCGGGCTGCCGAGGACGGTGGAGCTGGCGGTCCCGGAGGTCCGGGCGGCGCTCGACGAGCCGGTGGAGGCGATCATCGCGGCCGTACGGGCGACGCTGGAGGAGTGCCCGCCGGAGCTGTCCGGCGACGTGATGGAGCACGGCATCGTCCTGACCGGCGGCGGCGCGCTGCTCCCGGGCCTGGACCTGCGCATGGCCTCGGCGACCGGCATCCCCGTCTTCGTCGCCGACGAGCCCCTGGACTGTGTCGCGCTGGGCTCGGGCCGGTGCGTGGAGGACTTCGACGGGCTCCAGCGGGTCCTGGGGAAGGCGGAGACGGTCCGGTAGGACCCGCTGGTCAGCGCCCCAGGCCCGTGGGGAGCAGGGCCGTCACCCGGTAGGCGCCGTCCTTCCGGCGGGCCTTCAGGGTGCCGCCCATGCTCGTGACGCGCTCCTCCATGGAGAGGAGGCCGGTGCCGGTGGAGACGGGGGCCGGGTCCGGCGGGGTCTTCGGCAGCGGGTTGCGGACCTCGATCCGCAGGTCGGGGCCCTCGACCGTGATCGCGACGGTCACCGGGAGGCCGGGCGCGTGCTTGGCGGCGTTCGTGAGGCACTCCCGGACGACCCGGTGGACGGCGGCCTGCCGGAGCGGGGACAGCGCCTTGGCCTCCTCGGCGACCGTCAGGTCGACGGGGCTGCCCATCCGCTCGCCCTCCTCCGCGAGCGCGGCGAGCCCTTCGAGGCCGGGGGTGTCGGCGTCCCGGTCGGCGCGGCGCACGATCGTCTCGTTGAGCATGAGGTGGGCCCGCCGGGCGGTGTCCGCGAGCTCCTCGAAGTCCTTCTGGTGGGCCTCTCCCCTGGCCCGTACGGCGAGGACCTCGGCCCGTACCGCGAGGACGGTGAGCTCGCGGCCGACCAGGTCGTGGACGTCCCGGCCGACGGAGATCCGCTCCTCCTGCACGGCCTGCCGGGCGGCGGCCTCGCGGCGCTGGACCTCCAGGGCCCGGACGAGGTCCTGCCGGTACGCGGCGATGCCGACGCCCGCCGCGAGGACGCCGATCGGGACGACGAGGCCGAGGAACTCGCTGAGGGTCTCGCCGTGTTTGGCGGGCCAGCCGGGCGTGAGGAAGTAGGCGTACGCGACACCGACGTACAGCAGGGTCGCGGTGATGGCGGCGCGGCGCCCCCGGAACCGGCCGATCGAATACAGCGCGAACTGGATCATGGTGAACTCGTGCAGCCAGCCCATCAGGCCGAGCGCCACGGCGTACGGCAGCCAGGGCAGCCGGCGCCGCAGCACGAGCGTGGCCGCGCCGGCCGCCAGGACCAGGGTCGCGGTGACCCCGGTGAGGGAGTTGTCGGCGCGGGCGAGCCCCGGCACGTCCAGGACCATCAGGCCGAAGGCGCTGAGTGCGGCGACGACGTCGAGGGCGCGGGGCGAGACGGCCCACCGGTCCACGCAACGGCGGAGCGCGGGGACGGTGGGGAGGCGGGACATGCCTCCCATCATCCAGGGTCTTTCGTCCCGTGCCTCTGGACTTCGGTCACAAGTCGCGTGATCTCACCCACAAACGGACAAAGCCGAAGGGGCCCGGAACCGTGCGAAACGGTTCCGGGCCCCTTCGGCGCGTATGAGGCGTCGCGTCCTAGGCCTGCGGCAGGGTCGCCAGCTGGTTCTGGATGCGGGCGATGTCCTCGTCCGCCTTGGCGAGGCGGGTGCGGATCTTGTCGACCACGTTGTCCGGGGCCTTGGCGAGGAAGGCCTCGTTGCCGAGCTTGCCCTCGGCCTGCGCCTTCTCCTTCTCGGCCGCCGCGAGGTCCTTCGCGAGGCGCTTGCGCTCGGCGGCGACGTCGATCGTGCCCGAGAGGTCGAGCGCGACGGTGGCGCCGGCGACCGGCAGGGAGGCGGTGGCGGAGAAGCCCTCGCCCTCCGGCTGGAGGCGCAGGATCTGGCGGATGGCGGCCTCGTGCGCGACGAGCGCGGTGCCGTCGAGCGTGAGGCGGGCGGGCACCTTCTGGGCGTCCTGGAGGCCCTGCTCCTTGCGGAAGCGGCGGACCTCGGTGACGACCCGCTGGACCAGCTCGATCTCCTTCTCGGCGGCCTCGTCGCGGAAGCCCGAGTCCTTCGGCCAGTCCGCGATCACCAGGGACTCGCCGCCCGTGAGGGTGGTCCACAGGGTCTCGGTGACGAACGGGACGATCGGGTGCAGCAGCCGCAGCATGACGTCCAGGACCTCGCCGAGGACGCGGCCGGAGACCTTGGCGCCCTCGCCGCCCGCGAAGAACGTGGTCTTCGACAGCTCGACGTACCAGGCGAAGACCTCGTCCCACGCGAAGTGGTAGAGCGACTCGCTCAGCTTGGCGAACTGGAAGTCCTCGTAGTACGCGTCGACCTGGGCGACCGTCTCGTTCAGACGGGACAGGATCCAGCGGTCGGTCGCCGACATCTCGGAGGCGTCCGGCAGCGGGCCGTCGATGTTCGCGCCGTTCATCATCGCGAAACGGGTCGCGTTCCAGATCTTGTTGGCGAAGTTCCGGGACGCCTGGACCCAGTCCTCGCCGATCGGCACGTCGGCGCCCGGGGTGGCGCCCTTGGCCAGGGTGAAGCGGACGGCGTCGGAGCCGTAGGCGTTCATCCAGTCCAGCGGGTCGACCGCGTTCGGGTTGGACTTCGACATCTTCTTGCCGAACTCGTCGCGGACGAGACCGGTCAGGGCGACGGTCTTGAAGGGGACCTCGCCGTCCATCGCGTACAGGCCGAACATCATCATCCGGGCGACCCAGAAGAAGATGATGTCGTGGCCGGTGAGCAGGACGTCGGTCGAGTAGAACTTCGCCAGGTCCGGGGTCTTCTCCGGCCAGCCGAGCGTGGAGAACGGCCACAGGCCGGACGAGAACCAGGTGTCCAGGACGTCGGGGTCCTGGGTCCAGCCCTCGGCCTCGGTGCCGGGCGCCTCCTCGTCGGGTCCGACGCAGACGACCTGGCCCTCGGGGCCGTACCAGATCGGGATGCGGTGGCCCCACCACAGCTGGCGCGAGATGCACCAGTCGTGCATGTTGTCGACCCAGTCGAAGTAGCGCTTGGAGAGCTCCTTCGGGTGGATCTCGACGGAGCCGTCGCGGACGGCGTCGCCGGCGGCCTGCGCCAGCGGGCCGACCTTGACCCACCACTGCATCGACAGGCGCGGCTCGACGGTCGTCTTGCAGCGCGAGCAGTGACCCACCGAGTGCATGTACGGACGCTTCTCGGCGACGATCCGGCCCTGCTCCTTGAGCGCGCCGACGATCGCCGAGCGGGCCTCGAAGCGGTCCAGGCCGAGGAAGGGGCCGTGGACGGTGATGATGCCGTGCTCGTCCATGACGGTGAGCGAGGGCAGGTCGTGGCGGCGGCCGATCTCGAAGTCGTTCGGGTCGTGCGCCGGGGTCACCTTGACGGCGCCGGTGCCGAACTCCGGGTCGACGTGCGTGTCGGCGACGACGGGGATCGTACGGTCCGTCAGCGGCAGCTTGATCTGCTTGCCGACCAGGTGCTTGTACCGCTCGTCGTCCGGGTGGACGGCGACGGCCGTGTCACCGAGCATCGTCTCGGCGCGGGTGGTGGCGACGACGAGGCTGTCCTCGCCCTCGCCGTACCGGATGGAGACGAGCTCGCCGGCGTCGTCCTGGTACTCGACCTCGATGTCGGAGATGGCCGTCAGACAGCGCGGGCACCAGTTGATGATGCGCTCGGCGCGGTAGATCAGACCGTCCTCGTAGAGGTCCTTGAAGATCTTCTGGACGGCCTTGGAGAGGCCCTCGTCCATGGTGAAGCGCTCGCGCGACCAGTCGAGACCGGCGCCGAGGCGGCGCAGCTGGCCGAGGATCCGGCCGCCGTACTCGTCCTTCCACTGCCAGACGCGCTCGACGAACTGGTCACGGCCCAGGTCGTGGCGGGACTTGCCCTCCTCGGCGAGCTGCTGCTCGACCTTGTTCTGGGTCGCGATGCCGGCGTGATCCATGCCCGGCAGCCAGAGCGTCTCGAAGCCCTGCATGCGCTTGCGGCGGGTCAGCGCGTCCATGAGCGTCACCTGGAAGGCGTGGCCCAGGTGGAGGGCGCCCGTGACGTTCGGCGGCGGGATGACGATGGTGTACGGCGGCTTCTCGGACTTCGCGTCGGCGGTGAAGTACCCCCGGTCTACCCAGCGCTCGTACAGCGGCCCCTCTACCTCGGCCGGCGCGTAGGTGGTCGGCAGTTCGGTGGTGGGCGCTGTCTGCTGCTGAGTGTTCTCGGTCACGGGGCCAGTTTAGGGGTGTCCCACCACTGTCCCGAAACGCTTTGGTTCGGTAACGGTGTGGCCCCCGCCGCACCTGCGGCTCCTCGGTTCCGACAGGATGTTCACCAGGCATAAACATCCTGTGAGGGGAACCTGTCGATGAGCTACAACCAGCCGGGCCCGTACGGCGGCCAGCAGCCTGGCCCTTACGGCCAGCCGGGACCCTACGGCCAGCAGCCGCAGCAGCCGGGCCCGTACGGTCAGCAGCCCGGCCCCTACGGCCAGCCGCAGGCTCCGCAGCCGGGTTACGGATACCCCCAGCAGGCCCCGCAGGGCGTCCCCCCGCAGCAGCCCCCCTACGGCTACCCGCAGCAGCCCGCCCCCTACGGCCAGCAGCCCCCGTACGGCGCCCCCCAGGGCCCCGGCGGCTACATGCCCCACCCGCCCGCCCCGAAGAAGTCCAAGGCGGGCTGGGTCATCGGCGGCATCGCGGTCGTCGCGGCGATCGGCGTGGCGGCGTACTTCGTGATCGGGGGCGGTGGCGGGAACGGCGCCGTCGCCGACGACACCAAGGGGTACAAGATCACCCCTGCCGCCACGGTCGGCGAGTACAAGAAGGAGGGCGCCGACAAGAGCAGCGGCACCCTGACCCCCAAGCAGCAGGCCAGCGCCGCCGCCATGGGGATCAAGAACGCCAAGGCGGTCCAGGCCTCCTACAAGGCCGGCGGCACCGACCCGCTCAAGGGCAAGAACATGGGCCTGAACGGCATGTGGGGCGAGATCGCCGACCCGGAGAAGGCGCTCGACACCGCGTTCGCGAACTACCAGAAGGACCAGACCGGCCAGTCCGAGGACATCAAGGTGACCCCGGTCGGCAGCCCGGAGAGCAAGACCCCGGCCGGCTTCGAGGGCGCGCTGATGAAGTGCCAGAACATCAGCCTCGAAAGCACCAAGACGGAGACGACCCCGGGCCCGAAGTCGTTCACGGTGCCGACGTGCATCTGGGCCGACTACAGCACCCTCGGCGTCGTCAACGCCATGGACCTGGCCGCGATGACCGGCGCCGGCCAGCCCCTCTCCCTGGACCAGGTCGCCGACCTGGCGGCCCAGCAGTACAAGGCCTCCCGCAGCAAGGCCTGATCAGCGGCCCGGACATGAAAGGGGCGCCCCGCCGGTCGGCGGGGCGCCCCTTTCATGTCCGGGCGGTTCAGGCGGACTTCTCGTGCCTGCCGTCGTTCTTCACGATCCGCGGGACCAGCGTCGGGTTGACGTTGTCGCGGACGACGTCGGCCGTGATGACCACGCGGGCCACGTCCTTGCGGGACGGGACCTCGTACATGACCGACTGGAGGACCTCCTCCATGATGGCGCGCAGGCCGCGCGCGCCGGTGCCGCGGAGGATCGCCTGGTCGGCGATGGCCTCCAGGGCCGGGCGGTCGAAGTCCAGCTCCACACCGTCGAGTTCGAAGAGGCGCTGGTACTGCTTCACCAGCGCGTTGCGCGGCTCGACCAGGATCTGGAGGAGCGCCTCGCGGTCCAGGTTGTGGACGGAGGTGAGGACGGGGAGACGGCCGATGAACTCGGGGATCATCCCGAACTTCACCAGGTCCTCCGGCATGACCTCCTGGAACTGGTCGCTCGCCTCGATCTCGCGCTTGGAGCGGATGGTCGCCCCGAAGCCGATGCCCTTGGCGCCCGCCCGCGACTCGATGATCTTCTCCAGGCCGGCGAAGGCGCCGCCCACGATGAAGAGCACGTTCGTCGTGTCGATCTGGATGAACTCCTGGTGCGGGTGCTTCCGGCCGCCCTGCGGCGGGACGGAGGCCGTCGTGCCCTCCAGGATCTTCAGGAGGGCCTGCTGCACGCCCTCACCGCTCACGTCACGCGTGATCGACGGGTTTTCGCTCTTGCGGGCGACCTTGTCGATCTCGTCGATGTAGATGATCCCGGTCTCGGCCTTCTTGACGTCGTAGTCGGCCGCCTGGATCAGCTTGAGCAGGATGTTCTCGACGTCCTCGCCGACATAGCCGGCCTCCGTCAGCGCCGTCGCGTCGGCGATGGCGAACGGGACGTTGAGCATGCGGGCCAGGGTCTGCGCGAGCAGCGTCTTGCCCGAGCCCGTGGGGCCGAGCAGCAGAATGTTGGACTTCGCCAGTTCGATGGCGTCGTCACGGCCCTGCGCGCCGCCGTTCTCGCCGGCCTGGACGCGCTTGTAGTGGTTGTACACCGCGACCGAGAGGGCCTTCTTCGCCGGCTCCTGGCCGACGACATAGCCCTCGAGGAACTCGTAGATCTCGCGGGGCTTGGGGAGTTCCTCCCAGCGCACCTCGCTCGTCTCCGCGAGTTCTTCCTCGATGATCTCGTTGCAGAGGTCGATGCACTCGTCGCAGATGTACACACCGGGTCCCGCGATGAGCTTCTTCACCTGCTTCTGGCTCTTTCCGCAGAACGAGCACTTGAGCAGATCGCCGCCATCACCGATGCGTGCCACGAGGTGCTTCCCCTTCGCCTGGGAGCGCTTGGTTCAGCGACTCCTGGTGCCTCATATTCGACGGTACCTTGCCGGGCCCCTCGTTCGGGCCCCCCTTGGCGTGGTTGGCATGGTCGCAATTCGGCCACGCCAACCACGGCGAGGGAAGGTCGGGCGTCAGCGCTCGGCGGAGGCCGTGCTCTTGCGGGTCGAGACGATCTGGTCGATCAGGCCGTACGCCAGGGCGTCCTCGGCCGTCAGGATCTTGTCGCGCTCGATGTCGTCGCGGATCTTCTCGATCGGCGTCGAGGAGTGCTTGGCCAGCATCTCCTCCAGCTGGCTGCGCATGCGCAGGATCTCGTTGGCCGCGATCTCCAGGTCGGAGAGCTGCTCACGGCCGGTGCCGCCGGAGGGCTGGTGGATCAGCACGCGGGCGTTCGGCAGGGCCATCCGCTTGCCGGGGGTGCCGGCGGCGAGCAGCACGGCCGCGGCGGAGGCCGCCTGACCCATGCAGACCGTCTGGATGTCCGGCTTCACGAACTGCATCGTGTCGTAGATCGCCGTGAGGGCGGTGAAGGAGCCGCCCGGGCTGTTGATGTAGATCGAGATGTCGCGGTCCGGGTCCATCGACTCCAGGCACAGCAGCTGCGCCATGACGTCGTTGGCGGAGGCGTCGTCGATCTGCACGCCGAGGAAGATCACGCGCTCCTCGAAGAGCTTCGCGTACGGGTCGTACTCGCGCACGCCCTGCGAGGTGCGCTCGACGAAGCGCGGCACGACGTAGCGGTTGTCCATCGGCGCGCCGGTGTAGAGGCCGCTCGGGGAGAGGTGGTTCTGCATCTGGGTGTTCACCGTCCTGGTGGCGTTCAGAGGGGGCTGGGGGCTCTTCGGCGGGCTGCCGGCGCTCAGGCGCCCGTGCCGCCGCCGCCCGGAACACCCGCGGCGTGCGTGATGATGTCGTCGATGAGGCCGTACTCCTTGGCCTCGTCCGCGGTGAACCAGCGGTCGCGGTCGCCGTCGCGGATGATCGCCTCGACGGTCTGGCCGGAGTGGTGCGCGGTGATCTCGGCCATGCGCTTCTTGGTGCGCAGGAGGTACTCGGCCTGGATCTTGATGTCGGAGGCGGTGCCGCCGATGCCGGCGGAGCCCTGGTGCATCAGGATGTCGGTGTTCGGCAGCGCGAAGCGCTTGCCGGGGGTGCCGGCGGTGAGCAGGAACTGACCCATGGAGGCCGCCATGCCCATACCGATGGTGACGACGTCGTTCGGGATGAACTGCATGGTGTCGTAGACCGCCATGCCGGCCGTCACCGAGCCGCCGGGGCTGTTGATGTACAGGAAGATGTCCTTCTCCGGCTCGGCGGCCAGGAGGAGCATCTGCGCGGTGATCTTGTTGGCGATCTCGTCGTCGACCTGCTGGCCGAGGAAGATGATCCGCTCGCCGAGCAGCCGGTTGTAGACATGGTCGCCGAGGCCGCCACCGATGGACGGCTCACCCGCGGCGTAAGGCTTCAGATTCGTCACGTATCCACCTGCTCGTCTCCGACGGCCCCGGGCCGTCTCAGCGTCTTGTTCTGAGGGCAGTGCCCTCGTATTCATGGACCCTAACGCGCAGGTCGGACAACGCCATCCCGGTTCCCGAACTGTTCGCTGGGAGCGCAAGGTAGTTGGGGGCGTGTAAGAGGGTCCGCGTACGTCCACGGGCCCGTACGCACAGCAGTGCGTACGGGCCCGTGGAGCAGGGTCCGCCGGGGGCGGGGGCCCTTACTTGTCCTCGGAGACCTCGGCCTCGCCGGTGACGGCCTCGACGGCCTCGGCGGCGGTCTCGACCTCGTCCTCGTCGTCCGAGAGGTCGACGATCTCACCGTTGGTGTCCTTGACCGTGGCGGCCTCGACGACGACCGCGAGGGCCTTGCCGCGGGCGACCTCGCCGACGAGCATCGGGACCTGGCCCTGCTGGGCCACGGCCTGGGCGAACTGGTCGGGGCTCATGCCGGAGGAGGCGGCACGGCGGAACAGGTGCTCGGTGAGCTCCTCGCGGGAGACGTCGAGCTTCTCCTTGTTGACGAGCTCATCGAGGATGAACTGCGTCTTGATGCCCTTCTCGGCCTGCTCCTTGGTCTCGGCCAGGAACTCCTCCTCGGTCTTGCCCTGGATCTCCAGGTACTTCGCGAGGTCGAGGCCCATCTGGCCGAGCTGGTGGTGCTCCAGGTTGTGCTTGCGGGTGTTGATCTCGTCCTCGAGAAGCTTCTCGGGCATCGGGACCTCGACCAGCTTGAGGAGCTCGTCGAGGACGCGCTCCTGGGCCTGGGTGGCCTGGTCGAACTGCTTCATGTTCTCGAGGCGCTTGCGGCTGTCGGCCTTGAGCTCGTCGAGGGTGTCGAACTCGGACGCCAGCTGCGCGAACTCGTCGTCCAGCTCGGGGAGCTCACGGGCGGCGACGGCGGTCACCTTGACGGTGATCTCCGCGTCCTTGCCCTCGGCGGAGCCGCCCTTCAGCTGCGAGGTGAAGGTGGCCTCGCCACCGGCCTCCAGGCCCTTGACGGCCTCGTCGATGCCGTCGAGCAGCTCGCCGGAGCCGATGGTGTACGAGACGTCGCTGGCGACGCCGTCGGCCAGCACCTCGCCGTCGACCTTGGCCTCGAGGTCGATGGTGACGACGTCGCCCTCGGCGGCGGCGCGCTCGACGGCCTTCGTCGAGGCGAAGCGCTCGCGGAGCTGCTCCACGGACTTCTCGACGTCCTCGTCGGTGACCTCGACCGCGTCGACGGTGACCTCGATGCCGGAGTAGTCCGGGATCTCGATCGTCGGGCGGACGTCGACCTCGGCGGTGAAGGCCAGCAGCTCGCCGTCCTTCAGCTCGGTGATGTCGACCTCGGGCTGGCCGAGCGGGTTGACCTCGGCCTCGTTGACGGCCTCGGTGTAGAACTTCGGGAGCGCGTCGTTGACGGCCTCCTCCAGCACGGCGCCGCGGCCGAACCGCTGGTCGATCACGCGAGCCGGGATCTTGCCCTTACGGAAGCCCTTGACCGTGACCTGCTGGTTGATCTTCTTGTACGCCGCGTCGAGGCTGTCCTTGAGCTCCTCGAAGGGCACCTCGACAGTGAGCCGAACCCGGGTCGGGTTCAGGGTCTCCACGGCGCTCTTCACGGTTCGGTCTCCTTGTGGCTGATTCCTGGAATCCGCCGGGGCCGCGTGTGGCGGTTCCGGCGGGTCGGCCCGGTCAGAAAGACACACGGGCACGCAGCTTGCATAGTAACCGCAAGCGGGATGACGCCCACAACGTGATCAATGAGCGCGCGCTCCGCGCGTGATCGTCATGGTCGGGGTGGCGGGATTTGAACCCACGGCCTTCCGCTCCCAAAGCGGACGCGCTACCAAGCTGCGCCACACCCCGTCGGTGCGACACGTAGGGTACATGGACGGAGACTGTGCGGCGCCCCCCGATTTTCAGGGTGTGCGCGAAGGGCCACTGACCGGCTACCATGCTCCTCGTGCCGCGGTCCTCGTGACCTGCGGCGCGATGCTGTGCGGGTGTAGCTCAATGGTAGAGCACTAGTCTTCCAAACTAGCTACGCGGGTTCGATTCCCGTCACCCGCTCCATACGGCTCAGGGCCGGTCCGGAGATTCTCCGGACCGGCCCTGACGCCGTTTCCGGGCGGCACGAGATGCCGGGTGCCGGGGGCGCGGGCAGACTTGATCTCCCCGTCCCGGTCTCCCCCGTCACCCCGGAGGCAGTCATGAAGGATTTCAAGTTCGAGCGGAAGCGCTCCATGTCCCGCACCGAAGCGGCCGATCAGTTGACGGCCCTCGCCGCCGCGCTGAGGAAGGGCGGGGAGGCGGAGCTCGCGTTCGGGTCGGGGACGGTGGACCTGCGCATCCCGGAGGAGCTGCGCTGCGAGGTGGAACTGGAGCTGGAGGACGGGGAGATCGAGCTCGAGATCGAGTTCACCTGGCCCGTCGGCGGCCGGAAGGGCGCGCCGGCCGAGGCCGCGCCCGCGAAGCCGGCGGCCAAGAAGCCCGCGCCCGGGAAACCGGCTGCCGCCGCCCCGCCGTCCGCGAAGAAGCCGGCCGAGAAGAAGTCGACCGAGAAGAAGCCGGCGGCCGAGAAGCCTGTCGCGAAGAAGCCCGTCGCGAAGAAGCCGGCGGCCGAGAAGTCGCCCGCCAAGAAGCCGGTGGCGAAGAAGCCGGCCGCCAAGAAGCCGGCCCCGAAGTCACCCGCCACGAAGCCGGTCGCCAAGAAGTCGGCCTCGTCGGCCGGTGGTGGCGGCAAGAAGAGCGCCAAGAAGAAGGCCTAGAGGGGGAGCGCGGCTGAGCCGCGTCCCGCCCCGACATGGCCCCGGCCCCGGCCCGTCCCCCGGCCCCGGCCCCGCCCGGCCCCGTCAGAACTTGATGGAGGCGATCGTCTGCGTTATCGAGTCCAGGAAGCGCTGGATGTCGTCGGCCATGCCGGTGGAGGCGAGGAAGAAGCCGAAGAGGACCGCGACCACGGCCGGGCCGCCCTTGAGGTTTCCCCCTCGGATCAGCACTACCAGGATGATTGCCAACAGCAACACCACAGACAGTGAAATGGCCACAACTGATCACACCCTTGGTCGGTCCGCCTTGCCCACCAGGGAGTTCCCGTCTCGGAACGCCCCCCGCTGTCTCCATCGTGCCACCAACCCCCCTGCCCTCGCTGCCGGGTGACGAATCGTCGTGGAGAAGATCACGTCGTACGGGGGCGGCAGGGGGGTCAGGCGGGGCGGGAGAGCAGCAGCAGGGCCCGGTCGTCGTTGACGTCCTTGGCGACGGCTTCGATCAGGTGCCAGGCGACGCCCTCGAAGCCTTCGGCGACGCAGCGGTCGGCCTCGCCGGTGAGGCGGTCGATGCCCTCGGCGATGTCCCGGTCGGCGGCCTCGACCAGGCCGTCGGTGAAGAGCATGAGGACGTCGCCGGGGCGCAGCGAGCCCTTGACCGGGTGGAACTCGGCCCCGTCGTAGACGCCGAGGAGGGGGCCGTCGGCGGCCTTCTCCTCCCAGCGCCCGCTGCCCGCGTGGAGCTGGAGGGCGGGCAGGTGGCCGGCCGAGAACAGCTCGTAGTCGCCGGACTCCAGGTCGAGGACGAGGTGGATGGAGGTGGCGAAGCCCTCGTCCCAGTTCTGGCGGAGGAGGTAGCCGTTGGCCGCGGGGAGGAAGCCGTGCGGCGGGAGCGAGCCGAGGAGTCCGCCGAAGGCGCCGGAGAGCAGCAGGGAGCGGGAGGCCGCGTCCATGCCCTTGCCGGAGACGTCGGTGAGGACGACCTCCAGGGTGCGTCCGCCGTGGGTGCGGGCGGCGACGACGAAGTCGCCCGAGAAGGACTGGCCGCCGGCCGGGCGCAGCGCCATCTCGCGGTGCCAGCCCCGGGGGAGCCGGGGCAGGGCGCTCTGGACGCGGATGCGTTCGCGCAGGTCGAAGAGCATGGTGCCGCCGCGCCGCCAGGGCACGCCGACCCGGGCCCGGAACTGGGCGATGAGCAGCCCGAAGAGTCCGCAGGCGGCGACGACCAGGACGGTGCCGGGGGTGACCCTGGCCGGTCCCTGGGTGTACGGGCCGAGGACGACGGACTCGACGATGAGGGCGCCCGCGGCCGCCGCGTACAGGGCGAGCAGGCTGGCGGGGCGCAGCAGCAGCCCGCCGGCCACGATGGGCAGGACGATCGCGACGGGTGCGCACCAGAGGGGGTTGAAGAGGGTTCCGCACGCGATGGCCGGGATCATCAGGAGGAGTCCGGCGAAGGCGAGCCAGTCCGCGCCGTCGCCGCGGAAGTAGTCGACGGCGGATCTGCGCAGCGCGATGCGGGCCCGGCGCACGCGCCTGCGTGTCCGGGCCGCGTACGTGTTCACTCCGGCGCGCTGTCCCATTGGCCTGGACCCTATCCATCCCGTCGGACATCGTGCAGGGGGTACCCCGGTGACAATGTGCCTGAAATCGGGTCGCCCCGGGCGCGCGCCGCTGATATCGATGGCATATGACGACTGAACTGCGGGTTCTCGACCCGTCGGAGTGGGATCGCTGGTTCGGGGTGCTGGAACTCGCGTTCGGGGGTGTGCAGGAGTCGCCGGAGGAGCGGCGGCTGTGGCACGACCTGACCGAGTGCGACCGTTCCCTGGGTGCCTGGGAGGGCGACCTGTGCGTCGGTACGGCGGGGTCGTTCTCGTTCGGGCTGACGGTGCCGGGCGGGGCGTCGGTCCCGGCGGGCGGGGTGACGATGGTGAGCGTGGCCGGGACGCATCGGCGGCGCGGGATCCTGACCTCGATGATGCGGCGGCAGCTGGACGACCTGCGGGCCGCGGGCGAGTGCCTGGCCGTACTCACGGCCTCGGAGCCGGGGATCTACGGGCGGTTCGGCTACGGCGTCGGCGCGTACTCGGTGCACGCGAAGATCGACACGAACCGCGTGCGGCTCGCGGTCCCGGAGGGCACGGACGGGGTCTCCCTGCGCCTGGCCGGTCCGGCGGAGTCCTCGGCGGTGTGCGAGGCGCTGTACGAGAAGCTCGTGCCGGGGCGGCCCGGGATGCTCACGCGCCGGCCCGGGTGGGAGCGGCTGCCGCTGCTCGACCCGCCGGGCGACCGGGAGGGCGCGTCGCCTCGGCAGTGCGTGCTCGCGGAGCGGGACGGGGAGGTCGTGGGCTTCGCGCACTACGCGATCAAGCCGGGCTGGTCCTTCGCGGGGGCTGAAGGTTCCGTGGACGTGCACCAGTTGATGGGGCTCGACCCGCTGGCCGAGGCGGCGCTGTGGCGGTTCCTCTGCTCGGTGGACCTGACCTCGTCGGTACGGATCCGCAGCCGGCCCGTGGACGACGGCTGGCAGCACCTGGTGAGCGACGTGCGGCGGTGCGAGCCGACGGTGCGGGACGGGCTGCACGTGCGCCTCGTGGAGGTGGGCGCGGCGCTGGAGGCGCGGACGTACCAGGCGCCGGTGGACGTGGTGTTCGAGGTCTCGGACGCGTTCTGTCCCTGGAACGAGGGGCGGTGGCGGTTGACCGGGGACGCGAAGGGGGCGGTGTGCGTGCGGACCTCCGACCCCGCGGATCTCGCGCTGTCCGCGCGGGAGTTGGGGGCCGCGTACCTGGGCGGGACCTCGTTGGTGTCGTTGGCCTCGGCCGGGTGGGTGCGGGAGCTGCGGGAAGGGGCGCTGGTGGAGGCGTCGGTCGCCTTCGGGTCACCTGTCGCGCCCTGGCTGCCGCACGGGTTCTGACGGGGTCAGCGCTGCTGGCAGCTCGGACACCAGAAGAGGTTGCGGGCTGCCAGGTCCGCCGTGCGGATCTCCGTCGCGCAGATGTGGCACGGCTGGTTCGCGCGGCGGTAGACGTAGACCTCGCCGCCGTGGTCGTCCACGCGGGGCGGGCGTCCCATGGCCTCGGGGGTGTGTTCGGGGCGGACCGTGTCGATGCGGTTGTTCCGTACGCCTTCGCGCATCAGCTCCGCCAGGTCCGTCCAGATCGCGTCCCACTCCCCCGCCGTGAGGTCCCTGCCCGCGCGGTACGGGTCGATGCCGTGCCGGAAGAGGACCTCGGCGCGGTAGACGTTGCCGACGCCCGCGATGACCTTCTGGTCCATGAGGAGGGCGGCGATCGTCGTGCGGGACTTCGAGATCCGGCGCCAGGCGCGGGCGGGGTCGTCGTCCTCGCGGAGCGGGTCGGGGCCGAGGCGGTCGTGTATCGCCCGCTTCTCGGCGTCCGTGATCAGGGCGCAGGTGGTGGGGCCGCGCAGGTCGACGTACCCCTCGGGGTTCGCGAGGCGGAGGCGGACCGTGTCCGTGGGCGGCGGGGCGGGGGCGTCGCCGAAGTTCACCTTGCCGAAGAGGCCCAGGTGGATGTGGATCCATTCCTCGCCGGGGAAGCCCAGGAAGAGGTGTTTGCCGTGTGCCTCCGTCGTCTCCAGGGTCGCGCCGTCGAGCAGGGCCGCCGAGTCGGCGAACTTGCCCTGGGGGCTGGAGACGCGCACGGGCCGGCCGCCGAACCGCTCGCGGTGGTCGGCGGCCAGCCGGTGGATGGTGTGCCCTTCGGGCATCAGGCGGTCGGCTCCTGCGGGTGGTGCGCGGGGATCGGCGGGAGCTCGCCGGTGGTCTCGTACTTCGAGAGCATGTCGATGCGGCGGGTGTGACGCTCGTCACCGGAGTACGGGGTGTTCAGGAAGATCTCGACGAACTTGGTCGCCTCTTCCTGGGTGTGCATCCGGCCGCCGACGGAGATCACGTTGGCGTTGTTGTGCTCGCGGCCGAGGGCGGCGGTCTGCTCGCTCCAGGCGAGGGCGGCGCGGACCCCCTTCACCTTGTTCGCGGCGATCTGCTCGCCGTTGCCGGAGCCGCCGATGACGATGCCCAGGCTGTCCGGGTCCGCGGCCGTCTTCTCGGCGGCGCGCAGGCAGAACGGCGGGTAGTCGTCCAGGGCGTCGTAGATGTGGGGACCGCAGTCGACGGGCTCGTGGCCGTGGGCCTTGAGCCACTCGACGAGGTGGTTCTTTAGTTCAAAGCCGGCGTGGTCGGAACCGATATAGACGCGCATGATGCCGAGTGTGGCACGTCAGGGCCCGGGTAGCAGGCAGCGGGGTCGGGAGCTTCACCCGGCCTGGTACGGACCTTCGACTCTCGCGAGGTCGCCGTACGCCGATCCGGAATGAGGTCTTCCGATCATCCCTGTTCCCGGGGTTCAATGCTTGGGCTCGCGATCCGGGCACCCCCCACACACGAGGAAGCGTCGATGAACACGCAACCGACCCTGACGAAGGACGCCCAGGAGACCGGCACCGCCGGCGGCCCGCAGTCCTCCGACGGCCTCAAGGCCGGGCTCAAGAACCGCCACCTGTCGATGATCGCGATCGGCGGCGTGATCGGCGCCGGTCTCTTCGTCGGCTCCGGCTCCGGCATCGCCGCGGCCGGCCCGGCGATCCTCCTCTCGTACGCACTCGTCGGCGCCATGGTCGTCTTCGTGATGCGGATGCTGGGCGAGATGGCCGCCGCCCGGCCGTCCTCCGGCTCCTTCTCCGCCTACGCGGACCAGGCCCTGGGCCGCTGGGCCGGTTTCAGCATCGGCTGGCTGTACTGGTTCTTCTGGGTCGTCGTCCTCGCCGTCGAGGCGACCGCGGGCGCCAAGATCCTGGAGAGCTGGGTCCCGGCCGTGCCGCAGTGGGGCTGGGCGCTCATCGTGATGGTGGTGCTGACCGCGACCAACCTGGGCTCCGTCGCCTCGTACGGAGAGTTCGAGTTCTGGTTCGCCGGCATCAAGGTCGTCGCCATCGGCGCCTTCGTCGTCATCGGCCTGCTCGCGGTCTTCGGCGTGCTCCCCGGCTCGGACAACCCGGGCGCCGGATTCGCGCACCTCACCGACAGCGGGGGCTTCTTCCCGATGGGCGCGGGCGCGGTCCTCACCGGTGTGCTGATGGTCGTCTTCTCGTTCATGGGCAGCGAGATCGTCACGCTCGCCGCCGGTGAGTCCGAGAACCCGCAGAAGGCCGTCACCAAGGCCACCAACAGCGTGATCTGGCGGATCGGCGTCTTCTACCTGGGCTCGATCTTCGTCGTCCTGACGCTGCTGCCGTGGAACGACAAGTCGATCGTCGAGAAGGGCTCGTACGTCGCCGCCCTCGACTCCATCGGCATCCCGCACGCCGGCCAGATCATGAACGTGATCGTCCTGACGGCCGTCCTGTCCTGCCTGAACTCGGGGCTCTACACCGCCTCCCGCATGGCCTTCTCGCTCGGGCAGCGCGGTGACGCGCCGAAGGCCTTCGCGAGGACCAACAAGCGGGGCGTGCCGACGGCCGCGATCCTCGGCTCGGTCGTCTTCGGCTTCCTCGCGGTCTTCTTCAACTACAAGTGGCCGGACACCGTCTTCGCCTTCCTGCTGAACTCCTCCGGCGCGGTCGCGCTCTTCGTCTGGCTGGTCATCTGCGTGACCCAGCTGCGGATGCGCGGGATCATCCTGCGCGAGTCGCCGGAGAAGCTGGTCGTGAGGATGTGGCTCTTCCCGTACCTGACCTGGGCGACCATCGCCATGATCGTCGGCGTCCTCGGCTACATGGTCGTCGACGGGGGCAGCAACCGCGAGCAGGTCGTCCTCTCGCTGCTCGTGGCCGCGCTGGTGATCGCGATCGCGCTGGTCCGGGAGCGGGTCGGCAAGAAGGCCGCCGTCGAGGAGCTGGAGCGCGTGTAGCCCCGCCAGGTCCTCCCGGGCGTACGAAAGGGCCCTGCCGCTCCTCCGAGCGGCAGGGCCCTTCGCGTACGGGTGCCGGGATCAGCCCTTGCGGCCGACGAGCTTCCAGGCGGTCGGCAGGGCGCCCATGGCGAGCGCGGCCTTGAGGGCGTCGCCGATGAGGAACGGGACGAGGCCGGCGGCGACGGCCTGGCCGAGGGTCATGCCGGTGGCGAGGGCCAGGTAGGGCACGCCGACCGCGTAGATGATCGCGGAGCCGAGCACCATCGCGCCGGCGGTGCGCAGGACGGAGCGGTCGGCGCCGCGGCGGGCGAGGGCGCCGACGACGGTCGAGGCGAGGAGCATGCCGAGGATGTAGCCGAAGGACGGCATGGCGTAGCCGGAGGAGGCCTGCGCGAACCACGGGACGCCGGCCATGCCCGCGACCGCGTACAGGGCGAGGGCGAGGAAGCCGCGGCGGGCGCCGAGCGCGGTGCCGACGAGCAGGGCGGCGAAGGTCTGGCCGGAGACCGGGACCGGGGAGCCGGGGACCGGGACCGAGATCTGCGCGGCGAGGCCGGTGAGGGCGGCGCCGCCGGCGACCAGGGCGATGTCGCGGGCACGGCTCGCCGGGATGAGGTCGGCGAGGACGGTGCCCGCCCGGAGGGAGCGGGCGGGGGCGGCGGCGGTGCTCATCGGTACTCCGCTGGGTGAGGGTGGGAGGGACAGGTTGACGGTATGCCAGGAGTGAGCGCGCGATCACCGTCAGCCGCCGACAAAGCGACCGCCGAGCGCTTCGTGGAGACCACACAAAGCCGGCCGCTCACACCTCTCTGCGCGTGACGCTCATCACTGGGAACTCGTATGCAGAGGTCCCTTTTGCGCCAAGGGAGGTTCGCTGGAGAGACTGTGGAGTCTCCATAAATCGTCAGAGAGCACGAGCCCCCCACATGCCCGACCCCCTCGCTCCCCTCGCCCCCGAACCGGAGCCCCTCTCCCACGGCCTGAAACAGCGTCATCTGACGATGCTGGGGCTCGGCGGGGTGATCGGCGCCGGGCTCTTCGTCGGCTCGGGCGCCGGCATCGCCGTCGCCGGGCCCGGCATCGTGGTCTCGTATCTGATCGCCGGCGCGCTCGCGATGCTGATCATGCGGATGCTCGGCGAGATGTCGGCGGCGATGCCCGCCTCGGGGGCGTTCTCGGTGCACGCGGAGCGGGCGCTCGGCCGCTGGGCGGGGTTCTCGGTGGGCTGGCTGTACTGGTTCCTGCTCGTCGTGGTCCTCGCCGTGGAGGCGACGGGCGCGGCGCGGATCGCGCACGGCTGGGTGCCGGGGGTCCCGCAGTGGGGCTGGGTGCTCGTCTTCATGATCGTGTTCACCCTGGCCAACCTGGCGGCGGTGAAGAACTTCGGCGAGTTCGAGTTCTGGTTCGCCTCGCTCAAGGTCGGCGCGATCGTCCTCTTCCTGGTGCTCGGCGTGCTCGCGATCGCGGGGTGGCTCCCCACAGCGTCCACTTCCTCCGGCGGCCCCGTGGGCATGGCCAATCTGACCGGGCAGGGGCGGGTTCCTGCCCAACGGCTGGTCGGGGGTCGTGTCCGGGGTCCTCGCCGTCGTCTTCGCCTTCGGCGGTCTGGAGGTCGTCACGATCGCGGCGGCCGAGTCCGACGACCCGGCGCGGAACGTGGCGCGGGCGGTGCGCAGCGCGGTCTGGCGGATCCTGCTCTTCTACGTGGGCTCGATGCTGGTCATCGTGACGCTGCTGCCGTGGACCTCGATGAAGCCGGGCGAGTCCCCGTACGTGGCGGTCCTGGACGCGATCGGGGTGCCGGCGGCGGGCCAGATCATGAACGTGGTGGTGTTCGTGGCGCTGCTCTCGGCGCTCAACGCGAACCTGTACGGCTCCTCCCGGATGGTGTTCTCGCTCGCGGAGCGCGGGGAGGCGCCGAAGGGGCTGCTGAAGATCGCGGGCGGAGGGGTGCCGCGCCGGGCGGTGCTCGCCTCGGTGGCCTTCGGCTTCGTCTCCGTCCTGCTCAATCTCAAGTGGCCGGATTCCGTCTTCCTCTACATGCTCAACGCCGTCGGGGCGGTGCTCCTCTTCGTGTGGGCGCTGATCGCGGTCTCGCAGCTGCGGCTGCGGCGCCGGATCGAGCGGGAGGCGCCCGAGACGCTGACGCTGAGGATGTGGGGCTTCCCGTGGCTGACCTGGGTGGCGCTCGCCGCGATGGGCGCGGTGCTCGTCCTGATGCTGAACGACGACGGGACGCGGCCGCAGGTGCTGTGGTCGGCGGGGGCGACCGGGGTCGTCCTCCTGGTGGCGTGGGTGAGGGAACTGCGCACGAACCGGAATTGATTCTTCACCTTGTGTGAGGCTCGTGCCCGTATAGCGGACTCCTGTTCCCTCTGAGCGGTGCGCCCACCCAGACTGTGGGCTCCCTCCCCGTCTCAGCTAGCGAACAGAGCTCTCTCATGTCTCGGACCACCGCGCCCGCGCCGGCCGACCGCAAGGACGGCGCGACCGCACCTGCCGAGGGCCTCGCGCACGGCCTCAAGCAGCGCCATCTCTCGATGATCGCCCTCGGCGGTGTCATCGGCGCCGGGCTCTTCGTCGGCTCCGGCGCCGGCATCGCCGCCGCCGGGCCCTCGATCGTGATCGCCTACGCCGTCTCGGGCGTCCTCGTGATGCTCGTGATGCGGATGCTCGGCGAGATGTCGGCCGCGAACCCGGCCTCCGGCTCCTTCTCCGTGCACGCGGAGCGCGCCTTCGGCTCCTGGGCGGGCTTCACCTCGGGCTGGGCCTTCTGGTTCCTGCTGTGCGTGGCCGTCGGCCTGGAGGGCATCGGCGCCGCGAAGATCATGACCGGCTGGTTCCCCGGCAGCCCCGAGTGGGCCTGGGTCGCGCTCTTCATGGTGGTCTTCTGCGCCACCAACCTGGCGGCCGTGAAGAACTTCGGCGAGTTCGAGTTCTGGTTCGCGGCGCTCAAGGTCGGCGCGATCGTCCTCTTCCTCGGCATCGGCGTCCTCGCGATCCTCGGCCTCCTGCCCGGCACGGACGCCCCCGGCACCGCGAACCTCGACGGCGCCGGCGGCTTCTTCCCGCACGGCTCCGAGGGCCTCATCGTGGGCCTGCTCGCCTCCGTCTTCGCGTACGGCGGCCTGGAGACGGTCACCATCGCGGCGGCCGAGTCCGAGCACCCGGTGCAGGGCGTCGCCAAGGCCGTCCGCACGGCGATGTGGCGGATCGCGCTCTTCTACATCGGCTCGATGGCGGTCATCGTCACCCTCGTCCCGTGGGACGACAAGGCGGTCGTCGAGAAGGGCCCGTACGTCGCCGCCCTGGACCACCTGGGCATCCCGGCGGCCGGCCAGATCATGAACGTGGTCGTGCTCGTCGCCCTGCTCTCGGCGATGAACGCCAACATCTACGGCGCCTCCCGGATGGCCGGCTCGCTGGTCGCGCGCGGCCAGGGCCCGCAGGGGCTCGGCAAGCTCTACGGCGGGGTGCCCCGCCCGGCCGTGCTCGTCTCCTCCGTCTTCGGCTTCGGCTGCGTGCTGCTGAGCTACTGGTCGCCGGACAAGGCCTTCATCTGGCTGCTCAACACCATCGGCGCGATCATCCTGGTCGTCTGGTTCTTCATCGCCGCCGCCCAGCTGAAGCTGCGCCGCCGCACCGAGCGCGAGGCGCCCGAGAAGCTGGTCGTGCGGATGTGGGGCTTCCCGGTCCTGACCTGGGTGGCGCTGGCCGGCATGGCGGCGGTCTTCGTCCTGATGGCGCGCGAGGAGGGCACCCGGATCCAGCTGTACTCGACGGGCGGTCTGACCCTGCTGCTCGCCGTCATCGGCTTCGTGCGCCAGAAGTCGGCGGCCGGCCGGGCCTCCTGACCGACCTCCGCACGACGAAGCCCCCGGACCACCGCTCGGTCCGGGGGCTTCGTCGTGCCCGGCACGGCGGACCCAGGACGAAGGGCTGATCAACTTCCCACGCACCTACTGCTAGCCTGCACTTGCATATAGGTTGCAATAAGCCGTCGAAGGGCTCGGGCACATGGCGATCTACACACTTCCGGAGCTGCCGTACGACTACGCGGCACTGGAGCCGGTGATCAATCCGCAGATCATCGAGCTGCACCACGACAAGCACCACGCCGCGTACGTGAAGGGTGCGAACGACACCCTGGAGCAGCTGGAAGAGGCGCGCGACAAGGACCAGTGGGGTGCGATCAACGGCCTGGAGAAGAACCTCGCGTTCCACCTCTCCGGCCACATCCTCCACTCCATCTACTGGAACAACATGGACAGCCCGAAGAACGGGGGCGGAGGCGAGCCGCTGGCCGCCGACGGCGTCGGTGAGCTCGCGGACGCGATCACCGAGTCCTTCGGCTCCTTCGCCAAGTTCAAGGCCCAGCTGACCAAGGCCTCCGCGACCACCCAGGGCTCCGGCTGGGGCGTCCTCGCGTACGAGCCGATCAGCGGCCGCCTCATCGTCGAGCAGGTCTACGACCACCAGGGCAACGTCGGCCAGGGCTCGGTACCGATCCTGGTCTTCGACGCCTGGGAGCACGCCTTCTACCTGCAGTACAAGAACCAGAAGGTCGACTTCATCGAGGCCATGTGGCAGGTCGTGAACTGGCAGGACGTGCACAAGCGCTACCGGTCGGCCAAGGCCAGCATCCCGCTGATCTCCTTCTGAACCCCTGACTCCTGCTCGTGATCGTCTTCTCAACCTTCACCGGGCAGGCGGTAAAGAGGACGGCCCCCGCGATGACGTGAATCGCGGGGGCCGTCTGCCGTGTCGACTACTCGAAGTTCGGCCCGGCCGTCCGCGTGCGCTTGATCTCGTAGAAGCCCGGCGTCGAGGCCACGAGCAGCGTGCCGTCCCACAGCCGGGCCGCCGCCTCGCCGCGCGGGGTCGGGGTGACGACCGGTCCGAAGAAGGCGATCTCGTCGCCCGTCGGGCCCGGCACCGAGATGACCGGGGTGCCGACGTCCTGGCCGACCTTGTCTATGCCCTCCTTGTGGGAGGCGCGCAGCTCGGCGTCGTACGTGTCCTTGTCGGCGAAGTCCGCCAGCTCCTCGGGCAGGCCGGCGTCCGCCAGGGCGCCGAGGATCACCTCGCGGCCCAGGCCCTCGTCGTTGTTGTGGATGCGGGTGCCGAGCGCCGTGTAGAGCTTGCCGACGACCTCGTCGCCGTGCAGCTGCTGGGCGGCGATCACCACGCGGACCGGGCCCCAGGCCTGGGTCTCCATCACCTCGCGGTACGCGGCGGGGACCTCGTCGAGCCGGTCCTCGTTGAGCACGGCCAGGCTCATGACCTTCCAGCGCACGTCGACCGGGCGGACCTGCTCGACCTCCAGCATCCAGCGGGAGGTCATCCAGGCCCACGGGCACAGCGGGTCGAAGTAGAAGTCGGCGGTCGTCCTGCTCTCGGACATGTCACTCCTCGGTGGGGCCTCGGGAAGAAGGAAGAAGGTGGTGCGCCGAAAGGAGGCAACCCTCGGACGCGCTGGCCCATTCCCGTGTCCCGGGTGACAGCCGCACATGGGAGGATCGGTCCTGTTTCGAACGCGCCACGAAGGAGTGACCGTGCCCGGTGAGAATCTGTCCCGCGACGAGGCCCACGAGCGGGCCGCGCTGCTGTCCGTCGACGGGTACGAGGTCGTCCTCGACCTTCGGTCGGCGGTCGGCGACTCCGACGAGGCGGTGCGCACCTTCCGCTCGCAGACGACGATCCGCTTCCGTCGCACGGGGACGGGCGACGCCACCTTCGTGGACCTGATCGCCCCCTCGGTGAACGCCGTCACCCTCAACGGCCGCACCCTCGACCCGGCCGTCGTCTTCGACGGCGCGCGGATCGCGCTCGACGGCCTCGCCGACGAGAACACGCTCGTGGTGGACGCGCAGTGCGCCTACAGCCGGACCGGCGAGGGCATGCACCGCTTCGTCGACCCGGAGGACGGCGAGGTCTACCTCTACACGCAGTACGAGCCGGCCGACTCCCGCCGGGTGTTCGCCAACTTCGAGCAGCCCGACCTCAAGGCCCCGTACCGCTTCTCCGTGACCGCGCCCGAGGGCTGGACGGTCTGGTCGAACGGCGCCGGGGAGCAGGACGCCGAGGGCACCTGGCGGTTCGCGGAGACGGCGCCGATCTCCACGTACATCACGTGCGTCGTGGCCGGCCCGTACCACTACGTCACCGACACCTACACCCGTGGCGACCTGGAGATCCCGCTCGGCGCGATGTGCCGGAAGTCGCTCGCGAAGCACTTCGACGCGGACGACGTCTTCCTGATCACCAAGCAGGGCTTCGACTTCTTCCACGACAACTTCGACTACCCGTACCCCTTCGGGAAGTACGACCAGGCCTTCGTCCCCGAGTACAACCTCGGCGCGATGGAGAACCCGGGCATGGTGACCTTCCGCGAGGAGTACATCTACCGGGGCAAGGTCACCCAGGCCGCGTACGAGAGCCGGGCCAACGTCATCCTGCACGAGATGGCGCACATGTGGTTCGGCGACCTCGTCACCATGGTGTGGTGGGACGACCTGTGGCTGAAGGAGTCCTTCGCGGACTTCATGGGATCCTTCGCGAACGCCGAGGCCACCCGCTTCACCAACAGCTGGGTGACCTTCGCCAACAACCGCAAGGCCTGGGCGTACCGCGCCGACCAGCTGCCGTCCACGCACCCGGTCACGGCCGACATCCGTGACCTGGAGGACGCCAAGCTCAACTTCGACGGCATCACGTACGCCAAGGGCGCCTCGGTCCTCAAGCAGCTCGTCGCGTACGCCGGGCGGGACGCCTTCCTGGAGGGCGCGCGCCGCTACTTCAAGCGCCACGCCTACGGGAACACGCGCCTGGCCGACCTCCTCACGGTCCTGGAGGAGACCTCCGGGCGGGACATGAAGGCCTGGGCGAAGTCCTGGCTCCAGACCTCCGGCGTCAACAGCCTGACCCCCGCCGTCACCTACGACGCCGAGGGCCGGATCACCGAGCTCGCCGTCCTCCAGGAGGGCGACGAGCTGCGTCCGCACCGCGCCGCCGTCGGCCTCTACCGGCTCTCGGGCGGGGAGCTCGTGCGGTACGCGCGGGCCGAGGCCGACATCACCGGCGCCCGGACCGTCGTCACCGAGCTCGCGGGCGAGGCCAAGCCCGACCTGGTGCTCGTCAACGACGAGGACCTCACCTACTGCAAGATCCGCTTCGACGAGGGCTCGCTCGCGACCCTGCGGGCGCACCTCGGCGACATCACCGACCCGCTGGCCCGCGCCCTGTGCTGGTCGGCGCTGTGGAACCTGACCCGCGACGGGCTGATGCCGGCCCGGGACTTCGTCGCCGTCGCCCTCGCCTTCGCGGGCCGGGAGACCGACATCGGCGTCCTCCAGATGGTGCACGCCTGGTCGAAGTCGGCCGTCACCCTGTACGCGGCGCCCGCGTGGCGCGAGGAGGGCGGGCGGCTGCTCGCCGAGGGCGGGCTGCGCGAGCTGCGGGTCGCCGAGCCGGGCAGCGAGCACCAGCTGACCTGGGCGCGGTTCTTCGCGGCGACCGCCTCCGCCGAGGCCGACTTCCAGCTCCTGGAGGGGCTGCTCGACGGCACGGCGAAGATCGACGGCCTCGACGTCGACCAGGAGCTGCGCTGGGCGCTGCTCTCCCCGCTGGCCGCGCACGGCCGCGCGGACGAGGCCCGGATCGACGAGGAGCTGGCCCGGGACGACACGGCCACCGGCAAGCGCCACCAGACCCGTCTGCTCGCCTCGCGGCCCTCGGCGGCGGTCAAGGCGCAGGCCTGGGCGCAGGTCGTCGAGTCGGACGCCCTGTCGAACGCGCTGGTCGAGGCGACCATCGAGGGCTTCGTCCAGCCCTCGCAGCGCGAGCTGATCGCGCCGTACGCGGAGAAGTACTTCGCGGCGATCGAGCGGGTGTGGGACGAGCGGTCGATCCAGATCGGCATCCACGTGGTCCGGGGCCTGTTCCCGGGGCTCCAGGACCGTCCGGAGACGCTGGCCGCGACGGACGCCTGGCTGTCGGAGCACGAGTCGGCCGCGCCGGCGCTGCGCCGCCTCGTCCTGGAGGCCCGTGACGACCTGGCGCGGGCGCTGCGGGCGCAGGAGTGCGACGCCCAGGCCTCCTGAGTCCGGGTCGATGGGGGCCGCGGGCCGCGGCCCCCATCGGCAGTCGAACGTGCGTACTTTAGGGCGAGGTCGTCCCGGAATGTCGACGGGCGTGTAACAGGGGTTAGGGGAGCCTTCGGGCGCGGAAGACCCCCGGCATGAACCACAACACCCCCATCACCCCCCGCCCCCTCCCCCTCTCCTCCCGCACCGGCCGGACGCAACGCCTCGCGTCCGCCGACCAGTTGAGGGAGCAGGGCGTCCCCGCCGCCGAGGTCGCCGCGCACTGCCGGCCCGGCGGCTGGCAGCAGCTGCTGCCCGGCGTCTTCCTGCTCCACCCGGGGCCGCCCACCAGCGAGGACCGGCTGCGCGCCGCACTGCTCTACGCCCGCAGGACCGGGGCCGTGCCCCCACAGGGCCCGGACGCGATGATCACCGGTCTCGCGGCGCTGACCCTCCACCGCTTCTCCTCCGCTCCCCCGCTGACCGCCCTGGAGCGCATCGACGTACTGGTGCCGCGCACCCGGCGGCTGCGCTCGACCGGCGGGGTGCGGGTGGTGCGCGCCCCCGAGCCGCCGGAGCCGGTGGAGCTCACGGGCCTCCCCGTCGCCCCGGTCGCCCGCGCCGTCGCCGACGCGGTGTCGGGCCTCTCGGACGCGGAGACGGTACGCCGGCTGCTCACCGAGGCCGTGCGCGGCGGCCACTGCGAACCGGGCGTGGTGGTACGGGAGTTGAGCCGGGCCCGGCTGCTCTCCCGGCCGCACGTGGTGGACGCGGTGGACGCGCTGCTCACCGAGGGGCGCGCGCGCTCCGAGCAGCGCCTCCACGAGATGGTGCGGGAGTTCGCGCTGCCGGACCCGCTGTGGAACGTGGACCTGCGGCTGCCGGGCGGCCCGCACCTGGGCGGGGTGGACGCCTACTGGCCGGAGCAGGCGGTGGCCGTGGAGCTGGACACCCGGGCGCCCCGGCAGGACGACGACGAGCTGTGGACCGAGTACACCCGCAAGCGGGAGCACCTGGAGCGGCTCGGCATCACGGTCGTCCACCTCACCCCGCGCAAGCTGCGCGAGGCGATGGACCAGCAGGCCACCGTGGTCCGTACGGCCCTGATGGCCGCGCCGGACCGGCACCCCGCCGCGTACGTCGTCGTCCTGCCCCGGTGAGGGCCTACTCCTTCGGGGCGGTCCCGCAGAACTCGGCCTCGACGACCTTCTGGGTGTCGCCCGTCCAGTCGGCGTTGAAGTTGCCGGCGAGGGAGTGCTCGCCGTCGCGGGTCGCCTGGGCGAACGAGGAGGAGCCGTGGATGCCGCCGCCGTGGCCCCAGACCTCCACCCCGCAGCTCAGCTTGTCCCTCATGAGCCCGAGGCCGTAGCCGACGTTCGGGTAGTCGGGGGAGATCTGGACGGTGGTCGTCATCTCGTTCAGCCCCTCCTTCGTGAGGAGCCGGCCCTTGAGCAGGGCCCGGTAGAAGGTCTGGAGGTCGCGGGAGTCGGAGATGATCTCGCCCGCCGAGCCCGCGATGCTCGGGTTGAGCGCGGAGACCTCGTGGACGGGGGCGCTCGGGTCCCGGGAGAGCTTGGAGTACGCCGGGCTGCTGGGCTCCGGCATGGCCGAGCGGGTCCCGGGGACGGTGGTGGCGCGGAGCTTGAGCGGCTTGATGATCCGGTTCTCGACGGCCTTGCCGTACGGGCGTCCGGTGACCTTCTCGATCACCATGCCGGCGAGGACGAAGTTGGTGTTGGAGTAGTTCCAGGAGGTGCCGGGCTCGAAGTCGGGCTTGTGGGCCATGGCGACGGAGACCAGCTGCTGCGGGGTCCAGGTGTCGTAGCGGTGCTCCAGGAAGCCGGGGCCGAAGACCTTCTCCTGGAAGGCGGGGTCCTCGGTGTAGCTGTAGATGCCGCTGGTGTGGTTGAGCAGCTGGCGGACGGTGATCTTCGAGCCGTCGTGGCCGTTGCCCCGGACGACGCCGGGCAGCCACTTCTCGACCGGGTCGTCGAGGTCGATGCGGCCCTCCGCCTGGAGCTGGAGGAGGACGGTGGCCGTGAACGTCTTGGTGATGGAGCCGACGCGGAAGCGGTCCTCGCCCCCGCGCTCACCGGCGGTGCCGGTCCAGCGGTCGCGCCCGTCACGGGCCTGGGCGACGGCGCCGGGGACACCGTCGGCGACGGCCGCGTCCAGGGCCTGCCGGGTGGCCGCGTGGCCCTTGTGGTCCTCGTGGTTCGCCGGTGCCGCGAGGGCGGGGGTGGCGAGGGCGGTGGCCGCGAGGCCCGCGACGAGGGTGGCGGCGAGGACGGTGCGGGCGGTGCGTACGGCTGACATGCGGAGCTCCCCTGACGTACGGACGTGATCGGTCGTGCTCGGTCAGGGGAGGGGACCGCGGGATCCGGGGAGCGGGTTGAGAGCGATCTTGACGGTTGAGCTTTTTTCAGCCGTTTGCCGGGTCCGTGAGGCGGGAGCGGCCCACCGGGGGCCTCTCCCGCCACAGGTCGAGTCCGATGTCGACGAGTTCGACCCGGGTGAGGGAGGGCACGGTGTCGAGCGGATGCCAGGCGGCGAGGTCCGTGGAGCCGCCGGTCTCGTGGCGCAGCGCACCCCCGGTGACCTGGGCCTCGTAGATGATCCGCAGGCCCTGCCAGTCGCCGGGCACACCGAGTCGGCGCCAGGGGCGCCGGATGGAGTCGATGCCGAGGAGGGCGGTGGGCTCGGCCAGGTACCCGGTCTCCTCCTCGACCTCGCGGACGACGGTACGGACGGGGTCCTCGCCGTGCTCCATGCCGCCGCCCGGCAGGGTCCACCGCTTGACTCCGTCCTTCGCGACCCAGCGGGCGAGGAGCATCTCGTCGCCCCGGACGCACACGGCGTAGGCCGCCACCCTCAACTCCTGCTGCATGAAACGAGGTTAGAGCCAGTACGCGGGATACGTCCGCCCCGTGGCGCGCGCGGCCACCGGCCCGGCCGCGACCAGGAGCACGGAGGCGAGGACGAGAAGGCCGAGAAACGACCAGAACGGCGGGGCCTGGAGAGCCACGATGACGGCCGTCGCCGCGGCGGGCGAGTGCGGGGTGCGGGCCGTCGTCATCACGCCGAGCGCCAGGCCGCCCGCGACGGCCGCGCCCCACGGACCCGGGCCCGCCACGGCCAGGACCGCGAAGCCGGTGAGGGCGGAGAGCAGTTGGCCGCCGACGACCGAGCGGGGCTGGGAGAGCGGCAGGTCGGGGGCGCCGGCCACGAGGGCCATGCTGGCGGCGAGGGGCGGGATGAGCAGGGGTTGGCGGAGGACCGTGCCCGCCGAGACCAGGAGGAGGAGGGCGGTGACGGCGGCGGCCGTGGAGGCGAGGACGGTTCCGGGGCGGGGGCGGGGCGGGGCGGTGGCGGTCGTCAACCGGGCCTCCAGGGGTGCGGGGTCAGTCCACGGGCGGGTTCGCCGGGGAGTACTCCGGCGGTGACCAGCGCAGGGGGCTGCCGGACGGGGTTTCGATCGTGCGGTCGACGAGGAAGCGGGTCACCCGTTCCTCGGGGCCGTACTCGGTGCGGGCGCGGCCGCTGAGCTGGAGGGTCAGTCCCGTCTCCCAGTCGAGGAAGAGCAGTCCCGCGCGGCCGTCCGACTCCAGGTTGCCGAGGGTCAGGAACATCGAGTTGCCCGGGTAGTCGCGCCAGCTGAGCTCGCCGGGGGCGTCGACCCCGACGAAGCCGGGGTTGCCGCCGCGGTGGCTCGTGTCGACGCCGTCGGGGGCGGCGGTGGCGATGAAGAAGGTGTCGGCGGCCCGGATGCGGCGCATCTGGCCGGGGGTGAGCTCCTCGCCGTGCCGCACGGCGCCGGCCTCGGGGCCCGCGGGCTCGGAGCCGTACCACTCCCGTTTCTGGAGGTATTTCGGGCAGTTGGAGAAGACCTGCTCGGCCTCGATCGTGAAGCCGCGCGCGCTGGTGCGGGCGGTGCCGTTGAGGCGCATGCGGCGGCGGGTGCGGGGGTCGAGGGCGAGGGTGCCGACGGGGGCGCCGTCGGGCGTGCCCTCGGGGAGGGCGGCGGCGACGGAGACCGTGTGCGGGCCGGTGGCCCGGACGAAGCCCGGGGCACCGGTGAGCAGCGTGGACCAGACGCGGCCCCCGGCGTCCGCCGCGCCGATCATCAGCATCGGCTGGGCCTCCAGGAAGGCGGCGGCGACGGGGCGGATGGCGGGGGTGATGGAGCGGCCCACGTGGTCGGCGAGCCGCCGGACGCCGACGCGGTCCTGTACGGCTCGGGAGCCGGGGCTGTAGGCGGTGCTCACGAGGGCCTCCATGGGTGCGGGGTCGGCGGGTGCGGGTCGGGAGACCTGGGCGCTCTAGAAGAAGCCGCAGGTCGGGGCCGCCTCCGAGGGGGCCGGGGCTTCCTCCGCGCCCTTGGGGACCGAGATCTCCAGGCGGGTGCCGTCGGGGTCGTGGAAGAAGATGCCGCCGGAGGCCGCGCCCTCGCGGTGGGCGACGACGCCCTCGTAGGCGAAGGTGGCGCCGCGGGCGGTGAGCGCGGCTTCGGCGGCGCGGACGTGCTCGATGGACTCGGCCTCGAAGGCGAGGTGGTGGAGGCCGGGCCGGGCGGAGTCGTAGGTGCCCTCGGACTGCTGCCAGAGGGTGAGGACCAGGCGGCCGTCCTGGCCGAGGAAGGCGTAGCGGCTGTCCTTCTCCGCGCCCTCGCCGAGGACGTCGAAGCCGAGGACGTCGGCGTAGAAGCCGAGCGAGCGGGTCAGGTCGGTGACGTTGATGCCGACGTGGTGGGTGGTGAGCGTGCCGATCGCGGACATGGCGGTCCCCTCTCCGGTGCGGCCGGCCCCCTCGGGCTAACCTCTTAATTCGACTTTAGGGGTTAGAGGTGGAGAGAGTCAACCGCTCACGTACCCTTGAGGGGTTAGTTCATCGAGGAGGGTGCCCGCCATGACCGCCATCGACCCCCGGCCGCTCACCGGCGAGCCCGTCTCCCTGGACCTGCTGAACACCCGCTGGAACCTGGAAGGCGTCCGCCAGGACCTGCTGACGGACGTCGAGGGGCTCGCCGTCTGGCTCGCCGCCAACGACCTGGAGGAGCGGTTCGCCGCCGACGCGACCACCCTGCGGCACACCCTCACCGCCCGGGACGCGCTCGCCGCGCTCGTCGACCGCCCCGGCGACCCCGCCGCCACCGCGCGCGTGGACGCCGTCCTCGACCACGGCCGCATCCGCGCCACCCTCACCGCCGAAGGCCCCGGCGAGCAGGCCGAGTTCGCGGATCCCGCCTGGGGCCCCGGCTGGACCGCCGCCCGCGACTACCTCGACCTGCTGCGCACGGCCCCCGACCGGATCCGCGCCTGCGCCCACGAGGCCTGCATCCTGCACTTCTTCGACACCTCGCGGAACGGCACCCGCCGCTGGTGCTCGATGGCGGTCTGCGGCAACCGCGCCAAGGCCTCCCGCCATTACGCCCGCACGAAGGAGAGTTGAGCCGCGCGGCACGCCGACTCGCCCCGTCCAGACGGTTTCGTCCCGCCTGGCGGGTCCACGGCGCTGGCGGGTTTACGCCGCGGCGGTAATCCGACGACGGGCAACTCTCCCCAAAACCCTGCCCCTTGCGAAAGGCTGAGCGGTCATCCGGCATCAGCATCCGGACACCCTCCTTTCACAAACAGGGATGTAAATGACCACCCCCGAAACTCGGAGCTCCATACCCGGAAGCGCGACGCACGGGCCCAGACGCGCGGCGCGCATCGCGGCCGCCGCGGGACTCGTCGCGGCGCTCGTCGCGGCCGGTGCCGCGCCCGTGATCGCCGCCGAGGGCCCGGCCGCCACTCCCCCGGTCAAGTCCTCGGACCCGGCCGACAAGCTCGGTGCCATCGACGCGCAGCGGCTCACCGAGGCGGAGGCGAGCGGCGAGAAGAACGTCACCGTCCTCGTCGCCACCGTCCCCGGCGCCACCGAGCAGGTCGCGGCCCAGCTCGACGCCGTCGCCGGCGCCTCGGTCGGCAAGCAGCAGGACGCGCTCGGCTACGTCCGCGCCACCCTGCCGACCGGCAAGGCCGCGGCCGCCATCAAGGCCGCCACCCGGCTCTCCTCCGTCCAGTCCATCGACCTCCAGGCGGAGGTCGCGCAGGACGACCCGACGCCCGGCGCGGACGCCGTGAAGGGTGCCGTCGAGGGCACCACCGTCACGACGACGTACCCGGGCCCGGGCAAGGACACCCCGGCGAAGAACCCGTACAACCCCTCGTACGAGACGGGCGCGGTCGACTTCGTCAAGGAGCACCCGAAGGCCGACGGCCGCGGCGTGACCATCGGCATCCTGGACTCGGGTGTCGACCTGGCCCACCCCGCCCTGCAGAAGACCACCACCGGCGAGCGCAAGATCGTCGACTGGGTCACCGCCACCGACCCGGTGACCGAGGGCGACAACACCTGGCGCGTCCAGGCCGCCCCGGTCTCCGGCCCGGTCTTCTCCGCCGCCTCGCAGAGCTGGAAGGCCCCGGAGGGCTCGTACCAGTTCAGCCGCTTCCGGGAGAGCTTCACCGCCGGCGGCGACCCGAAGGGCGACGTCAACCGGGACGGCGACACCACCGACATCTTCGGCATGCTGTACGACCCGGCCGCCGGAACCGTCCGCGTGGACACGAACCAGAACAACGACTTCACGGACGACGCGCCGATGAAGCCGTACAAGGACGGCTACCAGATCGGCTACTTCGGCACGGACGACCCGTCCACCGAGGTCGCCGAGCGCACCCCGTTCGTCGTCGAGATCCGCAAGAACGTCCCGACGGACGCGTGGGGCGGCTCCTGGGTCGGCGGCACGTACGACTTCGTCAACATCGGTCTCGTCGAGTCCGCGCACGGCACCCACGTCGCCGGCATCACCGCCGGCAACAGCTTCTTCGGCGGGAAGATGAACGGCGCCGCCCCCGGCGCGAAGATCGTCTCCTCGCGCGCGTGCACCTGGTCCGGCGGCTGCACCAACACCGCCCTGACCGAGGGCATGACGGACCTCGTCGTCAACCGCGGCGTCGACATCGTCAACATGTCGATCGGCGGCCTGCCGCAGCAGAACGACGGCGACAACGTCCGCTCGCGCCTCTACACCCGCCTGATCGACCAGTACGGCGTCCAGCTGGTCATCTCGGCCGGCAACGAGGGCCCCGGCATCAACACGATCGGCGACCCCGGCCTGGCCGACAAGGTCCTCTCGGTCGGCGCGGCCGTCTCCCAGTCGACCTGGGCGGCCAACTACGGCTCGGCCGTCGAGAAGAAGTACGCCATGTTCCCCTTCTCCTCGCGCGGTCCGCGTGAGGACGGCGGCTTCACCCCGACCATCACCGCCCCCGGCTCGGCCATCAGCTCCACCCCGACCTGGCAGCCGGGCGCCGGCGTCGCCGAGGCCGGCTACACCCTGCCCGCCGGCTACGGCATGTTCAACGGCACCTCGATGTCCTCGCCGCAGGCGGCGGGCGCGAGCGCGCTGCTGATCTCGGCCGCGAAGCAGAAGGGCATCGCGCTCTCCCCGCTCACCCTGCGGACCGCGCTGACCTCGACCGCGAAGCGCATCCCCGGTGTCGCCGCGCACGAGCAGGGCGCCGGCCTCATCGACATCGACGAGGCCTGGGAGTCGATCAAGGACGGTGCCACCGCCCACGACTACAAGGTCCAGGCCCCGGTCGACACCGTGATCTTCCCGGCCCCGCACACCGGCACCGGTGTGTACGACCGCGAGGGCGGCCTCGAGGTCGGCCAGAAGAAGGTCTACGACGTCACCATCACGCGCACGAGCGGCCCGGACCGGCCGATCGAGCACGAGCTGGACCTCAAGTACAACGACGGCACCTTCCGCATCCTCGGCGACGACGAGATCTCCCTGCCGCTGAACAAGCCGGTCACCGTCAAGCTCCAGGCCCGCCCCGCCACCGCCGGTGTGCACAGCGTCATCCTGGAGGCCGACGACGAGCGCACCGAGGGCGTCGACAAGCAGATCCTCGCCACCACGGTCGTCGCGGACGACCTGGTCGCCCCGGGCTACGGCTTCTCCGCCTCCGGCTCGGTGCAGCGCAACAGCAGCAAGTCCTACTTCGTCACCGTGCCGAAGGGCGCCAAGACGCTGGAGGTCGCGCTCGGCGGTCTGAAGGAGAAGAGCCAGACCCGGTTCATCTCCATCCACCCGTTCGGCGTCGGCATGGAGTCCAGCGGCTCGACGACGTGCTACCCGCACTACAACCCGGCCAACACCTGCCGCCCGGACCTGCGGTCCTACGCGAACCCGACGCCGGGCGTCTGGGAGATCGAGGTCGAGGCCCGCCGCACGTCGCCGGACCTGGACAACCCGTACACCCTGAACGTCACCGCCCTCGGCGCCGACTTCGACCCGGCCGTCCAGACGGTCGCCGAGGCGAAGGTCGGCACCCCGGCCGCCGTCCAGTGGCAGGTCACCAACCGCTTCGCGGGCATCACGGGCACGCTCAAGGGCGGCTCCCTCGGCTCGCAGAAGACCGAGACGCCGACCATCCAGAACCACGAGAAGCAGACCCGGACCATCACCATCGGCGAGGGCGTGGAGCGGCTCGACATCGGGATCGGCAACACCTCCGACCGGGCCGCCGACCTCGACCTCACGGTCACGCTGGACGGCGCGACCGTGGCCCAGTCGGCGGACGGCGACTCGGAGGAGTCCGTCTCCCTGCTGAACCCGGCCGCGGGCACGTACACCGTCACCATCGACGGCTACTCGGTCCAGGCCGCGGGCGGCACCACGTACGACTACAAGGACGTGTACTACTCGCCCTCGCTCGGCACCGTGAAGGTCGACGCCTCGAAGCCGGTCACCCTGGCCAACGGCGCCTCCGCCCCGGTCTCGGCCGAGGTCCTCGTCGCCGGCGCGGCCCCCGAGGGCCGCCAGTTCTTCGGCGAGGTCCAGCTCCTCAACGCCCGCGGCACCATCGCGGGCACCGGCAGCGTCCTGATCGGCGCGGTCACCCCGTAACACCCGGAGCACGACAGGGGGCGGGCACCGAGACCGGTGCCCGCCCCTTCCGTGTCCGTGCCCGTGCCCGTGCCCTCAGGAGCGGATGCCGCCGATGTTGATCTCGGGGCAGACCCGCTCGATGAACTCGCCCACGGCGTAGCTCGACTTCCGCGCCGCCTCCTCGCGCTCCGGCTCCGCGTGGTCGTACCAGGCGCTGAGCCGTTCGAAGTCGGGGGCGACGCCCTCGGGGGCCTGCTTGCCGAGGTCCTCGATGACGTGCTGCCGCTTGTGCGGGGTCAGTTCCTCGGTCTTCCTCAGGTCGAGCGGTGCCGCCTCCCGGCAGAACGCGGCGCCGGCGGCGGACTTCTTGAAGGCCTCCTCCTCCGAGTCCCTGGTCAGCAGGAACCCCGTGAGGGCGAGGGTCACCGAGGTCACCGCGACGGTCGCTGCGACGAATCTCCTCCGCACGGCGATCACGTCCCCGCCGCGATCGCGTTCAGGTCGTGCTGGTCGTAGTGCATCGGCCAGATCTCGATCCGCATGCACGAGTTGTTGTCGGTGTCGGTGGACGCGTACCGGTGCCCCAGGTCGCCCGTGTGGCCGAACTCGTGGCAGCCGAGGCTCTTCCACTGGTTCAGGGACTTGGAGTACGAGGTGTTGAAGCGCACCCGGATGATGTCGCACGAGGTCCAGAGGGCGTTCCAGTTCGTGCAGTCGGTCCGCCCGTGCCACTTGGTGTCGCCGTAGGCACCGTCGTACACCTCGATATCGCCGCCGCCCCACGAGGTGGTGATGACGCTGCGCTCCAGCTCGGCCTTGCCGTAGCCCATCGCGGTGGAGCCGTTGGAGGTGAGGCTGAAGCCCTTCACCGCCTGGTTCCGGTTGTCGGGGTCGGTTCCGTTGTCGTCGTGGCTGGCCTGGGCCGACGAGGGGATGGTGAGGACGAGGGCGGCCGCGACGGCGAGCACGGACGGAATCCGGGGGAACGAAAACTGCATGAGCGGTCTCTTCCAGGAGTCGGGGAGGGCGCTTCGGTTGCTGTGAGCGGTCGGGGACATCAGCTCGGGGACGGGTAGGGAGTGGGCTCCGAACCGTCCGCCGTGGAGTCACCGGGAATCGGCTCCTCCGTGCCCTCCACCGGTGCCGGCGCGTCCGCCGCGTCACCCGTGACGATCGTCGGCTCCGACTGCGCCGCGGGCAGGTCGGCCGGCGGGTTCTTGGTGTTCGTGAGCCGCTTCAGCTCCATCACCAGATCCAGCGGGTCCCAGTAGAAGGACGTGGCGAATGCGGACTTCGGGTCGGCGGAGAGTTCCAGCCAGCCGCCCTTGTCCAGAGCCCGTCCCTGGGTGTTCACCAGCTGATAGCGGCTTGCGCCGTCGCTGGGCTCAAGGAAATAGAATCCCTTGTCGCCGACCTGGCTCCAGGTCACGTTCTCGACCTGATAGCCGTTTCCGGAACCGTCCCAGCCCCATTCCTCCATGACGATCGTCTGGGGAACGGCCGGATAGGTCTTGAACGAGGTGGTCACCTTGAGGGTGACGTCGCGGGCCTGGTCGACACCGCCGTCCTCGACACTGCCGATGGTCCGGCCGGGCGCGACGCCCACGACCTCCGCCTGGACGATGACCGGCGAGGTGGCGACCAGTTCACCGAGGTTCTTGAAGTCGAAGACCTCCCGGCCGGACATGATCCGCTCGGGGTGCGTGTCACGGTGCGCCGTCGCGGCGGAACTGCCGCCCGCGCTCCCGAACGCCGCGATCCCCCCGACGACCGCGACGACCGAGAAGGCCATCGCGATCCGCCCCGGAACGGACATCCTGCTTTTCCTCACGAAAACCCCCACCTAAGCCGAAAAGAATGGTTCGGAAATGGAACGTTCATCTCGCGATCAAGCAGGGAGGAACGTAGGGGACTCGCCAACTCCGCGTCAAGGGGAGGTAAATAACAGACAAACGAATCAGCCGGGGTCCGAGCAGTCGATACCGATGGATCCGGGCAGCGCCTTCTCCACCCATTTACGTCCGTATTCCAGGTCATCGCGCACCTTGCCGACATCCTCACCGGAATCCCCCGGCGGACGGTCGCCCTCGCGGAAGGTGATCGGCCCCTCTCCCGGGGGACCGGGGACGAGGACGAGCAGGCGCGTGCCCGGCCGGAAGTACGACGCCCCGGAATCCCGGGCCGTGAAGACCAGCCGGGGCTTCGCGGCCGCCGGCTTGTACGCGTGCTCGACGGTCAGGACGACCCGGACCCCTTCGTCGCCGCTCAGCGGCTCGACCCGCGCCACCGTCCCCTCGGCGACGTCCGTGGCACACGCGACCACGCTCTCGGCGGTGGGCTTGGCCCGCTCCTCCCCCTCCGGCACGCCGTTGTGGGCCACCAGATAGGCCGCTCCGGTTCCCAGGACGGCCGCGGCCGCCACACCGGCGAGCAGCGGGCGCGGCACGCGCCGCCGGCGGGGGCGCTGCGGCATCCGGACGACCGCCGCCCCGGGGGCGGTTCCGGTTCCGGCCAGCGCCTCGCCGATGAACGCCAGCTGCTCGCGCAGGACCGCCACGTCGTCCAGCGCGGCCCGCACCCCGGGATCCCGCTCGGCCCCCTCGGGCAGCGGCTCCCCGGACACCACCCGTCGCACGGGGTCCTGCTCGTGCTCGTTCCTGTCCACCCTCACACCACCTCGTCCGTGTGCAGCCGGGCGCGCAGGGCGCGCACGGCGGCGTGCAGTCGGCTCTTGACCGTTCCCTCGGGGATCTCCAGCGCCTCCGCGATGTCGGCCACCGGCAGATCGGCGTAGAAGCGCAGCACCAGGACCTGGCGCTGCGGGAGGGGCAGTTCCTCGAGTCCCTCCGCGACCGAGAGCGACAGGACCCTGGCCTCCTCGCCGGCCGGCTGCCCCGTGTCCCAGGGGCGCAGCGCCGTCAGCCGCTCGTCGAGCCGCTCCCGCCGGCGCCGCTCCCGGTGCCAGTCCACGGCGATGTTCGAGGCCACCACCGCGCACCAGGCGGCGGTGGACCTGGGCGCCCCGCGCCCCTTCGCCCGCGACTCCAGGAGCCTGAGCCGCACCTGCTGCACCCCGTCCTGGAGGTCCGCGTGCGGCACCCCGCCCAGCGCCAGGATCGCCCTCACCCGGTCCACGAGAGCCGCGTCCAGCGGATCGTCCGCCCCGGCGCGCCGGGCCTTCCTCACTACCGCCACCGTGCCTCCTCCCTCTGCGTCCCCCCTGTGACGCGGCAGCGGTCCGGAACGTTCGATCCCGCCCCTTGGACAATGGATTGGACAAGGCGGCCGGGGACATACGCATCATGGACCGGCAGCACCCTGCACATGCGTACGGAGGAGTCCCCGTGAAGGTCGGAATCGTCGGAGCCACCGGTCAGGTCGGCACAGTCATGCGGAAGATCCTCGCCGAGCGGAACTTCCCGGTCGACGAGCTGCGGCTCTTCGCCTCGGCGCGCTCCGCCGGCAGCGTCGTGGACGGCATCACGGTCGAGGACGCCTCCACCGCCGACTACACCGGCCTCGACATCGTGCTGTTCTCCGCCGGTGGCGCCACCTCCAAGGCCCTCGCCGAGAAGGTCGCCTCGCAGGGCGCCGTCGTGATCGACAACTCCTCCGCCTGGCGCCGTGACCCCGAGGTCCCGCTGGTGGTCTCCGAGGTCAACCCGCACGCGATCAAGGACCGCCCCAAGGGCATCATCGCCAACCCGAACTGCACCACGATGGCCGCGATGCCGGTCCTCAAGCCGCTCCACCAGGAGGCCGGGCTCACCGCGCTGATCGCCACCACGTACCAGGCCGTCTCCGGCTCGGGCGTGGCCGGTGTCGCCGAGCTGGACGGCCAGGTCAAGGCCGTCGCCGAGCGCGCCGCCGAGCTGGCCCACGACGGCGAGGCCGTGGCCTTCCCGGAGCCCGCCGTCTACCGCCGCAACATCGCCTTCAACGTCGTCCCGCTCGCCGGGAACCTCGTCGACGACGGCACGCACGAGACCGACGAGGAGCAGAAGCTCCGCAACGAGTCCCGCAAGATCCTGGAGATCCCGGAGCTCAAGGTCTCCGGCACCTGTGTGCGCGTCCCGGTCTTCTCCGGCCACTCCCTCCAGGTCAACGCCCGCTTCGAGCGTCCGATCAGCGTCGAGCGCGCCTACGAGCTCCTCAAGGACGCCGAGGGCGTCGAGCTCTCCGAGATCCCGACCCCGCTCCAGGCGGCCGGCAAGGACGCCTCGTACGTGGGCCGCATCCGCGTGGACGAGACCGTCGAGAACGGCCTCGCGCTCTTCCTCTCCAACGACAACCTGCGCAAGGGCGCGGCGCTGAACGCCGTGCAGATCGCGGAGCTCGTCGCCGCCGAGCTCAAGGGCTGACACGGATGCGAGAGGGGCGGCTCCCCGTTGCGGGGAGCCGCCCCT